>JAAERN010000069.1 GCA_024230295.1 Planctomycetota bacterium
CGCACGGATCACACCCGTGAGGTCACAGGTTCGAGTCCTGTATGGCCCATTGAACAAGCCGCCCTTCGGGCGGCTTGTTCAATAGAGCAGGCTTCGAGACGATCAGTTCAGGGGATCAGGTGCCGCCTCGGTACCTGACCCCCTGAGCGGTCTCGGCGTGAGCAAAGTGAAGGTCCGCCTAGGGGCCGTCCCACACCCCGCTGCACGCTGCGCCTACCATGGCGATCCACGTGGGGAGCAATATGCTCCGCAATGTGAACAGAGAACCGGATGCCGACTGAAGCAAAACGAGGGATCATCAGGGTCGGCAGCAACTATGTGCGGCTGTTGGCGACGCTGGGGTGCGGAATTGCGCTGGTTCCGTTGCTCTCGTCCTGGCTGGGAGCTCAGGCGCTTGGCTTGTTCTTTCTGCTGCTTTCGCAGGCGGGCCTCGCCTCGCTGTTTCGGGACATTGTGCAGACCAGTCTGACGCGAGAATTGGCATCTTCGTGGCATGCCGACGGCGACTTCCGCCCGACGGCCGCCGCTGCGAACGTCGTGAGCCTCGCTGCAGGTGGCATCACGGTGCTCACGTTCGCCATCATGATTCTCGTGCTTCCGCTGCTGCAGGTTCCCGCGGAGTTCCTGTGGGCTGCTCGGTGGATTCTCGTCTTTGAGGGTGTATTCACGCTGTTTTTCTGCATCACCGCTTCTGCAACCAGCATGTTTATCGTTCGCGAAGAATTCGTTCTGCAGAACATCTTCATCCTCGGGCGCCGCTCGGACTTTTTGATCTCTGTCTTGGTGTTTGGGGCGATTTGGCCCACGTTGGATCCTGGCTGGGGCATGTTGTACCTCTCGGCAGGCGCGGTCGCCATACGGACATTAGTTGTCTTGATTTCGATTGTCGTGATGTGGATCCGCGAGCCCGATCTGTTGGCGCCGCCGTGGACGGCGAAGCGCGAACAGGTCCGCAAGATCACGAGTACGTTCGGATGGAACTCGGGCGTCACGCTTGCTACGAACATGCATGATCGAGCGGGAACCTTCATCATCAACTACTGGTTCGGCCTCCTTGGCAATGCGGTCTTCGGACTCGCCATGCGACTGGTGTCTTATGTTCGGCAGTTCACGATCGGAATGACGGCCGGTGTCGAGGCTGTTGGCGCCAGGCTCTCGTCCGACGAGGGAAATGTCGACTCGCTACAGCGAATGCTTCGGACATTGACCCGCATGCACGGACTCATGGCATGGCCGGCGGTCATTGTTACGTTCCTGCTCGCGGAAGATCTACTTCGGCTCTGGATCGGTCGATCGATTGAGAACGCCGAGGATTACATTGACATGGCTGCGATGCTTGTCCGCATCATGGTGCTCGGGCTGGCCGCCCGCGCAATCTCTGATGGCTGGGTTTTTCTGCTCTATGGCGCTGGCTTCATCAACAAGTACGCCAAGACCCTGTTCGTGGGAGGCATCGTCAGCCCGATTCTCGCTATTGCGTTTGTGATGCTGATGCCCGATCTGGGTGATCGGGTCGTGGTGTGGAACGCGATCTCGGGACCGAGTTGGGCGATTGCGATCTGTTTCTTCGTCTTCCACGGCATTCTGCTTCCGCTGCGAGGTGCCGCCATCCTCAATATCTCGCCGATGAATTTCTTTGGCCCGCTTTTTTCTCCGTTGCTCGTTGCGCTGCTGGCAGCGCCAATCTTGTTCGTTCCAACGTGGATTGCCGGAACCGGGACATGGACGATTTGGAACCTTGTGATCGGTGTCGGTAGTTATGCCATCGCGTACGGCGGCATCGGCGGCATGTTGCTGCTTTCGGCGGATGAGCGGCGGCGTCTGATCGGTGCCATATCGCCGTTTGGATCGAGCAAGCAAGCCGAGTGACGCCATGAAGGTATCTTGATCGCATGCCTCACCCGGAACATCCAAATCTTCAAGTACTCGACCATCCGTTGATCCAAGACAAACTGGCTCGGATTCGCGACGAGGCGACGCCGCCTGGTTTCTTCCGCGCGCTGGTGTCCGAAGTCGCGGGTCTCATGGTCTTTCAGGTGAGTCGTGATCTTGCATTGCAAAAAGAACTCGTCCAGTCTCCGCTTGAGAAAACCGAAGTGTTTCGGCTGGCGACGCCGGTGACGATCGTGCCTATTCTCCGCGCTGGCATTGGTCTTGCCGATGGCATCGCCTCACTTATGCCCGAGGCGAGGATCGGCCACATCGGTCTCTATCGTGATGAGGATTCGCTGGAGCCAGTCAGTTATTACTGCAAACTTCCCAAGGACATCGCGGATGGACCGGTGTTTCTCGTTGACCCGATGCTGGCAACCGGTGGTTCTGCCGTTGCTGCAGTCAAGGTCCTGAAAGAGCACGGGTGTTCCGACATCAGACTCATCTGTCTGGTAACTGCGCCGGAGGGTGTTCGCGCCGTGAGTAAGGCTGCGCCCGACGTGCCCATTTCAACCGCTGCACTTGATCGCCAACTCAATGAACTCGGCTACATCCTTCCCGGTCTTGGAGATGCAGGCGATCGGATGTTTGGGACTCGCTAAGCAGCATCTGGCGGGGCTCTTTCAAATCTCAGTGAGAATGTGACGATGTTGTTTGACTCGTTTGGAGGCTTGTGGTTTAATTGGATGCCAATCTTGTGGACGGGAAACAAGAGGAGAAGACATCATGAAGATGTTGCTTCTAGGCGTGATTACAAGTTTGTTTTTTGTGGCGGGGGCGCATGCTGGAAATGATGCCGAGGGCGCATGTTGTCTTGAGAATTCGGACGGACACTGGTTCTGTATTCAGACCAACTCGGATCACTGTGAACACGAGGGTGGAGCTTGGCACGGCAGTGGGAGCGAGTGCGCAGGGGAACAGTGTCCGCAGGACATGATTGGCGCCTGCTGCATGCTCGGCGGTTGCCTTCCTTCTGGACAATCTTCGTGCGAGGGGTTCTTCGGAGTCTGGTTCGGCCCCGGATCGACGTGTGACATGGTGTCATGCTCAGATGAGTCGGGTGCATGTTGTATTACAACGCCCAACGGTGAAGTGATATGTGTGGAACTGGGCGAATGGGAGTGTGGCGAGGAAGGTGGCGAGTGGCTCGGCCCAGATACATTGTGTGACGATGCCGCATGCAGCAAACCGATGATGGGCGCGTGCTGTATCAACGGCGGCTGCCTCATGCTGTCTGCTGACGATTGTGACATGGTTCACGGCATCCGGCACGAGATACCGTGTGATCAGGTCGAGTGCCCGGCATATTGCCCTGGCGATGTGAATGGCGATGGCGTCGTCGACGTGAACGACATTCTGATCGTGCTCTCTGACTGGGGGCCCTGCAACTGATTGATCCGAGTATTATGGGAGAGGAGAATGCCGGCCAGTCCCTAAGGGGCTGGCCGTCTCTTGTTTTGCAAGGTGGTTCAGTGACGTCGGTGCAGCCACCACGCGAGGATCGACTCTGATACGTCTACGCCAAGCCCGAATGCTTCATGCATCAATCTCGCGGACTCACACAGGCTGGTATTGCGGGATGCGTCGTTACCGGCGTGGGTCGCGGCAGTGAATGCAGTTGCCGCGCGGTGCCAGAGTTCTTGGTGGGGCGGCGCCGGCAGCGCCAAAACATCTCGGGCCGCGAGTTTGATCGCCGAGGGGCTGCGGGCCGTTCCGAGGTGTCGATGCATGGCGATCAGCGAGACGAGCGGGCAAGCCAGCAAGGCTGCGACTTCCGAGAGTCGCTCTGCCGTCACGCTGATGATCGGGACGCTTGGAAGCCACTGCCCGTCTATATCAAGAACCGGCTCGAGAATGCGGGTCTGTGTTGGGAGCAGCACCTTCGGGACGAGTCGAGACGCCGCCCAGTCCTGCATGGACGGTTCAAGCGAGGAAAGCGTGACACCTGGACGGTGCCAGGATTGCTTGTGAAGCCGCATCGCTCGCTCACCCCACAGGCATTGGGCCACATCGAGTCCGCCGGTCGTGACGACCGGGGCGACCTCAGGGGGAATCGGATCTGGCGTTTCGACGAGTGCTGGAAGTAATCCGTAATACTGATCGCGGAAGTCGGCGGTGGCGTGGGCGATGCCTCCGAGCGTTCCGAGTTGTTCAAACGGCGGTAGATCCGGCACGCCAAAGGCGGGCGAGGCGAGTGTGGCCCATGAGTGACCGATGCCGGGGCGCGGCGATGGTGTGTACTCGGTGGTGGGAAGGCCACCGAACCGGCGAACTGGCGCAGGATCTCCGCTCGATCGTTTGTGAATGCCAATGGCACAGACGTGTACCTGCGCGTCAAAGATGCGGGCATTGGTGGACCATCCGAATGTCGGCTGGCAGTTCTTGAGCATCGTGTCGCGGATGGATTGGGTGTCTCGGGCGGCGAGCACGCTGAGCGGTTGGACGAGTGTCATGCGGCCGCCGCTGCGCAGTGATTTGCCTGCCAGCAGCAAAAAGATGGAGGCGATGTCGGCGTAGGGGCCGATCGGAGCTCCGGCGAGGATTGCGGCGCGTCGGCGAAGCGTCTCGGCATCCGTCCGGCGCCGAAGCGGCGTGCCGAAGGGCGGATTGCCCACGATGATGTCGGCGCTATGCGCAGGCAACGCATCGTCGTGGAACGCGTCGATGGTATGAATGCCGATTGCTGCTTCAGGAGCGTCTCCTGCGAGCGACGAGATGCGACCTCTGAGCCATGCAGTCGCGAGTGGATCTGGATCGAATCCGGTGAGTTGCGGTCCGATGCATCGCCACGCCGCGGATTCAGAACCGCCAACGCGGTGGCGGTGCAACGCTGCAAGCCGGGCACCTGCGGCCAAGAGAAACCGCCCGGAGCCGCATGCCGGGTCGAGCACAGTTGGCATGTCGCAGGCACCGCCTGCCAGCCACGGATCAAGCGTGTGATCCAGAATAAACGCGACCAGTTCGGTGGGTGTATAGAAAGCTCCGGCGCGGCGGCGGGCCTTGGCAGGCACGGCATCGGTGGTGGCGAAGTGGCTACTGAGGATTGGGAGCAGCGGTTCCAGATCGTCGGAGTCCGCGGCCTGCTTATGCAGCAGGGCGGCTGCGCAGGCAATCCTTGCCATGGGTGCCGCGGCGGACCCGACAGCCGCGTCAATACGCTCCAGAAACTCAATTACCTCAAGGGTCATGCTGGTCACGATAGAGAGAATTGCGGGCATTCACCGATGTGGGGCTCCAATTTACTTTGTATCGAGGACCAAACGGCTCGCGGCGGCGTTGTGGAACCGAATAGTTTCGCCGCTATGTGGTGTGGTCGGTACTATCCCCATTCAGTTCCGTAACGCCTTATAAAAAGGAGCGCATCCATGATGCTTCAAACACTTTTTGCGTGTTGTGTTGTTTCTGCGGTGGCCGTTGGATGCAATTCGTCCGGCCCAAAGCCTGCAACTGCAGGGCAGCGTCTGGACAGCTCCAATTCGGCGTCCATCGCACTTGCAGGATTTGAGCGAGACTCCAATTCGGGCAAGTTCTTCGACTCCGCATACGCCTACGCGGTATTTCCGAAGATTACGAAGGGCGCTGTCGGCGTTGGTGTCGCGAGTGGGTCCGGTGAGGTGTATCGCGGAGGTGAACTTGTTGGGTATGCCAAGGCGACAAGCGTCACCATCGGTGCGCAAATTGGCGGCCAGACATTTTCGGAGATCATCTTCTTCGAGAATCGGTTTGCTTTCGACAAGTTCACGAACAACCAGTTCGTCGGACAGGCCTCTGCCGGCGCCGTTGCCGGCGAAAATGGAGGTCTTGACATGGCCAATTACAGCCATGGCGTTGTCATTTTCACACGAAACAACAAAGGATTGATCGTGGCGGCCGATGTTGGAGGCCAGAAGTTTGAATATGAGGCGAAGTAGTCACAATTCGTAGGTGCTGTGTGTCAGGCACTTGCGACACCTTCCACCGTTTGTCCCCGGTTTCTCCCCGGTTTCATCCACCGACTTCGCTGGACTTGCGGCGCAGAGCTGCGCGACGTATTACTGCGTGCGTTGTCGCTGGCTGCTCGGTCGAGGCCGGGCTGGCGAAAGGCTCTTTGAAAAGCGGAGAAGTACGTGTCGGACAGCGAGAAAAGCCTCCGATCCGAAAGCAGCTGAGAGACCGAAAGGTCACGAAGCAACGTTCCATGGTTTCCCGACATTCCAGGAACGGCCGACGGAACACATCGGAACGCACCCAAGTTTCTCGCAGTCGCATTCGGCCCGGCGCCACACAACGATCGTGGCAACGGGACTGCAGTACCGAATGGTGTCTGGAAGGCCGTGAACGGAACCGTGTTTCGATACGGGGAAGCACACGAAACCACCAGAAACGGATCGACGCCTCAAACAAGCGAACAAGGAAAGCCTTCGGGCACCGAGTTCGTGACGCGACGATCGCGACAAGTCCAATAACCTCAGCCATGGAAATACCAGGCCGTGTCCTGCACGGAATGGACATGGAAGTGGAATGAGGAGTTCGAGGGCAGCATGGCTGCCCGGGCCGGCGGTTCCGGCGGCCCGAGCAATTGATGCTGTGGACCACCTCACGCGACCAAGTCGAGCAATCAGTTTATGACCCACACCGGGCGTGGGATCGGCGGAGAACATTCGTGTTCAAAGTCAAAGTTGATAGAAGTCTTGCCAAGACCGCGAGGAGGCTAGCACTGCTCGTGCATGGGATCCATGGTTCCGACGGGAACCACGGGAGATCCGAATGCCATGCACAGAAAGTAGCGCAGCTCGAAAGGAGTGGAGCGTAAATGCCACAAACGCTCACCGCGAGGCAACGCGGCGAGGACGCTGCCACTTAACGGAAACCGACACGCCCGATGTGCACCGGGTAAGGTAGGGTCGCCTACCGAGATCACCGCGAGCGCCGATCATCGCCTACGCCGAAAGGCAACAGGAAGATGAACCGGTCCAGCTCAGCCCGGCCGAGCAGCCAGCGACTGCCTCAAGTGTGTGGGGGGACCCCCGCACTTGGGGGAGGAGAGAAGAAGCGAGGACGAGTCCAACGACTCGTCCTCGCGTTTTTTTTGCAATCTTGGAATTCGTTCCCGCTGCTGAATCAACCTGCGCGTGCGCCATCGAGTGGTAGCGAAGGTGGAATGTCTTCTTCAGTCGGGACCATGATCTCCATGGTGTTGATCCAGGCCTTCGGAATCTTCTGCACGCTTCCGATCTGATCTGGCCCGCGGGAGTCGGTCAAGGCAATGAACTGCTCACACTCGTGAATGAGCAGGCCGACCGTATGGACCTCGGCGAGCGGTCGAAGCGCAAACTCCACCATGTCCTCTGGATCCTCCCAGCCAGGCCCTCCACGGGCCTCGGCATCGACCCAGCGAACTGACACGACCGGCCACGTGCGGGCGAGTGCCCGATCGGCGTCGCCGGAGTGGGTCGGCTGCGATTCGTTGGTCGGTCTGACCTGCGGCATAGGAATACCTCCAGCCTGACAATGCCTGTCGGGTCTCGATCTTTTCGGAGCATGAAGTAGACTGACAGTTCGGAGTGTGTCCAAGAGCCGTCCAGGAGCGCAGGCGTGCAAAAAAGCCTTATTTTTCAGTCTTTCATGGTCGTTCTTGGTCTGCTCGGATTCATCAGAGGCGCCGGGGGCGAGCCGATGTCCAGTCCCGAGGTCCCCTTGCTGACCAGCGGCTCTGCGGTCGTGGTCAGTCAGCCCGCCGAGGCGGGCGTGCCGCCGGTTATTCGCGCCGCCGCCACTGGCGACCTTGCCGAACTGCAGCAGCTTTTGAGGGGTGGGGAGGATGCCAATACGGTGTTCCCCGGCGTGCAGGGCGGCCTTGGAGTTTGCCCCCTCGGCGTTGCAGCATCTACCGGGAATACAGGTTCGGTGGCGGCGCTGTTGGCTGCCGGAGCCGATGTTAATGGTCCGAACGGGACGCTCGCGCCCTTGGCGGAGGCGGCGCTTGGGTGCCACCAGGCGGTAGCCCGCATCCTTCTCGCCCACGGTGCATCAGTGAATGTTGCTCGCGGCTCATCCCAGATGACACCGCTCCTCGCCGCTTGCCAAGGGGCATGCCCATCAATCGCCTCGATACTGCTTCAGCACGGCGCCAATCCTCACGCCGAAACCAGCCGAGGCATCACACCGCTGATGGCTGCGGCTTGGTGGGGTTCTGCCGGATGTCTCCGCGTATTGCTTGATCGCGATCCGGATCTACTTGCAACCGATCATAATGGACACGACGGTGTGTACTTCGCTGCGCTTCGCGATCATCCGGACTGTCTCAAACTACTCCTTGATGCAGGCGCCAATGTCGATCGAATAACCATCCATGGCTGGTCGGCGCTCATGGCTGCTGCGCGAAGTGGATGTGAGCCGTGCGTTCGTTCGCTAATCCGGCACCATGCCGACGTCGGTGAAACCACACCGGCAGGTTGGACAGCCCTGCGTGAGGCCGTTGACCATTGCCACGCCGGTATTGCGAGATTGTTGATTCAAGCCAATGCGTCTGTGGGACGAAACGGCCTGCGATGGCCTGCGCTAGAAACAACGGTCCGAAACATTTGCCCTGAAGTCATGAAAGCTCTGCTGGAATCTGTTGCCGCTGGACACGATCTTCGTAAGCACGTCGATGCTGCAGCCGAGCAGGTTCGGGCAAGGCTCAAGTCGACTGATTTGCCAGAGGCGGTGAAATCCAGACTCCAGATGTGCCGTGACCTGCTGGAGCAAGCCAGAGAGCGGTTTGAGGAGGAGGCCTGACCGATGGAGTTCATCCCCCGTGAGATTGACGGCAACATCTTGGTTATTGGGGCCGATGGCGGTCTCGACGGGACCAATGCCCACCGCTTTACCGAGGATGTACTGACAATCGTCGAGGGTGGAATCAGTCGTTTGATTATCGACTGCGAGCGGTTGACACATGTATCTAGCGTGGGACTTGGTGCGTTGATCCGTATTCGTGGCCGAGCGGCGAAGGTGGGTGGCGATGTCAAACTCTGCAACGTCAGCGGGGGCCCGATGCAAGTTCTCCGCGCAAGCCGTCTTGACCGTGTTTTTGGCGTTTATGCCGATCTGAATCAGGCACGATTGGCGTTTCAGGATTCCGAGGGCAGTTGATCGTGCACCACATCCACTGCCGACGATGGCATAGTTTCAGAGTTGATGCCCATCTGAGGTCACTACCGCGGTAGCCTCTCAGCCATGGTGATCAGTTCCGTCCTGATGATCGCGTCGGCATTCCTCGGTCAGATACAGCCAGTCGCTGCCGCCGATGATCGCGTTCCGAACATCGTCATTGTGTTCGTGGATGACATGGGATGGGGGGATCTTCCATCTCAAGGCGCAGTGGGCTGGTCGATGCCTCATCTTGAGCGACTTGGGCAGAGCGGTACTCGCTTCACACATTTCACCGTAGCCCAGCCTGTGTGTTCGGCTTCGCGGTGTGCGCTGCTGACTGGGTGCTGGCCGAACCGTCTCGGTATACATGGAGCACTGGGGCCGTGGAGCAAGGTTGGTCTGCACGAGGACGAGATTACGCTCGCTGAACTGGCGAAGTCGCAAGGATATGCCACTGCGATCTTCGGCAAGTGGCATCTTGGATATCAGCCCGAGTTCCTTCCGACGCGACATGGATTCGATGAGTTCTTCGGTATCCCGTACTCCAATGACATGTGGCCGGGACATCCAGAGCGTCCGAAGGATTGGCCTCCACTGCCGCTCATCGAAGGTGAGAAGACGGTCGATCGTATCGATGAGCTCAGTGAACAGGATCCGTTGACACAGCGATTCACAGAGCGTGCGGTGGCGTTTGTCGAGCAGCACGCCGACACACCATTCCTTTTGTATCTCGCGCATCCACAGCCGCACGTGCCACTTGCGTGCAGCCCTGCATGGAAGGGGACAAGCGACCGCGGTTTGTACGGCGATGTGATGCAGGAGATCGATTGGAGCGTCGGTGAAGTGTTAGCTGCGATTGATCGCGTCGGCGTGCGCGACGACACGATCGTTATTTTCTCGAGTGATAACGGACCGTGGCTCTCATACGGCGATCACGCAGGGGGGACCGCCGGCCTGCGAGAGGGAAAGGGAACGACGTTCGAGGGCGGCCTTCGGGTGCCGTGCATCATTCGCTGGCCGGGACATGTTCCCGCGGGACATGTCGAGGACGCTCCTTGGGGGAGCATCGATCTTTTTCCGACTCTGGCTGCCGCAATGAGGGCACCGCTGTCACGACCCGTCGATGGTTGGGACATGACGGACTTGGTCACAGGCAGGACGGGTGTGGGGCGAGATGCATTGCTCTACTACTACCGAACAAATGAATTGCAGGCCATTCGGAGTGGAAAGTGGAAACTCCACCTTCCGCACGGCTATCGATCACTTGAGGGTCGAGCAGGTGGGGCGGAGGGAGTACCGACACAGTACACCTACGGTATTCGGCAGGAATTGGCTCTGTACGACCTCGATGCAGACCCGGCCGAGACCACGGATGTGAAGGCGGCGCATCCCGAGGTCCTTGAACAGATGCTCTCCGTTGCGGAGTCTGCCAGACGTGATCTTGGCGACGCGATTGAGAGGCGCGATGGGTCGGGGCGCCGCGAACCTGGGCGCGTCGAGGTTAATCCAGAACCTTGATGAGTTGCAGGCAGGGATTGCCTTCTCTCCAGAGTGTCTTGAACTCGGTCAGCGGCGGAAATCCCATCGATTCATATCACCGCCGAGTTTTGGCGTTCTTGCGACGAGATGAGAGCGTTTTGACTTGAAGAAATCTCGCGCCAATGCGCTACGCATGGTTCTCGGAGGCCTCAAGGAGGCGCGGCCGATGCAAGTCCTTCAAGCGAGCCGTCTTGACCGCCTATTCGGCATGTATTCCGATCCCAATCAGGCCCGTCTGGCATTTTAAATGCCTAGTAGCAACAGATTCATTGCCCCTCAAGGGGCGATAACGTACTCCCGCCGATTTAAGTGGTACGAGCCTTCGGCCGAATCCGATACGCTCGATTCGGCTTCCAGATAAGGGAGCGAGAGGAGTATTTCATGATGTCACTACGCCGACTGTTGATGGCTGCCGCTTGCGGAGCCTTGTTCCTGAACCCGGACGTGTACGGCCATGGTCGGATTCACCGGATCGATGACGTGCTTGCAGGGACCGATTTGTGTGTCATCGCCATTCCGACGGGGCATCAAGCCACGATCGATGGCCGAAATGCCGGAACACGGGAACTGTGCGACGTCATGCAGGTCATCTCGCCCGTGCTCTCGCGCGGCGCAACTCTGGATGAGGGTGATGAACTCATGATGTACCGGGCGCAGATTCAGGGCGACATGATTCAGTCTGCCGGCCACGTTCCCGCACTGGAGATCGGCCGCCCATATCTGCTGCTGCTCCAAGAACGTGATCAGGTTGCGGGCAGTTGGGATATCGTCGCGGGGGGTCAGGGGGCCTTTCGATTGGTGTCCGATGAAGGCGGATCAGGCGAGATCTATCCGATGCGATTTGATCGGCGGGGGATCACCGGACTCGGTGAGAATGGCATGCTTGAACTTACCCCAAATCTCGATGCAGTTGTTGATGGCTTGGCGATTCCGGCAGGCGATCTTGATGCGCTGATGTCGCCGTCACCTATCGCGACCGGCGAAGGCGCTGTGTCGGCTACCACACGCACTCCATGGCTCGGGGGTGGCATTCTCTCATTGAACGACCTGATTCGAATGCTGTCAGAGATCGATCAAGGAGATGCATCCGCATTGTCAATGCACGATCACGGCGTTGACGGACCGATTCCTTCCCTCGAAGCGGGCGCCATGTCCGATCGTGGTGGCGTCGTTGATCTGTGTGTGTGCAATCGGTGGGAACTCACCTTGCTCATTGATGCGCTACCGGAGGACTTCTGGGCCTTCGGCAAGGACATGCACAGTATGTGGACCTACAACCAGTTCATGGACATTTACCGGTACTACATCGATCCCGGATGGGCCGGTGGCAACGGGGATAACGAGTTCGGTGGATTCACGTCCAACGCCAATATGCAGGATCAATACAACGGATACTCGTGGGGAACGGACACACTTGGCGTCACTCAGTTCTGGATCCCGTCAGGTTGCGACTGCTGCTGGTTCGTAGAGACCGATGTCCACTACAACCCACGATTCTCTTGGCAGGACGATATTGACGATACGCTCCACCTCTTTGACAGCGATGATCGAGCGCTGTATCGACCGGTGCTTGCGCACGAACTCGGACATACATGGGGATACCAGAGTGAAGGGTCCACCGGATCGGCGTGTCCCGAGACGTACAACTACGATCGGCACTCGGTGATGCACGCCTACTACGACGACGTTATCGAGACAGGCAAGGGTCTTCACTTGGCCGATGCGATGTTGATCCGCGCGGGCTATTCCGATCAGACGTCAATTCAAGCCCTGATCGACGTTGGTTGCGAGTCGTACTACGTCGACTCCACGGGGCAGCTTGCTCCGAGTTACTTCTACCCGGTCTGTCCTGATGCAGATGAAGTCGTGACGCTCTACGACGTTGTCATGGAGAACATGACGCGCGGGTGGAACTTGCACGATGTCGAGTTGCGGATCTATCTCTCGAAGAACAACCACACGATTACAGAGAGCGATCGTCTCGTTGCCACATGGACCTGGTCCGATCTCTCAAGCGAAACATGGTGGCAAGGTGATCTGTCGTTTGTTTGGCCGAACGATCTCGATCCCGACATCTACTACATCGGGCTCATGATGTACCTCCCCCAGGATGAGTACACACAGGTCGACTTCTATTCGAGCAACAATACGACGTGGATGGAGATTCCATGTCCGGGCAATCCGACTCCTGATGTGCCTACATGCGGCACGCCAACGATCGTCGACATCATCCCGTGGGACTTCTACACGGATGTCATCTGGATTCCGAACCCGTTCTGGCTCGACGACAACGACCCGCCGATGGAACTCTGCTGCTCGCCGGGTGGCATGTTCTACGGGCCGGACCTGTGGTATGAAGTCACGCCAATCGCGAACGGCATGCTCAACATCACCCTCGATGGAGATGCCGCCTCGGATGTCATCGCCCTCTATGAGGCTGATGCCGCCTGCAGTGGTGAATCGCCGATTGCGTGCACGTGTGAGACTGGGAGCAGCGGTGGGGGCAATCCCGCCTTCGGCGGGCAAGGCGAGTACGTGTCGCTGCAGGCGCCGGTTTCGGCGGACAAGCGCTATCTCATTCGGGTCGGAAGCCTGACCGGTGAGCCGGGTGGTGGATACCTCAACATCGGCTATCGGCTCGAGGGTATTCCCGGCGACTCGGTGGCGTTGGCCTTGCCGATTAGCGGCATTATCTATGGCTCGCTGTATGACAACACCTACCAGTCCGGCCCGGAGGGTGCGTGCAGCCCCAACAAGCCTGTGGCCGAGTGGTACACATGGGTCTCGCCGGCGAACGGTACGGCGTGGGCGAGCACATGCGATATGTCGACATCATTCGACACCGCCATCGCAATCTTCAAGGCGGATGACTGTCCGGATTGCTCGCCAATTGCCTGCAACGAGAACGCAGATCCGCCGTGCGGCGAGGTGGGCGCTTCCTACGTGACATGGGAAGTTGGCCGTGATCAGAAGTACCTCATTCGAGTGGCAGGCGGGAATGGTGACGGAGACTTCGTACTTCGAGCAGGCGTCCACGCGGCGCAGCCCGACAACGACTCGTGCAGCGGTATGGCAGTCGTCTCCGAAGGAGTGACTCCTTTCAGTACGCTTGGCGCGACCGAGGATGCTGTTTCAGGGTGCGCTGGAGACAAGACCAATGGCGTCTGGTTTAAGTACGCGCCAGTCTATGAGGGATTCGTGACGGTTTCGACGTGTGAGGATGACGGTGGCCGAGCGGACTACGACTCGGTGGTCATGGCTGTTCAACAGGATCAGTGTGATGAAGTGCTTCGTTGTGGCTCAGCCTGCGGCGAACACGGTTCACGATTCTCGATGTGGGTACGACCGGACAGTTATCCGCTACTCGTCGGTGGCGCGCCGTTGATGGATGGATCCGAGTCAGGCCGCGGTGATCTGGCGATCTCGCTCGACGTGAGATGTATTGGTGACATCGACGGAAGCGGCGATGTAGGCATCGACGATCTATTGCTGCTGATCGGCGGCTGGGAAGGAGTCGATCCGCTGCTGGACTTCAGTAATGATGGCACGGTCGGGATCGATGATCTGCTGGCGATGCTGGACCACTTTGGCTGCACATCGAACGGTCTTTGATCGCACGATCTTAAGCAACAGTCCGACCGATCTCCGGACACCCATCCGATTCTCCTCGCACGGCGGATCTGGTGGGTGTCTGCGATTGAGGGGGTGTGCTGACTCGCCAATAAACAGGTATAGCGGGGGCCATTCATGGAGTAGGGCGAACCGGTGTTCGCCCGAGAGGAGTTCGATCCATGAGGAAGTGTCTGCTCGCAGCAGCAACGCTGGCTGGAATTACGGACTTCGGATGATGGCGGAAGCATGGCATCCCACTCTCACAAGTGACATCAAGCATCCTGGAGACATCAATGGCGATGGCGCTGTGTCAACGGCCGACCCGCTTGCGATTTTCTCTGCATGGGGAGAATGCGGCGAGTACCCCGAGGATGTGACCGGAGACGAAGTCGTTGGCACGGATGACATTCTGCTCATTCTTTCTTACTGGACGTGACTCATGCGATGTTTCCTCAAGCGATCTCGGTGGCGTGTGTCGACGCCCGAATGAGAACTGAATTCGCGTGTGTCGTGAGCCGCCCAAGATTCGTGTTGGCCCGAGTCTTGTGATCTGCCACGCTACTTGAGCGGTGCGGTTTCGATGTATCTGCGTGAGCATGCATTTGGAATGCTGCGGCACTCAGGACGAACTTCACTCGGCTGTGTCGACCTTTGCGAGTGGCCTGCCAGGAGTTTCCTTTCTAGTAGACACGCCTGGCTCCGACGTCTCACGGTCAATTGCAACCTGAACGAACGACGTTGTGTGGATCGACTGCGTCCCTTCGATGCTTCGCATGGGGATTGAACTTTTCGGTGGCGCCGTGTACCGATGGATTTTGCGAAACATCAGTCGGATGGCCCACCCAAGGGTGCGGCGAATGTTCTGGGTGTTGCCGAGCATTCCGAATATCTGCGCAGCAGCAGGTTTGTCGCCCACCTTGGTCTTCTTTGTGAGTGCCATGAGCAGCCACCAAGGATTATAGAAGTAGCAATAACTTATAAGGATGTTGAGTTGCTTCGTCCACGGACGCTTGGCATGCGAGGCGATCACATAGTTGCCGTCGTGCATGTACGGATCTACTCGTCTGCCGCCGACACGCTCGAATACCTGTTTAGAAGTGAACGTTTCGTGATACAGCTTGCTGCCTGGTGACGGAACGATCATCAGAACCTGCAGAGATACGGCGCCGGCTTTGCGAAGGAGTTTGACTTGGTTGAGCAGACCGTAGTGGCTGCCTCGCGTATAGAGGGGCTGTGAGTCGTGGTGCATCATCATCGGCATCGGGCAGATGCCAGCGTCGCGGAGCTTTTGAAATGCCTCGGTGGTCTTGTCGACACTCTGCCCCTTCTTGACGAGCGTTGCGGTCAGATCCTCAACGCCGATCCAAAGGGCTCTGCACCCAGCCTCTCGCATGAGCGGAAGGTGTTCCTTCATTTTGATCGTGTCGTGAATTGTGACTTCTGTAGCCCAGCGAACTCTGGATCCGAGCCGCGATCCTCCAGTCTCCGTTCTGGCGATGGTCTCAGCGATCTGCAGAGCGCGATCATGGTTGTTGAAGAAGTTGTCGTCCGTTCCAAAGAAGTGGCGGTGACCGAACTCCGTATTGATGCGGTGCATTTCATCTGCAATCCGCTCCGGGCTCTTGGCCCGATTGTGCCTTTGGTTGTAGGCAGGGATCGGGCAGTACGGGCAAGCGAACTTGCAGCCAAACGTCATGACGAGTGAGCTGATTGGCGAGTACTTGCGTACTCGTTCGGGTGGCAGTGGATGGGATCCGAGCCCAATTGCGCGGCTTGGTGGTTCGAGGATTTTGTATCCAAGAACTGGATGTGGCAACTCGTCAAGATCACTCAAGAGTCTCTGGACACCAGTGTCGATCAACTGTTCTGCAACGCCATCCTGCCTTCCGAGTGGATACACAAGGCCTGGAATCTCATTCAGATCGCCAGCGTCGCGTGCTCGAACAAAGGCAGATCGCATTGACTCGCCTTGGCTACGCGTTGAAAGAATGACTTCCAACAGGCTGAGGAAGACGAACTCCTCGCCAGTTACAGCGATGTCAGGACCTGCAGCATCATTTGGATCGTTGCTGAATACTTTGAAGGGCTCATACAAAGCGTGCGATCCGCCAACAATGATGAGCGGGCGATCGTTTGGATCTATTCGTCGTGCATCACGAACCAAGGCTTTGCATGCGGCCTCGTGCATTCCCATGGATGAAACCATGAAGAGGTCTGGAATACGCCCATCGAGCCGCATATGTGATGGACGGAAGCGTCGGTTCCACTGCTGAAGGACCAGCCGTGTCTTCTCAAAACCAGTATCGACCATTGCCGAACCGATTGCCCGAATGCCAGCGGGTGCCATTCGTGTGTCTGTAAAGATGAATGGGAGCATCCGAGTTCGATGATCGAAGGCGCAGGCCACCACAGTAGTAAGGTCTTGGCGGCGACTCATGGCTCTGAGGCGATGGCGGAGGGCCGTCATGGCTCCTGGCGTAATGAGTTGGTCGCCAGGAGGACGCCGTAGAAGTTCCAAGTGCTGTTGCTCCGAAGGAACGCCACAAAGGAGAACCTATGGATCATGGTATGGGAGATTGGCACACAGGGTGTGGGTGGAGTGTTCGCAAAGGATTGAATTATGACGGGTGGTGGAGGATCCGTGAGGGGGCTCTTTTTGCCTATTGAGGCGCCCGGCAATGTGATGGCGGACTTCTGTTCTCCACGCTTGATCCCACTCCAATCAGTGGCGAACCGAGGTGAGTCAACTTTCGTCTAGGACCTTGATCAACTGAAGGCATGGATTGTCTTTGTCCCAGAGTGTCAGAAACTCCGTGAGTGGCGTGAAGCCCATCGCCTCATACCAATGGCGTGTTCGTTCGTAGCGTTCACACGCTTGTCGTGGAGAGAGTGTCTTGACCTGCAGAAACCTCGTGCCGATACGTCGCAGATGCGCCTCGGACGCATCAAGCAGTGCTTTCCCGATTCCTTTTCGGTGCCATTCGGGCCGGACGCACAGCACATGCAACTCCGCCGACAATGGGAAGTGCTGCTCGATCGTCATGAAGCCAACTGCCTGATCGCCTCGCATCGCCAAGACTGTTGGCATGTTTTTGATGACCTCGACGTAGCTGACAATCGACTTTTCGATACCGAACCAGTCTGGAGCGCTTCGGAGAATCGGCTCGCATATCGCAGCCATTCCTGTGGCGGGCGGATGAATGATGATTTCTTCAGGGAGGGGTGATGCCATGCGCTGGAGTGTATTCTCTACTTCCCTTGAAAGGTCACCCCGAGCAAACCAGAGATCATGCAGCCGCCGGAGTCGCGATGGCGATCGGCGCTTATGGTTGGTGGGCGATCGTCACGCCGCTGTATTACCGCGTCATTGACGAAGTGCCAATCGGGGAACTACTTGCTTGGCGGGTGGTGTCTGGATTGCCCGCCTTGTGGGTGCTGCTTTGGATGGTGCGGCGTATGCCCGAATTCTGGGCGGCGCTGCGGCAGCCGCGGGTGCTCTTGCTCCTCGCCGCATCGGCAGTGTTTATTGCGATCAACTGGGTGGTCTTTGTGTGGGCCGTTATCGACAACAGGCTCAGCGAAGCAAGTCTTGGGTACTACATCAACCCCCTGCTGTCGGTGGCGCTCGGGATGGTGGTGCTTGGCGAGCGGCTGCGAAGGATGCAGTGGGTTGCCATTACGCTGGCAGCGAGCGGTGTTGCTGTGCTCGCGTGGAAACTCGGCGGCCTGCCCTGGATTTCACTCACGCTTGCTGGTTCGTTCGGACTCTATGGACTGACTCGGAAGCAAGTGAATGTCGGGCCAGCAGCAGGGCTGGCTGTTGAGATGCTGCTCTTGCTGCCGTTCATGGTGGGCCTGTTGTGGTTCGACCACGTTCGATACGGCAACACCGTTCTCGCCGGGCCATGGTGGGTCTCATTGCTATTGCTGCTAGGCGGCGTTGTGACGATTGTCCCACTGGTGTTGTTTTCGGGTTGCGTCAGGCGGCTGCGGCTTTCATCGGTGGGCGTGCTCCAGTACATCTCGCCCACGGGGCAACTGCTGCTTGCGGTTCTTGTGTTTGGCGAACCATTCGGCCCGGAACGCGGCGCCGCGTTCGTGCTTATCTGGTCGGCTGTGATCATCTATTCGATCGACTCGGTTCGCCGGTCAAGACGCCCCGAGTCGATCGAAGTTCCAGGTGAGATGTAGCGATCCAGGCAAGACCCGTTTCGGTCAGGGATCGCAGTCACCTCCATCGTTGCCATACCGATCACAGTTCAGGAAGATAGGTACGCCGTTCCATAAGTAGGTGCCGTCGTCACAGTACCCGTCGCCGACCCAATCGCCTGGGCAGCAGTTCCCGTTGCAATCAGCGATTTCACCGGGTTCGCAGGCTTCGCAGTCGCCTTCGTCCCACTGGTACTGCTCGCAGTTGAAGTAGATCGGAACACCGTTGTACTCGTAGGATCCGTCGTCACACGTTCCATCGCCAAGCCACACGCGGGGGGCGCATGAGCCGAAGCAATCGTAGATGACCAGATCCCCACATCCGCCCGTGTCCGGACAATCGCCCCAATTCCCGAGCGTTGTCAGCATGTCATCGATATCGACATCACCGTCGCCATCGTGGTCGACGTGGTCGCAGTTGGTGCACTCGCCCCAGTAGGCCAGCAGGTAGAGAAGGTCATCGATATTGACGAAACCGTCGTTGTTGCTGTCTCCGATGCACTCACACTCATCCGGAACGCCATTGCCGTTGGTATCCGCGACGATGCCGAATGCGATTTCACATCCATCTGGCTTTCCATTTTCGTTGCAGTCCGATTCACACACGTGGGCACCAAATGCGAACACGCCGCCCATAAGCGTCATGCAATCATTCTCGGTGACGCCCCCAATGCAGTCTCCAGTGTCAAGGCAGCATGTTCCGATTGCAGGCATCTGCGTTGCGAGTAGATTCAGTGCCTCCTGAACAGCACCCCGGAACTGGGTGCTGTTTGGACCGGCAGGTATGATCGATCCGCCGCTGTAGAGGCCCATCTCGGATCCTTGCTCGAAGAGCATAGAAGGATCCCAGCCAGATCCCTCTCCCGAGCCGCCGGAGAGCGTTGGTCCTTCCCATTCAGCGTTGAGCGTGAAGACCCGCGGGGCCTCATGCAGAACGGTTGGGGTTGCCAGTTCTCCGAGTACCAGCAGACGCCCCGCAGCCTGGCCTGGCCCGGGCGGATAGTCCTCGGAGTCTGAATCGTGGAAGGACGCATCGGTCATGACGAAGATGACGGGCGCCCTCGCGGCGTCCCATGAGATCGGCTGTGGTTCAATCTCTCCGAGGCTGGTGAATGCCTGGTCGCCGTCGAGGTCCAGCCCCAGTCCGGTCATGGCTTGATAGACAGCTTCATACTGAGATTCGGGCAGATCGTTGCCGCCGTCCGCCTCGAGATCACCAAGGATGCTCAGGACCGATGGTTCGTCTGACGTCAGATTGAGGTCGAGTTTCCAAGCCCAATCCGACGGATCTCCCACCGGTGACATCGGGAAGTCTCTGAAAGTGCCGATGCCGAAACGTGGGTTAGGGAATTTTGCCTGAATGTCATCGATGACCGATGGCATCTGGCCAAGCATGATCGGGAGATCGTCGGCGTAACTACCCGAAGTGTCGAAGATGAAAAGGACGTCGAGTGGCCTCGCCTCTGTGATCGGGAGCGGATCGACCGAGGCATCGTAAAACATGGGATCCCCACAGGCGACAAAGTCGTCAATCGTTGGCCCGAATGCGGCCTGTGAATAGGGGCGTGAGTTTGGCGTTGAGTCGATCGAGAAGATGGACGAGGCAGCGGTGTCGTTCCAGAAGTCCCCTGCGTCACCGCGGTTCAACTTGGCTTCAAGATCGCAGCGGCCATCGGCCTGCTCTGGAACGAGATAGGAGTGTGTTGCCCCCCCGGTGCAGAATTGATCATCATTCCACGCCGTGCCGACAGATGGGTCGACGTGCCAGATGAGCAATCCGCATCCGGTGAGATTCTGGTCGAAGCCGATCGGCTGCCGGTTCTCAATCAGGAAGTACTCGACGCCTGCGGGATCGTGAACAATTTTGTAGGCGTCTGGCTGAGTTCCAATGGCGCGAATTGGTTCGTCGATGTAATCGCCGATCATGAGCGTCGGCTCGACCCATCCCAACTCTGCGCGGCACCACACCGAAATGTGGGCCGGAGAAGACGGGCTGTTCCAGTTTCCGGTACCCATGAGGCAGTGCCATCCGGTTCCAGCTTCGGAGTCAGCCCGGTCGTAGAGGTCGGGGAGGCCCAAAGCATGCCCGAACTCGTGCGCGAAAACGCCCATTTCAATGAGATTGCCTGCAGAATTTTGCGCAGGCATGATGGTGTAGTCATTGATCATGATCTTTCCACCGCCCGTAGCGTCGTCATCGGTCGCCAGCATGCCGCCGCCTGAGGCATTGGCGTAGGTCCACCGGTGCGACCAGATGTTGGTGTTGGGCCCGGCTGTACCGTTTTCGCCGCCAAACTCCGGGTGAACGAGTCCAAGAAGATCGACGATACCATCATCATCACCGGAGTTCGGCACGCCATCGGGTCCGTCGTTGTCATAGATGCTGAAGTCAATGGCGGAATCGACCGTGGCAAGGGCATCGGTGATGTACTTCTTCATCAGGTTGCCGCTTAGGCCATTGACGGCCCCTTCGTAGACGGTGTCGTTCGAAGGCAGGTTTCCGCCATTGACGAATCTACCGTCAAATGTGAAGGCGCCATATGACACTTCGGTCCAGTACTCAGCAAGTGTTCCGGTGGGCCAAGGGCCGTCAAAGATTTCGGTCTGCAGGTTGGCGACCGTGTTGGCTGGGATGTTGACGTTGGCAAAGCCGTTGACAATGACAGGGAGCTGAAGAACGCCGGAGACGCCGCGCGGTCCTGCGCGGAGTCCTGCTCTTGCGAGTTTTGCTTCGAGTGCCTTTCCTCGCCATGCACCGGGTGTCTCAACGGACACCTGGCTTCGGCGGAGATGCTCAACGACGTGGTCGGGCAGCGTGCCTCCGTGCGAGCAACTCGTCGTCGCTGGTGCGGGTGTTGTCAGTGATGCCATCAGTATTCCCGTGATGGCGGCCGTGGTAGTTCGAATAGTCGTCATAGTTGATTCTTCCTTCAATGATGCCCCGCTCACCCTATTGGGAGTGGCGATCAGTCCTCGCACGGAATATAGCCCATCGTGATCACGCCACGAATGGACAAAGTCAGCGACGTGTGCGAAATTCTTTTCGAGAGATTTCGCAGGCTGTGCTAAGAATGGCTTGCGGTCCCCCTCAACGGGGATTGAGGGGGACTGGCGTGATCTTGGTTGGAATTCTCAGTGGGATTCATACCTCGACTGCAATAGCCCGACCGATCTGGACGGAAGTGGCTCCGTCGATATTTTGATCCTGTTTGCTCGTCTAGAGGTACGAAACAGGACTGATCCGGGACAATTGCTCTCACTGGAGTTTGAGTGTGGGTCACGAAGCTCGCCCCATAACACTGCGCGAGAACCTCAAGCGCCGCGACGGGGGATGCTTGGAATAATTATGCGGATTCCGGGATGGACCTTCGCTTGAGAGGGTAGGGGGAGCGATACTTAATCTCAGACGGAGAGGTGAGTGTGATGTATGCAATGATTCTGATCGTGGCAGCTGCGGCGCCGCAGTTTGAAATCGTCGAAATCGGGACCTTCGGAACCGGGCCATGTGGTGCGCACGATATCAGTGAGGTGAACACCGCCTGCGGGCAGGGCACTGCGCCAAATGGTCTTTCGCAACACGCGTTCTATTGGGACGGCAGCGTGATGCACAACATCGTGCCACTCAATGCGCCGAACGGTGGCAACACATGGGGCTTCGCGATGAACAGCCACGGGCATGTCGTTGGCTACTCGACGGCCGCGAGTGGGAACACGTACCATCCCTACGTATGGACATCTGAAGATGGCACCTCCGACCTCGGAGTACCCACATGGGCGGCGGGGAACTATGGGCAGGCATTGGATATCAACGACAGCGGAACCGTCGCAGGATTGGTTGGGACAGTGCCGTACAACATTCGTGGATGTATTTGGATCGACGGTGAAATGCGACAGGTGGAGCCGTTCGGGGGAACCGAGTCGCAGTGTTCTGCCGTGAACGAGTTGAACGACGTCGTTGGATTTGCCCGGCTCGAGTCTGGAAAGATGCGCGGCTTCGTCGTTCCGAACGGCAACGTCGACGCCATTATCGAACTGGAAGCCCCTGAGGGTGGTGGTGCACGAGCCACCGACATCAATGAACAGCGCGTTGTGTGCGGCTGGGGCGCCAACGAGGACGGTACGTACCACGCGCTCAAGTGGTCGCTCGAAAACGGCATGGAGTATCTCGGTGAGCCGGAAGGCTGGCAGGCTTTTGCTTACGACATCAACGAGTCGGGCTGGGTTGTCGGCAAGGCGTGGGGGCCTTCATCACTTGCCGGAATTGCGTATTACGGCTGTGCTTGGATTGACGGTGAGTTTGTGCTGCTCAATGACCTCGTCATCAACAATGAGGGGGGCGCGGAGTTCCGAATCGCCCGCGGCGTCAATGAAAATGGATGGATTGCGACGTCGATGGCATGGGATGATCAAGACAACCTCGCGGCTGTTCTCCGACCGGTGAGCGGAACGCCCGGGGATGTCAACGGTGATGGTGTTGTTGGTACGGATGACCTCTTGACGGTCATCTCAATGTGGGGGCCATGTGAGCCACCATGCAGCGCCGATTTGAACGGCGACGGGCAGGTCGGAACCGATGACCTTCTGGTGATCTTGGCGAACTGGACCAGTTGAATATTGTTGCCGAATCAAACACTAAGAGTGGCGGCGAGTCGCCTCGCCGCCACTCTTGTGATTCAGGCGTTCTGCGGCTGCTTCGCAGCGGCCTCGTCATAGAGTTTCAGCACAATATTGCCAAAGGCGTGGGCCGGGCCGCCACCCATCAGGACAGCGATGTCCAGTGTCTCGAGCATCTCCTCCCTAGTCGCGCCGGCACGAACCGCCAGCGGGACATGGTGGTGCAGGCAGTGCTCGCACAGTCGGCTGACAGCGGCCACAACAGCCATCAGTTCCTTGGTCTTGACGTCGAGGACACCTGGCTCAAGGGATGCCCGGTACATCGATCGAAATGCTTGTTCGGATTCCTGTCTCATATGGCAATCTCTCCTGTAAAAGGCTCGGTATAGGCGAGCGATGATAGGCGGAAGAACAGTTTCGCACGCTGACTGAAGGAGTGACTAGACTGATATCGTTTCAGAAGGAATGCAGACGAATGCGACACATTATCGTGGCTGTGGTTCTCACTTGTTTCGTGCAGGCTGCTGGTGCTCAGGGTAAGGGTGGTCTCGGAAGCGTTGGCTCGGGCACCATTGCCCCCGACGATCGAGGAATTGTGGACAAGAGTGACGTCCCTGAGGTTCAGACGGTCCTGGATGCCTATGCCGAAGCAATCGGCGGCGAAGCCGCGGTGCGGGGCTTGAAGGGCCTGACTCGTACGTATTCATGGAAGATGGAAGAGGAGTCCGGGACGCTCCTGAGCAGGGCCGGCAAGAACGGCGCCTTTCGAGTCGACATGACCATGGACGGCTCAACCTGGCATGAGAGCCAGAACTCAGACGGCACCAAGACGTGGCTGAAGGATGCCGAGGGTACGTGCTTTCCCGCGGCGGATGCCATTGCGATTCTACTTCGCATGGAGCACGACCCCGCAGCGTTGCTTGATATCTCGGACCTCATTCGCGCGATGACCGTATCGGGTGAGGTGATTGTTGCGGGCGAGCCCAATTGGCGCGTGATCATGGTGCCGAAGATCGGCAAGCCGTGGTATCTGTTTTTCGATATCAACACCGGCTTGCCGTCTCGGTTCGAGTTCGGACGCCCCGATGGAGGGGGTCGGCCAATCATGGTCGTGCGAGGGTTCCATGATTGGAAACAGGTTGGCCCGATCAGAGTGCCCCACACAATCCAAGAACGGTCAGTTGCAGGGAATGTCGAACTGTCCTTGCAGGAAGCCAATATTGATCCGATTCCCGCAAGCACATTTGCCCTGACACCGTGCGCGAAGAAGGCGTTTGCCGCGCCTGTGGAAGTACTGTCCCCCCCCGATTTGAACGAACTTCCGACGGTAGGGGACTATCACTCAAAACTCATCGCAGCCATTGGTCCGACGCTCGTTCAGGCCGACGGAACCGAAGTGTCATCCTCCATACTCGCTGACCAACCCGATGTGCTGTTGTATTTCACAGCCAAGTGGTGCGGTCCCTGCCGCAGGTTTACTCCCAAACTGGTCAAGTTCTATGAGCAAGTCGCAGGCCGACGCGACTTCATGGTCGTTCTGGTCAGCAGCGATCGGGCGGCCGATCAGATGTACAAGTACATGAAGGACTACAAGATCGATTTTCCGGCGATTCCCTTTGATCGCATTGAGAAGAGCGGCATCAAAAAGAAGTGGGGGGCGCGAGGGATTCCCAATCTCGTCTGGTTAGACGGCGAGGACGAAGTCGTCAGAGGCAGCTATGAGAAGGGGCGATATGTAGGCCCTGCGCAGGTTCTTGGCGCTTTCGGGCGCCATCTCGGTATTGAATAGGCCCGATCCGATGTGCCGAGATTATCTCGCTGCTTACCGCAATGCGATCAGGGAACACGGGCCCGGGTTTGCGGCGACATTGTGGGGAACTCCGGCAACACAAACCCTGAGATTCGCGGTCATGCAGGACGTGGCTGGCGGTTTTGCAGAAACTTCGGTGCTCGATCTCGGCTGTGGCGACGCCGCCTTGGCGTTCTGGTTGGACCAAAGCGGGGACCGTCCCAGTGCCTATCTGGGGATCGACGCCATTGAGGATCAGGTTGTTCATGCGCGATCCTGCCTGCCGGATTGGGCCGGTGTGCGCGTGGCGGACCTTGTTGACGGGGATCCGCTGCCAGCCGATTTCAACTGGGTCGTCATTTCCGGCACGCTCAATACGATGAACGACCGGGATGCACATCGTGTACTCGACGCCGCATGGAAGGCCTGCGGTGTTGGTCTCGTATTCAATGTGCTGGCCGAACATCCGCATTCGAAGTGGCGTGATCGAGATCTCGGCCCGGCGAGGCGGCATGATGTGCATGCACTCATTGCCTGGGCGATGGAACGGACGCCGTTGGTTGTGTGCCGGCAGGAGTATCTTGAAGGGCACGACGCGACAATCGCCATGCGGCGAGCGTGAGTCAGCCGTACCCAAGTTCTTCAAGCGCATTCTCATCGAGTCCGAAGTGATGACCCATTTCATGCAGCAGAGTGATGCGTATTTCTTCTCGCAAATCTTCGACGCTCGCCGCTGTAGCGAGAATGCCTCGGCGATACAGATGAATGGTTTCCGGAAGAACGCTTCCCCCCTCGACACTCTGCTCGGTCAGCGGAATGCCCGAGTGCAGTCCGCAGATCCCGTCCGGGGGCACGTCCAGTTCGGCAAGAATCTCATCAGAGGGCTGGTCTTCCAAAATGACGGGCACGAGTTCAATGATTTGGCGAATCGCGGGTGGTAGGTGTGCCAACACATCCTCAAATGTGGCATCAAAGAGTGTTCGGACGTTGTCCGCGAGCATAAGTGTCAAAGGCCCGTGTTTTCGCCCAGGACTTCCGAGATGGACTTGGCTCGCTGCGAGTCGAGCATGCCTCGCTCGATGGCATAAGGAAGACACAAGGTGACGAGGTCGCGGTAGAGCGGAACGAGTTGCGGTGCGTTGATGGCCAGAACGCGGAGGTGTTCTTCGATCGTTCCGGTATCTCCACGCACAGCCGGACCCATGACAGCATGTGGTACGCCGAGACGTTCCAGATTGCGGCCTGCCTCCTGAACCATGCGACCCATGGCGCGGGCGCCCGTCTCGCGGTCGAGATCGAGTTGCCCCCAAAGGTCGACTGCGGAAGCAAGCAACCCGGTCATGAGGCCACCAACCATTGATGCCGAGAGGTGGTAGAGAACTCGGTGTGAAGCGGGAATAGTCACTGGCTCCAGTCCCAAGTCCTTCGCAAAGTTGGTCAGCCATGCCTGCGCTCGATCAGAGCCATCGATCGCTGCGGTGGCGCCGCGGAGCGCCTCGTGTCCGCGGCCACCGGTTGCCACAACCATTACCGGGTGGAGTGACCCGGTTTCGGCGCCACGGCCTGCGGCGACGTCGAGCACGGCCAGCCCTCGCGATCCTGCCGTGTGCACGACAATCTTGCCACGGACGTCGCCTAGTTCGGATGCAACCGGCGCGATGGCATCATCCGGCACACAAAGCATGATGACATCCGCCATCTCGGCGGCAGCGGCAGGCGAGTCGGTCAAATGAGCGCCGAGTTCGTTGGCCACATGCCTCGATCGCTCGGGATGGCGGGATGAGAGTGCTGTGATTCGGTACCCAGACTTGTTGGCGCCCTGTGCGAGTGCTGTGCCCATAGCACCGACGCCGATGACACAAATGGTTGCGGACTGCTCAGTCATGCCGCGAGGATCGCCGGGATTGGTCGACTTGTCGACCCTCCAGCGTCAGATTCGCTCGTTTGGAGTGCTTCCGTCCTCGCGGTGAGAGCGTTCGGATGAGAAAGGGTCGCAGCAACAGCAGAATGGCGCCGAAGCTCGCAATCGTCACCAGCCAGAACTGCCAGTCACCCCAAGGCACTCAACCGCCGCTCCATGTGACGATGAGCCATGTGATCCAGGCTGCAAACCAGGCAACTCCGGACATCCAGCCGAACTGAAGCGCAGCCCACTTCCAACCACCGGCCTCGCGGGCCGTGACGGCAAGTGTGGGCAAGCACTGCATGGCGAGTACGAAGAAGACGAGCAAACTTGCTGCGCTTGCTGCGGTGAACATGGGCTGCCCGTCATCTCGGCGGGCGGTCGCGATGCGTTTGAGTACCTGTGGATCGTCTGTGTCGTCTCCGCCAGCGACGAGCACCGCCATCGTTGAGACGAAGACTTCGCGGGCAGCAAAGGATGTCATGACGCCGACGCTGAGTTGCCAATCCCACCCCAGTGGCTCAAAGATTGGTTGGACTCCCTGTCCGATTCGTCCCGCAAATGACCATGCCATGGGGTTGATCGGTGCCGCATCATCCTGAGCTACGATCGACGTATCGGTATTGGTGGCTTGAACCGGCTCTGGAGGCTTGGGGTACGTGCTCAGCCACCAAAGCACGATCACCATGCCGAGAATCACTGTTCCTGCTTTGCGAATGAACAGCCAGCCTCGATCCCAGCAGGTCAGGATCGCCGAGCGAAGCGACGGCCATTGGTATGCCGGAAGTTCGAGCACCATTGGCCTCGCTGCGCCTTTGATGAGCGTTCTTCTTGCGAGCAACGCCGAAAGCAGGGCTGCCATGATGGCCAGGACGTAGGCGCCGACGAAGACAAGCCCGGCAAGAACGGGCTGTTCTGCAAAGAGGATCCCAATGAGCAGCACATACACGGGGAGCCTCGCCGCACACGAGAGAAACGGCGCGACGAGAATGACCGCAAGTCGGTCTCGGCGATCCGGGACCAGGCGGGCGGACATGATTGCTGGGATGGCGCAGGCATGGGCTGAGAGCATTGGTACGAAGGCCTGTCCCGGTAGGCCAAACTTTCTCAGTACGCGGTCCATGACAAATGCGGCGCGGGCGAGGTAGCCGGTGTCCTCGAGCAGTGAAATGAGAAAGAAGAGGATGAGGATTTGTGGAAGGAAGACGACCGTGCCGGCGAGTCCACCGACGATGCCGTCAACGATGAGATCCTTCACAGCGCCATCTGGCAGGACTGCGGCGAGCCAGCCCCCGACATGCCCGAAGATCAATTCGATGAGGTCCATCGGAATGCCCGCGAACTCAAAGATGGTCCAGAACACGCCGCCCATGACGGCTAGGAAGATCACAATTCCGAGGAGCGGATGCGTAAACGCGGCGTCAAGCCTGTCGCCGAATCGATCCTGGTCGGCCGGAGGCGGAGTCGGGATGCTCTCGCGAATCACACCGTCGACCCAATCGCTGGTCCCGGAGGGATCTGTAGAGTCCGGAAGTGTTGCGGTCGACTCTTTGGCGCGGCTGAATGTGGCGCGAAGTTCATCGACACCCTGCCTGCTCCGCGCCGACGTGGGAATGACTTCGCAGCCGAGCCATGAGGCGAGTTTGGACGGATCGATCTGAAGTCCGCGTCGTTGTGCGACGTCGATCATGTTGAGCGCCGCGACGCATGGCATCCCGCTCGAGAGCACCTGGACGGCGAGATGAAGGCTGCGAGCAAGGTTGGCCGCGTCGAGCACGATCACCAGAACGTCGGGGGTGAAGGTTGCCCCTCGGTGGCCCCCAAGGCAATCTCGCACCGCCTCGGCTTCGGGTTGATTGAGGTCGAGGCCCCACGTACCCGGGAGGTCGATGACGCGGGCATCCGAACATGTCCCGGTGCGAGCATCGACCGTGGTCCCTGGAATATTGGCGGTCTGGGACCGCAGACCGCACAGGGCGTTGAACAGCGTCGTCTTGCCGACGTTCGGTTGGCCGACAAGCGCTACAACTGGGCGAGCCATGTTGGCGGGGTTGTGGTCCGCGTCACCGCAGCTCTTCGAGCGTTCCATGGTGTGTCAGGCGGTCACCGCGACTTCGATGGTGGGCGTGAGAACCGTCGAGAGGCCGACTCGAGCGTGTCCGGCGCTGACGATGCAGGGCTCGACGCGGCGAACTGTGATGACCGCGCCCTCGCGAAGGCCCATGGCCCGCAGTAGGGCGGCGTCGTCGCCGGATGTGCCTGTGATCGTCGCGGTCGCCCCAAGGCCCAGCGTGTCAAGCGTTGTCGTAGTCACGAGCGTTCTCCTGCTGAGACTGAATCTCAGCAAGAGAAGAATACCGTCTTGTCAGCATTTCAGCAAGGCCCGGGATGTGTGATCAGCGTCTTCGTCGCCGGCGACCAATGGCGGCAAACCCAAGCAGGGCGATGCCAGCCGGGGCCGGGATCGGCAGATACTCGATAATCAGTTTCCCGCCCAGATATTGGCCTGCAGGCTCGCCCGAGCCATCAACCCATGTGGAGCCTGTGAGCAGGTACACCTTGGCGTTGTGGGCAAAGAGGTTATCAATTTCGGTGTCGAGCGTGCCACTGACGGGGCCGAATACGCCCCCTTCATTGGCATTGGGGAAGGGTTGGACGATGATTGGCTCAACCGATCCGTCTGGATGGGCAGCTTGAAAGCCAAAGTATGCTTCGCTGCCCCAATTGGGAACGCCGGTGTTGTTGGCCGTTTCAATAACGATGTCTACCCAGCGCAGGGCCATGACCTGAGAGTCCCAGCCAATTTCCAACTCGACTTCGATCGCTGGAGGGCCACCCATGTATTCGACACCGGTCATGTCGTAAATGACCTGTTCGTAGTCCCCGGTGGTGTCACCAGCCTGAACCGATCCTGCGATAACCGCCGCCGTTGAGACAGCAATCAAACTCTGAAATGACAGCACTGGGACCATTCTCTTCTCCACCTGACTAGCCTACAGGCCCTAAAGCGGGATGCAAGCACGGAATAGGCTCTTTTTAGGTATCTGTAGGGTCGAGCAGACTTCGGGGGCCTGCTCATTGCGAACAACAACGCGGCCCTCTTCAAGAGAGAGCCGCGTCGCATCCGGGGGAGGGGGTCGAAGTCACGCTGTGGTCAGCGGAGTCCAAGCGCCTCAGTGATGGCTCGGGCTGCCTCGCCGGGGGTCCAGCCGTAGTCCCACAACTCTTGAAGGTCGTGGCTGCCGGTGCCGGTGGCGAGCAGAATCTCGCCTCGGGCGAGGTCGTACTGAGACTCGGCCCGCCGGAGCAGGCGACCAAGGCGGGAATGCCAGGTCTCCCAAGTCCAGTCGTGCGGTGTTCGAGTCTTCATGATGATGCTCCTGGGTGGTGGGGCGTCGCTCGACGCCTTCCATACCCTCCTACGCACCAGACAGGCCCAAGGTGTGTCCGAGAACTGTTTTTCTCGCAAATTCCTTTGAATAGAACCCGCGATTGGCCTGGAGCGTAAACACAACAAGTGTTTTCCCAACACTGTCATGACAAGACATCGGAGGCCAGCACCATCACCCGGATTCGCCTGATTCCCCATCCCGGATGGCTCCTTGTAGCCGCTATGACCGCGTTAATAGCTGTCATCGTGGCAGCCGAAGTCGTTCTCGAGATTCAATCGCTATCTGCCATGGCTCCTGTGTGGGGCTGGCTCGTTGGTGGGTGCGCGGTCGTGGTGGCATTGCTGGCGCTCCTACTGATCTGGCGAGAATTCTCGGGATGGCTCGCTGTCCGTAGGGTGGACCGCCTCCGAACACTGCTGACAACTGCCAACGCCTCGCCGAACCATGTCGCCGCCGCAGTGCTGCATTGGTCGGCGGCATTGCCATCGTCAAAGGCTGTGCACGCGTTTCGCGTGGCTGCTTCAACGGAGATGGAATCAGCGTCGCTTCGTGAGCATCTCGATGTACTGCTTGCCGCAATCGACAGCGACGTCGACCGGCTCATACGGCACGAAGCTGCGCGGACGGGGGTTCTTGTGGCGCTCTCGGGAATACCGATGCTCGATGCCATCTTGTGTGTCTGGCGGAGCCTTCGGCTCATGCGACAGGTTGCAGGCGCATACGGTGCTCGCCCTGGTTTCTTCGGAACGCTTCGCCTACTGCGGATGATTCTTGTGCACGCTGTTGCGATCGACGTGACGCAGCATGCAGCCGAGGCGGTTTCAAATCGAATCGGCGGAGTGGCAGCTGCTGGAGGTCAAGGTCTCGTCGCTGCAACACTCGCCGCGAGACTCGGGCTCTGGAGCCAGAACGTCTGCCGCCCAATGCCAATTCCGCGTCGGACAGTCGTTGGGTTTGCTGCATCTTCCGCAGCCGACGAGGTTGCACTGCGGGTGCGGCAAACCGTGCAGCGAGCGGCTCGAACCGTCAAGGCGACTTTTCAAACACCATCGCAGGCGAACTGAACAATCGGGTTCGTTTCCACCAGTTCGACTCGGTCTCGCGCTCGGCAAGACTTGTGAATTCATAGTGATCGAGATGCCGGCGGATCGAAGTCGGCCTCTGTGCCGCGTACGGCTGCCATTCGGTTTGATGTCGTGGATGGTGGGCTTGAACTCAGCCTCCATGGCCATCTGGCAATTCTGTCGAGGGTGGACCACCCTTGCAGGCGTTTCCGCATTGTGTGCAGGACTCGCAGCCACTCATGGTGCAAGAGAATGCGAAAGCCCGCCCCGACGGATGTCGGGGCGGGCTCTGATTGAGTCACAAGAGGATGTGTCAGCAGTCGATGCCGAAGGCACCCAGCACGATCAGAATGTCGTCAACCGTGTATTCGGTGCCGAATCCGGCGATGACGCGGAGGATGTCTTCAACGTCCACGACTCCGTTGCCGTCGATATCGCCGACGCACATTTCACAGTCGATCGATGTGATTCGGACACCATCAAGTCCCGCCTCGACGACCGAGCCATCGCCCACATCACTGGCCTCGAAGGAGACACGGAACTGGCTGCTCGGATCGATGCCGGCAATCGAGCCGATGTCGAACTGAACGACGTACCAGCCGCCCGAAGACTCCGGACCGCTCGGCCCGACCTGCTCCAACATCGTCCACGAACTTCCGCCATCATCCGAAACCCTGACGGTGAAGATGTCTTCGTTGGGCGCGGCGCCATAGTCGTTGGAGTACCAGCGGTGGTATTCGAGGATCGAATCTGTCGATGAGGCATCTAGAATCGGTGAGATGAGCGTGGTGGTTCCGCCGTCAACGTCACTGTTTCCTGAGACGTTGTCCGTGACGAAGCACTGGCCGCTGCCGTCGTTGTCGGTTGGTGGATCGCCACGCGAACCGCCACCGGCGGGTGTGCCTCTGCCCCATTGGCCGTCGGTGCAGTTGTTGTCGACCGACCATCCCAGATCTGTTTCGAAGGAGTCTTCGAACGTCGTCAGGATATCGTTGGCAGACATGATCGAATCGGATACCGGCGTGGTACTGAATCCATCGGTCGCCATGACGGTGGCTTCGAAGTCAACGATGTTGCTGCATTCGGTGGCGCCGAAGGTTGCCCTGAGGATCGCAGGATTCCCGGGCGTCTCTATGCTCATTGAAGACTCGCTCCATCCCGATCCGTCGTCCCATCGGAGTACGGAACCATCAATGTCCAACTCGCCCCCAGAGGCCAGTGTTGCCTGAATGCGAAAACTGTCACCGCCCGCCGGATTGAGCATCTCGGGTATGGCGTCGATGACGGTGGCGACTACGGTTGGCTCTTCAATGCTCCAGACGAACAGGCCGCGTTCAAGGTCTGAACCGATGACCGTGCCACTCGGGAAGAGTGGATAGTTGCTCCAGAGGCCATTGAACTGGGCTGCGTCACTGTCTGGATAGGTGTCGAACCACGCTATCTGCTCGGGGTTCAGCCGATCGCTGATGTCGAAGATACGAAGGCCACTGCGGTAGTTGGCTTGATACATCGTGTCACCCCTGATGTACAGGTTGTGGTCGATGGAGATCGAGCCTGTGGTGCACGTGCCGACTTGTATGGGATTCGAGAGGTTGCTGACATTGAGAATCCGAGTCGTTGTGGTTGTCCCGGTGTACTGCTCATCCAACTCGTCGTTCAGATAGAAATACTGATAGTCCTCGGTAAGCCAGCCCTGATGCGAGTAGTTGTTGTTGCTGTGCTGCATCTCGGAGATGACAAAGATATTGCTCTTGTCGGTGACATCGACGATCGACAGGCCAGTCTCGTTCCAGCCGCCGTTGAATCCGGCGCAGCAGAATGCGATCTCGCGTCCCTCGTATTGGGAGCCGGGTGGGTAGGTGACGATCTGTACGTCGTGGACGTACTTGGTTATCCACGAGCCGACGTATGGCGGGTTCGTTGGATTTGCGTTGAGGTCATAGATACGGAGACCATTGTCGCCACCACCGCTTCGGTAGAGGTAGCCGCTGTCTGTGTTGATAGCGACATTGTGTGTCGCGCTCGTTCCTCCGGTGTCGACTGTGTTGACGAGCGTGACGACACCGAGATCGATGTTCGCCATGCTGACGACCTGAATACCGCTGCCGCCTTCGCTCACGATGTAGGCGTAGACGCCATAGGTCTTCATGTCGCGCCACAGGCTGTTCGGGCCGGAGATCTTCTCGACGATGACCGGTGCTCCCGGATCGGAGATATCGACGAAGCTGGTGCCGTCGGAGTCGCCGATGATGGCGTACTCCTTGCCCGACGGGGAGACGTAGCCCCAGCAGTCGTTCCCGGTATCGGCGCCACCGAGGTCCTCAAGCGAGAGCCACGACTGAAGCGTGATATCGCCATAGGAGTCGTAGAGTCCGCGGATTTCCTCGCCGCTGCTTCGTTGCCACCCAGTACCGCGATACGGACCAAAGCGGTCGTTGACCTTGGGGTCGTCGGTATGCGCAAACGCGAGCCCGACCACCGAAGCGGCCAAGGTCCCTGCAAGACAGATACGCAGCATAAATACTCCTCTCAGGCCCCTCGCCACGGGTCACAGTACATGCGCCATAGATCACGCGCCATAGATCACGGTACACGATTGTCCACAATATGCGAGTTTCTATTCGCGGGATCAGGGCTTTGGGATGCCAAAACCCTCCGGCGGAACGCAAAGAGAATTTGGCGGCCGATCGCCGGTGAGGGAGTCCAGGAAGGCCTCGATATCCAATAACTGCGAGGCGTTCAGTTCCAGTGGGACCAGTACTGCCTCGGCATGGTGATGCCGTCTGACCTGCCCTTCAAGTGTGTTATAGAACCGGAGGACATCCGAAATGCGTGCAAACTGTCCGGAGTGCATATAGGGGGCCGTCGCCGCCACGTTTCGTAGGGAGGGCGTTCGAAACGAGCCCCAGTGCTCCGGGCCGATCCTCGCCGAGGCCGCTCGCCGGGCCTTGGTGCTTTTCGGGGCGTCACTCCAAGGCCCGTCGGCTCGAAACTCGCTGGCTCGAAGCAGCGGGAATCCTGCACCTCTGCCAGGCATGGGGGCTGCGGCAGGATCGCTTGGGGGGAGTCCGAGGTCATGGAACTCAAGGTCGGAGAGCATCGGACCAAAGTGGCACTGCATACATCCGGCATCGCCTGCAAAGAGCGCGAAGCCGCGGATAGCCGCGCCGGTCATGATCGCATCGTCTCGCGTTCCGGATCGAATGGATGCAACCCATCGGTCGAAGTTCGATTCGCCTGGTTCGAGTTGCCGCTCGTACGCCTCGATAGCCTTGCCGAGATTGGCGTACGCCTGGGTGATTGAGGCGCGGTCCTGTTCGGCCATGGATTCCCACTGTGGCGTGCCCGGTCTTGCACCATCAGGAAATCGCTGCTGGTTTGACACATCCGGGAGTGGGCCGAAGACAGCGGCGTACGCCTCGGCCAGTTTCGGAGTTGCCGCGAGGTATCGAACAACGTCTGTTCGTGCGCCGCCCATTTCGAGATCACTCTCGATCGGGCCGAGTGCTTGCGACCACAGCGTATCGGCGCGCCCGTCGAGAAAGAGCCAGCGGTGGTGCGCTGTGCCGAGAACGGTCGGCGTGTTGATGCTCCCCGTCTTGAGACCTTCGGCGAGCGGCTTGCCGTCCGCGAAGCCAAGTGCTGGATCATGGCAGGTCGCGCAGGACACTTCTTTATTACTGGAGAGGTTTGGATCGAAGAAGAGTGCCTGCCCAAATTGGCGTGCCGCAGGGTCGTCAGCGACACGGTTGGTCGGATTCGCTGGCGGCGGTGGAACCGGACTCGAGGCAAGTGCCGACCGCTTGATCGGGGCGGGCAGTTCACCGGCGAGTGTTGGCGCTACCAGAAGGCAGCATATTGCAATGGTGAACATGTCTCGGTTCATTCGAGAATCACCGTCTCCGACGCGCGGTGCAATACACCGTTCTCGTCTGTGACATCAAAGGTCATGACCCATTCGCCAGGCATGTGCAAATTCAGGTCTTGAAGCTGCCATGTAGAGTCATCGGTGCGGGTGGCATTGACGACGGTGTTCATGCCGTGCCGGTGCGCTGGCATGGTGGCGTCGAAGCGGAAGTCCTGCGGCGGCGAATTGCCCCGCAAGTCGTCAACCTCGACGAACATTTCGAAGTACTCGTTGGCTTTGATCGCTTCCGGAGTCGTCTTTCGCCACGTGACGCGGTATCGCCCATCTTCTGTGACGTTTGACTGATTCAATCCGGAGTGCCCCGTCGATGCGCATCCGGCGAGAAGGAGTGCCATGCCAATAAGAAGAGCTTTGGCAGAAACAAACTGCATCACTTGTCCTCTGAGCCAGTGGTTTTGTTGGAAGAAGCCGCCGCGCGGCTCTCTTGATCGGCGGTCCAGGCGCGTCCGGCGCCGAAGGTCATGATCCATGTTCCGTCGGGTTCGAACATCTGGGCTCGATGGTTGCCATGGTCGAGCACAATAATTCGATCGTGGTGGTCCACGACCACCGCTGCGGGTCGCCACAACTGCCCGTGTTCGACGCCTCGCTCGCCCCACGACGCGAGTTCGGTTCCGTCGACGGCAAACCGGTGAATCCGGTGCGCGGCTCGATCAACGACGACGATGGAATTGTCGGAGAGTTGGGCAAGATCGACAGGGTCCTCGAGTGCTACAAGTTCGATCGATCGTTGCTCGGATGAATGGCCGGGCCAAACTCCGTGAAGTTGAATGGCCCTTTCGCGCGCATCGAGAACCGCGAACCGTGGATTCTGTCCGTCCTCCCCAGGCACTGCGAGCGCGGCGATCGGGTCGCGCAGCAGATCGATGGCGATCGGCGAGTGCTGCCCGTCGCCTTGCAGTGTCCAGCCGCGAGCTTGATTGCGGTCAAGAAAAACGAGGTCACTTCCCGCCTTCACGAGATCTCCGGGACCCGATTGCTGGAGGGGGGCCGAGCGATTGAGTGTGGCCATCGATGGATCGAACCGAGGTTGATCGGGTGGCGGCGGATTGAGCATCCATTCGTGGACGCGGGCATTGGTGGCGTCGACGGCCCACAGCCGCTGCCGATCAGCATCGATCGCCATGGCCGTGAGGTCTCCGAGTTGACCAGGGGCTGTGCCGGGCGTTCCAAACGTACTGAGCCGAACGGGGGTGCGCCGGTCGAGATCGAAGATATGGATGGCGCGAAGTTCGGGTTCCCAGGTGCAGAAGAACCTGCCATCGGTTGCGGCGACCGGTCCAAAGTGCGATTGCACACCGGGGGGGGCCTGCGCGGGCTTGTCGATTGCTTTGCCGCTCGCGCCGAATCGCTGTGTCCGCTCCTCGAACGGTTCCGCAACCACGATGTCGCCTTGTGGCAGGATCGCGGCGTCAGCCGGATAATGCACGCGGCCTTCTCCCTGGCGTGGAAGGAACGAATGCATGCCCCACGATTCGATCGCTGCGCCGGTTGCTCCGTCGAGTATCTGTACGCGGTGATTCAATCGATCCGTGACTACGATGTATCCATCCGCAGTGTCGATGCCGCTTGGCTCCATGAACTGCCCGGGGAAGTTGCCCCACGATCCAATGCTTCGGATCTGTTTGCCGCTCGGTGAAAAGCACAGCACGCGATGGTTGTGTGTGTCGGCGACCCAGATTCGGTTGTCTGAATCGATGGCAATGCCCTCGGGGCGTCGCATTGGATCGTCGGGAGAACCTTCGATGGCGTACAGATACTTTCCACCCAGTTGATACAACTGCACGCGGTCGTTGCCCGTATCAGCAACGGCGACGAAGTTCGATCCCACCGCCACATCATGTGGCGCCAGCAAGCGATAGTCCTCGCTCCCTCTTCCACCGAACCCACCCAGCATCAGACCCTCACCGTCAAAGAACATGACACGGTGATTGCCGGTATCGGCGACGAAGATCCGTCCGTCTTCGCAGTGCGATAGGCCGCGAGGTTGATGCAGGGTTCGTGAGAGGTCAAGTGTCGTGGCAGATTCGCCGGAGCCAAGTCGGACGTGTCCGGAGTCTCCATCGAGCGTGGCGACGCGGCCGTCCGGCAAGGCTACAACTGCGCAGACACCTCCGAGATCGTTTTCCGTTGAGATCCAGCGGCCCATGTCGGATGGAAGCAGAAGCGGGATCGCAAGAAGGAGGGGCGTGATTGGCATTCGAGCAGGATAGGCCACGTACCAATGGTGGGCGCGGCTCTCAGTCTGCGCTGTCTGGCTTGACCGTGAATCCGAGCGATCGGATTCTCGATTTGATCGCATCGAGATCGGTTCCGGGTCTGATCCACAGAACGACCTGCTCCTCGGTGGCCGATGCCGCCACTGCGCTGACGCCTTCGCATCCCATGACTTGCTGGCTGATTGCGTTTTCGCAACTCCCGCAGTGCATGCCGAGTACTGGAAGCACGACCCGCTCGCCAGTTCGTGATTGGACCTGCTGCGGTGGTTGCCCATCACAAGCAAATGAAAGCATGATCATCAAAGTCGAAATCAGTGCCAGCGGCCATGTGCGAAACATGCGCGAACTGTACTGTTCTTGGCGCATGCAAAGATCTGCCTGTCGCATCTTTTTCTTCATGACAGCAGTCGGCAACGGATCATGTTCTTGCTCGTGGACTGACTCAGAAGTCCACAAGGACTTCTGAATCACATCGCTACGTCTTGAGTACCGGCGCTGGTGTCCACTGTTTGCGGAGGATGGCATCGGGATCGGCACCCATCCAATTTTTGAGTACTGCCGCGTAGACCTGGCGGAAGTCGGCGGTGAATTTGAGGTCGCCTTCATCGAGATTGGTGAGGCTTGGATGCGTGCCGAGCACGCCCGGCTTGACCATCGGCCCGACGAGATACATCGGTGCTGCGGTGCCGTGATCGGTGCCGCCCGAGGCGTTTTCGCCGACGCGGCGGCCGAACTCCGAGAAGACCATCGTCAGGACGCGGCCATCGTTGCCCTGAGCCTTGAGTTCCTTGTTGAATGCGAGCAGCGAGTTGCCGACCTGCCTGAGGAGGCGTTGGTGCGAGCCCTCTTGATTCGCATGCGTGTCGAATCCGCCAAGGGTGACGTAGTAGACGCGGGTCGGCATGTCGGCGCGGATCATGCCCGCCACCATCTTGAGTTGGTCGGAGAGGTCGCCCCCGGGCCACGTCGCGAGTGGCGCGAGTGCTGCGGCGCGGCGTACTTGGTCCGAAGACACCATGGCATCCATGGCGGTGCGTTTGAGGAAGGCGAGATTGGTGTCCGCCGCGGCCGGATCTGGCGCCGCCATGGATCGCCAGTTGGACTCGACATCGCCGCCGAGGTCGCCGCCCATCCACCGGTAGAGTTCCGGCATTTCGAAACTGACCGGCAACGATCGGTCGCCCTGCATCGCGAGCGGGGCAGTGTTTCCCAACGCAATGGCGGCACCAGCCTTTGGTGTTCCGGGGCAGGTGTTGTCGAAGTACCGACCGATCCAACCGTTGTCTCGGCCGCTCGTATCGGCGGTATGCCAGATATCCATCGATGAGAAGTGCGAGCGATTCGGGTTGGGATAGCCGATGCCCTGCACAATGGTCCCGATGCCCTCGTCGAGCAGTTCTCGCATTCCACTGAAAGCGGGGTGTAGGCCTAGGCCGTCGACGCCGGGAATGCGAAGGGCCGCATCGTTGCCTTTGCCGGGCGCGGCGATCGCGAGTTGGGGTCGTTTTCGGTAGTACTCGGCATCGCCGTACGGCACAACCGTATTGAGCCCATCATTACCGCCACCAAGTTGCACGACGACAAGCACCCGCTCCTGTGGCACGCCGGCCAGCGAGGTCAGCAGCGAGTGTGACGGCAGCGACATGGCCTGGCTCGCTTGCTGAATGAAGAGCGGGGCCGTTGAGGCGAGGCTTGCCAAGGTGGTGCCTCGCTTGAGAAAGTTTCGTCGTGTCCAGGCTGTGTCGATCATGGGTCGTTTCCAGAGTGGCTGCGATGCGATTGCATCAGCAGAGTTGGTATTCGGGTGCTGCCGTCATGAGCGAGAGAAGATGCGTCAATGTCTCGTTGTCGAGTGACTCGCGGTTGCGAGCGAATGCGACCCACCGATCGAGGCTTCCGTCGGTCGGCGGACTTCCGAGCAGCAGGCGTGAGAGATAGGTGACGATGTCTACAACCTCGTCCCGATCAGGAAGCCCCCGAAGATGCGCCACGAGTGGCTCGGCAGTCCAGCCGCCGCGGGATGCTTCCCAGGCGCGGGAGGCGGGATCGCGGCCGGTCATCAGGTACACGAGCATGTTCTCTCGAACGAAGAGCGTCGATGTGTTGATCCATTTGCGGCCGGCTTCCCAGCCCTTGACGCTTGGCGGTTGGAACAGTTGCTGACCCATCACGCCGCAGGCCTGATTGAGTCGGTTGATGTTTCGGGCGGGTGTGCCAAGTGAGCGGATGGCCTGAACGGTCAACTGGATGGGGCTCTTGATCATCGTCCATCGGTGCCGATCGTCGTAGAACCACTTTGAGCAGAGAAGTTCCCGAAGCATCGGGCGAACTTCCCATGACGTATTCCGGAAGGTGCGGCCCATACGACTGACCGCCCGTTTCGTATCCGAGTCGACTTCAAAGGCATCGTTCACGAAGAAGCGGTGAATCTTCCATGGCACGAACCAAGAGATTGCGGGCTGCTGGAAGATGAGTTCAACGAAATCGTCGCCGTCGAATTGCCCGCTGCGGCCGAAGATCCGCTTGCCGCTTGAGTCGTGGTTACGCTGATTGAATGCGAAGGCGTCATCGCGATAGGACATGCCCGTCAATGCCCGGGCACCTTCCTTGATGTCGTCTTCGGTATACCCCGCGCCTTCGCCGAGGGTGAAGAGTTCCATGAGTTCTCGGGCGAGATTCTCGTTCGGCGCCTTGCGTGTGTTCTGATTGTTGTTTAGGTACTTGATCATCGCCGGATCGCGGATGATCCCGTGGACCAGGTCGTTGCGGAAGTTGCCTCCGGCGTTCTGCCGCAGGAAGTTGTTCTGAAGCATCATGTGCCAACTGTCCTCGACCGCGCGGTATCCCGTGGCGAAGTGGCCGTGCCAGAACAGCGTCATTTTCTCTTGAAGCGGTCGGGGGGTTTCGATCAGTCGCTCGAGCCACCACATCTGGATATCCCGCATTTGGCGGCGATCTTCCCGTTGCCGGGCCTGCCTGGCATCTCTGAACTTCTCCAGCGCCGACTCATCGCCGCTCCGGCGAGCCTTATTTCGCTTTTCTCGCTGATCCCGGGTGAGCGGCACCATGATGTCGCTTCTGAACTGACTTCCGTCAGATGCTGGGTCGGGTATGCGTTCCCAATCGAGCAAATACTCGACGGCATCTTCGCAGCCCATGTCAGTGAGCGTCAGGATCTGTTCGGGGGTTCCACCGAATCCAGCCCGAGCAAGAAGGTGCTCGGCTTCCGAATATCCGAAATCTTTCTTTGGCAGAGGTGAGAGTGCGTGCGGCATAGAACGGACTCCTGATGTGGTCAGTCGAGTCTACGTCAAGAAGGTCGCTGGCATCCCCTCAACTGGCAAGGGTTTGAAATGGCTTCATCCGGCGAAGGCCCCGGCCGAGGCGAACGGCGTTGCCCACGACCGTGATATCGCTGAGCGCCATGGCACCTGCGGCGATCAGCGGCCCCCATGGCCCAAGCAAGCCGAATGCGGCCACTGGAATCATGATCGTGTTGTAAAAGAACGCGAAGAACAGATTTTGGTGGATCGTTCGGAGGGTCCGGCGCGCAATCACGATCAGCATCGGCACGGCGGAAGGCCGGTGTGCCGGAATAACGACATCTGCGGCGTCGATTGCGACGTTTGTGCCGGATCCAACGGCGACGCCGACGGTCGCTGTTGCGAGGGCTGCGGCATCATTGATGCCGTCGCCGACCATGAGGACACGCTCGGTCGCGTTCCGAACGGCGGCAGCCTTCTCCTCGGGCGTGACGCCGGCGCGGACTTGGGAGGCATCCATGCCGATCTGTGATGCGATGGCTTCGGCAGCCTCCTGTCGATCGCCGGAGAGCATCTCGACACCCAGCCCAAGCGATGTGAGCGTTGAGACCGCGGTCGATGCGTCCGAAAGCGGCCTGTCACGAACATCGATGCGGCCGATCAGTTCATCATCGGCGAAGACCGCGCACGCCGCGGACTCGTCTCGGCGGACCACGACTGCCCGCCCTTCAATCGTCGCCGTTACGCCACTTCCGGGAACCGCGACGAAGGTATCGGCGGGAGGGAGTTGAATGCCGCGTTCGGCAATCACCTCGCTGATCGCCCGAGCAACCGGATGTTCGCTTCCGCGTTCGGCCGCCCCGGTAAGCCGCAGCAGTTCGGATTCATCGTGCCCCGGGGCGGGTTCGATCGATACGACGACAGGTCGACCCTCGGTCAGCGTGCCGGTCTTGTCAAAGATGACCCGCTGTACGCTTCCGGCGCGTTCCAACGCTGCCGCGGACTTGATGAGAATGCCGCGGCGTCCGGCTTCGCCGGTGCCGACCATGACAGCCATCGGTGTCGCCAGACCAAGCGCGCACGGGCAAGAGATGATGAGGACGGTGACGGTGGCGATGATGCCGGTGAAGAATGGCGCCAAGTCGCCGGTGACGCCCGCGAGGATCGACCATCCGGTGATCGTCAAGACGGCGACGGCGAGAACGGCTGGCACGAAGATCGAACTGACTTTGTCGGCAATCCGTTGAATGGAGGCGCGGCTGCTCAGCGTGTCAGAGACAAGTCTGGCGATTCTCGCGATGGTTGAGTCCTGTCCTCCGGACTCCGCTTCGATCACGAGCCGGCCGAGCGTATTGGCCGATCCCGACACAACCTGATCGCCAGAATGCTTGAGGGTTGGAATGGGCTCGCCGGTAATGAGCGATTCATCGACCTCGGACTCGCCTTCGACTACCACGCCGTCCACGGGAATGCGTCCACCCGGTTTGATCAGGATGCGATCTCCGGGGACGACTGCCGAGAGGGGCACGGACGTCGTAGTGCCATCGGCGTCCAGCCGCTCGGCCGAATCCGGCTGGAGTTCCAACAGGCTTCGAATCGCAGACCCGGCCCGCGCCGAAGATCTGGCTTCAAGCCAGTGTCCGAGGCTGATGAGCCCAAGCAGGGCCGCCGCTTCGGTGAAGTAACTCGGTTGACCGTGTTCGACGCCGACGCGTTCGAGCACAAAGAGCACCAGCGAGTAGAGCCATGCGGTTCCGGCACCTATGGAAATCAGCGTGTCCATATTGGTACTGCCGCGGCGGAGCGCGCCCCAGGCGGAAAGGAAGAACCCCGGTCCGACGATTGCGATGACCGCAGTTGCCAGTACGCCGAGGACCCACGGAATCCACGGGCCTCCGATGCCCAGCGGGTGGGCCGCCCAGTGCAGCACGCCCATTGGAATCCAGATGCCAACGCCGACAAGCGCGCGGTATCGCCACTGACGCTCGTTCTGGGCGGCGCGGCGTTCGATATGTTCCTGCAACTCGGCGGCCGACTCGGGGGCTCCATCCACGACGGTCGTGGGGTAGCCCACAGCGGTCACAAGCCGGGCGGCCTCGACCGGATCGATGGTCCCATGGACGATCCCTCGGCCGGTTTGGACGCTGATGCTGGCGTCGTTTACCTCAGGGTGGGCCAAGAGGGCCCCCCGGGCAGTTTCCACGCAGCTCGCGCAATTGATGTCCTCAACCTGAAGTTGAATAGCCTGTGGGTCCGCTTTGATCATAGGGCCGGTAGACTACCTTCCAGATGCTCTCACCACGCCGATCCATCATAGTTTCGCTCATGCCGGTCCTTGCCGTGCTGTGCGTTTTGCTCGGGGATCCCCGCAGCGAGTCGCCCAGATCCTCGGGAGCGAACGAACATGCCGCTCTGGTGGTAGCTGTAGGTGAAGTTGTCGATGTGGAGGCCGCTGCCTGTGCTCAGGCTGGGTTGCCCGTCGGTGCCATGCCAGCCCCCAGTGCTGGCCGCCTTCGCGTGCGTGAGGCCGACCGGCTGGGCCCCGCCCGGCTGCATCTTCCTCCTCCAAGTGCCTGATCGGTCTCCGGCTCGCCCGTATCTGCACTCAAGTCCAAACAAACTTCACATTCCTCAGGATGAATTCCAATGGCTATTCCCGTTGTCTCGACAGTTGCGAAGAAGGTCTTCGGCACCCGAAACGATCGACTCGTCAAACGCTACCTCACCATTGTCGATCGCGTATCGGCATTCGAATCAGAGGTTCGTCAACTTGACGACCAGGCGCTCCGCGCCAAGACCGATGAGTTCCGCAAGCGGTTTCAAGCTGGTGAGAAGACCTCCGACTTGCAGCCCGAAGCATTCGCGGTTGCTCGCGAGGCGATGGACCGAGCCGCCGGCATTCGCAACATCTTTGATCCCGCGTCCGAGTTCGATCCCTCGTTGTTGACTGGCGAAGTTCGTACGCTCTACGACGACACCAAGGCAGCGATGGATGCGGCCGAGCCGAAGCCACCGAATCAGGCGCTGCTCGGATGCACCGCTCCGGTTCCAGCGTGGATATGGATGGACATCCCACTGCCGATCTATGAAGCAGTTCGCGCCATCTGGCCCGAATCGCGGCCTCCGTTCAGGGCCAGGCCATTCGACGTGCAGATCATCGGCGGCATGGTGTTGTACGAAGGTCGCATCGCCGAGATGAAGACGGGTGAGGGCAAGACCATTGTGGCGCCGCTCTCGTGTTATCTCTCGGTCATCGAGGGCCAGCAAGTGCACTTGGTCACCGTCAACGAGTATCTGGTGCAGCGTGACCGCGACTGGATGTTCCCCTTCTTCCATGCCTTGGGCATGACGGCGGGCGCGATTCATCCCCAGCACCGCCAGCCGCCCCAACTCAAGCAAGTTATGTACCACTGCGACGTGGTGTACGGAACGACCTCCGAGTTCGGTTTTGACTATCTGCGGGACAACATGAAGATGTCGGTCGGCGAGCAGGTACAGCGGCATCGCCAGATTGCGATCGTCGATGAAGTTGACTCGACGCTCATCGACGAAGCTCGAACGCCGCTCATCATCAGCGGCTCGGCCCATGACAGCCAGCCTCGTTACGACTTGGCGGATCGGCTTGCCCGCCATCTACTCTCGCGCCAGGGCGAATGGAATTCCGCGGACGAGAAGGTTCAGAAGTGCCTGGTGGACATCTCTTCTTGTGAGGGCGATATTCGAAACGCTCGGGATCGCGCCGCAGTACCCGCAATTCGCGAGAAGCTCGAAGCGAAAAAGGCGGAACTACCGAAGCTGGAAACGGTCCGCGATCGTTACGTGCGATATTACGAAGTTGAACTCGACAAGAAGCGGACCACACTGACGCACGAAGGCATCGCCGAGGCGCAGAAGGAGTCTGGCTTGGGTTCCTTCTATGTTGGTGAAAATATCGATATGCCCCATCTGCTCGAGCAGGCGATTCGAGCGCACAGTGTGTATCAGCGTGATCGCGACTACATTGTCGCGCCCGATGATCAGGGCCAGCAGAGCGTGGTCATCGTCGATCAGAACACGGGCCGAAAAATGGTCGGTCGGCAGTGGTCCGATGGTCTGCACCAGTCGGTCGAGGCGAAGGAAGGCGTCCCTATCAAGGAAGAGACGCAGACCATGGCCACGATCACGATCCAGAACTTCTACAAGTTGTATGAGCGTCTCTCGGGCATGACGGGGACGGCCGATACCGAGGCGACCGAGTTCTACGAGATTTACAAACTGGACGTGGTCGTCATCCCGACGAATGTGCCGGTGGTTCGCGGCGATCACAACGACGTGGTGTTCCTCTCAGTGAAGGACAAGTACGACGCCATTATCGACGAAGTTGCGAGATTTCACGATATCGGCAGGCCGGTGCTTGTCGGAACGACGAGCGTGGAGAACTCCAAGGACGTCTCCTCCAGTCTCAAACAGCGTCATGGCATCAAACACGAGGTGCTGAATGCCGAGCAGCACGAGCGTGAGAGCGAGATCGTCAAGCACGCCGGCGAAATCGGGGCGGTGATGATTGCGACGAACATGGCCGGCCGTGGCACGGATATCAAACTGCAGCCGTTTGTGATCGAAGCACTGATCGATCATTGGAAGCGCCGAGATGTCTGTCCTGCCGATGTGACCGCCGACATGCCTGAGGCGGGAATCGTAGCGCGGTGCTGGCGACACGTTGCTCCTCGGGAAACGGGACTTCCCCGCAAGCAGATCGAGGCCATGTCCGACGAGGAAGTGAAGCGAGCCTTGCTGGAGTGCTGGTATGAGAAGCACTGTTACGGCAAGGAGTCGAAGGCCAAGTCAATGACGGACGAGCAACTCATGCGATCGCTCGATGAAAGCGGCGCGTGCGTACTGCACCGCCTGCGTATCTTCGAGAACGCTGAGGATTTGGGTGGGCTGCACGTGGTTGGTACCGAACGTCATGAGTCGCGGCGGATCGACAACCAGCTTCGCGGCCGATCGGGGCGTCAGGGCGACAATGGTTCGTCACGCTTCTTCCTGAGTTTGGAAGATCCGCTCATGAAGATGTTCGCGGGACCCACGACGCTCAAACTGCTGAGTCGCCTAGGTATGAAGGAGGGCGACGCGATTGAGCATCCGATGCTTAGCAAGGCCGTCGGGCGAGCTCAGCGCAAGGTCGAGGAGCGAAACTTCCTGATCCGCAAGAACATCCTTGAGTACGACGAGGTCATGGACCACCAGCGGCATGAGTTCTATGGAACGCGGCAGCAGATTCTGGAAGGCCGGGACATCAAGGAACTCATCTTCGATCATCTTGAACGTGCATCGGTTGATGCGGCGTGGCGTTTTCTCGACCCGATGTACCCAGCGACGTGCATTGTCGAGTGGGTGCGAGAACATATGTCGGTCACGATCGAACCCTCGCGTTTGAAGACAAATGATCGAGAAGACCTGCATGAGGGAATCCGGCGAATGGCGCACGAGGAAGCCATGTCGATCATTCGCGTTTCGCTTGGTGAATTTCTGAGTGAGGAGATTGATCTGGGGACCGGCGAAGTCGCCCCGCGTGACGAATCCGTGGACGACTACCAAGGCCTTGCGGACTGGATGAACGGCCACTTCGGCACGAATCTGCGTGCGTCTGAATTGATCGAACTGGATCAACGCGAGCTGATCGATCATCTCGAGCAAGCGGCCGAAGTCGCGGTCGAGAAGGTGGATCTCGGCCCCTTGGATACGTTCCTGGTCGAGGACTATCCCAAGCGTGAGCTCGCGCAGTGGGTGTCGACTCGATTCGGAATCGAGTTTACGGTTGATCGACTCTTGGAAGCCCATGATGCAGACGAAGCGGCTGTATTCGTGCTGGAAGCGGCGGGAACGCTCTACCGCGAGCGGGAGATCTGCTATCCGATCGACTTTGCGATTGACATGACCAATGCGTCCATGCAGCAGGACCCCGCCGCAGCAATCGCCCAGTTCTGTAAGTGGGTGAATTCGAGGTACGAACTCGACTGGGCCGCCGATTCACTTCCCGCGACCGATCCGAAGGAGATCCGCCGCATCCTCGTTGAGGAAGCGAGTCGTTGGGATGCCGATCGTGTTCGTGCTCGGGCCGAACGTGTTGCTGCCGAAATTGGATCGGATGCCGAGGCGGCCGACGCATGGCTTCGCGAGCATATGGGTGCGGCGATGATTCCGGGCGACAAGAAAGAATACTCGGCGGATCCGGTCGGCACGTTGACGACGATGTTCACACGCATCATGCGAGTCGAAGTTTCGCAACTTGAGCAATGGATTCTGCTGCAGATTCTTGACTCCTCTTGGAAGGAGCACTTGCATCAGATGGATCAGTTGCGAGAGTCGATCGGCTATCGGAGTTTCAGTCAGCGCGATCCTCGCATTGAATTCAAGCGAGAAGGTTCCAACCTCTTCGAGGATATGCTCGTGGCCATTCGTGACAAGGTGACCGATCTCGTCTTCAAGGCGAGGCTCCAGGCGCGGCCGCGGCTCGCCGAAGGATCACAGCCAGCAGAGGCGCCGAAGGCGCCGCCAGCACAGGCGGCTCCCCCGGTCGATCCCGCAGCGCAGGAAGATCGTTCGGCAGTGGCCGCAGCGGCCGCAGCGGCAAGCGAAGGTCGCAGCGTCCGAACTGGCGTGTCGAAACGTCCCAAGCCCGTTGCTCCAGCGGTGTCCACTGGCATGGTCGGGCGGAATGAACCATGTCCATGCGGATCGGGCAAGAAATACAAGAAGTGCTGCGGGGCGAAGTAGAGGGACGGCGGTGCCGCGTCACGCTCGGCGGAAAATGGCGGGCGTGGCGAGGACGAACACGGCTGGAAGCACCGCGACCCACGCCGGTCCGGTGATGAAGCCGATGTTGCTGAGCCATCCGGCGATGAGAAGCAGGACCGTCAGGCGGACGATACCTAGGGTTGTGACGAGCGGCGAGCCCCGCCGGCACCACGCCAGAAGAATGGCCGGAAATGCGATTCCATAGATCGCGAGAAATCCAAGATAGACATTTATCGCAGTGTCCCATGTCATGTTGGTGACGAGCACCGCGATGCCGAGTACAGCGATGAGAATCGGACCCCAAAGCCCTGCGGAATCCGGGTCATGGGCGACGCCGCCGCGGCGCATCTCCCGCAGGTTCGCTGCGATCGTGAAGACCGACTGGCCGAATAGCCAAAGCAGTATTGCCAGCGTGGCGGTGCTTTCGGTCAGCGACCAGTATGAGGCGGTCACCAGCAGCATGCAGAGAAAGAGTGGCGCGAGCAAGGCCGATGCGAGCGGTCCGTGGGTTTCTTGGCGAGCGCGATGAAAGGGTGCGTCGAGCCATGGACAGAGCAGGAATCCGATCACGAAGACCGGCGCGAGCCACAGAAGATCGAGTGGTGGTCGCTCACCAGACCATCCGAGGCAGATCCACGTCCCCCAGTCCACCGCGATGATGATGCCGCCACTGGCGAAGGCCACGCCGCCAAGCCACGGCCACCAGTTCCGTGGGGCGAACGAGAGCACCCACGCGATCGCAAATGCTGCGGCAGGCCAGATCAACCACCCTGCTGACAGCAGAAGTTCTGGCGAAGAGAGCCACAGACCCACAATCGAGAGAAAGACGAGATGAAAGGCGATCGTCAGGCTGACGAAGGCGCCGATGGCGGTTGGGTGTCGGCGGCAGAATTGTCGTGAGGCGCTGGGTGAGCCGAGTAGCAGGCCCATTGCCGCGGCGCCGATACAGTTCGGGATCGCAATCAGCAGAAATCCACCCCAGCCAAACCATTGCAGAAGCAGTACCGGAAGGAACATGCCGATGCACCACGTCCATGACGAGGTGGCGTACAGGGACCATCCGATTGAGCGAAGGGGGTGCGTCATCAGGGAGCTAGACGGTAAGTTTGCGGCGCTTCCGCGCCTTCTTGCTGCTGCGGCTTCGCACTGCTGCCTTTGGAGCGCAGTGGAAAGTCATCTTGCAACGGCCTACTCGAAGCGGTCGATCGCTCTTGCCGAGAATCTGGCAGACGTTCATAGTGAGATCGATGTTGAACTCGGCGCCGTCCTGTTTGGAATCGACGATCTGTTTGTGCAGCGTGTCTGGATTGACGACGTCGTAGACGGCAGGTCCACAGCAGGGGCGAAGGAATCGATAGTTGAGATCCTTGCAGATCACGATGTAATCGATGCCTACTTCTGAGAAGAGGAACATGCCGCCAGCCACCTCGGAGTTACCGAGCAGGGCAGCGCCCGCCATCGCGTTGTACCAATTTCGATTGACCCGTTTGAACGGGAGAATGGCAGTGAAGCGGCCAGTGCTCAGACGCTTCATCGAAATGCCCGATCGCCAGGCGTAGGGCAGCCAGATGAGCGAGCACACGCGGTGCCAGAAGTTGTTGCGAGTGCTCAACCGACTGAAGTATGCTTCCAGCCGAGGCCACAGACCACGAGGCGGTGCAACGGTTTGGATGTCAGCACCGGCTGCGCCGGCGGCGGGGGTCATCGACATGGTGTGGATCCAGCACAAGCCCGAGTAGAGTCGGGATTGAGGTCTTTTCAACGGAGATGGCATGGTACCCGTTGACCTCGCGGGGAGCCACGGCGATCCTGCGAGGATTCCAGCGTCCTTCCCAATTGGAGCAATAGGAGCCCTCTTATGGCACTTGCACGCCTCGGAACCACATCATGGAGCCTCAAGCCTCAGGATCCCGCCGATCTGGTCCGGCTCATTCACGAAACCGGCCTCGATGCGGTGCAGGTCGGCCTCTCGCCGGTTGTATCGGACCGAGCGGCCTGGAGCGGGACTGTGCCTCGCTTGATTGAGGCTGGGATCACGATTTTGAGTGGCATGCTGCAGCCCGTGGAAGAGGATTACAGCACCATTGCGAATATCCGCGAAACTGGCGGAATCAGGCGGGATGCAACATGGCTCGCCAACGAGGCGATGGCCCGCGTGATGGCAGTACTGGCCGAGAACGCGGGTATCGGGCTGGTGACGATGCACGCCGGCTTCATCCCGGAAGGCGCAGATGACCCACTCCGGTCGGTCATGGCTGAGCGGATTCGCGCGTTACACGACATTTTCGAGGCCGAAGGTGTACGGCTGGCACTTGAGACGGGGCAGGAGTCGGCGGCCGCGCTGCTGGAGGCACTCGACGAGATCGATCGCCCGAACCTCGGTATCAACTTCGATCCGGCAAATATGCTGCTCTATGGGTCGGGCGATCCGATCGACGCGATGGAGCGTCTGGCGCCGAAGATTGTGTCGCTACACCTGAAGGATGCGAGGGCGAGTGGGACTCCCGAGGTCTGGGGGACCGAGACGCCACTCGGGCAGGGGGAGGTCGATTGGGATGCCTTCTTCTCGATCGCACGTGATCTTCCCAACGAAGTCGATGCGATCATCGAGCGGGAAGGTGGCGAGCGGCGAGTCGAGGATATTCGCGCAGCCGTCGATTTTGTGCGGGTGCACTTCGAATGAAGCATTTCCTTGCCGGACTGGCCGTTCTCATCTTCTCGTGTATGGCAACTGCCGCTCCGTGGACTCGCGGCGCCGTCGCGGCCGATCATGCACTTGCCTCTGAAGCTGGTGTTCAGATGCTTCGACGGGGGGGGAACGCGATTGACGCAGCGGTGGCAGTGAGTTTTACGCTCTCGGTTGTCGATCCGTTCAGTTGCGGGGTCGGTGGTGGCGGATTCATGCTCATATCGATCCCGGGCGAGGATGGTGCCGCGCGGAGGAATGTAGCGATCGACTATCGCGAGACTGCGCCAGCGGAGGTTGGTGCCGATTTCTATATCTCCCGTGCAACCACTGCGAGTCGATACGGTGGCGCCGCGGCGGGCGTGCCGGGCATGGTGGCAGGTCTTTGGGCTGTCCATGAGCGGTGGGGCACACTTCCCTGGCGAGATTGTCTGGAGCCGGCTATTCGAGCAGCCACGCAGGGCGCGCCGGTCGGCGGACCGTGGCTGCATGCCGTGGAGTGGGTTGCCGGTGTCCGAGAGAAGTATCCGGAACTTCAGACGGCTTCACAGTGGGTGTGGACGCACTTGTGCGGTGAAGGCGATCTTCAGCGTGGCGATATTGTGCGTCAGCCTGAGCAGGCGGCGCTGCTCACGCTGATTGCCAGTGAGGGGCCCAACGCGTTCTACGCAGGTCCGGTGGCGACGGACATTGCCGCGGCAGCTGCCGCGTTCGGTGGCGTGCTGAGCCGCGGTGATCTTCATCGCTACGCTGTGTCCTGGGCGATTCCGCTCGAGAGCGCGGTGGTACTCGGGAAGTACCAACTGCTCTCGATGCCGCCGCCGAGCAGCGGCGGGATCGCCATGCAGCAGATCCTCGGCATGCTCGATCGCCGGATGCAGGATGTGGGCGAGGCGGGGACCGTCCGCTGGCATCACCTGTTGGTCGAAGCGATGCGCAGCGCCTTTGCAGACCGCGCCAGATTCGGTGCCGATGGCGAGCATGTGGCGGTGCCTGTTCGAGAGATGACACATCCGACCCATATCGACGCCGCCGCGAAGTCGATACCGCTTGATCGTGCGCGGCCGAGTGAAGCGGCGGGTGTGCTGCCACCGCCGGATGATTCGGGCACCAGTCATTTTTGTGTCTATACGGCGGATGGCTGGGCCGTTTCGTGTACCGAGACGATCAATCTGGAGTTCGGCAGTCTGGTGGCCGTTCCACAATGGGGCATCGTGCTGAACAATGAAATGGATGACTTTGCGACGAGCCCGGGCCAAGCCAATGCATTCGGTCTTGTGCAGAGCAACCGCAATGCGCCGGCTCCCGGAAAGCGTCCACTCAGCAGCATGTCGCCGACGATCGTGCTTGAGGGTGATCGCGTCCGCATGATCGCAGGTGCCTCCGGTGGCCCACGCATTATCAACGGCACACTGCAGGTGATCTTGAATGTGCTGCTACGGGGCATGTCGCCCGAAGAAGCGTTGGAAGCGCCTCGGCTTCACCATCAGTGGCTGCCGGACGTCGTGCAGTTTGAAGAACGGTGGAGCGATGAGGGCATGATTGAGGCGCTCGGGATCCTCGGTCATGAAACCAAGCGGCGACCGAGCGTCGGCAAGGTGCAACTCATCGAGATTACGCATGAAGGCATCACGCCTGCGAGCGACCCTCGCAAGGAAGGTGCGCCGGCGGGTTGGTAGTGCCCGTCAGGAGCGAGGGGTTTCCTGGCAGCCCCAGTCTTCGAGCAACTCGATGGTTTTGTTTCGAATGATGGGTTAGTTGATGGAAAGGCACGACAATAAGAACAGTGCATCTTTCGCGAATTACGACCACCGAATATCATGCCACGATGCCCACGTATCTCTATCAGGTCGTGACCGACGACGGTGCCGAAGGCGAGATCTTCGAGGTTGTGCAGTCCATGAGCGAAGCGGCGCTGACGAAGCATCCCGAGACCGGTGAGCCGGTGACGCGCATTCCAGCACTGCCCAATATTGCGGGCAAGTGGTCTGACCTCAAGGGCAAGTCGCAACTCAGCAACAAGAACCTCGATCGGCTCGGTTTCACTAAGTATGAGCGAGCGGGCGATGGCAACTACGAGAAGAAAGCCGGCGACGGGCCCAACGTCATCTCTGCCGACTAGTGCCCCTCGACTCCCTCGCGCCGCACCCGCACATCCTCATTGACACGGTCCCCACAATGAAAGCAGATTCAGCAGATCGTTGATGTCGATCGTGTTGTCGAGGGTGCTGTCGTGGGTGCAGGTCTGGAGTTCCTCGTGAACCACCGCGAGGTCGAGGGCGTTGACCACACCGTCAAAGTTCACATCGGCCGCGTGGCCGGCCAGTTTCGGAACGCACTTGGAGGCATCGCCGCATGCCCCCGTAGGTGAGCACGCTCCGCCGCCGGTGACCTGCGAGCCGTCTCGGAAGCAACTCAGCCACTGGTAACTGTGCAAAATGAACGCGCCTGCGGGATGAAACTTCTGCTGCTGCGCCGCGGAGAGCATGTTCCAGCCCTCATCCATCGCCTGCGTAAGGAAGTTGCGTCGGTAGGTCTGTGGATCGGTTGATTGGGGTTGGTTGTAGATCCCGGTAGCACCGAAGGAAATCTTGTAGCACGAGCCGCCGATGTCGCTGCCGCCCAGGCCGAGTTCGAGCGCGATTGCGCAGTGCTTGCCACTCGGGACGGTGTCGACAAGCGGCAGGCCCCACCGCATGAACCCGTCGCCGCAGGGCGCGGTGTCTGTGCCGACGCACGGCGCCGAGAAGCAGGGGAGATTGCGGTACGCCATGACGATTAGCGTGTCGACATCGTTCCACACGCTGCCGATGAGATTGTTCGAGATCAGATCGTTCTGCACCGACATCGAGATGAATCCGGACAGCGTGGCGTGGACGGCCGGGGAGCCGCTGTTGTGCGTTTGGATGAGCGCCGAGACGCCACTGATCATGCTGGCCCACTCGGCGGCGGTGGTGGAGCCCTTGGGCTCGACGTCCAGATTGATGTCGATGGTCGGGCCTTGCGGGCCGATGTTGGTTGTCAGGGTGGCTGTTGAGACTTGGAGATAGTCGAGGATGGTCGTGACATTGGCCTGCACGGTGCTCGCATCGCCCTGCCAATCGGTGTCGCCGTAATTGAGCGAGATAGTGTGCCCCCCGGCGTCCACGGCGGTCAGGTAGGCATCCACTTTCGGGTAGTTGGCTCCGCCCTGGATCGTGTCGGCGACCTCTTGGATGATCCAACCGCCAGCGACCGATGGCGTGGTGGTGTCGCCCGTGAAATTGACGAAGTTCGTCCGCTCGGCGTCGAACATGATTGGCTGGGTGAGCCAATTCATCATGCCCACGCCATAGGTGGCGGAGGCGGCTGCGCTAGAGGCGAAGGCGAGAATCGCTATCGACCGCGTGAGTGTGTGGTGGATTTCCGGGTTCATTTCAAGACTTCCTTCCCGAGTATGGACCGTATTGCCTGCCGTGGCACACAAATGTCAGTTGATCCTACAAGCGACATGGCGCGAAACGGTAGCGTCAACTCAAAAACGACGCCGGGAGCCGAGCACTGGTGCTCGGCTCCCGACGATTGAATCTCACTGACCGCCTGAGCGGCATCAGCCGCCGAGCGTATACCGCACGAACTTGGTGATCGTGCAGCCCTCGGGGAGGATGTCCTCGATGGTCTGGTTCTCGTCGAGTACGTACTTTTGCTTGATGAGCGTGTTCTCTTCGAGGAACTTGCGAACCTTGCCTTCACTCATTTTCTGGGCGATTTCCTCGGGCTTGCCCGACTCCTTCGCCTCTTCGATGGCCTTGGCACGAATCTTGTCGAGTTTGTCGGCGGGGACATCGTCCGGCGTAATCGCGGCGGGATCATAGAAGGTGATGTGCTGACAGATGCCCTTGAGGGTGTCGGCGCCAGCGTCGCCATTGACCTGCAGCAGGCATCCGCGTTTGCCATCGTGATGGACATACTGGCCGAACTCGCCGCCCTCGAGTTTTTCACCTCGAGCGAAGTTGGTGTTCTCACCGGTCTTCACGCGAATGTTGTCGATGGCAGCGGTCATTTCGTCGGTGACTTCGATCGCACCGGCGGGGCAGCCCATCGCTGAGGTGATCACCGTGTTCATCATGTCGAGGAACTCGTCATTGCGGGCGGTGAAGTCGGTTTCGGTAAGGACTTCGACAATCGCGGCGCATCCGTTGGCGACCTCGATGGCGATCCGGCCTTCGCCGGTTGTTCGCTCGGTGCGAGTATCCATCTTGCCCTTGCGTTTGGCGCGAATCCATTCTTCGGCGGCGCTCATGTCGCCGTCATTGGCGGCGAGGGCTTGCTTGCAGTCCATCATGCCCAGCCCAGTCTTCTGGCGAAGGGTCATCACGTCTTTGGCGGCAATGGTCACAGTCATGTCTCCGGTTGAATCTCGTGGGGCGTATGGCCCGTGAGGTCAGTTGGTGGCGTCGGTCGCGGCAGCGGCGGCGACTTCTTCTTCATTCTTAGGGGTTTCGGCCGGGGCGTCAGCAGCGAAGGCAACGCGGCTGGATCGCTTCTTGCGGGGTTTCTCGTCACCAGAAGCGTCTCCGGCATCGTCCGCACCTTCGGCAGCGGCCGTTCGGGCAGTCAGGCCGTCGCGGACAGCGGCGGTGAACTCACGCATGATGACCTCAATGCTCCGCATGGAGTCATCGTTTCCGGGGACCGGAATATCGCAGTCGCCGGGGTTGCCATCGGTGTCGATCAGTGCGGCCGTCGGGATGCGAAGAGTGCGTGCTTCTCGAAGGGCGTTGCTTTCACGGTTCGTGTCGATGACGACGACCGCGCCGGGCAACTTGTTCATATTTCGGATGCCCTGCAGGTTGCGAGTGATCTTTCGTTTCTCTCGCATGAGCTGTGAAGTCATCTTTTTGGAGTAGGTGTCGATCTCACCTGACTCGACGAGCTTTTCGAGTTCGACCAGTCGCTTGAGCCGCTCGCGGATCGTGCGGAAGTTGGTCAGGGTGCCGCCGAGCCATCGCTCCGTCACCCATGGCATGCCGACTTCGGTGGCGTAGTGCTCAACCGATCCCTTCGCCTGCCGCTTCGTGCCGACGAAGACGACATCACGGCCGCTTGCCACAGTTTTCGTAATGAACTTCTTGGCAAGCAGCAGCCCGCGAACGGTCTCGCGGATATCGATGATGTGAATGCGGTTCCGCTGGCCCCAGATATAGGGCTTCATGCGGGGGTCCCAGGCACTTCGTCGTTGTCCGAAGTGAATACCTGCGTCGAGTAGATCCTGAACAAGATTGTCAGACATGTATCGCGCTCTCTCGTGCAGCGTCACCGACGAGCCGTTGTGCGGGGTCCTCAAGGGAACGGTCGTCCGAGGGACGCTTCAAGGTGCCAGCCGGAGCTGACGAAATCGTGGAAGGTTGGCGACGCTCCCGCACGGGGCGAACCAACCGGCGAACCCGCCACCACGCGGCGACGAGTCAAGACCGGCCAGTTTATCGAACCTCGGCCCGATCTTCAATGGCTGAATCGGCTCGATCGCCAGCTCGCTGATATCGGATTCGCCCCGCGACGATGGTTGCTACGGCCCGGCCTCGGACAGGTCGGCCTGTGAAGGGGCAGTTTCGGCCCCTCGAGTGGAATACTTCGGGATCGATGGTCCAGGCAGCGTCCGGGTCAATGACGGTGATATCTGCGGGCCCCCCCGTTTCGAGCCGTCCGAGGCCCAGATGGGCAAGCCCGGCGACACTCGCTGGCTCGCAGGTCATCATTCGCAGCATGGCCGGCCAATCGAGCACGCCTCCGTCAATCAGAGCTTCTCGATAGAGCGGAAGGGCACACTCCAAGCCAACCATGCCGAATGCCGCCGAAGCGAAATCGGTGTCCTTGGTGTGGGCGGGATGTGGCGCGTGGTCCGTTGCGAGCACCGTAATGATGCCTTCGGCGATGCCTCGCTTGATGGCATCGACATCGTTGGCTGTCCGAAGTGGGGGATTCACTTTCGCAAGCGTATTCCAGTCATCGCAGGTTTCTTCGGTAAGCAGGAGATGGTGTGGCGATGCTTCGCCCGTTGCAGGTTGCCCCTCGACACGCGCATCGCGGAGTGCGTCGACGCTCTCAGCCACGCTGAGATGCTGAGCGTGATACCGCGCGCCGATGGAGCGGTTGAGAACGAGGTCACGCCGAAGCATGATTTCTTCCGCTTCCCGAGGCCATCCGCCGAGCCCCAGCCGCGTGGCGAGTGGCCCTGCGTTCATGGCGGCGCCGCGGGTGAGCGTCGGGTCCTGACAGTGCTGCATGAATACCGAATCGGCTGCTGCCACGAGCGAGAGAATTCGCTTCATGGTGCCGCTGTCGGCGATGCCGTCACCATCATCTGAGATCGCCGCTGCGCCAGCCTCGACGAGTTCGAGAATCGGCGCTACCGTCTCGCCCTTTCTCGCAATTGTGCCGCAGGCGACGGGGAATACGCGAGCGAGTCCGGCCTGGGCGCCCCGGTAGAGAATGCTCTCGACAACGGTTCGGCAGTCGATGGCTGGGGTTGTGTTGGGCATGCAGCAGACGGTGGTGAACCCTCCGGCAACGGCAGCTGCGGCGCCGGTGGCGATCGTCTCTTCGTGGTGTCCGGTTGTGTCCGGATCGCGGAAGTGCACGTGAATGTCGAGAAGACCGGGCGAGACGATGAACCCCTCGCAGTCGATGCTCGGCGCATCTGTCGCGATTGGTTCGGCCGAGATCGCCGCGATCACTCCATCGCGGACGAGGACGTCGCCTGTGTGGTCAAGTTCGCTGGCCGGGTCGATGATCCGGCCGCCGGTAAGCAGCAGATCCGTCATGGTGTGCATAGTACGGGTGTGGGAGGTTGTTCGTTGGATTCGCAACCGGGCGAAATGCGGCAACGCCCGAGACGGAATGTCTCGGGCGTTGCCATGTGATTAGTTGTAGTCAGTCAGAAAGTGACCAAGATCACTTCTTCTTGCCGGCGCAGCACGGTGAGGTGCCAGCAGCCTTGGCCTTGGCAGCAGCAGCCTTGGGGCAACCACTGGCAGCCTTGGTCTTATTGCAGCTAGCAGCCTTGGTCTTATTGCAGCTAGCAGCCTTCTTCTTACCGCAGGCGGTGGCATCGGGGCACTTGGACTTATCGGCGCAGCAAGCGGGCGTATCGATGGCGCCTGGGCTGGCGGTCGAGGCCTTCTGGTTGCAGCCAGCGAGGAGGGCGGCAACGCCCAAAGCAGCGGTCAAAGCAAGGGTCTTCATTGAAATCGTCTCCTGAATGAATTGGCCCCAGAATACATGGGGAGTGGTCGATCACTGTAGCGGATTCGGGACTGCGGGTCACGCGCCCTTGTGGCAATTGGATAATACGTCCTAAGAGGCCCCTCACAGCGATCTTTTGAGGCAAATGGTCTGCGGGAGGGCCGATTGGGCCTACGATCGGGGCCATGTCCGACGACCAGATCAACGCGGATTCCACCGGTCCAACCGGGGGCGAGCGGGATGCAGCACGTAGCCGCCTGCATGCAGAGGCGCGGCAACTGCCCCAAACACCTGGTGTGTATCTGATGAAGGATCCGTCCGGGGAGGTGCTCTACGTCGGCAAGGCGTCATCGCTCAGGGATCGAGTCAGCAGCTACTTTCTTCCCTCGACGGATCTTGGCCCTCGGAAACAGCCTCTGCTCGCGAAGATCGATTCATTCGAGATCATTGAGACGATCGCCGAGTGGGAAGCATTGTTGGCGGAGGCACGTCTGATCAAGGATCTTCGTCCTCGGTTCAACGTGATGCTCACGGATGACAAGAGTTATCCATACCTCGCTGTCACAACACGTGATGATTTTCCCGGTGTCTTTGTCACACGGGATCCGGCCGATCCTCGTTACCGGGGTGCGAGAATCTTCGGCCCCTTTACTTCCGGGCGGGACATTCGCGAGGCGGTTGACGTCATGCAGCGGATCTTTCGATTTCGCACCTGCCATCTGGATATCAAGGATGGTGACAAAGCAAACACCCATTTTCGACCATGCCTGCTTCATGCGATCAGACAGTGCACGGCACCATGCGCCGATCGGATCTCCAGTGAATCGTATGCCGCCGACATTCAGCGACTACTTCGATTCATCGGGTCTAAGAGATCGGCGGTCATCCGTGATCTGAGGGCTCAGATGCAGGAGGCGGCTGCAGGGCAGCGGTATGAACAGGCAGCGGCTTTGCGAGATCAGTTACGTTCGATAGAAAGGCTTGGCGAGCGTGCGGCGAATCAGGAGGATGCGCGGGCTTGGCAACCGGAAGTCACCGTGTTTGCGACTGATCCATCAGCCGCGCTGCGCTCGTTGCAACGCACGCTGTCTTTGGAAGAACCTCTCCGGTGCATCGAGGCGATCGATATCGCGCACCTTGCGGGGAATGAAACCGTTGGAGCCAAAGTCTGCTTTCTTGATGGCAAGCCATTTAAGGATCAGTACCGGAGGTATCGGATCACCACGGCCAGCAATGATGACTATGCGTCAATTCGAGAAGTTGTCTCCCGAAGATATGCTGACGCTGGCCGAGGTCGGGAGCGGTTTCCAGATGTCATTCTGATCGATGGCGGGCAGGGGCAACTCAACGCGGCCCTTGCCGCCTTCGGAGCCTTCCCGCAGCAGCCACCAATTGTCGTGGGCTTGGCCAAAAAGGAGGAGCTTATCTGGATTCAGGATCGCCCGGTCCCTCTTCGCCTCGGCCGCGAAAATCCGGGACTGAAACTGTGTCAGGCCATTCGGGATGAAGCCCACCGATTTGCGCAGGCCTATCACCACCTTCTCCGAAGTAAGCGATTGTTGGAGGAATGAGGAGGCGGGTGTTGATCTTGTTTTTGGATGCGGTATGGTGCAAGCGGGGTGGGAGGAGATACATAATATGTTGACCAAGAATGTCTATGGTGCGATCTCATGCGTGGTAGCAGTAGCTGGGATCGCCTCCGGAGCGATTGTAGAAGTGCACGTCGGCTCGTTTTACTTCACTCCGCAGTTCGCTGATGTTCAGCCTGGCGACACGGTCCGCTGGATTCACGATGGCGGGACACACGATGTGACCAGCGGCGCGTTTTGCGGCAATGACACCGGGCTCTTCTTTTCTGACATTACCGAGACGACTCCCACCTTCGAATGGACGGTCCCTGCCGAATATGACGGAGATGTCATCCCGTACTACTGCAGTGTCGGGAATCACTGCGTGGCAAGTGATCAATACGGTGCGCTCCTCGTGAATGTGGAGGCACACTTTCTCACGACCAATGGCTTTGTATTTGAGCCTGCTGCGGTATCCGTCGATGCTGGCGACGCGGTCTTCTGGATCCATGCGGGCGGTAGCCATACGGTGACATCCGGCACAAGTTGCAGCCCCGACGGCCGATTTAACGAGGTCCTCGACAATTTGAGCCAGATGCCGTATTACGTCGTGCCCGTTGATGAACCAACAGGCGTCATTGACTACTACTGCACGCCGCACTGCGGCTCGGGAATGGCAGGGGCGATCGACGTCACAGGCGGCTCCGTACCCTGTCCGGAAGATCTGGATGGCGATGGTCAGATCGGTGTCGATGACTTGCTCCAACTTCTGTCGGTTTACGGCAGCACATGCACTGGATGTCCGGAGGACATCGATGGAAATGGCGTCATCGGCGTGGATGATCTGCTGCAGTTGCTGTCGGTCTACGGAAGCGCGTGCTGAGCGACGCCAAGTGCAGTTGACGGCCAGTCATCGTATGAGCTGATTCCAAAGGGTCAGGCTGGCGTTGGGAGCAGACCGTCCGGTTCATCGCCCAAGTCGCTGCGTTCGACCGGTGTTTCAGGGCTGTTCGGTGGCGGAGTTGATTCGACATCAAGAAGATCCGCCACCGTCGGCCGGTTGAGCGTTCCGCCCTCAATGAGGGTTGCCACTTCGCCGCTTTGGAGCGTCTCATACTTGAGAAGCGCCTCCGCGATTGCCGTCACGATTTTCCAGTGCTCGCCGATCAGACGCTCAGCATCTGAGTAGGCCGCGTCGATGATGGCCTTGACTTCCTCGTCAATGATCCTTGCGGTTTCCGGCGAGTAGTCCTTGTCAATGAGGAGCGACTCGTTGGAATCATCTGGCGCATATCTGACGAATCCGAGGCGTTCGGACATGCCCCAGTCGAGAATCATGTGCCTCGCATAGGCGGTCGCCATCTGGATGTCCATTGCGGCTCCGGATGACACGTCGCTGGTCTTCCTCTGTTCTGCGATGCGTCCGGCGCAGAGCACACGAAGGGTCGCTTCGATGTACTTGCGTCCAAAGCCGTATCGATCCTTCTCGGGCAAACTGAACGTCGCGCCCATGGCTTGGCCACGGGGGATGATCGTCACCTTATGAATCGGGTCGGCGTCGTCGAGCATTGCCTGCAGCGCGGTATGTCCCGCCTCGTGGTACGCCGTGGCGATGCGTTCGGTCTCCTCGATCTTCCTGCTGTGTCGAGCGCGGCCGAACTTGATCTTGTCGCGGGCCTCTTCCAGATCGAGTTGGTCGACGGCGTCCTTGTTCTCAAGGGTGGCGATGATCGCCGACTCGTTGATAAGCGCAGCTAACTCGGCACCCGAGAACATTGGCGTCCCTCTTGCAACCCGATTCATATCAACATCGGAAGCGAGTTGAATCGTCTTGGCGTGTACTTCGAGAATCTTCAGTCGGCCCTCGACGTCGGGAAGTGTGACGGGAACCTGGCGGTCAAATCGACCGGGCCGAGTTAGGGCAGGATCGAGGACATCGGCGCGGTTTGTCGCCGCAATCACAATGACCTGATCCGTGGCTTCGAATCCGTCCATCTCGACGAGAATCGCGTTGAGTGTCTGCTCCCGCTCATCATGTCCGCCGCTGCTGAAGCCGCTTCCCCGACGCCGCCCAACGGCATCGATTTCGTCGAGGAAGATGATGCATGGCGAGTTCTCCTTCGCCTGCTTGAACAGATCGCGAACACGGCTGGCGCCGACGCCGACGAACATCTCGACGAAGTCAGAGCCGGAGATCGAGAAGAAGGGGCAGTCGGCCTCGCCTGAGATCGCCTTCGCGAGCAAGGTCTTGCCGCATCCGGGAGGACCCACCAGAAGAACGCCTCGAGGAATCCGGCCGCCGAGGCGCTGAAACTTCTTGGGATTCTTCAGAAATTCGACGATCTCGAGTACTTCTTCTTTCGCTTCGTCAATGCCAGCAACATCGGTGAACCGCACCTTGGACGCTTCCTTGGTGGAAATGCGATGCCGCGACTTACCGAAACTTCCAAGCATGCCGCCGGGTCCACCACCTGCACTTCGCATTGACCTTGCGATGAAGAACCAAATGAGTAGTAGTAGAAGAAGGAATGGGCCGAGCGTGAGCAGTAGTTGACCCCAGATGCTCTGGCCGGTGTCAGTTGAGAAGTCGACGCCCATGTCGGTCAACTGATGGAGATAGAAATCTCGATTACCACCATCAATGGTGTGGTAGATCAGTGCGGGCTCGGTTCCGGGGTTGTCTCCAGGCGTCTTTGGCGCAATGGTCGCGACAATCCGATTGTTTTTGATGACAACAGGATCGGGTGATCCGGGCGTTGGCTCGTAGAGATGTCCCTTGGCTGGATCGATGAGCGAACGAAAGTGCTGCCAACTTGCGATCTCGCGGCCGCCGCTGGAACTCTGCATGACAGCGAAGAGCACAATCATGAGTCCAAGAATGAAAACCCAACTCATGAGTCCGCGGCCAGCTCCCTTTGGAGGCGCTGGCTTATCGGGCTGTTGAGGCGGTTCGTTCGGTGGGTTCTGTTCTGGGTCTGGCATATGAAGTCCCGTGCGGGGTTGGCAACAGGTCCATCCTACGTCCAGTGTCGGCTCATCGTCGAACCGGGATCACCATGATTCCGCCATTCGATCGACGATTGCCCGGGCCATCATTTGGACCGACTCAAGCCTGCCCAGTTCAATGGGCTCGCCAAGTGGGTTGGACGGGAAAAACATGCCACTGGTTCCCATGCCATCCCATCCCGTAATCGTCGTATTGTTATCGAGCCGTTCCCAATTCCAGTCGACAGTGAGCTGTACGGCCATTTCTTGGTCCAACTGCGTAAGTCGGGATTGGGACAGCTGTTTGAGATCGACTTTTTGGATGGATACTTCGAGCAGGGTGTCCGCAACAGTTTCATCTACGACTCGCCAGGGCGTGCGGGTTTCGACCTCTCGGATTAATGCGTTGGTGAGGAGGTAGCCCACCTCGCGGTCATATGTCGCATTCTGAACGACCGGAATCGCAATCGTCTTGATATCACTGTCGTATGTCGATCCCAGCACCCAGCCTTTGGAGGCGTCGGATCCACAAGCAGCCAACAGGAACAAGAGGACTATGGAGCCCATCGCAGAGAGCTTCATGGTGCGGTCTCTTCGGAGGATGATTCAGCAGCTTGTGCTGTTGCTGAAGTGTTCAGCAGTTTCTCACGCAGTGTCGCGTAGTCGGGAGCTTTGTCCAACACTGATGTTGGCAGCTGAGCAAGAACGGTGGGAATCTCGCGGAGCGCTTGGACGGCTGCAGCCGATCGAGGAAATCGCCGGATCAATTCGCGAATCGTGTACTCACATGAGATTGGGTCCCCCTCCCAGAGATACCAACGCGCAGTTGTGAGCATCTTGATGGATTCAGACTCTTCGATGCGAAGAATGAGGGCTCCTGCTCCGATGCGTTCGGCTTCGGCGGGCCGATTCGATTCGAGCTGCTTGAGTTCAGCCTTGGCTTCCAGCAGTCCAACAATGTCGAATTGAGGCCCCTTGAATGAGGCGATGTTGGAGTAGATCACCCGCCGCCGAGCAAAGTCCAGGTTCGTAGAGCGTGGGTATCGCTCGATGAAGATGGAATACGCCTCTGCTGCAAGGGACATCCGGCGATGGCGAAAGTACATGTCGGCGAGTTGTAGTCCTGCCCGCTCGGCCAGCCCGCTTCCGGGAAGGCGTTCTTGTATACGGATCAGCAATTCTTCGGCCTCATCGCTTGCGTCAACGATCCGAAGGCCAAATATCTTGCGTCGCAGGCCATGGGCATACTTGACCGCGATTTCGAACTCACGTTCAAGCGCCAACGTGAAGACTTCACTGCCGGGATACCGGCGAGCGAGATACTCATAGTCGTACAGCGACTCGTACTCATCGCCGATTCCCATGAGTGAATCGCCGCGGAGCAGATACGCTTCAGGGATCAGCGGTGATGTCGGATGCCGCTTCATCCATCGATTGACCATATTGAGAGATCGCTCAGGTCTCCCCTCGGCCAGCAGGACTCGGGCTTGGGAAAGTTGTTCGGCGGGCGATCCCATAGCCGGCGAGGCCTCATGGGCCCACTCGTCGTCAGGCCCGAGCCGGAAGACTTCCTGCCCAGTTGCCTGGGGGCATAGGGCCGCTGGGGCCGCCAGAGCGGCGACAACCGCCAGAAGAGGGCCGCGTGGAGCATTCATGCCGCGGCATGCTACCCGTGTGTGCATGACTCCGCATTCGCCGAGCGTGCTCGGTGGTTGATTGGAGGTTCAGCCGCCCCGTAAGTGTTCGGACGGCAGGCGCAAAGAGTGCCGCGGGTGGCCGATAACACATTGTCGATAGGGGGGTTGGCGAGGGCCAACTTGGTCGGTCGAGTGAGGGGGGCAACGAGGCCCGCCTTGCGGAGCCCACTCGAGCGATGGGCGTTCGAGTCGAGAGGAGTGACCCCCGCGCTGCCGGAATGACCGGAGTGAACGGAACGATCAGGCTCCGGATTGAGGCAATCAGCCAAGAGTCGCTGGCCTGAACGAAAGTGGAATCGTCTGTGTGTGATTGACTTGTTCGTAATGATTCCAAACCACGCTCCACATTCACGCATCACCTCCAATCCTGAGCAACTGCTTGTTGACATGCTCCAGCACGTGTATGGTGTTGACACGTCACAGGCGTACTCAAGGAAGAGTGCAAATGCGACCGGACACGATGCAACGAGATCGTGTTTACATCAGCGGCAGCGCAGCGGTCAAGGAGTCGACCCAATGCCGAATAACGTAGTAGTCAAGAAGACAGGGGCAACCGCGACGGCTTCACCGCCTGCGCGCACGTCTCGCAGGGCCGTCTCCGACACAGTCGCGGACGGACGCCCTGTTCTCGAAGTGTGGATCTCATATCGAGACGATCCAACGGATGAGACGCGAAACGTGCTCGTCGAGCACTATCTGCGGCTGGTGCGGTACACCGCAGAGCGACTGCATCAGCGTCTGCCGTCTGAGGTCGATGTTGAGGATCTGCATTCGTCGGGCCAGTTTGGGCTGATGGACGCAATCGACGCATTCGATCTCGATAGAGGTGTGAAGTTCGAGACCTACTGCACCCAGCGAATTCGCGGGGCAATCTTCGACGAGTTGCGTGCCATGGACTGGGTTCCTCGGCTGGTGCGATCACGCACAGCGAAGATGGATCGGGCACGCAAGGAACTGGAGATGACATCCGGTCGCCGAGCCACCGAGCAGGAAGTGACTGATCATCTCAACGTGTCCGATGACGAGTTCCAGAAGATCAAGAAGGACTCCCGGCCAGTCTCGATGATTTCGCTGAATCGCAAGTGGTATGAGACGGATTCCAGCCGCGATGTCACCGAAGTGGATGTTGTTCGTGATCGTCGACAGGAGACCCCGGTTTCGAAGGTGCAGCGAGAGGATCTCAAGTACCTGTTGACCCGTGGCCTTTCTCGTGCCGAGCGGCTGATCGTCATCCTCTACTACTACGAGGAAATGACGATGAAGGAGATCGGTGTCACGCTTGACCTCAGTGAGTCTCGCGTCAGCCAGATGCATTCTTCGATCATCGCTCGCCTCAAAGCCCAAATGCAGCACCGCACGAAGGACATTTGAGAGGCGCACAATTTCAACCAAGTAATCAGGAGCCGAACGCACTGCGTTCGGCTCCTGTCATTCCTTGGTGAGTCTTTATTGGCAGTTATGGATGCGAGGCGGGGCTACAGCGAGAGTACGCCCGGTGTTTCATGGACCAGGATCTCAGCGGCGGTCTTCGCAAGTACTTCCTCGACGGTGACATCGGGGGCGAGTTCAGTCAGGACGAACCGTCGCTTTTCGTGGTCCATTTCGAGAACGCACAAATCGGTGATGACCATGTCGATACATGCCACTCCCGTCAGCGGCAGAGTGCAGGCGGGGATCAACTTCGGCTCGCCTCGTTTGTTGCAATGATCCATGATGACGACAACTCGCTGTACCCCTGCCACGAGGTCCATTGCCCCGCCCATCCCCTTGACGAGTTTGCCCGGAATCATCCAATTGGCGATATCGCCTTCCTGCCCTATTTCCATGGCTCCGAGAATTGCCAGATCAATGTGGCCGCCACGGATCATTTCAAATGACTCATGGCTGGAGAAATAGCTTGCGCCGGGTACGGCTGTGACTGTCTGCTTGCCTGCGTTGATGAGGTCCGCGTCGACGGCATCTTCCGTCGGGAAAGCGCCCATTCCGAGCAGGCCATTCTCCGACTGCAGCCAGACGGTCATTCCGTCAGGAACGTGATTTGCGACAAGGGTCGGCATGCCGATACCCAAATTGACGTAGAAGCCATCCCGCAGTTCGCGGGCGGCGCGACAGGCGACTTGATCTCTGTTGAGTGGCATGAGGGGAAGTGTACGATCTGGTGGCAGACTGCGGATCCAGAGGATCCAGGGCTGCCAGAAACAGGACATGCCCTTACAATCTTCGGATGTCTACCACTACCGACATCGTTTCAGAACTCTGCGATCACCCTCTGCTGTTGGCGGATGCCAAACCTGGAGATGGGCGCGTAGTTTCCACGAATCCTGCCACCGGCGCAGCCCTAGGCGCGGTGCGATTGCAGTCCGCTGCGGAATATGAAGAGACCGTGCAGCGGGCAATGCTCGTGCAGCGATCGTGGCGAATGTTCCCCGCGCCCAAGCGAGGGGAACTAGTACGGCGTATGGGTAACGCCTATCGGGAGCACGAAGAGGAACTTGGTCGCCTCGTGACCATGGAAATGGGCAAGATCCTGCCTGAAGGCATCGGCGAGGTTGTGGAGTGCATCGACATCGCCGACTTCGCAGTCGGGCTCTCAAGACAACTTTATGGATTGACGATGCCGTCGGAGCGGCCGCTCCATCGCATGTATGAACAGTGGCATCCGTTCGGGACGATCGGCATCATCACCGCCTTCAACTTTCCGGTGGCAGTCTGGGCATGGAATGCCATGCTCTCAGCAGTGTGCGGGAACGCCCAGATCTGGAAGCCGAGTCTCGCGACGCCACTCACCGCTATCGCTATGAACAACATCGCGCAGCGCGTCATGCGTGAACAGGACATATTCGTGCCGGAAGAGGGGGACCCTGTGGACCTCTTCGGTTTGGTCGTCGGTACCGATGATGAGATCGGCGAGACCATGATTGCCGATCGGCGACTTCCGCTTATCAGCGCCACGGGATCGTCCCGTATGGGTCGCCATGTTGGTACCCAGGTCGCCAAGCGACTTGGACGCAGCCTTTTGGAACTCGGTGGCAACAACGCGATCATCGTGACCGAATCAGCCGACGTTGATTTGGTCGTTCGGGGGACCCTGTTTGGAGCCGTTGGAACGGCGGGTCAGCGATGCACATCCACCAGGCGGCTCATCTGTCACGAGTCACTCGTTGATCAGGTTTCCGAGGGACTTGCCAAGTCCTATCAGCAAGTTCCGATCGGTGACCCACTCGAACCTTCGACGCTCGTTGGACCGTTGATCGATCAGCGGAGTGTTGATGCCATGCGGGCGGCAATCGAAGCGGCGTGCGAGCAGGGGTGCACCGTGCTGTGTGGTGGCGTAGAGGGAATCGATCGCTTTGATTCACACGAAGGTAACTTCGTCACACCGACGATCATTCGTGTGCCTCGTGGGACCACGCCGGACATTACGCGTGAAGAAACATTCGCGCCAATTCTCTACATCTTCGAGTACTCCGATTTTGCAGATGCCATCGCGATGCAGAACGATGTCGACCAGGGCCTGTCCAGTGCAGTCTTCACGGATTCCGTTCGGATGGCCGAACGTTTTCTCTCGGCAGCCGGATCGGATTGCGGCATCGCCAATGTCAATATCGGAACGAGTGGCGCCGAGATTGGCGGTGCCTTCGGCGGTGAGAAGGACACGGGCGGCGGTCGTGAGAGCGGATCGGATTCATGGAAGGCGTACATGAGGCGGCAGACTTGCACCATCAACTGGGGCGACGACCTGCCGCTGGCGCAGGGAATTGAGTTCGGTTGATTCGGGAGTTTCTGTGAATCCATCAACAATCATTCGTCTTCGCCGACCGGCCATTGTGTCATTGGGTGACCGCGAGTGGTTGCCCGATCCACACTTGCGGGAGGAGGCCGAGCGGCGATGGTCCGACATGCAGGCCTCGAACCCGAAGCTGTATGACGGGAAGATGATTCAGGTCGCAGGGGTTCATCGCAACGGGGCTGGTGGCGCGGTGATTCAAGGTTTTCCGTGTGATTTTCGCTGGTATGCGGTGCAGTCCGAAGCCGATGAGACCGGGTCGAGCCACGACTGCATGTGTCGTCCCCTCGGCGTCAAGGGCGTGACGTTTTGCAATGGTCGTGTGCTTCTTGGCCGCCGGGCCCCATGGACGACTTGGCAGGCAGGATATTGGGAGTTGGCGCCCTCCGGAGGCGTGGAGCCTGGGAATAGCCCTGAAGAAGCCCTCACCAATGAATTCGCGGAAGAGATTGGTCGCGTGTTGGCGTCGACACCTCGAGCGGAGGCGGTGATGTTTGATCCGAACACCCGGACGTGGGAAGTGGTTCTATCCGTCGAAATGCCAACGGATGACATCGGATTCAATACTGGCGAATACGAAGAGTTCGCATGGGTGAACCCAAGCGAGATTCCGGAGAACACCACACCGATTGCTGAGCGGATTCTTCACTTGCTCAGCTGATCTCGATTGCAATTGACGTCGCATCGCGACAGCCGTCAGCGTAATTTGAGCGGCCGCGAGAAGTATGAGGGGGGGGTTGCGCCGGTGTTACTCGGTGCGCTACGCCGGGCGAACATCAAGCCAGCGGGAGACGCTTCGGAGATCCGAAGCGATCTGAGGCGTGACGAGGAGTGTGAACTCTTGGCCGGCTTCGCATCGCTGAAGTCGCGTGGCTCGCTTCCGATTGGTCCACGGCCGCCCAGCTCGGACATACGTGACGTTGTCCTTCTGGCGACGTTGGCGGGCCAATGCTCGCATGCCCTTCTGAATATCGGGCTGCATCCACATGAGACGCTCAATCGTCTTGACCTTCGAGCTGGTCGTGGGCACCTGCTTGACGGTGAAGGTCTGCGTTTCGTTTGGTGTGATTTCAGTACTCATGGATTGAAGATCCTCATGGGGGAAGCCCCGGAGTATACCAGCCCCCGCTCCATTTCAAGGCATCACGTCGCGTGGTGGCCATTTTGGGGGGGCCAGCAACAGGCGGTGAGAGGGTCAGAACGCGTCTTGCCAGTATCAGGATCGGCGTGCCAGGAGGCTTGATGGCCTCTATTCCGACCCCGCCACGCGCTCGATCTCATCGAAAGTCGTCTGTCCGTCCGCCACGAGCGTGTATCCGAACTGTTCCAGAGTCATGAAGAGACCTTGTTGGGCCAGTCCTCGGATGCCTTTGATGGAGGGCTCCTTCATGATCAGGTCACGAATGCCGTCGGTGATTTCGAGCAACTCGAACAACGCCCGCCGTCCGTGGAATCCGGTTCGCAGGCATTTTTTGCAGCCTTGCGGCACGTAGACCTTCGAGAGGCCAGCAACCTGCTGCCCCATTCGGAGCGTTTGGCTCGGTGTGGGCGCAACTGCCTTTCGGCAAGTGGGGCAGAGCAGTCTCACAAGCCGTTGAGCAACGATCAGGTTCAGAGCGTTCGCGACCAACGGTGCTTCGATGCCCAGATCCAGAAGGCGGAAGACTGCGCCGATCGTGTCCTTGGCATGGACCGTGGTGTAGACCAGGTGTCCGGTCATCGAGGCCTGCATGGCCACGGTTGCGGTTTCGATATCTCTGATTTCGCCGACGAAGATGACGTCGGGATCCTGGCGAAGTACCGATCGCAGCACGCTGTGAAACGTTGTCCCCTGTCCATGATCGATTGGAATCTGCGTGCATCCTTCAAGGAAGTACTCGACTGGATCCTCGATCGTGATCGCGTTTCGTTGTTCAACATCAATTTCGCGGAGGCATGAGTACAGCGATGTCGTCTTGCCAGATCCCGTTGGCCCGCAGGCGAGCAACAGTCCGGCATCGCGTGTGGCGATGGTTCGCAACTTGTCGTACATCCACGACACCATGCCCAGTTCGTGGAGGCGACTCGGGCTGTTCGAGGCATCGAGTACACGAATCACGAGCTTTTGGCCGTGCACGGATGGCGTCAGGCTTACGCGGTAGTCAACGCGGCGTCCCTTGATTGACACTGAGAAGTGTCCATCCTGCACCTGATTCTTTTGGCTCGTTTCGATTTCGCAGAGAATCTTCACGATACCGAGGATTCGCTTGAAGATCTGCTTGGAGAACTGAACGGCAGTGATCATGGTGCCGTCGACACGAAGCCTGACAGTGCAGCCGTCGATACGAGGCTCAATATGCAGGTCAGTTGCTCGGGTGCGGAACGAGGCGTAGAGAAGTTTTCGAAATGCTCGCGTTCCCTCGGCGCCATCGCCGTCTCGTCCAGTGTCAAGGTTGCCTGATTGGGCTTGATGCACGGTGACACCGCGGTTGTCAACGAGGCTGATGTCGGTCTCGTCGAATCCCTTTTCTTCGCCTGAGGCAATGATTTCTTCGAGTCGCCGCTCCCAGTTGGTCTGCGCGGTTTGACCGACCTCTGCGTGAAGATCGACATCGAGTGTGTCGAGATCAGGCGGGAAGAAGTCTTCCTCAAGCGGAGCACTCGGTTCGATCTCAGCAACTGATATCAACTGCTCGGGGTCGATGAAGGTGATCTTGGTGCGACCCACCTTGACGATATCGCCGTTCCCGAGTTCATTCGACTCCACCTGCTCGTCGTTCAGGGTGGTTCCATTTCGGCTCTTCAGGTCGCGAATCAGGAATCCACTGTCTCCACGCTCGATGACGCAGTGGTGGCGGCTGGCTCGATCGTCTTTGAGGACAAGCGTGTTGTCGTCGGCTCGACCGATCGTGATAGGGCGATCAGTCAGTTCGAATCGCTTGCGGCCCTGCTTTGTCTTGACCTCGATCTGTGCCATACACTGCTGCTCTCCGGATCACCCTTGAGCCAAACTTTCGGTAGGACAATTGACAATTTCGGCGGGTCCCGTCACCGCCCAGTCCATCGTACACTCCCGTAGCCTGATAATGGACATCATCCTACTGCCATCCTGTTTGATTGATCCAAAACTGCGTTGGCTGGCGATCGCCGTCGTGTTGGCCGCTATGGGCTCCGTGGCTCCCGCATTTGCAAAGTCGATTCGTGTTCCTGAAGATGCCAGCAGCATCCAAGCTGCTGTAGACATGGCAGCGTCGGGGGACCGGATAGTTGTAGGAGCCGGGACCTATCGGGAGGCTGTCGACCTGAGCCGCCGCGTCGTCATTTTGGAGAGTGAGGGTGGGCCATCGCGGACCGTCATCGATGCCTCCGGCATCGAGCGACCTGCGATTACGTTGGTAGGGGGAAAGGACGATGCCACAGCAATCCGCGGGTTCAAGATTCTCGGAGGTACGGGAGACCGCACGCGGTTTGGCGATTCTGCCACGATCGGTGGAGGGATTCTGATTCGAGGCTGTTCGCCGCTTATTGAGAACTGCAGAATCATGGGCAACACAACGACCTATGAGGGTGGCGGTGCCTGGATTGGTGGTGGGGCTGCGCCGCGATTTGTCCGATGCAGATTTTCATCCAATCGGTCTGAACGCGGAGGCGGGGCGTTTGTAGATAGCAGCGAGGCGACTTTCACGGATTGTCGATTCACATCCAATCAGGCGATATTTGCTGGTGGCGGGCTCGCCATCCAAAGAGGCTCGCGGGTGACAGTGATTGATTGCACTTTCAAGGGATGCGGGACGACCCACAATGGGGGTGGCGTCTATGTCTATGACAGTGTCGCCACACTGGAGCGATGTATATTCACGCAGAATGCCGCAGGGCGTGTCGGCGGGGCTGTGTATCAGGGGTACAACTCGCGGGTTGACGCGGTCGAAGTTGAGTATCGAACCTTTGGTGATAGCGTTTTTGGTGAGTGGTATGAGGATCTGTTGCCCCCCAAGGGGGCTTGTTGCATCGATACCATGTGTATCGAGGTGACCGAACGTGCCTGCCTCGACGCATCGGGCCGATGGTCTGGGGGAAGGACTGACTGCATTTCGGTTCGGGCGGCGGCGTGTCCAGTCCCTCAGCCGGGCGACCTGAACGGTGATTCTGCCGTGGACATCCGAGACATGGCGATCCTGATGAGCCTATGGGGTGACGGTAGCCCTGCAGAATCCGCCTCCCCCTGACCGGAAGGGGCCCGCATCGTCTTGTTCGTACGTCCCGATGGGCGTAGAATCTCCCTTTTCTGCCGGGGAATGCAGGATGAACGATGTGACAAGTCAAGCGCCAGAGGCACCCAGCAGTACTTCACCGACACCCGTCGAGGCGGTCGCAGTTCGCTTTGCGGGCGACAGCGGTGACGGCATGCAACTGGCCGGTGGTCAGTTCACCAGCACGACCGCTGTACTCGGAAACGACTTCTCGACCTTCCCGGACTACCCCGCTGAAATTCGCGCGCCCCGTGGCACGACGTTTGGCGTGTCAGGCTTTCAGGTTCACTTTGCCGCGAGGCCAATTCATACACCGGGCGATGCCGTCGATGTCTTGGTAGCGATGAATCCTGCAGCGTTCAAGACGAACATCGACGAGGTCCGACCTGGCGGCATGATCATCGCCGACGAAGATGAATTCTCCGGTGTTGGGCTGAAGAAGGCCGGCTACGCGCCGGACGACAAGCCTCTGGCCGATGAGGTGCTTTCCTCGCGATATCGAATCGTCACCGTACCCATGACACGGATCGTTCGTGAGGCGCTTGCCGAGACCGGCCAGAGCGCCAAGGAAATTGATCGCTGCCGCAACATGTTTGCGCTCGGCCTGTTGTGTTGGATGTACGACCGTCCGCTCACACCGACGATTGATTGGCTCGATTCTTACTTTGGCAAGAAGAAGAAACGGCCCGAAATCGCCTCGATGAATGTGACGGCGCTCAAGGCCGGCTGGGCCTTTGGCGAAACAACGGAAGCGATTCCAGAGCGGTATCAGGTCGCTGCCGCCGAACTTCCACCGGGGCTCTACCGCAAGATCAACGGCAATGAGGCGACCGTGCTCGGTCTTGCCGTCGCCAGCGCGAAGGCCGACACGCAGATCAGTTACTGCGGATATCCGATCACGCCTGCATCTGATCTGCTGCATGGACTGTCTGCATTGAAGCAGTTCGGCATCCAGACGTTTCAGGCCGAGGACGAAATCGCCGCGGTCGCGGCCGCCATTGGTGTGAGTTATGCCGGTGGTATTGGCGTGACCGGTACTTCCGGGCCAGGGCTCGCCCTCAAGGGTGAGGCACTGGGTTTGGCGGTCATGCTTGAGTTGCCTTTGGTCGTTGTGGATGTGCAGCGAGCGGGACCCGCGACGGGCATGCCGACCAAGACCGAGCAAGCCGATCTACTGCAGGCCATGTATGGACGCTCGGGCGAAGCACCCTGCGTCGTTCTGGCTGCAGCGTCTCCGTCGGACTGTTTCGACACTGCCATCGAAGCCGTCCGATTGGCGGTTCGGGCGATGTGTCCCGTCATTGTGCTTACCGACGCAGGAATCGCCAATGGCGCGGAGCCCTGGCAGGTTCCGGACGTTGCATCGATTCCGGAAATCAAGATCGAGCATCCGGTGGCACAAGCGGATTCTGATGACACCTTCGAGCCGTACCTTCGCGACCCCGAGACTCTTGCTCGGCGATGGGCCATTCCTGGAACACCCGGTCTGGAGCACCGACTCGGTGGTCTGGAGAAGGATGGCACCACGGGCGCGGTGACGTATGACGGACCGAACCATCAAACCATGATTGCGGCGCGTGCTGAGAAGGTCGCCCGAGTTGTCGATGTCATTCCACCGATGGAGGTCGGCGGCGACGCTGGCGCCGACACGCTTGTTGTTGGTTGGGGCGGAACACGGGGCGCGATCATCTCCGCAACTGAGCGACTACAGCAGGAGGGCATTGCGACGGCAATGGTGCATCTGCGGCACATCAACCCAATGCCGCCCAATCTCGGAGAGGTGCTGGCTCGCTATACGAACATCATTGTTCCTGAAATCAACAGCGGGCAACTCGCGATGCTGCTGAGAGCCAACTACCTCGTAGATGCGAAGACTGTCAGCGTGATTCAAGGGAGAGGATTCCATGTTGAGGAACTGGTCAACGGCATTCGGAAAGTGATTGAGGAGGCAGGACGATGACATCCACAGACCTTCCACTGCCGACTTACAAGCCTAAGGACTTCGCCTCCGATCAGGACGTGCGATGGTGTCCTGGCTGCGGCGACTACGCCGTTCTCGCTGCTGTGCGAAAGACGCTTCCCAAACTGGGACGCCACAAGGAAGACTTTGTCTTCGTCTCTGGAATCGGATGTGCGGCTCGCTTCCCCTATTACATGGAAACGTATGGGCTCCACTCCATCCATGGTCGCGCACCGGCATTCGCCACCGGCATCAAACTTGCGAACCCCGACCTTGACGTGTGGATCGTCTCGGGTGACGGCGATCTTCTGTCGATCGGCGGAAACCACACAATTCACGTGATGCGCCGCAACGTCGGCGTGCGAATCATTCTGCTGAACAACCGAATTTACGGCCTGACCAAGGGACAGTATTCGCCCACAAGCGAACGCGGTAAGGTCACGAAGTCGACGCCGATGGGCTCGATCGATGAGCCGGTCAATCCGTTGGCGCTCGCTCTCGCGGCTGAGTGCACTTTTGTTGCTCGCTGCATCGATGTCGATGCGAAAATGCTCGTCCCGACCATGGAGCGGGCTGCAGGCCATGAAGGCTGTGCCTTCATCGAGGTCTACCAAGACTGCAACATCTTCAATCACCAGGCGTGGTTCTATGCATCGCAGAAGGACACCCGGCCGAACAATACGGTCGATCTTGTGAATGGGGAGCCGCTCATTTTCGGCGAGAATCGTGACAAGGGCGTAATGATTGTGAACGGGCGTCCACGTGCTGTGACGCTTGGGTCCGGGGGGGTGACCGAGAAGGACCTGCTCGTCCACGACGAAACGGATCGTACGCTTGCGTTCACGCTCGCCAACATGCGGAGCCCGGAACTGCCCGAGCCGCTCGGCGTGCTGTACTGCAATCCGGACCGCCCAGCCTACGAGCAGGAAAGCCGCGAGCAGATCAGGCAGGCCGAAGAAGCACGACCGGATACCAAACTGGCCGCGCTTGTTGCTGGGCCAGACACATGGACCGTCGGCTGAATCAGGTTCCGAATTCCTGCGACGTACTCGTCGTTGGCGGTGGCCACGCCGGTGTTGAGGCCGCTTGGGCGGCGTCCAGCATCCTCGGCGACGGCGGCCGAGTCGTACTTCTCACGATGGACTCGAGCAAGATTGGAGTCATGTCCTGCAACCCTGCGATCGGTGGGCTTGCAAAGGGGCAGGTTGTTCGCGAGATCGATGCGCTTGGCGGCGTGATGGGAATTGCTGCCGATGCCTCTGGCATCATGTTCAAGGTGCTGAATCAATCAAAGGGCCCGGCGGTGCAGGGGCCTCGGGCGCAGTGTGACAAGGTTGCCTATGCGGCCTGCGCGCGGCGGCTTATCGCCTCGCGATCGAACATCTCAGTCATTGAAGGTACGGCCGCGGATCTGCTGCTCGAAGGCGATGCGTGTGTCGGCGTGACATGTTCTGACGGGACCCCGTGTCGCGCTGCGGCGGTTGTGCTCACGACTGGCACCTTTATGCGTGCCATCATGCATACGGGCTCGCGACAAGTATCGGGCGGACGGGTGGGCGAAGGATCCGCCGATGGGATCTCGGGTGCGCTGAAGCGCGTAGGTCTGGAACTTGGCCGGCTCAAGACAGGAACTCCGCCAAGGCTTCGCCAGAGTTCGATTGATTGGGACTCCTTGACGCCGCAGCATGGCGATGAGACTCCGGTTCCTTTTAGCGATCTATCAAGTTGCGACTTCCCTCGGCTTGAGCAGGTCAGTTGTCGAATCACCCGCACGACACCCGAGTCGCATGACCTTATTCGCGACAATCTCGACCTTGCACCGATGTTTAGTGGCCAGATCGATGCCGATGCGGGCCCGAGATACTGCCCGAGTATCGAGGACAAGGTTGTTCGCTTCGCCGATCGCGAGAGCCATCATGTTTTCCTTGAACCCGAGACGCTTGCAGGTGAGTCGATCTACTGCAACGGCATCAGTACATCACTGCCGCCGGATATCCAAGACATCATCGTTCGCTTGATGCCTGGATGTGAGCGAGCTGAAATCCTGCAGTATGGGTATGCGGTCGAGTACGACATGGTCCGGCCGCACCAGATCGATGCGACATGCATGGTGAAGTCGATTCCGGGACTCTTGTTGGCAGGGCAAATCAACGGGACGAGTGGGTATGAAGAAGCCGCCGGGCAGGGACTGGTTGCAGGCGTGAACGCGGCGAGGCAGAGTCGAGGCGAGGATTCCATCCGTCTTGCTAGAGATGAGGCGTACATCGGTGTCATGCTTGATGATCTCGTGACGCGCACGCCGCGCGAGCCATACCGGCTATTTACAAGCCGAGCCGAACATCGGATGTTGCTGCGAAGTGATAATGCTGACGCAAGACTGACTCCGCTCGGAAGGGCGTGGGGGACGGTGTGCGAGGCGCGGTGGACTAACTGGGAGGCTCGGCGCGACCGGATTGCCAGCATTGCTGAGCGAATGGACACGATGCCGGGCGAGTCTGGGAAGAATCTGGCGGCGCTGGCGCGGCGTCCAGATGTGTCTGTCGAGGTCATCGCCGAGAAACTCGGCGGCGAGGATGAACACCGCGACGTGGCACGAGTGATGACCGATACGCGGTACGAGGGCTACGTAAAGCGGCAGCAGGCCGAGATTCGAAGGCAACGGGACGCCGACGCAATGCGGATTCCGGAGAGCCTTGACGTTGATGCCGTCACCGGGCTGCGAACCGAGGCCGCCGAGGCGTTGGCTCGATTCCGGCCTGCGACCCTTGGTCAGGCATCCCGCCTTGCGGGCGTCACGCCGGCGGATGCAACTGTCTTGGCTGTGGCAATTCGAAAGTCTCACGCTCCATCGTGATTCGCATCGAGCGGTCGAGTACCCTGCACGCGTCGCCACCGTAGCTCAATTGGCAGAGCACCTGATTTGTAATCTGGAGGTTACCGGTTCGATTCCGGTCGGTGGCTTTGGAAACCTGAGGGGGACCAGCATCGCTGGGGCCACAGGTATCCCAAACGCCTAGAGACGCACGAGGCTTCACTGGGTCGAATGCCAATCTCGCACCGCCATCAAGGGATATGGCTATGAGCTGCTTCAGGAGTGGAACAAAAGTGGGATGTATTCAGTCCGTGATTCAATATCATGGTCGCAGATCACTTTGTAGGGAGTAGAAACTTGATGCTGCGAGGACGATTTGTGGTCAGTGCCGTATGCCTCTTAGCCAGCGAGGCTGTGGCGAGCGGCTGGGAGATTGTGGCGAGAACGGCCGAGGACACATCTACGTGTGGCAGCGTGTACGAATCACCCCGCATCGCTGCGAGCGGTGATGTCATTATCCAAGTGGGGGGCTGGTTTGACGAGTTGGAACAGCCAAAGTGGCACCGCCAATTGCCCAGCGGCGAGGTCGAGCAGCAGGGGACACTCCTGCAGGGTGACTCGTTTAACCCTAGTGGCTACGCGGTGGACGGGGATGTGTGCATTCTCGGAAAGACCACGGGCTACTTGGAATACGCGCTGGTTTACGAACTTTCCGAGAGCGGTGACATAGCATCCACTGCAACTCTGGAGCCGTGGGGCGGAGCGTCGCCCCAGTTCTTTGGGTGGCCAGGGACAGTATCGATGTCGGGAGATATTGCGGCGATCGGCGCGCCCTATGACACACCAAATGGATATTCCTCCGGTTCCGTGTGGATCTTTGAGCGAACTTCTGGTGGGAATTGGTCGGGCCTACAGCGGTTTACAGGCGCGTCGAGTGCGTACTTCGGCTGCAGTGTGAGTGTGTATGGCGACCAGATGGTCGTTGTCGCCGGTGGAAACAGTAAAGCCGAGGACTCCTACGCGTCGGTCTATCGCCGAAATCAGAGTGGGCAGTGGGCCCTTTACACAAGCATGACTGCGGCATCAATCTGTGATGATCGGTTGGATGGGTGTGCGATCAGTGACACAGCCCTGGTTCTCGTATCCATGGCCGGAGAGCATTTCGCGGCACGATGGCAGCCCGATGGAACACTCGGGCCATTTGAATCACTCGGCGGATCGGAATACTCATCAACAAGTCCGAACGAGAAAATTGCGCTTTCAAACGAGTGGCTGTCGCTCAATAGGCGCATGTATCGGCTCCCTGATGAGGGCGGATTCGTTGATTCTGGAGTCTTGGCGATCACGACTGATGTGGCAGACGGCTCCTACTCCTCCGGAACGATCGCCAGCATGGGGCAAGGACAGATTGCCGTTGGAGCGATCTTTAGGTACTCCTCGGACGGAAGCGATTATTACGACTGCCAACAGCACGCGATGATTGTGTTCGAATGGAACTGCGATAGCGATGTCACGTCAGATGCCGTTGTAGATGCCGCAGACATCTCGATCATCCTTGATCGATGGGGCTCGTGTTCGGACTGCGAGGGCGATGTCAATGGCGATGGGGTGGTCGATATCTGGGACTTGCTCGACGTGCTTTCAAACTGGGGACCGTGCGGCTGAGCAATTCAACAGATGATGCGTGCTACGGATGGGCGGCGATTGCCAGTTGCTCAGAGAGGATTCCATTGACTTCGTCACGCCATTGCGAGATTCGCTGCGTTTGTCGCTGAAGTCGCGCTTGGACTTCTACCCGAACATTACCTGCCATGGTCATGGCGTTGGATTGCAGCGGCTGATCCACAAGGAGTGAGATGATCTCGTCCTGGAGTACAAGGGCGTCGGTGAGCAACTCGGCAAATGCACTCTCCAGTTGAGCTTGAGCCGTCTCTGGCATTGCCTGAGTCAGCGCGTCGTGTGATGCGCGAACAGCCTCTAGCTCGTAACCGATGCCTGACCAGACGGACTTGAACATACTCCGTCGCCACGCCGATGCAGTTTTGTCCGGAATCTCGGAGGCGATGGCATGCACCGCGGCATTGATCGCATCGACCGATTCCGTAAACGCTCGTTCTTGGTTGCTGAGGATTGTGGCCATGACCTCATTGGGGTTCGACAGCCCAGTTTGATCGGACGCATTGGCGGCACCGGGCGTGCCAACCCGGTGCAGCCTGCAGAGTCCCTGCTGTTCAATCGTTGAACTAATCGTGGCGGCGTGTCTGAGGAGGAGCTCCGCGAGCGTGGGGTCGTCCAGATCCAGTCCCGCATCGCTGGCGGATGAAATGATGTTGACATTCCCAAACTGTGGCGACATCACCTCAAGGGATGCAGTATTTCGAATGCCCTGCCGCCGCCATGTACGTGCCTGCGTGTGTGCTAGGGCGATCCGAGATGGTGTTGCATGAGGCGCGATGGCAGCGATAAGATCGGCATCGATGGCATCTGCGCGAGCGAGCCCTTGTGACTTGGCAGACATCCATTGGGTAAACGCTGCTTCGGCGTCATTACATCTCCCCGGTTCGATCGGTAATCCCGCTTGAATGAGTTCATCGGTGAGCATTTGTTCGATGGAGGCATCGTGCGCCACCAAGCAATTGTCCGAGTGAAGTGGAAGATCGAGCGTGCGCTGCAGGGCTTGAAATCGCGTTGTAGACATTGGATGCAGGTCTATTCCGTCTGCACGCCGCAAAGGTGGTGGGGGCATCGGCAACTCTTGCTGCTTCTTGTGGGCGCCGCGGGCCTTGAGCAGTTGCTGGTAGTCGGCAAAGGGAATGCTTTCGAAAAGCGACCTATTGATCGTGCCGTCGATCATGGCGAGTGCGGTGCCGGCTTTATAAAAAGTGGTTGAGCCTGTCTGAGTTGCAGCGATCGCCTCGCCCAGCGCTGCCGCAATGTCGGCTTGCTCGGTCACAATTGCAGTGCATGTTGTTTTGGCGCTCTGAGAGAGTGAGCTCTGTTCGATGTAGGCATGCCAGTCGAGGATGCTGCGAATGGCGGCGTCATCATAAGGGGTGTCATCCGCCAGTTTGCTCCGGAGCGGCAATGTGCGGGCTACGTGCGGTGCGACTTCTCCAATGATCTGCTGCACATTGCGGAGGAGTGAGTCAGCAAGTGTTGCTCGGGCAGTTGCGATCTCCGCTTGTACTGCGCTGATCATGGCGAACATTTCTTCTGGCCTTACGTTTCCTGCTGCTACGTCTTCGTACAACTCGGCGATCCGATCCATCATCTGTTTATGAAGAACTCGGAGAGCCCGTTTCTGGTCGGCGAGTTGGGGAAGTAAGGCTTCGATGCATGCGCGACGCACTTCGGAATTCTCCGTGGCGTCTGGAATGAGCCGCAGGAGATCAAGCGTGTGTCCGCGACCTGCCATCGCTGTTGTCAATGCGCGTGATTGTTGCTGATGGATCCAGGCTGGAAGCAACATGACTTGATCATCCGACAAAGCTTCAGCGATTCGATCGAAAAGAGCCTGGTCGACTTCTCGCAGCGACTTCAGAACGGAGTTGTTCTGGCGGATGAGTGACTTCACGTGACTGCAGTATGCCGCAACGTCGTCGGCGCGGGCACTTGAAGCAAAGTTCATCTCCCTAGCTGCGAGCGTTGCGACATCTCTGTCCTGTAGCAACTGCCAATCATCGTGATATGTGTTGTAGAGATCTGCAATCGCATGCTTCTGGGCTGCGCTGACATGCAGTGTGTCGCACACATCGGAAATGATCACTGGCTCGATTGGCAGAGGTGTTGCGCACGAGAAGCACTGGGCTTGCACACGAGCGGTAGATCCGGCCATAACGCATACGGTGATAGCGATCGAAAGGGCGTTCATTGGTTGCTTCTCCTTGATTCGGCTGTGCAGCGGTTGATGTCGAGTTGGATCACCTGATCGTTGTGAGTCGCAATAACGAGTGGGAGATGAAATGTTGCCAACTTTCGCTGCCTTTCTGCAGTAGTCGCAGAGTGCATGAGGATGCAATGTACTTTCCGCCTGCATTCAACGCGAGTACGAAAAACGAAACACAAGGAGTGCATGATGATGTTCAAACAAACAATGAAGCGAACGTGTGTGGTGATTGTTGTTGCAGGTGCATGCGGGTGGCCGCCTGCTATTTTCGCGGGATTGGATAGTCCGTCGGATGTGAATCTGGAGTGCGCAGCGAAGTTCGTCGGGAATGAGTACGGGGGCTGTGCGATGCCGCCAAAGGTGTGTCCGAATGGTCCATTTACCGGCTACGAATCATGCAAGATCGCAACGTCGCACAAGGGTTGTGCGGGTGTTGCGCAACCGAAGATGGCATTTTCTGAGAATGAGACGGGGCGGCAGTTTCTGAACATCCCGTGTGGCACCTTGGGTTTGACCTATAGCAGTATGAAGTGCCAGTGCTTTGGCAACTTCTTCGGGAGCTGCTGGGGACCGTGTGAGCCAAGCGGAGGTATTGCTGGCAGCGGGCAACCATGTCCTGGCGACCTGCGGCGGCTCGTCCAGTGCGAGGTGGATGGATGATTGGAATGGTGATGTGCGGCGTGGTGCTTGGGATCGCCATTCATGAGATCTCCCCCGGCTCGGAGGTTGAGATTGATCTTGGGTTGGTCGCTGCAGGAGTATCAATCGTGGTGGAGGTCCCGATTCGAAGTGAACATGCAGATACGTGGTATCTGCCGGAGTCAGATGTGAGCTGTCCCGCGTGTGTAGAGGTTGTTGAGTGGCCGCACATACTGAATGCAGGCGATGAACAGATGATTCGGCTGCTGGTGACTCCGGGAAGCGAGCCGGGGAGGCACTCATGGGGGGCTGTGTTTCACGGAGCCGCAGCACCTCTGCGCGTGAGGTGCCGGGGAGTCGTTCAGGGTCTGTCGGTGAAGCCAAGGCAGGTGCGGCTGGGTGTCTGCGCGAACGGAGCAGTCTGCGAAGAGCCGATCAGGATCGAGTGGTTTGGGCCGGGTGAGTTGGAATCGGTTTCGTGGGAGTCGGATGACAGCGACGTGATCGTTGTGCCACGCGACGATTGTGGGCAGGCCTGGGTAGTGCGAGTGACAGGAGCCCGGGAAGAGGTTCGGAACATCGCGGCTCGAATGACATTGAATGCCAGAATCAATACTGCCGGGGACAAACCGAAGAACGTGAGTTGCTTGGTCACGGCGACCGGGCGAATGATCTCATCGAATCTTCGAGTGGTTCCGGCTTCACTGTTTCTTGGCACCGTGTCTCACTTAAAGGCGTGTGAAGGGGAGGTTCGCATAGAAGGTGTTGGCGGGAGTTTAGAGGCATCGGTTGAGGGGATCGCTGGAATGCGGGTGCGTTGCATCGACACCAGCGGCGGTTCGCGAATTACTGTTTCGTATGCGCCAACAACTGGAACTGCAGGGTGTGTGCGAGGAACAATTGTGGTGCGTTCGCCGGACACAGAGGTTGTTGTGGCTCGGATCCCCCTGATTGCATTCGTACGAACAGGAGCCTAGGGAATGTTTCATTGTGCACTGTTGATCGTTTCGCTGGCGTCCTCGACTGACGTTCCAGGGTGGTGCCAAGAAATACTGCGTGATATTGGGACCGGCCGTATGGAGTGGTCGAGCAGCGAGCTCCTCGCAAGGATTCCGATGGATGTGCCCGGTGGAGGCCGTAATCAACCACTTGCTGATCAACTTTTCAATGCGTGGAACGCTGCCCGAGATACGCCTCCTGTAACTGTGGATGACGTTCAGGCGATCTTCTCGGCCAAGCGGGATGCAATCGAGTCGATAGACGTGTTGTATCAATCATCACTCCGAACCGAGAGTGATCCATCAGCTGGTCAACCCGGGCGAGCATCGGTGTGGTGGACTTGGTGGCGGCAAGATGGTGACTGGCTTGTGCGGCAAGTGGCAAGGGGGAGACCGGGGCTTGCGCAGCCTGCAGATGATGCCGGAGCAATGCGGTGGCAGAGTGATCGAAATCGAGTTTGGTTTGCGCGGCTGGATGACAAGCTTCAAGAAATACCGGTTGATTCGGTTCCCATGCTCGGTGTCGAAGACTCGTGGTTGGGAGCTGGGGGGTGTATTGGGCGCAGGTGGGATGGCACGGCGCGGGCCGTCGAACATGATCTTGCGTCGCTGCTAGAGCGATTGCCCAAGGGCACCGCGATTGTCGAATCAGCGACATTGCAACTGGACGATCGGGAAGTAGCGGTTCTCCGCATCGGTTGGCGCACGCCATTCTGGCTGTACCTGGACATCGGCCGAGGTTTCGCCCCGATGCGCATCGACCGGGTGATGGATGACGAGCATGGACCGATGCTGGCGAGGACGGACCTGTCTGACTTCAAGCAATGTGCGGGCCTTTGGCTTCCTCGCCAAATTCGCTTGCGGCAATATCGGTTGACGACGACGCGGTTTGGTCCAGGTGACCGACCTACGTCCCCCGCGTATCTGGAATTGGACCTTCAGGCCGAGCACATCTCGGTGAACGAAGGAATCCAGTGGGGAACTTCGCTGGTCCGTAGCGGAGGCTTGAGACCGGGCCTGGCAGGGGTGAAAGCGGCCCATTGAAGGTTCTGCTGATCTTGCCCCACCTCCGGTCATGCAGTACCCTGCCGTGTTCTCTCAAGGGCGTGTACCCAAGTGGCCAAAGGGGACAGGCTGTAAACCTGTTGGCGTACGCCTTCGGAGGTTCGAATCCTCCCGCGCCCATTCCCGACGGCCCGCTTCGGCGGGCTATTTTTCTAGTTCGATTTCGACACCGACGGGGTGTAGCTCAGCTTGGTAGAGCGCGTCGTTCGGGACGACGAGGTCGCAGGTTCAAATCCTGTCACCCCGATTTTGAGAGGAAGCCCTTCGACAATACGTCGAGGGGCTTTCTTTGTGCTAGTCGTCGAGCATCGCGTACGACCGGCGGGCATGTGTCCTAACCTCGATGGTACCGCCGGGATCCAGATGACAAAGCAGCCCGACGGTCTCATCAGCCGCCGAAGATCATTGTGGGCTGGCCGAGGTCGTTGCTTGGTGTCAGCGGCGGTTTGAATCTTCTTGAAGCACCGCCCTCATCACGCTCAGCGTCGCATCGCTCACATGATGCTCCATTCCCTCCGCGTCCCGGGCGGCATCAGTGGGGGGGACGCCGATGTGGAGCAGAAAATCAAGTAGAAGCTGGTGCCGCCTTCGAGATCGCTTCGCCATGGCGGCACCCTTTCGCGTCAATGTGCAAGGTCCATACGGATCCTTATCGATCAGCCGCTCTGCCGAGAGCCGCTGCAAGATGCGGGTAACCGTGACGTGGCTGACCCCCATCTTGGCGGAGAGATCTTTGACGCGGCAGGTGGGCTGAGTTTCGAGAATGTCACCAATGGCCTCGACGTAGTCTTCGGCCGTCTCATTGGCGTGATCCTGGCGTGTCTTGACGAATGTGTTGCTTCGGCGGGGCATGAAGGATCTCCTGCCTGAGAAATCGGTTGACCAAACACCATACTAAGTGTAGCATCTGCTACCGACATGTAGCATGGGCTACATTTTAGAGAGGGCAGATGCCATGTGCCGTTTGATTGCACTTATCGGGGCCTTGGGTATTGCCGGAGCCGTTCACGCTGTACCACTGGACATCGTGGCAACAACCGGCATGGTTGCCGACATTGCTCGTCACGTGGCGGGGGACCGGGCTACGGTCGTGAACATCATGGGCGAGGGGGTCGACCCGCACTTGTATAAACCAGTGGCGTCGGATGTGCGACACATCATGGGCGCTGATGTCGTCTTCTACAACGGCCTCAAGTTGGAAGGCAGGATGGGGGATATTTTTGAACGCGCCGCAGCAAGAGGGCGGTTCGTCCGCCCCGTCGCCGCCATGGTGGAGGAAGAATACCTGCTTGAGCCAGCCGATCAACCTGGGCATCCCGACCCCCATGTATGGATGGACGTCAAGGCTTGGATGGCCGCGACTGAAGCCGTCGCAATAGCACTGTGTCAGGCGGATCCGGAGGGCTGTGAGTCCTATCGGAGTCATGCCGCCACATACATTTCTGAACTTGCGCAGCTCGATGCGTATGTGCGGGGCGTGATCGCCAGCATTCCCAAGGGGCAGCGGGTTCTTGTGACCGCGCATGACGCATTCAACTACTTCGGCCACGCCTATGGCTTGGAGGTCATGGGAATTCAGGGAATCTCAACTGATTCGGAGGCTGGACTCGCCGACGTGACTGGTCTTGTCGACATTCTCGTCGAACGGAAGATCCCGGCGGTGTTCGTCGAGTCGAGTGTTCCGGACAAGTATGTGCGGGCCCTCATCGAGGGAGCCGGCGCTCGAGGGCATGAGGTCATCGTGGGCGGCGAACTCTATTCTGATGCGATGGGTAACCCCGGGACATACGAGGGGACATACATCGGCATGATTGATCACAACGTGAGCACGGTCGCGAAAGCGCTCGGTGGTGTCGTTCCAAAGGGCGGTTTCAGAAGTAGCACCGCAGAAACAGGCAAGTGACGAGTGGATCGCCCCCCAGAAATTCAGCCAACTGTTGCTCGCGGCTCCGAGCACGATCCGGATGCTGCGATCTCAATACATGATCTGACCGTTGCGTACGATCGTCGTCCGGTGTTGTGGGATGTCGATCTCGATGTGCCTACAGGGTGCCTTGCCGCGATTGTCGGGCCCAACGGGGCTGGAAAAAGTACCTTGATCAAGGCATGCCTTGATCTTCTGCCTCGTGTTTCGGGTGACGTGCGAATGTTCGGCTCGCCGTGGCGATCCGTACGAAGTCGCGTCGCGTACGTGCCGCAGCGAGAAACCGTTGATTGGGATTTTCCGGTCAGCGCGCTCGATGTCGTTGCCATGGGAACCTATGGGCGATTGGGCTGGCTGCGGCCTGTTGGAAAGGCGCAAAAACAGGCAGCGATGCACGCGCTCGATCGGGTGGGACTTTCGGACTATGCGGCCCGGCAGATAAGCCAACTCTCAGGCGGCCAGCAGCAGCGCGTGTTTCTCGCTCGCGCCCTCGTGCAGGAGGCTGATCTCTACCTTATGGACGAGCCGTTCGCGTCGGTTGACGCCGCAACCGAACAGGCCATCGTGGAAGTGCTTCGCGATCTGCGATCCAGTGGGGCGACGCTCGTGGTTGTGCATCATGATTTGCAGACTGTGGCCGAGTACTTCGAGCACATCATTCTTCTCAACATGCGTGTTGTGGCTAGTGGTGCGATGGACGAAACACTGACTGCCGACAATCTTCGCGCGACTTATGGTGGACGGCTCACCCTGCTTGAGCAGGCGGCGACTGCGCTTGGGCGGCTCTCGAAGGATCGATGATCGCCATGTATCTTGCGACGTCGCTTCTGGACATTCTGCTGCTCGCCGATTGGAATACGCGGGTCGTGGTCATCGGTACATCCATGCTTGGAGTTGCGGCCGGTGTGGTCGGGGCGTTTCTTGTGCTGCGTAAGCGGGCACTGCTTGGCGATACCGTGAGCCACGCCATGCTTCCCGGTGTCGTCGGCGCGTTTCTGGTCATGCAAGCCTTCGGGGGTGGTGGGAAGTCGTTCGCGGGACTCCTTCTTGGTGCGGCGATCGCTGGAGTGCTTGCAGCGTGGGCAATTCCGGTTCTGCGGCGGGCAACGGGGCTCAAGGACGACGCCATCATGGGAGTCGTGCTCGGTGGCGGCTTTGGTTTGGGGATTGCCATGCTGGGCGTTGCGCAGGCCATGCCCGGCGGCAACCAGGCGGGCCTGGAATCCTTTATCTATGGCCGGACCGCCTCGATGGTGCAGGACGATGCGATTGGGATCGGAGTGACAGCGGTCGTCACACTTCTGATAGCGGTGCTGCTGGCAAAGGAGTTTCGGCTGCTGTGTTTCGATGAGTCCTTTGGCCGAGCACTCGGGCGAAAGGAAGGGGTACTTGATCTTGGCTTGATGGTGTTGGCCGTTACCGTCACGGTTGTAGGATTGCAGGCGGTTGGTCTCATTCTGGTCATCGCACTGCTCATCATTCCAGGGGCAGCGGCCAGGTTTTGGACCGATGAGTTCGTGCGAATGGTGTCTCTCGCAGGCGTCATCGGTGCAGTGGCGTGCTGGCTTGGCGCATCGATCAGCGCGATGGCCCCAGACCTGCCCGCAGGATCCATCATCGTGCTGACGCTGTCGTCACTCTTTGGCCTCTCGATGCTTGTCGGAACGCGACGGGGGGCTGTGAAGCGGATCATTCAGTCGAGGAAGCTTCGCCGACGAACCGGATGGCAGCATCTTATGCGTGCCGCCGCAGAGTCTCTTGAGTCTCAAGGGACTGATACGTGGACGATCGAACAGTTGTCGCCACTTCGAAGCTGGTCGACCAGCCGACTTCGAGCACTTCACCGCAGCGCGATTCGGCGGGGCGACATCATCAGTTGCGAGGATGGCTATGCGCTGACGGAATCAGGCCGAACTGCGGCCGATCGTGTTGTTCGAAACCATCGGCTGTGGGAACTCTTCCTGATTCGGCATGCTGATATCGCCGCGTCGCACGTGGATCGTGATGCCGACATGGTCGAGCATGTTCTCGGAGACGAGCTGGTGGCCGAGTTGGAGACGATCTTGGCAGGCAGCGACGTGGCCTTGGTCAGTCCGCATGCACTTGGGGGACAGGCATGACACTTGATTATGACGGATGGATCATCCTGATTGGAGTGTTGGTTGCAGCATGCTGCGCAATCCCCGGAAGCTGGTTGGTTGTCAGGGGTATGGGCATGATGGGAGACGCAATCTCGCATGCGGTGTTGCCGGGCATTGCGATCGGGTTCTTGGTTAGCGGGACGCGGTCGGGCGGCTGGATGTTTCTCGGAGCGGCAATCTCAGGTGTTCTCGCAGCGGTCATGACCCAGATCGTGCACCGGTGGGGGCGGGTCGATCGCGGAGCTGCCATGGGACTTGTCTTCACCGCGTTCTTTTCGCTCGGGCTGCTGCTCATTGTGCAGACGGCGGACACTGTGGATCTCGATCCGAACTGTGTGCTCTATGGTGCCATCGAGCTTGCACCATTGGACACGATCTCTCTTGCGGGACTGGATGTTCCCCGAATCGTGATGCCATTGGCGATTGTGCTGCTTGCGAATGTTGGGCTGACCCTGCTGCTCTTCAAGGAGTTGCTGGCAACGGCATTTGATCCTGGCCTCGCGACGGCCCAGGGGTTTGATGCGAGGTGGCTGCACTATGGCCTCATGGTTTTGACCGCCGCAACCTGCGTTGCTTGTTTCGAAGCTGTTGGGAGCATCATTACCGTGGCGTTGCTGGTGGCTCCCCCCGCAGCGGCCTTGATGCTCACCCGGCGAATGCGGTGGGTGATCGTGTTGGCAACGGCGCTCGGGGGGCTGGCTGCAGTGCTGGGACACTTCTCGGCCCTGACCGTCCCGGGTTGGATTCTCGGTGGTGGTCTCGATACTTCGTCGGCAGGAATGATGGCAGTCGCATCTCTGGTGATCTTTCTCTTCATGGCCACATTTGCTCCGGGCCGCGGCGTGTTGGCGCGGCGATGGGTCTCCAGACGAGATGCGATGCGAGTGGCCGTAGAAGATGCGCTCGGACTCTTGTTTCGGCTGGAGGAGCGGGCCGTCATGTTGGATCGAGTTGAGGTGGAGGGGCTCCTGCAATCGGATGTCCGGATTGGTGGCAGGTTGGGCACGGTGCTGACTCAGATCCGGCGAGGATCGCTCGCGGAGGTCGATAACGGTGCTTGGAAGTTGACGGAGTCGGGGCGAACCGCGGCGAGGAGCCTCGTTCGGGCACACCGGTTGTGGGAGACTTACCTAGCCGGCCGAGCGAGTATTCCATCAAGCCACTTGCACGCCGCGGCCGAGCGTTTGGAGCACGTGACCGATCCCACGCTGGCTGAGCAGTTGCGGACTGAAGTCGGAGATGCGAGTGATGATCCCCATGGACGTCCGATTCCACCGGGCTGACTGTTACTGCATTTGCGGCCACTGCCGCGACGCTCACCCTGTAGCATGACGCCCCATGGCATGCTCTTGGAAGGCCGCTGAGAAGGGATACGACGAGGCGTTGACAGGCGACGATGCTGCGAGGGGTCTGTATCGATCCGTCGTTGACACGCTCCGTCGATTTGACGAGGACGATGTGCGCCGGCGCGAAGAGTTGCAAGAGGTGTCGCTGGTCAATCAGGGCATCACATTTACGGTCTACGGGGAAGAGGAAGGGACCGAGCGGACATTCCCGTTCGACTTTGTGCCCCGAATAATCGGTTCGGATGAGTGGGATCTGCTTGAGCGAGGACTCATTCAACGTGTGACCGCCATCAACTTGTTCCTCGAAGATGTGTACGGCGATCAGCGGTGCTTGCGAGAGAATGTGGTGCCATTCGACTTGGTGCTCTCTCGAAGCGACTTTCGCCGGGAACTCATCGGAACGCGGCCACGGCACGGTGTGTTCACGCACATCGCCGGGATTGACTTGCTTCGCGGGGAGCAGGGTGAGTTCCTGGTCCTGGAAGACAACTGCCGCTGTCCGAGCGGCGTCTCGTATGTCCTTGAAAATCGCAATCTGCTGTCGCGCGTGTTTCCCGAGATGTTTGCGAACTATGGCGTCCGCCCAGTGGACAGCTATCCACAGATGCTCCTTGACGCGCTTAAATTTGCCGCGCCGAGGGGACGAGAGCGACCATCTGTCGCGGTGTTGACACCTGGCCTGAACAACAGTGCCTATTTTGAGCACTCTTTTCTCGCTAGAGAGATGGGCGTGCCGCTTGTCGAAGGCCGCGATCTGATTGTTGAAAACGACCAAGTGTCAATGCGAACAACTCGGGGTCGCCAGCGGGTGGATGTGCTCTACCGCCGCGTAGATGACGCGTTTCTGGATCCGGTGGTTTTTAATGCTGGCAGTTTGCTAGGAGTTCCTGGTCTTATTCATGCGTGGCGGTCCGGGAACGTCACGATTGCCAATGCCCCCGGGGCTGGTGTTGCGGACGACAAGTCGATCTACCCATGGATGCCGGAGATCATCCGTTTCTTTCTCGATGAGGAACCGCTGCTGGCGCAGGTCCATACCTACATTGGTCGAAGGCCCGAAGATGCGGCGTTTATCCGAGACAACCTTTCTTCGCTGGTCGTGAAACTGACCGATGGGGCGGGTGGATACGGCATGCTGGTTGGACCCACAGCAAGCGCATCGGAAATAGCAGAGTTTGGAAGGATCTTTGACGCACATCCCGAGGCCTACATCGCTCAGCCGCTTGTGGAGTTCTCATCGCATCCGACCTGGATAGAAAACGGTTACGTAGCGCGGCATGTGGATATGCGGCCGTTTGTCTTGTATGGCGAGACGATTCAAGTGCTTCCGGGCGGGTTGACGCGGGTCGCACTGGAGGAGGGGTCGTATGTCGTTAACTCATCGCAGGGTGGTGGCAGTAAGGATACGTGGGTGCTCGCGGAGGATCTCGTCCGATGAGCATCATGCTTTCGAGATCCGCTGAGAACATCTACTGGATGGGGCGATACCTGGAGCGCGCATCGAATCTGTGCCGCATGCTTCAGGTTGCAGAGCAGTTGACGGTTGAAATCCGTGGTTTGGTACCGGATGTAGCAGTGGATTTCTGGGCGGGCTTTGCAAAGGTTTACCCAGGATCGCCGGAAGTAAGTGGCGATGTGGATGAAGTACGCGTTGCGGGACTTCACACGTGGTTGCTCGGACGCAGGAGCACACTGTCGGTTGCCACATCGATCTGCCACGCTCGCGAGAATGCCCTCGCGATCCGTGAGTACTTGACTCGCGAGGTATTCGAGCAGATCAATGAGTGCTGGCTTCAACTCGATGCGGGCGTCCGTGGCGAGGCGCATGCCGATGCCCTGCTTGGACAGGTGCAACAAGCGATCTTCGGGATTGGCGGGACCATTGGTCGGACGCTCATTCGTGATGAGGCATGGATCTTTCTTGACCTGGGCGTCATGTTGGAGCGGGTCTATCGCGTACTCATGCTGCTTCGGCACCGCCTGCCTCAGCTCATGGGTACGCCTGAGGACATTGATATTCCAGTTCATCACGCGCTGCTTCGAAGCGTGCTGCGGTCTGCTGGATCGTTGGAGAATTACCGACGCGTCCATGGTGCAGCCATGACTCCGAGGCAAGTGTGGAGCTTCTTGTTCTTTGATCCCCAGTCTCCGCACAGCGTCGCATTTGGCATTACGCAACTCGAAGAGGATCTCGGGCAGATTGAGCGTGGGGGAGTGCTGACTGACGCAGCGAGGCAGGTGGGTCGGCTGGCTTCACAGCTTCGGTACGAATCGCAAGATCTTCTTGGTCGTCACGACTTCGCGACGATTTGCGAGGGGCTCGGGAGTGACGTGGAGCGGATTCACGAGTCACTGACACGGCTGTATTTCACGGTATAGGAAACTCATGCTTCTCAGCATTGAACACAATCTTCGCTTTCAGTACTCCGCTTTCGTTCGTGAGTCCCACATGGAGATTCGCGTGGAGCCGCGAGCATTGGCCGGGCAGGCGGTGCACGATTTTGATTTGGCAATTGGGCCACATGCGCAGCCTAGTCGGCATGAAGACTGGATGGGCAATGCGCTTCATTGGTTCTCGATCACGGATTACCACGATCGTGTCGAGGTTGCGTGCAGATCGCTCGTCGAAACGAGTCCGTCGGATCGAGACCCTCAGACATTGGAATTCCCGGTTCGTGATATGCCTGAGCAGCGCGAGATATGGGACTACATCCAGTTTGTCGGGCCGGTGGTGCGGAGCGAGCGACTCAAGGTGCTGGCGGACGATCTGCAACTCTCAGATTGCGAGACCGTAGGCGCGATTGTTACGCGAATGGCGACTTCGCTCAGAGATCACATCATGTATCGATCATTAGTCACGCATGCCCATTCGACGAGTGACGATGCGCTCGAAGCGGAAGCGGGCGTGTGTCAGGACTTTGCCCACATTGCACTTGGACTGCTTCGATTGCAGGGAGTTCCGTGCCGATATGTCAACGGCTACTTGCATGTGGACAATGCTTCGAGACCTTCAGAGAGCCATGCATGGATCGAGCTATGGACCCCCGAGTGTGGCTGGGTGGGGTTCGATCCGACGCATGCGTGCGAGGTCGGCGAGCGTTACGTCGTGATTGCGTTTGGTCGGAACTATGCTGATGTGCCGCCAAACCGGGGCATTTTTCGTGGTGCGGCAGAGGAATTGCTCTCGGTCGAGGTTCGCACAAGCCCCGTCGAGCGGCGAGAGCGCCATCATGCCGAGGCACCACTCATTATGGACGTTCCTGTATTTGCTGAGGCCCCGGATCGTGCCGCCGTGCATGAGCAACGGGGCGATGAGGCCGCAGCGCAGCAGCAGCAGTAGCCTTCCTTAGCTGCAGGCTTTACTGATAGTGACCACCAAAAAACAACCGCCCCCCGTCGCAAGCGACGGGGGGCGGTAAACGAAACGCTACAACATCACTCGGTGATGCAGTAATTCAAACCAAAGACCTCGGCGGCCCATCCAGTTCCATCATCAAGTGCTGACGAACCAGCACCCGATGCGGTGGAGGACATCCAGAGGAACCAGCATTCGCCTTGACCACCGCTGGTTGAGGCGGCACTGACCCAGTCAGCGCTTCCTCCGTAGCCCATATCAAACGTCCAGCCATGCAGTGCATAGGCACCTGCATAGACCAGATCCGTACCGAAGTAGGCGGCGCCTGAGCCGGTGGCGACTTCGCTGCCAGGAAGACCGCCGCCATCGGTCATCAGCGACCATGTCATGCCGATATCACCAGGCGTGCTGCAATCGCCCCAGCCGTTGTTGTAGATGAGACCGAGACCATAAATGGTGCACTGCGACACGCTCGATGCCGAGATGCCGGCAGCTCGAAGATAGCCGGCACCAGTGTCTGATGTACCAGCAGTCCATGAGTCATCGATGCCAAGTGGGTCTTCACCGTTGCCGGTTGTGCACGGCTCGTAACTTGCCGGGCACGTGTAGGTGTCGCAGGACTCGCCCGACACGTAGCTGCCACCGAGGGCAGCACAGTCGGTTGGATCCAAGTCGCCGACGCACTCGGTGATGACGCAGCACGCAGATGCCGGTGCAGCAGCACCAACGAGCGTGACGGAGTACAGGTTGGTACCCATGGAACACGTGTTGTCACCACCATCAAAGTTCTGGCCGACCCAGACGGCATAACTGCCGCCAGCGGGGAGGGTGACGGTTACGGCACCTTCCTGCCCTGCCTCGAGGACCATGTAGTCCACGAATGCCAAAGCATCGTTGTCAACAACGCCCATGATCAGGGCGCTCTCACCACCACCGCTGATGGTCCATTCACCACCACCAGAGTTGTCGAACAGATACCAGTCGGTGTCACGATAGTTGAGATCTTCGCCGCTGTCTCCGCATCCCAAGCAGGTGAATGTTGACATGTAGCCACAGATGGTCTCGCCGTTGGCGATGGCACCGAAGGCTGGTGGATTGACGTTCATGCCACCGTTGGGATCACCGTTGGGATCATTTGTGTCTTCCTGACACGGGACACCCTCATCGGTCGAACCGTCGGGGCACTCGGTCCATCCGCAACTGGTCGTTGCGCATTCGGTGCCTTCACCCATGTAGTTACCGCCAAATTCAAGGCAGTCTGCTGGGAGCAAGCCGTCGAGGCAGTCGGAGGCACTGATGCAGCACGCACCCGCTGAGGGTTGTGGGCAATCAGCAGTCGCGCAGTCGATGCCGTCGCCGGCATAGATTCCACCTGCGCTCGAACACTCACTGGGAGTGCCTTCGGTGCAAGATCCATCGAGGAAGCAGCACGCACCAGCGTGACAGTCATCCGTGCAGTCTGAATCTTCGCCAAGCCAGTCGCCCACGCAGTCGTCTTCGACGACATTATCATCGCAGCCAGCCAATCCCATGCAGCAGGCGCCGCGGGGTCGGCAGTCATTGCCGAAGGCGGCAATGACAGTCAAGAGATCGTCCACGTTGACAGTGCAGTCGCCGTATGGCGGGGGGAAGCAGTCGCCTTGCGGACGGAACGAGCCGTCGCCAGTCTGGCCGAATGTACCCACGCATGCGAGGACGTCATCGACGCCGACAAAGCCATCAGGCTCGCCGGTTGGGCCGCTGATATCTGCTGGGCAGGACGGGAGTGGCGCGTCGCATGGATCGGCGCTTCCTGACATGACCCGAAAGGCCAAGTTGCTTGCTGCAACTTGCCAGTTGCCAGGCATGCCGAATCCGCCACCGGGGTTGGCTTGCCAGCAATTCATATCACCAATGAAGGTGATGGGAACGCCGGTCTGGCCGTTGGTGCCGAACTCATTGACCGGAATCAATGTCACGTATTGCGTACCACTGGCGATGGCCCAACTGCCGTCGACGGTGACCATGTCGCCGTAGATCTGGCCGAGCCAATTGGGGTCGACGGTGACAGCGGCATCGGAGGATGAGTAGCCGACGAGATTCGCGGCGGCATCTTCCGGGGCCATGTAGAAGTTCACCTGAACGCCTGAAACGCCGTCGATCGTTGTATACCCATTCCAACCAGAGATGATGGCTGACACCGAGCCAGCGGCTGAGCCACTGGTGTTGTCAAAGTCATCAATGGCTGCAATGTCGTAGACCGAATACGCGGCTTCGAAGTACTGCGATGCCAACATATTTGTTGTATCGATGTCGGATCCCGACATGTCACCAATTTGATCCATCAGGGCCGTACCGGCTCCCGCGGAGGTGATCATGGCGGCAGCGCCGAGCAGTGCCGTAGTGCTATGCATTTGAGAACGCTCCTTATCTCTTCTTCCGGACTGTGCTTACCCGCCTAACCAGACGGATGCAGAATTCAATAGACCTCTCCACCGAGTCTATCGAGTTCTGATCGAGGTACAAGGGATTATGAGGCTGTTGGAGACTAGAATTGGACCTGTTATCGACCTTCTTGGAGGCCTTGGGAGCGATTAGGAGGCTTATTGTGGCTGTGTCATTCTTTGCAGGCCCCCCAAACACTCCTGCGAATGCACCTTTCGAGGAGGACCGGAAGATACGCCACAAATCGAGCATATGGAGTGAGGAGGCCAGGAGTGGGGGGTCCACCAACTTCAGGCTGCGGACTCTTGGTCGATACGGCAGTTGAAGTGAAGTTGGTCGGTGTCCGCCATTGTCGCGCCATTGATTGAGCAGGAACTGTCAGGCGAGTGGAGGGCAGGCGGCAGAGAGTGCGGATTGGATACACGGGTATCGGAACTGATACCCCGCCTCTCGAAGTAGAAGAGGATCACATCGCTGGCTTGCCAAGAGGAGTTCCCCAGCCATCCTCCCCAGCGTCAAACGCAGTAGGGGAGCGGGTACAGGGAGCAAGGCGGGACGATGCAACGCCCGTGCGAGCTCATGGGTGAATTCGGTGTTGGTCAGTGGAGCAGGTGAAGCCGCATTGATCGGTCCGTTGAAAGTTGGGTTGCGACAGGCTTGCAAGAGGACCTCGATGAGGTCGGCCAACGCAATCCAAGAGATCCATTGAGAGCCGCTTCCGAGGCGACCACCAAGTCCCAAGCGGAAGATAGGTCGCATTTGTGCGACAGCGCCTCCGCCCCGGCCGATCACCATTCCAATTCGAAGTTGGACAGTCCGAGTCGTGGTTTCAGCCAAGCTGCCACTGGCATCTTCCCAATCCCTGACGAGATCGGCCAGGAAGCCGGCCCCACCCGATGCTTGCTCCGTCAGCACCTCATCGCCGCGGTCGCCATAAAAGCCAATTGCAGAGGCCTGAACGAACGCCGTTGGAGGTTCCTTGAGACTCTGCAAGGCCTCGGCCATGAACCCGGTTGCGTCAACACGACTGGTTCGTAGGATCTGTCTTCTGCGACGAGTCCATCGGGCCTCGGCAACGCCTGCCCCGGCAAGATGAATGACTGCGTCGATCCCTTCCAATCGGGGATCAGCCTGGAAGGGCCTCTCTGGATCCCACTGTACTTCGTCACCTTCCGTTGGCGGGCGTCGGACCATCCGCAGGACTTCCATGCCGCGTGAGCGAGCTTCAGCGACAAGTGCACATCCAACAAAGCCAGAGCTTCCTGTTACAGCGATGCGGCGGGGACCAGAGGCCTCTTCAGAGTGATGCTGCAGCGGCATGCCACGCACCATAATCCACAGTTCGTGATCCTGAACGGATCAGGCAGCTTGATCGCTCTCTCCATCCTGCATTTCCTTGAGCTTCTGCAGCCCTCGGTACTTCCAGTTGTTGACCGTTGAAACTGGAACGCCCAATGACTCGGCGGCCTCCTGGTAGCTCAGTCCGTTGCATACCACGAGGCGTACGGCCTCGCGTTCACTCGGGCAGAGCCGGTTCAACTGGTCGGTCAGGTCACGGCCGAGCTCGGGGGCAGGCTCGACATAGGGTTCCGTTTCTCGCTTGCCTCTGGGCTCTCCTTGAGCAGCCTCAAGGAATCGTTGAAAGCGGCGGCCACGGTTGTACCGTCTCTTGATGAGGTTGTCGGCGATCTTGATCAGATAACTGACCGAGATTTCGTCGAGTTGCTCAAGGTGCCTGAGTTGAAGGAGTTTTGCGAAGACCTCTTGGGTGATGTCCTCAGCGCTCTCTGCCGGGAGAGACTTTCTGGCAAAGCAGAAGACTCGGGTATAAAACCGATCGAAGAGGTCGAGAACAAGGTCAGCACGGTGTTGAGAAATTTGCACAGTAAAACTCCTCGGTGCGCGTCCCGTCGGCAAGTCATGGCCGATCGGGGCTGGGCTGCGATGAGGCCGCCCCTGCAAACGCTGCAGGTGGCGGTAATGGCGTTGGACGCCGGGGGTGGCCTTGGCAGGGCCTTACTGCGAGTGTCCGAAATGCGTCGGGTGTGCCTTCGGGGGGCAGTGAGTTGCCTTGAGGGGATTCCTTGTCTCCTCCGGAGAGATATATGCCAAGCGGAGCATCTGACGCAAAACGCCAAGTCCTCCATGGTGGAAGTTCGAGAAGATCGGCCTGCCGGTTCCAATGGCCGACCAGATTGTCCACCTTCTACTATGCGAGGGGGTATCCAATCGTGTGCTGGGTTCTCTACTTTCTTTCTGGAACGCAATCGATTCAGGCGGTAACGTCTTCATAGAACGGGATCGTGATGAAACAGACAATCGTGCTTGGTGGAGGAATGGTGGGGGCTGTGATGGCCATGGACCTTGCTGCGGACGCGGACAGGGAGGTCACACTGTGTGATGTGGACGAGGCACGGCTCACGGCTGCGAAGGCTCGATGTCCGGCAATTCGGGTGCAGCAGGCCGACCTCTCTAGCCCCGAGCGGGTCCGTTCCCTGGCAGCCGAGGCCGATATGGTTCTCGGGGCGCTGCCCAGTCGATTCGGGTTCGGGACGCTGCAGGCAGTGATCGACGCTGGCAAGCCCTATTGCGATATCTCCTTTATGCCGCAGGATGCGTGGCGATTGGATGAGGCAGCGAAGGCAAGTGGAACGATCGCTGTTGTTGATTGTGGCGTGGCGCCGGGAATGAGTAATCTCCTCGCCGGCGTAGCCGCCCGGCGGCTCTCCCCATGCCGTTCGGTCACGATTCGAGTTGGGGGTCTGCCGGTCGTTCGCCAACTGCCGTGGCAGTTCAAGGCAGCGTTCAGTCCATACGATGTCATCGAGGAATATGTTCGTCCCGCGCGGATCGTTGAACACGGGAAGGTCGTTGTGCGAGAGGCATTATCTGACCCTGTTCTCATTGACTTCCTGGAGACTGGGACGCTTGAGGCCTTCAATACCGACGGCCTCCGGAGCCTGACAGAGACACTGAGCATTCCCAATATGCTCGAGCAGACGATGCGGTATCCCGGCCACCGTGACCTTGCCTGGGCTCTGCGGGAGACTGGATTGCTGAGTGAACAGCCGATGGACGTCAATGGAGTGAGCGTTACGCCCAGAGAGATCACGTGCCGGGCTCTGTTTCCGAAGTGGACCTACGAGGAAGGCGAGGTGGATCTGACGGTCATGCGAGTCGAGGCGGAAGGTGATCTGAATGGGGTTTCGACTCGGCTCTGGTGGGATCTCTATGACGAGTTGGATCCAGAGACGGGCTGGACAAGCATGTCACGAACGACGGCGTTTCCAGCCACCATCATGGCTCGAATGATTGAAGCGGGAATTGTGACCAATCCCGGCGTCCACCCGCCGGAGTGTCTTGCCGGAGATGATCGCGTTTTAGAGACCCTCTTCCGTGAGTTGACCGCCAGAGGCGTGACGTACCGTGAACATTCTGAGCCGCTGGCCTAATCACTCAGCGACGGGCTTTTGGCTGCAGCGGCTTGGCCCAAGATGGGATGGTTTCTCCGAGCATGTCGGCCGTAATAATTGCTGCCGTTCCAGTTGCAAGAGTCAACCCCATCATGCCATGGCCGGTGGCGATCCATGAGTTGTGGGCGGCTCGGCCGACAATGGGCAGTCCCGACGCAGTGCACGGCCGAAGGCCACACCACGGCTCGCCTGCCTGAGCGGAGGCTGCTCCAGGAAGGAATGCGGCAGCGCCGCGTCGAAGTTGTTCAAGCCGCGCCCGATCCAGTCGGTGGTTGAATCCCGACAGTTCCAAAGTCCCCGCGAGACGGACGCGGCCGCCAAGGGGCGTGACTGCAATCTTCGCCTCGCGAAGTACTCCTGCCATGATCGGTGGCTGTGGCATCGCAAGCATCGTGTGATATCCCTTGGCGGGTTGCATTTGAACGGTGACGCCAAGTTGGCGAGCGAGTGGAGACGACCAAACGCCTGCAGCGACCAGTAGTTTGTCTGCTTTGTGAGACTCGCCACATGCCGTTGCCACGCTCCAAGAGTCATGGTCTTGTTGCAATGACGTGACGGATCGTGCTTGAAGCACCTGTCCCCCGAGCGAACAAATGGACCGCCGAAGTTCATCACACAGGCACGCAGGGTCGACTGTCATGCCTGCTTCATGGACGATGGCGCCGCGGACGGTCTCGCCCCAGACCGGATCCCGCGCTCGCAGTTCGCCGCCGCTGAGGTAGGTCGTTGCAAAGCCCAACTTCTCCATCCAGACAAGTTCCGCCTCTGCCTCTGCTTCTCCTTGCTTTGTCAGCCAGAAGTCTGTGATGCCGGAGGCGGTCAGTGTGGAGTTTGCCTCAAGATCTTCGATCAACGCGTCGAAGCCATCGCGGCTGAAGGCCGACATAGCGCCAAGAGTCACCATGGAGTTGTGATAGTGGCGATCGCGGCAGGCGAGTCGGAACGAAACGAGCCAACGCGTCAGAGGGAGGCTTGGTCGAGGAGGGATGAAGAGGGGACTCCGGCGATCCAGTAGCATTTGGAGTGCCTGGGGAGGCACCGCAGGCGATGGAATGGGGGGGTGGCCGGGGGCGATTTGACCGGCGTTTCCTCGAGACGGTGTGACAGAGTCCGGCCCCGCATCCAGTACAAGGACATCCATACCTCTCTTGAGCAGTGCATGTGCGGTAGTGAGTCCGACGATGCCTCCGCCGACGATGATGACTCGCTCCATGGTCACATGCGGCATGCTACGCTCAATCAGATGGTGCCAGCTGAAGTGGGTGGCTTGGTGCAGTATTTCAGATTGAACGAGGAGAATTCGATGGCAATTGGGATCGGTATTCTGGGTGCAGGCGCGATCGCAAGAGTTCACGCGCAAGGCATCGCGGACGCTGGCGGACACTTGGTCGGTTTCTGTGATTTGGATGGCGCCAAAGCGAGCGAAGCTGCCGCCGAGTGGGATACCCAGTCGTGGTCAGATCCAACGGCGCTGCTCTCATGTGATGACGTCAAGGCAGTCGTTGTTGCCGTGCCGAATGCGGCGCATGCGGCCATGGCGATTGCAGCGATGGAAGCGGGCAGGGATGTGCTCCTTGAGAAGCCCATGGCGATGACGGTGGAACAGTGCCGTGAGATTCTGGCTGCACGGGATCGAACGGGGCGGCGTCTGCAGGTTGGATTTGTATGCCGATTTGCAGCAACGGTCCTTGCTGCGCGGCAACATATCGAGGCTGGGCGACTTGGCCGAATCTACCAAGCGCGTGCCGTCATGTTGCGGCGGCGAGGGATTCCCGGCCTTGGCCGCTGGTTTACAGATAGAGCCCGATCTGGCGGCGGAGTCTTGATTGATCTGGGGCCACATCTCGTCGACTTGGTGCTCTCCCTTTGTGGTCGACCCGAGGTATCCCGGGTGAGCGCTGCTACCAGCAGTCGCTTTGGACAACCTCCTCGCGGCTATCGATTCACTGAGATGTGGTCCGGCCCGCCTGAATTGGACGGTGTCTTTAACGTGGATGACGCAGCAACTGCCATGCTGCGGTGCCGAGATGGCCTGAGTATTACGTTGGAAACAGCATGGGCCTCGCATTTGCCTGACGGCACGATTGCCGATGGTGTCACACTCTTCGGTGAAGACGCCGCTATGCACTTCGACATATGGGGCAATAGTGTGACCATCGGCACGCAACTTGATGATGAGGTCGTGGACGTGTCGCATCCGATTCCTGCGAATGAAGGCTGGGGGACAGCCTTCAAACGTGAGCATGATTGCTTCGAGTCGTACTGCTCGGGCGGAGACGCCGGACCAAGCGGTGAAGACGGTCTTGGCGTTCAGCGGGTCCTGGAGGCGATGTATCGATCAGCAGAGGCTCAGGCAGAAGTCGAAGTCAGCTCGTGACTTGTCCAAGCAGGACGACGACGTCATAGCCTGCATGGGCGACGACAGCGACCGCAAAGCCGCGAAACACATAAAGCCACCCGAGGTAGGCTCCGGCGAGCGTGACAAATACCACGCCGTTAGCAGGCATTGCTGAAGGATCGTGGTAGAGCGTGAAAGCAACGGTGGTCGCGATGATCGCGGCGAGCGTGCCGGTAGCAGGCTTGAACTTCGCCACGTCAACCAGCAACCAGTGCACAGTCGCAATGCCCACCATGCGAAAGAGCAATTCCTCTGAGAGTCCCGCACCGATGGCGATGGCTACCGCGTCCATCGCAGACACCGGTTCGACCGGATTGATAGTTAACGCGTGCGACTGCATCGTGCCAAGGAAGGCGGCGGCTGCAAGAAGGGGGGCAACTCCGATGAACCCCTCCAGCAGCAGGCGAGCAGGTTCTGTGAGTGATAATCGCCACTTTTCACCAACGAGCACGTGCCATGCAATGAGAGTTGCCAGCACGACGAAGCTCGTTGCATGAAGGACGAATAATGGAGAGAGCCCGAAAAAATGAAGCGCTGCTCCGATCTGAACATGGGCGAGAATCCGAGAAGCGGAGGGGCTTGCGGCGTTGAACAGGAGTGCTGCTTCGAGAAAGACAATCAGCGGCAACAACGCGGCCAGAGTTGGAAGTGGCCGGTGCCCAAGAGCACTCGTAGATGTGTCATGGGGCTGCACAGGGGAAGTGTCTCATATGAACAGCGACCCGGCACCGGGGCCGGGTCGCGAGGTTGTTCTTGATTGAGAGCAGGGTTCAGCCAGCCAGTGACGTCTTGAGATCCCGAAGTCGCTGTGAGAGCCTGCTCTTGCGACGGGCTGCATGATTCTTGTGAATCGTGCTGGTCGTCGAAACTTGATCAAGTGCTTTTTGGACCGCGCGGAACGCAGTTTCAGCAGACTCGACATTGCGATCTTGGATTGCGACCAAGAATTCCTTGGTGCGGTCCTTGAGGACTCGCTTACGCCACCTATTGCGGGCTCGTCTGGCGTCGTCCTGTCGCATCTGTTTTTTGCGGGCGGGGGTATTGGGCACCGAATCATCTCCAGATCTCTTGAGGCCAGTCCCCACCGGAGGGGACCAGACTGGAATCGGGGAGTATCCCAGCCCCGGCCCTCCAAGTCAACTGGCAGGCCGATATCCGGGGCTTCGCCCCCGTGGCGATGCGGTAAGGCAGGCGGTACCATCCCCGCTCCCCAGCGGGTGTAGCTCAATTGGATAGAGCATCGGTCTACGAAACCGAAGGTTGCAGGTTCGAATCCTGCCACCCGCGTTCCTCTCCATTGGTCCATACCTATCTTGAGAGAGGCCCATTTGGAAGTGCATGGGTGTCCTCTCTTTGTCGCCCCTATTGGAGCGTTCTCCTTGGCAGGCCACGGACCGCCCACTTGGTGGGGCGGCAGGGGCCAGCATGCATCGCGTTTCAGTCTACACGGGGGTACACCAGATTAGAATTTAATTCACACGATCTGATGTTGGTCACCCGTCGCAGGCAAAAACCGGCGATGGCGACGTCTGAAGGCTTGATGACCGCACCTTTGTGGGAAGGCGACTTTCTCGTCGGTGCCAAGTCCGGCTGTTCGAACTGACGCACCACTGTGGCAAGGCGTTGACCGTGCTGCCATTGAGAGGCACAGGCGAAACCGTTCAGTGAGCGCGGTGGTTCTGACATATCTGAAACATGCTGCGCAACGAGCACGCTGCTAGCATCGCCAATGGAGGCGTACTGTGACAGAATCGGACACACCCAAGGTCAACCCGTCTGCTGAGACGGTGAGTGCGTCATCGCACTCCGAAACGGAGTCGATGTCCTTCGGCCACTTCCGGCTGCTTCGGCTGCTCGGGGAGGGTGGCATGGGCACCGTGTGGCTGGCCGATCAACTCGAGCCTGTCAAGCGACGGGTCGCCATCAAGATCATCAAGCAGGGGATGGACACCAAGTCTGTCGTGGCACGCTTTGAGGCCGAACGACAGGCGATGGCGATGATGGACCATTCGGGAATCGCCAAAGTCTTCGAAGCCGGCGCGACGCCCGAAGGTCGACCTTACTTCGCGATGGAGTACACGCCGGGACTTCCCGTCACCCAGTTTTGTGATCAGAATGCATTTCCCATCAAGGATCGACTGCGGCTATTCATCGATATCTGCGACGCCATCCAGCATGCGCACACCAAGGGCATTATTCACCGCGATATCAAACCATCGAACGTGCTCGTGCACCGTGGCGATGACGACACCCCGCACGTCAAGGTCATTGATTTTGGCGTGGCTAAGGCAACCTCGCAGCCGCTTACTGACAAGACGCTCTGCACCAACGTTGGGCAGTTTATCGGCACGCTTGAGTTCATGAGCCCTGAACAGGCGGAACTGACCGAGTCGGGCATCGATACGCGAACTGACGTCTACGCGATGGGGGTGCTGCTCTACGAATTGTTGACCGGTGAAGTGCCATTTACCAGTAAGCAGCTGCAAGGTGCAGGCTTTGACGAAGTCAGGCGGATTATTCGCGAAGACGAGCCGACCAGACCAAGCACCCGGCTGAGCACCTTCGATGCCAAGGAAGTCACGCGGATCAGCAAGGCCAGAAACGCCCGCATCGAGGAACTGGCTGCCATGCTCAGGCGAGAACTCGAGTGGATTCCGCTCAAGGCGCTCCGAAAGAATCGCGACGAACGATACGATTCGCCCAAGCACATGGCCGACGATGTCAATCGGTATCTCTCAGGCGAACCTCTTGAGGCCGGACCAGTATCGCGTTGGTACCGCACGCGGAAGTTTGTCGGTCGCAACAAACTCGCAGTAGGAGTGACGTCTGTTGTAGCGCTCGGCGTGATCATCGCGCTTGGGGCGATCATCTTGCTCTACGGCGTATCGAAGTTCCATTTGGCTCGAGCCCAAGTCGCCGGAGAGTTCTCCAGTGAGTTGCTTGCGTCGATGCAGTATGTACAGGCCGAGGGCATGGATAAGGAATTGGTCACCGTCATGCTCGATCGCACATGGGAGCGAATGAGCAAGGACTTCTATACGCAGGCCGATGAGATTGAACTGCGAAACAGGATCGGGATGGCCTTTGTGAACCTCCGACTGTATGAGAAGGCCGAGCCGCACTTTCTCGGAGCGCTCGCCGTGGCACGACGAAGTGGCGAGGGAGCACGGGACACCATCGAGCGAAAACTCATGCTGGCCATGCTCTATCGCAAGTGGGCTCGGTATGACCAGGCGGCGCGCTATGCACAAGATGCACTGGATGTCAGCAGGCGGTTCCAAGGCGAAGATTCCGATTCGGCGATTGCGGCCATTGGGCACATAGGTGCCATTCTGACCATGCAGAAGAAGTTTGATGAGGCCTTGCCCTACTACGAGCAATCTATTGCAGGTAACCGACGCAATCTTGGAGACGATCATCACGAGACTTTGTATGCAATCGGCAATATGAGCGCCTGGTTGATGCGACAGGGACGGCTTGAAGAGGCGCTGCCTTATGAACAGGAGCGGATGGATGGACTCATTCGTGCACTGGGGGCCAAGCACGAACAGTCCATCGAGAGCCTGTATCGCATGGGTGTTCTCTTGAATCGGCTTGAGCGAGGGGAGGAGGCTGTGTCCTATCTGAGGCAGGCGCTGGATCTCGCGCCAGCGGCGCTGGGCAACAGGCATATGGTGACAGCGCGAGCGAGAACCAGTCTGGCGGAGATTCTTCGAAAACAAGATAAGTGCGATGAGGCAACGCCGCTCCTTCGCGACGCATTGGCGGCCTTCCGCAGCCAGCTGGGCGACCAATCGAAACAGACGATGTACACGATGTACTACCTTGCGGATTGTCTGATCACCATCGGCCAGTACGAGGAAGCTGAGCCGCTGGCGATTGAATGTCACGCGCTCAACGTCGCTGAATTTGGCGACGCGCATCAGGAGACCTACGACGCAGTCACACTGATGGTGTCGCTGCGTGATGGGCAGGGAAAGCCCGACGAAGCGCAGCGCTGGCGTGATCTCTTGCCTGAGGACACGGAGTAATTTCCGCGTACTGCGCACCACAAGACCGATCGTCGCTCCGATCGGTCTTGTGTTGAACAAGGGATTGATGAGTGAGGTTTAGCCGCGGAGGCTTCGGCGGCGGCGGGTTCCTAGCAGCGATGCTAGGCCGATCAAGGCTAGGGCGCCCGGTGCAGGCACCCCATAGATGGTTGGGTTGTCCAGTCGGCAGGTGCCGTCCATGCCAACCACATTGATGGCGGTTCACGCAGATCCACGACCCCTGACGGTGGGCGGGCGTCACTCATTGGACTCACGAGATGCTTCTCACCTGCTCCGCGGGTGATCCAGCAGCCTGCCGGCCGGTCCGAGTCCCCTGGGCCTGAGACCAATTGCAAACATCCCCAACTGGCGGACCAGCCGGGGATGCTGCAATTGAGTTCTTTCTCTGGGCACGATTACTCGACGGGGCATTCCTTGCCGTAGTGGATGAGCACTTCCAGTAGATCCAAGACCTCGACAACGTAGTCGCCATTGACGTCTTCGTCACACAGTACTGGAAGCGGATCGTCAAATGGATCGTCTTCGCAGTTGCCCCATTCACCGACCACCCTGATCAGATCGTGGTAATCGACCCGCATGTCGCGGTTGACGTCGGGATTGCAATAGAGGCACTCGGTGTCATCATTGAAGGGCACGATCTCCATGTAGGGATCCCACCATGCACTGGCATCTCCCCAGATTGACTTTGGTTCATTGCATGCGAAGGATGAAGCCCCCACACCATCGTCATCTAGATCGGCGAACACTGGATACCCGATGAGCTCATCCGGGTAGCCAGGATGCGGCCCGAATGTGAATGAGTCGGATGCATCTGAATACTCGCTCATACTCTGGACGTAGACGCCTCCGCCAGACCACTCAGCAACGTTGTTCTGGAAAGTGCAGTTGTCGAACCAGGGTTCGCAGGCGAAGCCTGACCAGACCGCTCCACCGTAGCGAGCGGATGAGTTCGTCGCGAAGCTGCAATTGAAGAAGGTCAGCAAACTTCCGCCGACTCCATAGGGGTAGGGGTTCGGTATGCCGACTGGGTAAGACGACTCTTTGCAAACGGCTGCGACAGCACCACCCATTTGACCAGTTTCATTGTCTGTGAACGTGCAATTCGAAAAGATGGGCGCTGAACGCTTGAGTGCGTAGGCGGCGCCGCCGCCCCAGTTGGCGGTGTTCTGATCGAAACGGCAGTTGTCAAAGAGGGGTTTGGCTCCGTCCGACATGTATACAGCTCCGCCACGACTTTCGGCGACGTTGCTTGAGAATGTCACGTTGGAGAACGCGGGGCTCGACGCGGTCAGTGCGACGCCGCCACCGCGAGACCCACGGCCGGAGGAGATGGATAGATCCTCAAACCTCGTGTCGTTGGTCTCTCCCTCGCGGCACGTGATGACTGTTTGCGAATCGCCGCCATCAAGGATGGTTTCGGTCGGTCCGGCACCGCGGAAGAGCAGGGCTTTGCCGAGCGGGTTAATCGTTACGGCGTAGGTACCGGAAGGGAACTCGATCACATCGCCATGGTGCGCCACATCGATAGCGGCGTCCAATGCAACTTGTAGCAAGGCAGAATCCAAGTCTGGATCCATTGGCGTGACTATTGGCGGAACGTGAAGGTCGCATGTGTCGGGAATGCCGTTGCCATCGTCATCCACGCATGTGAGAGATTCACAGGTGCCGCCTTCAGAGATGATGGGTCCGAAAAAGTTGCCCGGTTGGTTTCCGCAGGTGATGGTGTTCAGGACCGACGGTTCGGAACCGGCACCAGAAAAAACGCCGCCGCCCAAACCGCTCGCGAAGTTGTCGTGAATGTAGCAGTCTTCGATTCTTGGGAATGCGTTGCCGCATAGGATTCCGCCACCAACTCCCCCTGTGACGCCGGCATAGGGCTCCGGAGAGTCTATGCCGTTGATCGCATCAACGAAGAATTCTGCTCCGAGGCCGTTTGTAATGGTCAGGCCGCGCAGGATAGTTTCTTCCTTCTCGCCGCTGGTCATCGTGACTACCGATGCATCCCACTTCCAGGCCGGCCACTCGTTGTCGAATTGACCATCATTGTTGGCGTCCCAGTTCGCATTACTCGGCGCTTCGATCACCGTGGCTCCTGGGTCGGGGTCCCTTGCCTCGATGAGGATTGCCTTGCCTTCGAGGTTGATTGTCTCCAGGTAGATTCCTGGCAACACCTCAATCTTCGTGTGATTTTGTCCGGCGGCATTGATTGCTGCCTGGATCGACTCTCCCGCATTGACCGTAATGACGTTCACGGGGTCCACGTCAGGGTCGAGCCAGATGCACTCCGTGGGCGAGTCGCAGTCAACGGCAACGCAGCCGGGGTACGACTGGTTCCGATCAACTCGGCCCCAAATGTTCTTTGAGAGGATCGGGATTTCCGGCATAGCCGCCATGGCATTTTCGGGTTGGTAGTTTCCACACAGGGTGCCGCCGATCATCTCGACGATCGATCCCTCTGATGCGTAGATGCCACCGCCGAGGAGCAAAGCGACGTTGGCGTTGATTTCTGCCGCAATGAGTGTCACTTGCGCAGTGGGTTCCGCGTACACGGCTCCACCTCGGATCGCCGAGTTTGCTGTGAATATTGTTGGATAGACTCCAGCGGGGTCATTCCAGAGATCGAACAAGGTCGGCACATAATTCTGGACGACGAGGCTGGCTCCCTTACCAACATAAGCGCCGCCGCCCCAGCCGTAGTCTTCTGGCGAAAAGAAGCTGGTGTTGTTCTGGACGATGCACCCCTGCAAATCGACTTCGCCTTTGAGAATGAGAATTCCTCCACCGACGTAGGCGTTAAGTTCGCCGTCTGGCGGCTGGTCAAGTTCGATTCCCTTTGGTTGGCCCCCGGCCAGCGTCAGTCCAACCAGCGTGAGTGTTTGGTCCTCGCCCTCGAGCCTGACCAGCGGCATTGTGCTCTCGCCCGAGAGGATGACATTGTCTGGCCCAAAGACTGATTTGATTGTCAGGCTTGTGATATCTGCAGGAATTGTGATGACAGCATCTTCATCGGGCTCTTCTAGGTAGACCTCTTCGTCGCCGCCGTCGACACAATCACACAACATGATTGTGTCACCGCTGGCTGCGTCCACAATTGCTTCCTGAATCGACGAGTATTGGGCATTCTCGCAACTCCCCATCATGTCATCAGGTTCCGCGGGATCATCTATAAATTCATCGTTCACGTACAGCGTTTCAGCCATCAATGATGTTGCAGCGGCGTTGAACGCAAGTGCTAAGCCAAAGGCCAGGCTGAACCTGCTGAGGGTGCGGAGGCGAAAGTCATTCATCTCGATCAATCTCCAGAGATGCTGGCTGATTCAAATGAACCAGCAGGAAACCCGCGTATCTCGGGGCAGTACCCCGTGGCATACCAATACCGACCGTCTAAGACGAAATGCCTTAGAGGTAACGTTCCCCCGCCGCCGATTGTACCGGCGGTTTTCAATTGGAGTTGGCTCCATCATGGTGACAGGGGCTCGTTTTTGGTCCAGAATCCAAGATTAGCCACATTCGGTTGCAATATGACAGACTCTCGCAGCAAGGTGGGCAACATGGATCGCGGCTGCTCAAGAACTCTGACGGCTCTGGTTCCGGCGATCCGCCGCCGTGACCACGCCGTTCGAGTCTCAACGGCGATCTTGGAGATGACTTCAAAATCGCCAGAGCGTTCGGGGCGAGGCATCGCCCGGCACGTGATCGCACCGGCGTTTCTAGGCAGCCTGCTAGGATTCGGGACACTGGCCAGAGCGGGAAAGGGATTGAATCTATGGAGGTCGTCGTGAAGTCAATGAGAGTTGTTGTGGCGTCAGTCGCTGTCGCTGTGTCTGTCGGTTGCGCACCAGAGTCTGATGTCAGGGATATCGCCCTTCGCATTGGTGGAACCACGACCGTGATGTTGCCCGTGACGGCGGGGACCGGGTACGGATGGTCGGTGGATGCGGCCCGATCGAGTGGAATGGAGTGCCTCGTCGTGACGCCAGGCGCCACAAAGTTTCCCTCTGGTCGCGTGGGCGGGGCTGGTGAACAGGAATGGCATGTCGAGGGGCATGCGGCCGGACAAGCGGATCTCACCTTTGTCTACCAACGGCCGTGGGAGCCTGTGGCCCCCGCAGCCCGATCTACCGAGATTCACGTGAGCGTTCAGTGAGCCGTCTGTCGGCGGCACATCTGTTTCCGCCGATATACTGCACTGCCTCAACATACCCATGACGGCGATTCCCATGAACCAGACCGATCCAACGACCGAGTCAAGCCCTGAGACCGAGGTGGTATCCCTGCCCACGGGCGACGTGCTGCTCGGTTGGCTCCGAGACATGATGTTGATTCGGGAGTTCGAGGTGCGGTCGATGCAGGCCTACCAGAACCGTCTGGCAGGTGGCTTTCTTCATGTCTACAACGGGCAAGAGGCCGTCGCCGTAGGAACGATTGCAGCCGTCAATTCGGACGATCCTGTGATTACGGCGTATCGGGATCACGGCCATGCGCTTGCTCGCGGAATGAAGCCTGAAGTCGGAATGGCTGAGTTGTTCGGTCGAATTGGTGGATGTGCCAAGGGCAAGGGTGGCTCGATGCACTTTTTCGATGCCGAGCACCATATGTACGGGGGCCATGGAATTGTCGGTGCTCAGGTGCCACTCGGTGCCGGGCTTGCCTTTGCGACGAAATACCGGGACGAGGTTATTGATGGTGGCAAGAGCAACCATGTGACGCTTTGCTTCATGGGCGACGGAGCCATCAATCAAGGGGCCGTCCACGAGGCGATGAATCTTGCTGCCGTTCTTGAACTTCCCGTCATCTTCATTGTGGAGAACAACCTGTACGCAATGGGAACGGCTGTCGAGCGGTGTACTGCTGCGGGGACGCATCTCGTCGAACGTGCTCGGGCGTACGGCATGAATGCGGCCTGCTTGGAAGGCATGGATGTGTTGGATGTCTACCGCGGGATGAAGCCATTGGTAGATCGTTGTCGTGAGACCAGCCGCCCCTGCTGGATCGACATGCGGTGCTATCGATTCAAAGGGCACTCGATGTCCGATCCTCGCAAGTACCGCACGCACGAAGAAGAAGAGCAGTGGGAATCTCGAGATCCGATCGAACGACTCGCTGCATGGCTTGTTGATCGAGATCTATTGACTGGCGAGAATTTCAAGCAACTTGGCAAGCAGGTTCGCAGTGACATCAGGCAGGCGGTCAAATGGGCAGAGGCATCTCCTCCGCCGGGCCTCGAAGAACTGCATCACGATGTGTACACGGGAAACTGGGGTCCATATACGGGGACCAGCAAGCCTGAATTCCTCCGCCGAAGGCGGGATGATCAGGAGACTTCCGGTGCGTGAAATCAGTTTTCGAGACGCGTTGCGGGAAGCGATGTCCGATGAGATGCGGCGTGACAACCGTGTTTTTCTGATCGGAGAAGAAGTCGCTCAGTACGACGGCGCCTACAAGGTGAGCAAGGGCATGCTCGATGAATTCGGGCCAAAGCGAGTCATTGACACGCCCATCTCAGAGAGCGGATTCGCAGGGCTTGGCATCGGGGCTGCCATGATGGGACTTCGCCCGATCGTTGAGTTCATGTCTTGGTCCTTCAGTCTCGTCGCAGCCGACCCTATTCTCAACAATGCTCCAAAGATGCTCTACATGAGCGGAGGCCAGTTCGGTTGTCCAATCGTGTTTCGTGGGAATGATGGAGCTGGCGGGCAACTTGGATCAACACACTCATGGTGCGTCGAATCGATGTATGCGAATGTCCCTGGGCTCAAGATCATCATTCCTTCGACGCCGTACTCGGCCAAGGGGCTTCTGACTCAGGCGATTCAGGATGATGATCCGGTGTTCTGTCTTGAGAGTGAACGAATGCTTTCGATGACGGGCGATGTCCCCGAGGAGTCGTACACCATCCCGATCGGGACTGCGGACATTGTCCGCACTGGTTCAGACTGCACCATTGTGAGCTTTGGCCGGCCCGTTCATTTTTGCCTTGAGGCAGCCGAAGCGCTCGCTCGTGAGGGGATCGATTGCGAAGTTATCGACGGAAGATCTATCAAGCCACTGGACATTGATACGTTTGCAGCTTCGGTACGAAAGACCAACTACTGCGTCGTGGTCGATCAATCGTGGTCCTTTGCATCGGTGGGTTCCGAGGTTGCAGCCGAACTTCATCGTGTGTGCTTTGATGATCTGGACAATCATGTCCACCGAGTTCACAGTGACGACGTTCCGGCGCCTTACGCTTCGAACCTCGAACAAGAGATGTTGCCCAACGCCCGGAAGATTTGCGAGGCAGTGCGTAGTGTCACCTACAACGCATGAGCACATGCTTTCGAGTGAAAGGCGAGACGCCAATGACCATTGACATCACCATGCCGCGGCTCTCCGACACGATGGAGAAGGGGACCGTCGTCAAATGGCATATCGCCGTGGGCGATGAGGTTTCTGCAGGGGATGTTATTGCCGATATCGAAACAGATAAGGCGATGATGGAGATGCAGTCATTCGATGACGGCGTGATCTTGAGCATCGACGTCGATGAGGGTCTATCGGTAGATGTTGGAACTGTGCTGGCCATACTTGCCGGAGAAGATGACGACAATTCCGTAGCGGCAGTGGATCCGGTTGCGGTAGTTCAGCCCTCGCCTACACCGTCGGAACCAACCCTGCGAGAAGAGACTCGTGCGGCAGGTGACCAGCAACGAGTGACCCCGGTGGCGAGACGGCTTGCCGATCAGTACGGCGTTGATGTGGCATCGCTTCGCGGATCCGGCCCATCTGGCCGTGTGATCAAACGCGACGTACTCGACGCTGCCAAGATCACGGATGAGGTTCGGGCCGCGGTGCCTCCATCCGCGAAGCCAGCCGAGCCACCTGCGCCAATCATCGAGCAGCCGTCTCTTCCGGTTCCGGCGACCAAAGTGGAGGTGACTCCCTCTCCTTTGGCGCGGCTGGAGAATGATCGTCGGGAACCTGTCAGCAGCATGAGGCAGACGATTGCACGCCGGTTGGTCGAGTCCAAGCAAGATATTCCCCATTATCAGGTGTCGATGGTGTTCGCCATGGACGCGATGATGAATCTCCGTAAGCAACTCAATGCTGAGTTGGCGGATCAGGGTGTGAAGCTCTCCGTCAACGACCTCATTGTGCGAGCGTGCGCAGTTGCGATGCATCGCAATCCACTTATGAACGCATCCTGGGATAGAGATGCCATTGTGTATCACGGCGACGTGAATATCGGCATTGCTGTGGCGCTGCCTGAGGAGCGGGGCGGGGGTCTCGTTGTGCCGGTGATCCACTCGGCCAACACCAAGAGCCTGCGAGTCATCTCGTCTGAAACGCGGATGCTTTCGGAGAAGGCTCGAACACGCGGGCTGTCCATGGATGAAATGGACGGTGCCACCTTCACGATCTCCAACCTCGGCATGTTTGGAGTGGATGCATTCACCGCCATCATCAACCCTCCAAACAGCGCGATTCTCGCGGTCGGCGCCTCGATACAGAAGCCGGTTGTTCGGGATGGCGAGCTAGGTATCGGTTGGGAGATGAATGCGACCTTGAGCAACGATCACCGCGTTGTTGACGGGGCGACTGCGGCGAGATATCTCGCCACGCTCAAGGAGTTGATTGAGCATCCCGCAGCCATTCTGGTCTGACTCTACGAGGTGCCGGCAAGTTGGCGCATGGTCCGTACGAAGCCGCGGGCAGTGGTCTTCAGGCTCATCATGACCACGGTCAACCATGCGATTGATGCCATGCCCCCCGATGCGATGAGCCACCATTGTTCGCCATCGCTCGAAAATGATGATGCAACGATACTGCCAGAGCCTCCGGTTGCGAGCAGGATGCTCGCCACGGGGCTCATGGAGACGATCGGTACTGCGTACCAAGGAACCGCTGCGGGGGCGGGTATGACGCAGGGAACGAGAAGTCCTGCTGCCAGACCGGCGATCAGGACGGACGCCAACATTGCTTGGCCCGAACGCCGGCTCCGCACGGACCAGTGCAAACCGATCGCAATGCAGAAGCCGACAAAGACAGGCAGGGTCATGGCAAAGCCGAGCAGGCCACCCCACGAGGCATACGTATGTTGAGTGACTCCGGCTTGAGGAGTGACATCAGGATCAGCAGGATGGAACGCCAAGGTCGCTGCCACGACAATCGCGGTGAGAAGCGGGGCAAGTAGGAGTGGAATCAGGAGCCGGCCCACTCCAAGCAGTTTTCCATTGAGGTAGGGGGTTGCTTGAATTGGCGTCGTAAGGAGCAAGTCGAGGCTGCCATCTTCGCGATCCCGCGTGATCGATGTCGCCGAGACCGCTATGGCAGCCAAAATCAGTGTGCATGTCTCGATGATGAGGGCCATGAGCAGTGCGGATCTTGCAGTTGTTGGCGAAATGAGCCCTCCTCCTAGAAGCGACACGATGACAACCGCGGTAATGAACGCAGCACCAGCCCAGCCCCAGCGGATGACATCCTTGACTCTTCGGCGGGGTCGACCGGACGATGCTCGCCATGAAATTGGGTTGAGGCCGATGGGTCGCGGCCCTCTGCTCAGGCTCTTTCGGTCGGCGGTTCCTTGTCCGATGAGCGGGCCGAGTGTTCGAACGCGGAGCGTTGCCCACCCAACGAGTGCGACCGACGTGAGCCCACACGTAGCTGCAAATGCTGCAACAGGGTTACCAAGCCAGAATTGTGTGAAACTGGTGCTCTCAAGCGGAGCGATTGCGACGTAGCTCGCGGGTCGAAGGAGAGATTCGAGAACAAGGAACGGGTTCAACGCGGTGGCCCAAGTTGTTCCAGTGGCTCCAATTGAGCCGGCGAGCGGCTCGCGGAGGGAGGCATCAGCCACCCACGTGATCGCCAATACCACGGCGATGCCGGTGTAAAAGGCGAGGACGGCCCGCCGGCCTCCCGTTCGACTTGCCGACAGCATGACCGCCGCTGCCCCGACAACACAGGCCGTCCCAGCTGCAATGACCGCCGACTGCATGATTGACGCGGGATTGACGCCACCGAAGAGTTGGAGGCTGAGCAAGATCGGAAGGCCTGCAAGAATGAGTGCGAGTACGAAGAACACTCTTCCAGCCAGATTGCCAACGACGATTCCAATCGAGGACAGGGGGGTGGTCAACAGGAGATCCCATGTTCGAGGTGAGGACTCCTGTTGGATCGCTCCTGCCATAAAAATAGGCGTGACGAGACAAATAAGCACGATTTCCACGACTGATGTCGCCTCGAAGATAAATGCCCCTGCCATAGCCAGACTTCGGAGCGAGACGTTCCCCCCGAGCCCAGCAGTCGTCAGAACCGAGATTGCTGCAGTTCCTGCCAGAATCGCAAGGAATAGCATTCGGATGAATTGATGCTTCTTCCGCTTGGATCCGGACACGATGATCCGCTCTATCAACGGCCTGAAATGGGTTTTTGTGATTGGTTTCGAGGATGGCATTGAGTGTGTCCCGGGCGGAGCTGCTCTAGGGCGGAGAATACCCGGGGGCCCCGGGGGCGAGAACCGTTATAGTGGCTCCTTCATGAAGCGTGGTGGCGGGATTATGCCTGAAGCGGGCACCGTCACCTATTTTCACGGCTGGCCAAGACACGGGCTGGACCGATTTTCTCGACCGATGGGTCGACACCGTCCGCAGTGCGGCGGTGATAGATGAAGTGTGCTCAAGGGATGGCTGAAGTCGTCCAACGCCTGGGGGTTCTTCGTGGGCATTCGCCCACACCACACATCGGCCGATGTCAGGCCGATGATCGGTCTGGTACTTCGGTTGCGTGCCTCACGCGGCCGGAGAATCTGGCGGGTTTATTCCCGTACGTGTCGACATTGTCCGTTTGAGGGCATGTGAGGGCTAGTCGGTACTTGGAGTAACCCCCGATGCCGACGCGGGAAGTGATATTCGAGAACACGATGCTTGCAACCGACTCTCAATTCGGTGCATGGAGCGACCATGTGATGGAGGGGATGCCGGTGTTGCTCGCCTTCGACTGGACCGCAGCCTTTACGCTCTTGGCTGGGATTCTTGTCGGGGGTGTGGGCGGGGCTGTGGCGCTCAAACTGATCGCGGGAAGCGTCGTCACCGCTGCTCGAAAGGAAGCGGAGACGATTCGAGCCGCCGCGGAGTCCGAGGCAGAAGCTTTGAGGCAAAGGGCCGAACTTGATGCTGAGCGGGCCGCGAAGGACCGCCGAAAGGAAGTTGACCGAGAAGTCAGCGAGGCGAAGAAGGACATCAAGGCGAATCAGGAACGCCTCTCGAAGCGTGAAGACAGCCTTGAAGAAAAGCTCGAACGGCTTTCGGGCCGGGAGTCGTCGCTTGATCGGCGGCAGTCGAAGGTCCAATCTCGCGAGGATGATGTCGAGAAGCGTGCTGAGGTCGTTGAAGCTCGGGACGGCGAAATCACGATTCGGCTCGCCGAAGTCTCTGGCCTGACGCTGGAGGATGCCCGAACCGAAGTTCTGGAGCGAGTCGGGCACGAGGCTGAGGAGGAGTCAGCGGCCTTGAAGCGACAGATCATTGAGTCGGCGGAGGGGGATGCCAAGCGGCAGAGTCGCGAGATTACGCTCATGGCGATTCAACGCTTTGCAGCAGAGCATGTCGCTGACTCGACGGTGAAGTCCGTCAAGATCCCTTCAGACGATTTGAAGGGCCGCATCATCGGGCGAGAGGGTCGAAACATCCGCGCGATCGAACGGGCGACGGGGGCGGACATTCTGGTTGACGACACGCCCGGTGTGATCTCAGTGTCATGCTTCGATCCGATCCGGCGTGCCATTGCCGGAGAATCGCTTGCCCGCCTTGTGGCGGATGGCCGGGTCCACCCCTCGCGGATTGAGGAGATCGTCGCGGGTGTGAAGAACGACCTCGAAGAGCGGGTTGTTGAAAAGGGGAACGCTGCGATTGTTGAAGCAAAGATGCGCGGGCTGCACCCAAAGATTGTCGAGGCGATGGGCAAACTGCACTTCCGGACGAGCTTCGGGCAGAACGTTCTCCGTCACTCCGTGGAAGTCGCATTCCTAAGCCAGTGCATTGCGGATCAATTAGGACTTGATGGCGCCATTGCGAGACGTTGTGGCTTCTTGCACGACATCGGCAAGGCGATGGACCATGAAATGGAGGGCGGACATCCGGCGATCGGAATGGAATTCGCCCGACGCTTTGGAGAAACGCGAGATGAGGTGCTCAACGCCATCGGTGGGCACCATGGCGACATCCCGTCGACCAGCCCGTATACGCCGATTGTCATGGCAGCCGATGCCGTATCGGGAGCGCGTCCGGGAGCTCGTCGCGAGTCCATGGAGCTGTACATTCAGCGGCTCAAGCAGTTGGAAGATATTGCTCGCGAGAGCGGCTCGATTCGAGAGGCCTACGCTATTCAGGCGGGGCGAGAAGTACGGGTGATTGTCGACTCAGGGCGAGTCAATGATGACCAGGCTTTTGTCATTGCTGACAAAATTGCGCGTCGTGTCGAGGATGAAATGACCTTCCCTGGTGAAATCAAAGTGACGGTACTACGAGAAACACGAGCCGAAGCGACGGCTCGCTGAGTCAGGAGGCATCCAATGCCCATCAAAGCAACAGACGTAAGAAAAGGCCAAGCATTGATCTACGAAGGTCAACTGCAGGTGGTGCTCGATACAGACCACGTCAAGCCCGGCAAGGGACCTGCCTACGTGCAGGCTAAAATGAAGAATGTCGACACGGGGACGATCAAGACGAATCGCCTCAATTCAAGCGACAAGCTCGAAGATGTATCGATCGACCGTCGCAAGATGCAGTACCTCTATGACTCGAGCGGCCATGGCAAGGGACCGTTTGTCTTTATGGATACCGAGACGTTTGATCAGGTGGAAATCGAGGGGGAACTTCTGGGCGATCAGACGAACTGGCTGCTGGAGAACCTTGAGTGCGTCGTCACTGTGTTTGATGGGCGGGCGCTCGGAGTTGATTTGCCTGCTGCTGTCGATCTTGAAATCACGGAAACGGCGCCTCAGCCAAAGGCGGCGACTGCTACCAATCAGCTCAAGGAAGCAACCGTTGAGACCGGGGCCCGCGTTCGTGTGCCGCCCTTCATTGAGACGGGGCAGCGTGTCAAGATCAATACTGAAACGGGCGAGTATCTCGGTAAGGCCTGAGCGGGGCCATGCAGCGACTCTCGGAGATCAAGGCACTGTTGGCCGAGTACGGCCTGAGTCCTCGCAAACGTTTTGGTCAAAACTTCCTGCACGATCACAACCTCTTGAACCGGTTGGTTGAGGCTTCTGGGGTGGGGCAGGGCGACTTGGTTCTCGAAGTTGGCCCTGGGACTGGAGCCTTGACCGAACCACTTTTGGATCGTGGCGCAGAGGTGGTGGCCGTAGAGATTGACCGCGGCTTCGCGGATCTAGTCTCGGATCGCTATGGATCGCGAGTGACACTGGTGCGTGGGGATTGCCTCGGGCATGGGCGATCGCTTTCACGCGAAGTTGTTGAGGTATTAGGCGGGCGAGCGTTTCGACTCGTTGCAAACCTTCCATATCAAATTGCAAGCCCACTGATGGCTGAGTTACTGCTCGGCGAGTATTCATGTCTTGGTCAATATGTGACAATTCAAGACGAAGTTGCTGAACGCCTCCTGGCGAATCCGGGCACCTCTGCTTGGGGACCACTTGGAATCCTCGTGCAGTCGCGAGGAGATGTTCGACGACTCGCGACGCTCGGGCCGGGTTGTTTCTGGCCGCCGCCGAAAGTGACGAGCGCGATGATCACTATTGAGCCACGGGATCATCAGTTTGCCGGGGACGTTCGGGCGTTCGCAGCATTTGTGACCAAACTCTACTCGACACGGCGGAAACAACTCGGCGGCGTTCTTGGCGAAGCGTGTGTACGGGCTGCTGGCATTGACCCGCGAGAGCGATGTGAAAGGCTTGATATTCCGAGTTTGGAACGTCTGTTTTTTTCGTCTCAGTCGATTGAGTCACACGATAATTGATCGTGCGACGTGTTCTCGATTTGCTGAATCAGCCGGTCACCGGTGGACTGCCAACGGACACTACTAGAACCTGGTGTTACTCAGTTGGAGTCCTGCAGAAGTCTCGCCCTCAATCTGGTCATAGTTGACGTAGAAAGTCAGATCAAAGTCAGGGAGGTGTCTTGTGACTCTCGCAATGACAGACTGAAAGTCATCTTCGGCGAAGTTGTATTGCGGGGTCAGTGAGAGCTTGTAGGTCTTGGAAACTTCGTAGTCGGCCTGGAACTCAAGCAATTCACCAAGCGCATTTTGGACGTTGTTCGGGAATGCGTCGGCGTAGTCCTCTGGGACATCAAAGTATCGGTAGGCGATACCCGTTGAAAGCCGTGGGGAGTGATCAAAGTCGACGCCGATCGCATAGCGAGTCCAGCCGTCCAGGTCGAGATCCCAGGTTCCTTCGCTCACAAAGGTGACGGCTTCAGCCGGCCGGAAGTCGATTGATCCATTAACGAAGTTGCCGAAGGAAGACCACAGCGGATTTGACTCATTCCAGCGAGGGGTAAACCAGCGCCGAGTTGCGTCGGAAGTACTGAATGTTGCTGCGACGGAGGTCGTAAGCCAGTCGGCGTCGTACCAACGTCCAGCGGCCCCGCGTTGTGTTTGAAGGCGGTTTCTCAGTCCGAACTGAATAGCGCCGCCGCGTGCTGTGGCATCTATAAGCGGATCATAGTCCGGGACTTCTGCAGGGTTGAAATTGGATGCGGAAATCCAAGTCCGAACCCACGGATCCAAGAGCACCCGAAGTCGGTGTAGTCCAAGCGTGTCATTGTCAACGCCGTTGTAGACACGTTGGAGCGTCGTGGTGGCGTGAACACCGACGCCTCCGATGCCGCGAATGTCCGAATCTTCATCAACAGTGGTCGTTTCGTTTTGCAGAAAGCCCTGGAGTTGCGCAGACGCGAATGGTGTGACTTGAAACGACCCATACGACAGTGGCATCGTGACATGATGCATGCTATTGATTCGCATGGACCAGTCGTCACCGATTCCGCGTTGAGCTAATGCGACGCTGATGTCGTCGCCAGGGCCGAATACGACACCAGGTCCTCGGAATGCATTGGGGGTGATTCCATTTTCGCCTGCGGTACCTTTGGGGATGATCGCCTTGAAACGGCTGAAGGAAATATCGCCGCTGTAGGTCAGAGTCTCGAAAAAGTCCAAGCCGAACTTACGATACGTAGCCTTTGGGAACTCATCGAGTTGGAATCCCTGTGAGGCGAGCAGCCAACTATTTGATACGAAGTCATTCAGCGAGTAGTCAAACAGGGCTGAGAGCGAGGAGTCTCCCTCGTCCTTGGAGAGATACAGGCTTGTCTCGTATTCGCGTCGTTCCTGAAAGTTTTTCTTCCGCCATGAGTTCATGAATACAGAGTCAGAGATCAGAGAAGCCTGGGCCTGAAGTTTCCAATTGTTGCCGAGATTGATCTTGTCCTCGAACAGCAAGTACCCGCGCCAAGTTTTGGGTACTTTTTGGATGAGCCCGGTGCTGAGTTTCTCATCACGATTCGTGTCGTCGTGGATTCCCCATGTTGAGAGGCTGCCAGCCTCACCGGGGCGGTCCCACCGCCAGTTGAGACCGAGGGCGGGGCCTCGCTTGGTATAGCCGGACGTTTCCAGGGTCAGCGTGTCATCTTGTAGGGGGTCAAGCCCCAAGAGCGTTGGAAGATCCCATTTGAACTCAATCCCAATGCCCTTGTAGTCCTCAAAACTCGTGGCTTGGCCGACGAGAGGCATTCGGTCCGCATAGCCCTTGAAGTAGGGCCAGTAGAAGAAGGGCACTCCGCCTGCACGAATCGTGTTGTGCACGCCCGTGACTTCGATCTTGGTCTCGGTTTGGGTGCCGTCGTCCAAGATTGTTCCTGGAACTTGGCGAATCGTCGCGGTGTCCGCCCCAATGGCCAGCGTGGGAGTAGCGAATGAAGATGCGGATAGTTGCACGCCGCTTCCGGACCACTGATCTGTGGCCAGTTGCCGAAGTTCCTCGGCGCGGGCGAAGACCGGGACACGTCGTTCGCGATCGTAGGTGCGCAGGACTGCGTCTAACATGACGGCGCGATCGGTGACAAAGTCGTAATACATTCGCTGCGCCCGGATGACATAGTCCTCTCGGTCGGACTCTGCGACGACGGCGCCTTCTAAGTAGATGCCTCTGACATCTTCGGCCGATAGGGTGTCGGCCGCCTCGGTCAGTTTGGTGGGACTCGCATAGATCACCGCTCGTTCCGCTGAAAGCCTGAGGGCCCCCAATTCGTCATTGCGGTTTGCGGGTCGATAGTGAACGACGACGTTGCCATCGACCAAAATCGTCGACTCAACTTCGCCTGCGTCCACGGTCATATGGTTGGCACTGAATGAGATCGAGGCTCCAGGTTGGCGAAGCCATTTTTCATCCAGCGTAGACGGTACAAGCGGGTTCTCAATGGCGGCAGGAAGTGAGCCGCCTGGCTTCGGGATGAAGTCTTCTGGAGGCGTGTGGCGATCCACGATGGTGGGGTGGTCTTCGAGAATGGGATGCTGGGTGTGAAGGTTGGCGACATACGCCGCCAATCGGTCATCGGCTTTCTTGATGAGATGAGCCAGCTCTCGTGGTTTCTCCGGGCTCATCATTGAAGTGTCGATGACTGTCTCGCCACGAACAGATCCGACGATGAGCAAATTTCGCCCCGTAGGGCCGCGGCCAACGCTCGACGAATGGGCAGTGGCATCGGGAATCCAGAGCGCGACTTGTGTGATGAGCCCTTCCGCACTCGGGATTCGGTCGAGCCAGATTACAAGTCGTGGTCCCTCGAATTGCCAGCCAGCGATCTTGATCAGGGCATCACCTTGGACAACCAGCCGTTGTGTACTGCCGTCTCTCCAATGCCAACCCCGAGTACAACGAATCGAAATGTCGCCATCCTTAGGCTCGACGGGGAGTACCAGTCCGCCAAGTGAGCGTCCTGACTGCGCGGGAATGACGGTGGTGTTTTGGGCGGCGGCCTCAGTGCGGCTCTCATTTTCGGAGCCAGCGAGCAGTGAGCCAGAGCCAAGAAGGACGGCGGTCACCAGACTCAATTGGAAGAGCTGCCTCGAAATGGCTGGTGGCGCATCCTGCACAGTGCGGACGATACCCCGCCAGCGTATGTGTTGCCACTCGTGGACCGAGTCAGTCCTGGCTCAATGCACAGAGCCTCAAGGGCCGCAAGCGGTCCTTGGGGCGGTTTGTTGCTTCACTGCTCCACACTGGTCAATCTGGTCTGCTCGGCTCCACCACCGGAGCCGCATCCCCGCTTCATGGGCCAGATTCCGCAGCGTGCTATTCGTCGGCAAAGATGGCATCGACGAAGGCGGCGGGATCGAATGGCTCGACATCTTCCGGTCGTTCGCCGAGCCCGACGAGTTTGACAGGCACCCCGAGTTCTCGTGCGATCGGGACCATGATGCCGCCCCGGGCTGTTCCATCGAGCTTGGCAAGAAAGATGCCCGAAATGTCGACGGCCTCGCTGAAACGCTGTGCCTGCACCATCGCATTCTGACCCTGCGTGGCATCAAGGACGAGCAGCACTTCATGGGGGGCGCCGGGGATTCGTTTGGCAAGCACATCCTTGATTTTCGTGAGTTGTCTCATGAGCCCGACCTCGGTGTGCATCCGCCCGGCGGTATCGACCAGAAGCACATCAACCTTGCGGGCGATCGCAGCCTCAACCGCGTCCCAGACGACGGCGGCAGGATCGGCTCCCTCGGCGCCACGTACCACATCAACTCCGAGGCGATCTCCCCAGATGGCGAGTTGGGCAACAGCGCCTGCGCGAAACGTATCCGCGGCGGCGAGCAGGACCGATCGCCCATCCTGACGAAGTGCGTGCGCGATCTTGGCAACCGACGTTGTCTTCCCGACGCCGTTGACTCCTGCAACGAGGATGACAAGCGGTGGCGCCTCAGTGGTGGCGAGGGGAGTCACCGCTCCGAGTTTCTCCTGCAACTGCGCCTTGAGAAAATCGATGGCATCTTCGCCTCGTTCCAATTGGCCAGCAGCGGCATCAGCTCGAAGTGCTGAAACGAGTTCTCGTGTTGTCGTTGTGCCAACGTCGGCCTGCAGCAGATAGGTTTCAATCATCTCAAGCGTCTCGTTGTCGAGTCGCCGCCCACGAAGGACTCGTGCAAGCGAGCCGCCCATCGCGTTTCGCGTTCGGCCAAGCCCTCGACGAAGAGCTCCAACGGTTGCCCGAAGAAGGCCCATCAGGAAACAGCTCCGGACGCTGGTGGATGATCCTCGGCTTGTGGTGTGACTGAGTCTTGTTCTGGAGTTTCATGCCACAGCCGGTCAAGCACACCATTGACAAATCGCGGCGATTCCGCGGTGCTGAATTCACGCGCCAGTTCAATCGCTTCATTAATTGCAATCTTCGGGGGAACGCGTGAGGATGAAATCTCGAACGCAGCCAGCCTGAGTAGACAGCGGTCTAGCAATGGCTGCCGATGCCGGGGCCACTCTGTCGTAAGAGGTCGAATCAGATCGTCCATGGACTCGCGGGCCGACCAGACATCTATCGCAAACCCCATTGCTTCATCGACCAACCGCTCGCTGATATCGGCGGCGAGGAGGCCCTCGCGGACGGTGTCATTCTCATCTTCTCGGCCCGACTCAAACTGACACAGAGCCAGCAACGCGCCGCGGCGTACTACATGATGATCGTTCACTGTCGGAGTCCCCATTGGAGATCATTGGCTTCGTGGATCTGCTGGATGACTGCGAGCATTGCTTCTCGGCCCTTGTTGCCGCGTGCTCCGCCTGATCGCTCTCGAGCTTGCTCCATGGTGTCGCACGTCAGGATGCCCATTCCCACGGGCGTCGCGAGCCGAACAGACAGACCAGCCAACTCCGAACATACGGCGCCGGTAATCCATCGATCGTGTGAAGTATCACCCTTGATGACACACCCCAACGCTACGAAGGCATCAGGGGTCGGTTCCAGGCGATCTTGCATTGCCGCGAGGGCCGACGGAAGCTCCCATGCACCGGCACATGGCATGATGCACAGGTGGGTTCTCGATCCGCCCGCCTCAAGGAATGCGTCGCAGGCTCCTTGTTCCAGCGGCCCGACGACTTCAGGGTGGTACATCGCCACCGCTACGGCGATTCGAACGCCTGAAGCATCATGGGTAGCACGATTCTGGTTGTACTGTGGCACTGTGGAATGGGTCCAATTCTGGGGGCAGCCGACCGCCGAGCGGGCTATCGTACCGCGAACCGTTGACTACCTGTCGGATGGGAGAAGAACGCTGGCCAGGCTCCACGATGGACATACCCGGGGAACGATCATGTTTGGCGTCGCTTGCGATGCAGTTCTCGCTGTCGTCGTGACGGGGCATCTCACAGAAGATCCCCCCGTGGGGGCATCCTTGCCCCTTCTGCCGACATCCATTGCTGCGGCGACCGCTGCTGTGGCGTTGGTTGTCTTTGGTGGTGTGTTGAACGATCTGCTGGATTCTCGAAGAGATGAGGTCATCGTTGGCAGTAGCTCGGTGCAAGCCACGGGGCCGGCCATCATTGTGCTTGTGGGATCCATGTTGTTGGCGATGTTCGCCGCCTCAGTCTTGGGGAGTGACGCTGCATACGTGTTGCTCGTTCTGGCAACGCTGTTGCTCTTCCACACCGCTGTGTCGAGGTTCATCCCAGGGATTGGGCTCTTGGTGCCAGGTGCACTTCTGGCCGGAGTCATGCTCGTACCCGACTGGCGAATGCCGCTTCCGGGAGCCGTGTGGATGCTCATGACGATCATTGTGGCAACTTCGATCGGATCTCATGTGCTGGCAGGCAAACGGCCTCGCCTGTCGCTGCGAGCGGTGCCAGTCGTCATCGCTGGTTGGATACTGATGTCGGGCGTCATACTGACATTGCATGGGAAAGCCAACTGGTATCAATGGCCAACTGGTTTGACTCCGGGGCTCATGCTGTGGCCACTTGGTGCGGTTGTGCTGCTCGGACTTCTTCTTCGTTGGAAGATTGCGACGGCTTCTTCATCGACTGCGGCTGCGGGCAAAGTTATTCGCTATGTCGCCTTATGGCAGCCCATATTTGGCGCGGCCTGGTGCCGAGCGATCGGTGCATGGGAGGCGGCAATCATCTTTCTGATTGTGGGCATTGCAGGGCTCCTCGTCATCGGTGGATGCCGTGAGCTTGCGGGCGCTACGGGGAAAGATCCCGGTTGGCGGTAAGCGGTCTGTTTGTTAGTCGGCCGCTGCTTGAAGACGATCTGGGGCAATACCAAGGTACGGCAGAACGCCGTCGATGAGATCTCGCACGACCGGGCCTGCGGTTGACCCACCGTACCAGCGACCAAGCGACCGATCGGGGTCGTCAATGACGCACAGCACGACGAGCCGCGTGTCCTCCGCTGGTGCCCCTGCGATGAAACTTGAGACGTACCGATGCTCGTGGTAGCCGCCACCCTCAGCCTTGGGGAGCTGTGCAGTGCCGGACTTCCCGAACATGGAGTACTGGTCTGATTGCACTCGCTTCCCGGTCCCTTCGGTCATGACTCGCCGCATCGTCTCTTGGGCGAGGCGGGCTATTGCCGGCTCGAAGACCGGAACCGAGAAGGGGGCGCTTCGATCCTTCGCCGCATGAATCGTGGCGGCAGGGATTCGACCTTGAGATGCAAATGCCGAGAACGCTCGGGCCATCTGAATCGGTGTGACCGCGATCTCGTGTCCCATTGCAACGGACGTCTGCGTGTACTTGGACCACTTGGTCGTTGGTGTGACAATACCGACCGTCTCACCGGGGATTCCACACCCTGTGATCCGACCGAACCCGAGTTTTGTAACGGTCTCGCGGAGCAGGCTGTGCGGCATACGTTCGGCGACGATGGCCATCCCGCTGTTGAGTGAGTAGACCAGTACATTTCGCCACGAGGTGGGCCCGCGGTCATGAGCATCTCGAATTCGCCGTCCGAACGATGTTCGGTGAGGGCCTTGGCTCGGTGTGGGGAGTGTCTCATCTGGTCGTGCCAGGCCAGCTTCGGTTGCGGCAGCCCATACAAAGGGCTTGAAGGTCGATCCGGGTTCATAGGGATCGCTGACACATCGATTTCGACGGAGAGGTGCATCTTGTGTTGTGTTGGTGCGGTCGATGTCGGCTACAGCCAGCAGTTCACCGGTGGAAGGATCCATGATGACAACTCGCCCTCCGGCAGCACCATATTCATCGACTGCAGACTCAAGCCGTTCTTCTGCCATACGTTGGATGACCAGATCGATGCTGAGCCGAACAGAATCTCCGTTTTCTCCTGGATCAAACCCATCGGGTGGTATCCACATTGTTCGCCGTCGAACATCTCGCACGCTGACAATGCGGCCCTTCGCTGACTCAAGCACTCCATGGAGTGAGTGTTCAAGGCCAGAGAGCCCCTGGTGTTCAAAACCCACGATGCCGACGAGTGACTCGGCCGTATCGGCAAGCGGATAATGCCTGATAGCCCGCCGTTCGAGCCCAATGCCAGGAATGTCTTCTGCTCTGAGCCGTTCGACTTGCCAATCTTCGAGAAGCCAGGGAATCGGAACATATCGGCGGTGGAGCCGTCCGGAGAGCCGTCGTTGAATGTCGATTGGCGAGACTCCAATGGATCTCTGGAGTTGGAATCCAAGCAGGGTTGGATCCTTGACGAGCGACGGATCTATAAAGGCCCGCCACCCCAAGGAACTTGTGGCAAGAACGCGTCCACGTCGGTCAGTCAGATCACCGCGACGCACGAGCGGTGTGCGGATACTGAGATCTTCAGCGACAGCCTGAGCGAGTTCCGGGCTTGGCCGCTGCTGGAGTTGCCACACTCTGATCGGGATGCAGAGCAGGCCAGCGGTGGTCATGATGGCCAAGACCGTTGCCCAACTTGCGATACGCATGCACTGAGGATTGTGATTCGGTTCGCAGCCGTGGCGGTCAGTCATGTGCAGGGTCGATTGGCTGGCGTTCCGATATGGGCAACCCGGAGCGAAGCTCGACGTCCTCGGGAATACTCAAGGTGGCTGGTTGGATGATCACCGCGACCTCGGCTCTCGATCGCCACAAGGCTGCCTGATCAAGTGAAGTTTGCGCGTGCAGCATGCTCATGTCGTGAATCAAGGCAATACGCTGTTGTCTGAGCGATAGCAGGATCAGCCCGATCAGGCCGCAGGCCACCACAGCTGCAACAAGTCGTCGACTCATGGCGACGACGCATGCTCTGGGGGGTGGTACCGAAGCCTGAGCCCGATCCGAAGGTCATCGGCACTTGAGAGTCGATCTCGATTGAGCTCAAGCAGTCGATCTGTGTGTCTTGCCGAGCCCATGAGTTGCTGAGCCAGTTCCGAGAGTGTGTCGCCGGGGCGAACCTCGTACTCGCTGGCTGATTGGGCGACTTGGATATTCGCATCAGCCGGCGGCAGGATGGCAGGGGCGGCGAGGCTTTGTGGCATCTCCGCTGTGGGTGGGATGATGAGCCGAAGGCCCGCCCGAAGCTTGTCTGGGTTTGGAAGGCCGTTGTGTACAGACAGATCTGCCGCGAGGGTTCGATCGCCGTAATAGCGAAGGGCGATGCTCGAGAGTGTGTCCCCAGCACTGACGATGTGCACTGGATGCGAGAGCCCATGGGCGGTTGGCAGTGGCGTGCCTGCCACGGATTCGGTCGATTGCGCGACCTCGGTAGCAGGTGCAGGAACTGCGACAAGCGGTACATACTCGATCGCTCGCTGATCATTCGCGGCCAGAGGATCTCGGGCTGCAAGGCTTCCGGGGGCTCCTCGGGCCACCTCCGCCAAATGGTCCGAGACAAGAATGCCGACAACCAGCAGCAAGGCGAAGCCGATGATGATTGCGAATTTATTCTCTTGAGTCATGTCCACGCATCCATGCGAATGGGCTCACTCTGCTCTCTGCGCCAACCGGGCTGTCCGCATCCTTGCGGGCATTCTGGTCAACTGATTGTCGATCGGATGACCCGGAGGCGTGCCGAGCGGCAGCGCGGGTTCCGATCCAGTTCCTCCTGTTTCGCCTGAACCGCACCAGCCGAAACGTCGATCGCAAGTCCCTCGCGGACGAGTGACGCGAAGCACTGCTTGACCGGCCGATCCTCGAGGCTGTGAAAGGCAATGATGCCGATCCTCGCGCCGGGCCGAAGCCAAGCTACGTCGCCGCTCCGCAATGCCCGCGTCAGTCGATCGAGCAGCGTCTGTAACGCCGCCAATTCATCGTTCACCGCGATCCGGATTGCTTGAAAGGTCCGGGTGGCGGGATGCTGGCGCGAGGTGCGGGCTCGGACGCCGTAGGCTTCGCGGACCAAATCCGCGAGCTGACCTGTCGTTTCGATCGGCCGTCTGCTGCGTTCAGATGCAATTTTTTGGGCGATCCTTGCCGCGAGCGGCTCTTCACCATGCTGCTTGATGATTTCAGCAAGGTCCCGCTCAGACATCGAGGCAACCAGAGAGGCTGCAGTCACAGACGAACTGGAGTCGAGCCGCATGTCCAAAGGGCCGTCCTCAATGAATGAGAATCCTCGGGTGGCGTCGTCGACCTGATTCGATGCGAAGCCAAGATCTGCGAGAACCATGTCGGCGGCGAGCTTCGATTGCTTCAGGAATTCGGGTGCACGGACGAAATTGCCATGGGACGTGTGATGTTCGACGCCCTCGGCTGTCAGCAGTTCTGCTGCTGCCTGGCGATTGTGTTCGTCCAGATCCAGTCCGACCACGGTGACTCCATTCGTGGAGGTCCCGATTGCTGCGGCATGTCCGCCTCGACCAAGCGTGCAGTCCAGCAGTGTCTCTCCTGGGGCTGGGGCGAGAAGCGACACCACCTCCTCAATGAGAACCGGTTCGTGTCCGGAGGGATTCTTCTCGGGGTTTGTCGGGGGACCACTCACATGCCCAGCAGGAGCCGCTCGGGCGACTCGATGCACTCCTTGATATGGACGAGGAAGCCGACTGCTTCGGAACCATCGACGATTCGGTGATCGTAGGACACGGCCAGATACATCATCGGTCGGAGCACAATGGCGCCAGGAGCATCAGGATCCTCGACGGCCCTCTTGGAGATTCGGTGCAATCCGAGTATGCCAGACTGTGGAGGATTGAGGATCGGGGTCGACATCATCGAGCCATAGACGCCGCCGTTACTGATTGTGAATGTCCCGCCCGTTAGATCGTCCATGCCGAGCCGGCCACTTCGGGCTTCGCCAGCAAGTCGGCCGATTTCTGCTTCAATCTCAGCGAAACTGAGCCGGTCGGCGTTTCGAACGACTGGCACGACCAGCCCGCGGTCGGTTCCTACCGCGACCGAGAGGTCTACGTAGTCGTGGTACTCGACCTCATCGCCGTCGATCCACGCATTGATGGCGGGAACGGCCTGAAGTGCAGAGACGACCGCCTTGGCGAAGAAACTCATGAACCCCAACTTGACGCCGAAGCGATCGTGGAAGTCATCCTTGTGGGCATTGCGGAGCCGGATGACTTCGGTCATATCCGCCTCGTTGAAGGTTGTCAGCATGGCAGCGGAATGCTGGGCGGCCACGAGCCGCTCGGCAATCCGGCGGCGGAGTGGTGACATGCGTTCTCGCCGGGTTCCACGATCAGCCGACTGGGTCAGTGGCGTGGCTGCGGGCTCGTGGCGAACGGCTGGCTCGGCCGCAGAGAGGACGTCGGACTTCATGACACGGCCCGCTGGACCACTTCCATGAAGATTGCCTAAATCGACCCCGTGGTCGTGGGCAATGCGGCGGGCCATGGGTGTCGCTCGGAGGCCCGGGTCATCGGCTGACGCAGCGTTCTCGGTTGCCACTTCGACACTGGTGGCGGGATCTGGATCGGGTATCGGGCTGGCAGGCTTCACGCCAGCCTCATCAATCTGTCCAATGACAGCGCCGATGAGCAGGTCGGCGCCTTCCGGTTCAATGATGTGGACGAGCCCGCTGACCGGAGCAGGGAGTTCTTGGGTCACTTTGTCGGATTCGACTTCAACCAATGGTGCATCACGCTCGATCCACTGACCATCTTGGCACAACCACCGGCCGAGTCGAACCTCGGAGATCGACTCTCCTAGGCTTGGGATGATGATGTCCATACTCATTCGTGCTGCTCCTGGGGAAGCGTAGATTCAAAGTGAGTCGAGAGCGCGGCGTCCAGAACAGCCTGTTGTTCCTCTCGGTGAAGGCGGGCGGATCCTACGGCGGGAGAAGCGTTTGCTGGTCGACTGACAACATCAAGACGTATGTCGAACACATCGAAGAAGACGTCGGCGATCCAAGTCCAGGCGCCGGCATTGCGAGGTTCCTCCTGAACCCACGTCCACTTTGTTGCGTTCGAATAGGTATGGAAGATCGCTCGGATATGTTCCTCTGGGAACGGATAAAGCTGTTCGATGCGGACAATGGCCGTATCGGTGACGTCCTCAGCTCGTGCCGTCATCAGATCCAGGGCAATCTTGCCACTGCACAAGATGACGTGACGAACATCCATAGCTTGGACCTTGGTGTCGTCGAGGACCTCGCGGAAATGGCCGGCAGCGAAGTCAGAGACGCTACTGGTAGCACTTCGATGGCGAAGCAGGCTTTTGGGTGTCATGACGATGAGCGGCTTTCGGAAGTTGCGGAGCATCTGCCTGCGAAGAAGATGGAACATCTGCGCTGGAGTGGTCGGGACTGCAACTTCCATGTTGTCGTTTGCGCACAACTGAAGGAAGCGTTCGAGTCGAGCGGAGGAGTGTTCGGGACCCATTCCCTCATAGCCGTGAGGTAGAAGGCACACGAGCCCGCTGTGCCGTCTCCACTTTCGCTCTGCGGACGCGATGAATTGATCGAAGTAGACCTGCCCGACATTGGCAAAGTCACCGAATTGTGCCTCCCACAGCACGAGCATGTTTGGATCGCCGAGTGAGTAGCCATACTCGAACCCGATACATGCTGATTCGGTAACGGGTGTGTTATGTACACACATGCGAGACTGGCCGGTTTCAATGTGATCGAGAGGCGACCATGCTGCGCCGGTCGTTGCGTCAAAGAAGACAGCGTGGCGATGACTGAAAGTTCCTCGTTGACAGTCCTCGCCCGTCAATCTGATCGGGTGACCCTCCAGGAGCAGGCTGCCGTAGGCGAGCAATTCTCCCATGGCCCAGTCGAGAGGCCTGTCCTCGGCGACGGCCGTCGCCCGTTCGCTTAAGAGACGTTGCAGTTTTGGGTGCAGAGTGAAGTCGCTCGGTGTCCTGGCGAATGACTCGCAAATGCGGGTGAGTGTTGGAACTGGCACCGATGTGTCGATGGAATCTCCGCTCCACGACTTGGTGAACCCCGCCCAAGTGGAATGGTCATCGAATGCGGGCGGCGTCGGTCGAACGGGAGCCGAGCGGATGCGTTGCTGGGAGTCATCCATGACAGCGAGAAGTCGCTGCTCTGCTTGATCCGACTCTGATGAATCGATGACGCCGGACTTGGCAAGGTCGGCGGCATACTGCTCGACGATCGACTGTTGGGAACGAACTGCGTCGTACAGCATCGGGTTCGTGAATGCGGGCTCGTCGGTCTCGTTGTGTCCGTATCGCCTCCATCCCCAAAGATCAATCACGATGTCGGTGCCGAAGGCCTCTCGCCAATCTACGGCGAGGCGAGTGGCGCGAATGCACTGGTCCGGGTCGAGTCCGTTGACATGCAGTATCGGAATGTCATGTCCCTTGAGAACATCAGTGCAGTATGCCCCGGAGAAGGCTTCATCATGTTCTGCCGTGAATCCAACCTGATTGTTGATGATGATGTGGATCGAGCCGCCTACGTCGTAGGGTTCAAGGCCCGACATATTTGCCAGTTCTTGCACGACACCCTGCCCGGCAATTGCCGCATCGCCATGCAGGAGCACGGGAAGGCATCTTTGTCTGGTCGTGTCACCACGAAGCCGCTGCTTGGCGCGCACACGGCCTAGCACGACTGGATGTCCCCACTCCAAATGCGACGGATTCGATGCCATGGTGAGATGCATCGGACGCCCACTCGTTGTGGTGATATCGGTGCTGTAGCCTCGGTGATATTTGACGTCGCCGCCACTCTCGATGAAGTCCTCGGTCCAAGCCTCTTCGAACTCGGTGAATAGTTGGTCATACGACTTCTCGAGAATGTTGACCAGGACATTGACGCGTCCCCGGTGGGCCATGCCAAATGCAACTTCCTCGACGTTGTGATTGGCGGCCCCCTCGAGCAGTTCTGTCAACATGGGAATGAGTGTTTCGCCGCCCTCAAGACTGAACCATTTGCTTCCCACGTAGCGACGCATAAGAAACCGTTCGAGCCCGGTAGCCCGCTGGAGGTCCAGGAGAATTCTGCGCCGAGTCTCGTCCGATAGTGGTGCATGGGCATTCTGTGACTCGATTCTCTCGTGCCACCAGGAACGCTTTTTGTCGCAGCGGAGGTGCTCACTTTCGATGCCCATGGTGCCGCACCAGCTGATCTTGAGATGCGAAAGAATGTCACGCAGCATCGAAGGATTCGGCAGTGGGAGAGGGCCAGGGTTGAACTCAGAGTTCAGGTCCTGGTCCGTCAATCCGAACTGGTCAATCTCGATGGCTGTCGTATCAAGTTTGCGTCGCTTGAGCGGGTCGATATCCGCCGCGAGATTTCCCCACGTGCGGTAGGCCGCCAACAATCTCCAGACGGATGCTTCCCCATTATTTTTTGTGTGGTGTGGAGTTGTTGAAGCGAGCGCAAACCCCTCGAAGAAGTGCCGCCACGACTCGGGAACGGTCTGAGGGTCTTCCTGCCACCTTGTGTGCAGGGCGTCGATCCACGGTGCATTCCAACCGTTGATTCCGACATCTGCGGATGCGAGCGCAGCCACCGGCGGGGCCGGTGTCTGGTGAGGCGAGCATTGCTGTTGCGGGTCCATGGTGGAGTCGTCCATCGTGATCGACTGGGGACTGGTTGATAATCAGGCCGGGATTGCGCTGGCAAGACCAGCAATTGTACCGCACCAATGGCTCTTGCAGGCCATCGGCGTTATTGGGCGACTTGCTCTTCGCAGAGGCGAACTACAGCAGTGAGATGGGGTCGACATCGACGACCAGCGACGGATCGTTCAAGGCCATCTCGCGGCGAGCGTGGTGGAGCCACAGTTGCAGAATGTCTGCGGTCGGGGCTGCTAGCAGAACCTCTCGCCTGTGGCGGCCGCGAATGCGGGCCAATGGGCATGGCATCGGGCCAATGACGCTTCCACCTTCAGGTGCCAGGGCATGAAACGTCTTGGCCGTATCGTCAATAGTCCGCTCGCACGCGGTGAGATCGGCGTCGCGGGTCACGATGCGCGCCATGCGGGTAATTGGTGGCAGCGCAGCGTCCTGCCGCTGGGCACGCTCATACTCCAGAAACTCCTCAATGCGCCCGTCGCATGCCATCGTGATTGAAGCGGCCTCTGGGTCAAGCGTCTGGACGATCGCTGTTCCCGTCGCGTCGCTCCGGCCACAACGGCCAGTGACTTGAGCAACCAACTGCATCGTTCGTTCGGCAGCTCGAAAGTCCGGCATGTGAAGTGCAGTGTCGGCGTCAATGACGCCCACCAGTCGAACACCAGGAACATCGAGCCCTTTGGCGATCATCTGAGTACCGAGGAGTACTCGGATTTCACCGCGTTGAAAGGCTCCCAAAACCGTGTGGAATTGATCGGCCCGGTTCATGGAGTCCGAGTCCATTCGATACAGCGTCTTTCCAACTATTAGGTCGGGTCGAAGGGCGACCACTTCCTCTTCGATTCGTTGCGTACCCGAACCGAGTCGGACAGGTTTGCCGCCACAGTCAGGGCAACTGCGAGGAAGGCGTACTTCACGCTGGCAGTGGTGGCATCGGAGGAATCCGCCTGTTGGGAGATCGCCCGCCCGGTGGTACACCATCGTGACGTCGCAGTGTTCGCACTCGAGAACCCAGCCGCAAGCGCGGCTACTGCACGCGATGTGGGTTGCCCATCCTCGTCGATTGAGCAGAAGGAGGGCCTGATGGCCTGCTTCGAGGGTTCGTGACAGTGCTGCGCGGAGTGTTGGCCCGAGGGCGCCGCAGTACTTTGCGTCGCGCCGTCGCTCTTCGGTCATGTTGACGATTCGTGTGCGTGGTGTACTCAGACCGGGGGCGCGTTCAGGGAGTCGGTGCAAGGTCCAGTCACTTCGCGTGTTCGCATTCTGCCATGTCTCGAGCGAGGGTGTTGCGCTGCAAAGCAGGATGGGACATTGGGCGATGTGCGCACGCTGGATTGCGACATCTCTGCCGTGATATCTGGGGGTCGAGTCCTGCTTGAAGGACGCATCATGCTCTTCGTCGACAACGACAAGTCCGAGCCGATCTGGAGGAATCGGAGCAAACACACCGCTTCGGGCTCCGAGAACAATTCTGGTTTCGCCACGGCGGATTGAGTCCCAATACGCGTGCCTGGTTGCGGGTGGAAGGGCCGAATGAATGAGTCCGACGGACTCGTCAGGGAATCGGCTCGCAAGCCTCGTTGCAGTTTGGGGCGTTAGCGCGATTTCCGGTACGAGTATGAGTGCGTGTTGATCCATTTCAAGGAGAAGCTCGATCAGCCGCAAGTAGACTTCGGTCTTGCCACTCCCCGTGACGCCGCGTAGCACATGGGATGAGAAGCCGCGGCCCATGCACTCAGCTACGGCGTCGATGATTTTCTGTTGCGTTTCGGTCGGTGTTGGTGCCGGAGAACTGTCTAGATGGCGAGGCGACCATCGCGACTCGATGACGGTCCGTCGGTGTTCTTCAAGAAGACCACGTTCAACCAGCGCCGTAATAGGTCCGAATGTTGCGACGGAAGCGCGGTCCCGCAACTGGGTGCGCTCAATGGGCAGATCCTCGGCGGGAATTGCGAGGATTGTGTCAAGGATCTTGCGCTGCGCGGGGCCGAGTCGGCCCTCTTCTGCGGCCGCCGCTGCCGGGGAATAGAACCGCCGTTGAATGCGCCCCGTCTGCCGACGCACAGGGGCAGGCATCATGCTGGAGAGCGTTGGCCCGAGCGGGGCGAGGTAATAGCGTGCCATCCACTGGCCAAGTTCCAGAAGGTCTGGAGAAAGTTGAGGGCGATCATGTCGAGCTAGAACGTGTTTCACGCTACCGCTGCGTGTGGGGGCCGCGTCGGAGGGGCTGCACATGACCCATCCCGCAGTGCGGGTATTCCCTCGGCCAAGAGGCACGATGACGGCCTCGCCAGGTTCAAGATCGGCGAGCTCTGGGGGGACTGCGTACGACAGCCCTGTTCCAGCCTGGTCGATGGGACGGTCCACAGCAACGCGGATCCAGCCAGCAATTGGTTCGGGGAAGAGATCCTGCACGCCAGCATTGTCTACACTTCCGGGCATGCCGGATGCAACTCCATCAGCGAGATTGGTTCTGGAGGACGGTTCCGTCTTCGCAGGCCGCTGTTTTGGGGCTCATACAACCGTGTGTGGCGAGGTCGTCTTCTCGACGGCAATGACCGGATACCAGGAGTCACTGACCGATCCCAGTTATCGGGGGCAGATTCTGGTGTCGACGCCGGCCCATGTAGGGAATTACGGGGTCTGCGAACATGACATCGAGGCGGTCGACCCGCAGGTGGCGGGCTTTGTGGTACGGGAAATCGCTGCAGTTCGCTCTAACTGTCGCTCTGAAGAGGACTTGCCAGTTTGGTTGGAGCGTGCGGGGGTCCCAGGTCTGAGCACGATCGATACCAGGGCACTCGTGAGGCGCCTGCGGGGGGCTGGGGTGATGCGAGGGGTTCTGGCCGTGGGAGACGCTCGGCACAATGGCGATCTTGTATCGCTTGCTCGCAACCTGCCTGAGATGGCAGGACAGGATCTTGCGACCGAGGCGGGGTCTGAACCACCAACAGAGTGGCTGGAGCCCGTGGACAGATGGTGGCCCTCGTCCACCCATGCATCGCCTCTCGGCACCCCGTATCGGGTGGTTGCCATTGACTGCGGCGCGAAGCGGAATATTTTTCGCCAGTTGGTCTCGGCTGGATGCGAAGTACTGCCGGTTGCGGCTGGAACATCGGCGGCCGACATTCTGGCAATGAAGCCCGAAGGCATCTTTATCTCCAACGGGCCTGGAGACCCAGCCGCAGTCACAGCGGTGATTGGAGTGGTCCGAGAGATGATCGGCGAAGTCCCAATGTTTGGTATTTGTTTGGGTCACCAGCTGCTGGCATTGGCTTTAGGTGCCAGCACGTGGAAGCTGCCATTCGGACATCGTGGTGCCAATCAGCCGGTGCGAGATCTCGAATCAGATCGCATCTTCATTACGAGCCAAAATCACGGATTCTGCGTGGACGCCGAGTCACTTGAGGCCGTGGAATGCGTCGTGACGCATTCGCATCTCAACGATGGCACGGTTGCGGGATTCAGGCACGAATCACTCCCGATCCGCGGCGTCCAATTCCATCCGGAGGCATCTCCGGGGCCCCATGAGGCTGCGTGCCTGTTCGGCTGGTTCAGCTCGGTGATGGAATCGCGCCGAACGGCCGATGCGGTTGCAGGAAAGGCCCCCTAGGGCTACCGTACGCCCTCTCGGCGTAGCCGGCGAAACGGAATCGCCGGGAGTGGCCGGTGATCCTGCAGCCGGCTTTGAGAGAGTTGGCCGTGGGGGGTTAGTGCGTTCCGAGACTGAGAGTGGAGACCACGCATGAACTGCCGCCTTATGGCGCGTATTCGGATCTGGACCTTGGTAGCAACCCTTGCAGCGATTGGCACGCCTTGTGTCTTTGCCGCTGAAGGTGATCCGCCCAGTGATGACAAGTCGGAGCAAGTCGATCTTGCGACGCAACATGCTGCAAAGGTGAACGCGGCGTTGCTCGCTGCGCGCCGTTTGGAGCGTGAGGGCTTGTGGCGGCAGACCGCTGCGAAGTATTCCGAAGTGTTGCAACTGATGCCCGGAAACGAGCAAGCCAACCGCGGATACCAGCAGGCCATGGCAATGCTTGATCAAGGTGGGATGTTGACTGACTCAAAGAAGACCGGTGCAGGTTCTGTCGAGCAGCAGTATCAGGAGCAAAGGTCACGCGCGACCGTGGAGTTTGAGGAGGGCTATTCCCGAGCAAACCAGTTGATGTCGCAAGAGGACTTTGCAGGGGCCGACCGAGCCATCCTGACTGCCCAGATCAAACTCCGCCAGCGCAAACAGTATTTGTCGCAGGGCGAGTTGGAGAGCATGAATAAACGTGCCGAGAACTTGATTGCAGTCATCGGCGAGGCTCGAGTAAACGCCAGGCTGCTGTCGCAGCAGGCGGCGTCCGTAGAAGCGGAGCAGTCTCGCGGCGCGGAGATTCACAAGGCAGAGACCGAGAAGGCCAAGATCATCACCGAGAACCTCATTCGGGTTCGATATCTCCAGGCAGAGTTGAAGTACCGCGAAGCACTTCAGGTGCTCGACGAGATCCTGTTCATTGACCCCCAAAATCCTGCGGCATTGGCGCTGCGAGACGTCATTCGAACAACTGATATGTATCGGCGGTTCAGTGATTACCAGCAACAGCGAGCATTCGGCGAAGCCGAGGTTTCGTTGGACCATCAGCGGCTGCAGCAGATCCCCGCTCGCAACCTGAGCGGTCCTGGTGAACGATCAACCAGTGGTCTGATGACCTATCCAGAAGACTGGCCACAAATCAGCCATAGGCGTGGTACCGACGGCGGCTACATGATGCCTCCGGCAGATCGAGCGATCTTCCGAAAGCTTCAAGAGATCAAGCTTCCGTTCACGTTTCCCCCGACGACCACGTTCGAGTCCGCCCTGAATATTCTTTCAGAAGCGATGGGTGGGATACGAATCTACACCGATTGGAAGTCTCTTGAAGAAGACGGTGTTACGACAGATACCGAACTCGAATTGGATCTCAACGAGCAGCCAATGGACATTGTGCTCTCGCGTCTTTTGCAACAGGTTGGCGATGAAAACACGCATCCAGAGTGGGATGTCCAGGACGGCATGTTGGTCGTTTCCACAAAGGCGGCACTCCAGCGGCGTGTGATTCCAATCGTGTACGACATCCGTGACCTCGTCATGCCAATTCCGAACTTCAACGATCCGCCCAACCTAAATCTTGGTGGTGGCGGCGGCGGCGGCGGCGGCGGTGGCGGCGGTGGCGGCGGTGGCGGCTTCGGCGGTGGCAGCGGTGGCGGCGGCGGCGGTGGCGGCGGCGGCGATGGCAGCAGAAGCAGGCGACGAGGGAGCAAAAGCGGCAGAGGCGGCGGCAGCGGCAAGAGAAAGAGCAGCGGCGATGACGACATCGAGCTTAGAGACGAAGTGGTGAGCAAG
>JAAERN010000070.1 GCA_024230295.1 Planctomycetota bacterium
CGAGGTGTCATCCGACTCGCGAGTCAGGTCAAGCAGCCCACTTCCGGAGCCAACCGAATCAAGTGTGAGGTCGTCATCCAACCCTTCGCCGAGTTGCGTGTCGCCGCCATCTTCAAGACCAACAGCGCCGTCAAATGCTGATACCGATGCAGAGGCGTCCGACCCATCAATTGGTGACTCAAGCTCGGCAGACAGATCCAGATCGTCGGCACCAGCACTTGGCCCAGCTTGCATTGATGAGGAACCGAGGCCAAGCACGCTCCCACTCGTATCTGCTGCCGACATGCTCGATGCATCCTCGACTGGCATCTGAGCACTCTGGCTCTCAGCCAGTCCAATGCCGGATTCTGAACCGCCAAGATCAAAGCTAGCACCGAGGTCCAAACCGGATGTTTCGAGATCAAGATCCATGTCCTCGGCGGGAGAGAGAAGGTCGATCTGCTCGACCTTAAACACAAGGTTCTCACCGTCACGGAATTCCTGAATCTCACGAGCCTCGACCATCGCCTCGACTTCAGCTTCGGTCTTACCAAGCTTCTGGCAAACTTCAGCAAGCGTGTAGAACATCTTGGCCATTGGTCACCGACTCCTCAAGCAGTCCACGAGGCAGGAAGGCCTCAAACCCTCTTGCAAGACCGGATAGCGTAATCGACCCATTCACGGTGGGCAACCGGGCAGGCCTCGATTAGTCCTGCGAGGCTACTCCTCGCTGTCCACTTCCACCGCGGGGTCTGAGCCAGCCACAAAGTCGCTTGATGGTTGATCCCCATCCCAGATCCGAGCCCCGAGCCAGACCGCCGCTGTGAGCAGCAACATCGGCACGCCAATGCCAATCAGAATCGCGAGAAATGCACTGGAGCCCAGCCAGTCAGCCCCGGTGAGTGCCATCGGGGGGTATTGACCCGGAATCAGCATGATGGTCGTTGCTTCGCCGCAGTCGCCCAAGTCCATGCTCAAAATGGCAAGCGTTATCCCGGCCAAGCCAAGAATCGCTACCCCAACACATTTCAATCCAGACTCCATTGGGGCAGTATGCCACCGGGATGCCAACAAAGCCATCTGACTCTTGAACCTCGTTGGCTTTGGCGAGTTGGGCAACTCCATCGAAGGCACCGCTGCGAACGATTCAGGGGCGGACTGCCACTCGGAGCACTGTTGCCTGGCGATTCAACTCGCTCGCATAAATAACTCCGGCGTAAGGTCAACCCGAGCCCGAAGCCGCTGAAGGATGGAGTCGAGCCGCTGCGATACGCGAGATTCACTACATCCGACCGCCACACCGATCTCCCGCATTGTGAGCGACTCGTAGTAGTACAGCGAAACGATCAACGTGTCGACCGGTTCCAAGTCCCGGGTAATCCACTGCCGAAGATCACGGCGAAAACTACTGCCACTTGGATTGCTTGGCCGGCGCTCCGGAATCGAAACAGGATCATCCTCGTCACCGTTGGAAGTCGTCGAAATCGTCACAACCATCGGCGGTCGAGCTTCATCGATCACTCGGTCGAACTCGTCTGCTGGCAAATCTAGGCCGTGCCGAAGTTCATCAACATCTGGAATACGTCCATGAACCGCTTGAAACCGATCCTGCTGCTGCTGAATGATCTTTGACCGCCTACGCATCAATCGTGGCACATGATCCAAAGATCGAAGCCAATCCTGCATCGCGCCTGAAATACGCCTTGAACTGAATGTCTCAAAGCGGACCCCCTGCTCCGGATCAAATCGTTTCATTGAGTCACGGAGCCCGAGATATCCCTGTTGGATCAGATCGTCTATGTCGACGTGTGCGGGGAGCGAGGAGCGAAGCCGTTCGGCAATTGGTCTCACGTGGGACTGCATGTAGTGGCGAACAAGCGCAGCTGAGGCGTGGATACATCCTCGCTCCAGCCATGCTGTCCACAGATCTGCAAAATCTGCTGGCACCGGCCTCCTAGGCAATGAGGCTGCCCCCGCTCCAGAACCTACTCGTTCCATTCGTTCGCGCCGCGCGACCGGGGCCGTGTGCTCGGCCTCGGTCGGCGACTGACGTCGCCGCACCGTCATACTCATAGGACCGTCCTTGGTCTCTTTGTTGCCTTCTCAACCTGGCACGCCATCCGAAGCGTTGCCCAACCAGTGACATCGGACGAACCCAGTGGCAAGCGAAAGCTCGACATTCGATCGCATTTATTGCTATGGGAGCCCGGTCAAACGGGGAGATTCTCGGACGTACAACGTCCGAAAAACGGTGATGACAAGGCTCCGCTCACCCTATCGCCGGAATAATCACCTGTACAAAGACTGCGAGAAAGACACCAACGCCGATCAGACCAGCCAGCAGCAAGAGTGACATCGCCACAACCTGTCGCACCCATGGCCCATCTTGATCAGTCCAGATCGCCCGATAGACCATTGATACCCCGACAACCAACGGTATGCAGAGGAGATACCAACCACCTACCAATTGCGGAATCGGCTGCAAGAATGGAATCCAGGCCGCCATCATGGTTGCTCATCCTCGGCTCTGCGATTCCGCCGTTTGCCGCGAGTTCTCGGATACAACGCATCGAGAATGACAACGACATTCATCATTCCGGCGAGTCCGATATAGAGCGTGCCGACGGAGTTGACGTGCCCCAATGAACGCCATGCTGCCGCATCCGTGTCGGGTTGGCTCTTCACGTACCGCTGATTGATCACATCGACTGCGATTACAACTGGGCCGCAGCTAACTTGAGCGATGAACCAGAGGTGGTCTTCCTTGGAATCGACGACATCGACGCCGCCGATCAAGAGGCCACCGAGAATCAAGACCGCCATGCCGGCGAGAATTCGAATCGAACGTATTCGGTAGCCAAGAAACCAGTGGCCAAGCCCCGGAGCAACCCAGGCCAGAATGGCCGCCAACGGCTGAAAGGCTCTGGGGGGGGCAGATTCGACTCTGGAATCGGTCATAGGGATCAATAGGGTCCTGCGGGTGAAACTGCTTGGTGACTTTCACACTCCGGGCTTCAGCCGTGGCGTCACCTCGCCGATGGGCCATGGTAGCGATCTCGATGCGGTCGCCATCTTCGGAGTCCCACCAATGCCATCTCAACAGCCCTCCAATCACGACACCCTTCGTCCTCCCAACCCGCTCAGCGTGGTTGATCGCCGCTCGGGCGGTGACCGCCGCGATATGACCGAAGCCAGCGCAACGAACCTCGAACGCAGACGAGGTCCAGGTCGCCGCCGTACGGACTTTCTACGGGCTGCCGAAGAAGGTGAAATGACATCCGAGCAGATGCTTTTCATCAAGGCCATCGACACCTTCAAGCGGGTGAATGGGAAGACATTCCCGACCTGGACCGATGTCTTGGAAGTCGTACGTAAACTTGGCTACCGCAAGACGATGGCTAGCGAACTCAACCTTGAGGTTGACAGTGAAGACTGGATCGAACCTGCCAACGCTGACAGTGGCGTCAACCGGTGCTCGCTGCTGGCAGACGAAGAGGCTGCCTGACCCTTCCTGCGAATCGAACGGGGCAACTCAGCCCCCCTCCAAGTCAATTGTTCTCAAACCATTCTGCGTTGATCTGGATGTACTTGTTCCATTCTTCTGGAAGGTCTTCTTCCGGGAAGATGGCTTGCACCGGACACTCATCAACGCATAGGCCGCAGTCGATGCACACGTCGGGATCGATGTAGAGCATTTCCGAGGACTCAAACTTCTCGCCGTCCTTCGTTGGATGAATGCAATCCACCGGGCAAACGTCAACGCACGCAGTGTCCTTCGTACCAATACACGGCTCGGCGATGATGTGGGTCATCGAACGGGGCTCCTTCACACGGCCAAGAAGTCAAACAGATACCAACGAAACGGGGTGGGATGGTAGCAAGAGCGGCACCGATCGTTCGGCTCCCAATACCCACATATGACGATGGTTTCTCCGGCTCGACAAATGCAAGACACGGGCGGAGCCGGCGGCTCCGCCCGTGACAATTTGCAGAAAACTGAGCCGAAGCTCAGAGCAGAACACAGGGTCACCTGCGTCTCGTGGCCTTCTTGCGAGTGGCCTTCTTACGGGTGGCCTTCTTGCGGGTGGCCTTCTTGCGGGTGGCCTTCTTGCGAGTGGCCTTCTTGCGAGTGGCCTTCTTGCGGGTGGCCTTCTTGCGAGTGGCCTTCTTGCGAGTGGCCTTCTTGC
>JAAERN010000071.1 GCA_024230295.1 Planctomycetota bacterium
CCACGGCCGCACGAATCGCATCGTCTTCGGTGCCCAAAGTGACCTCGATCTTGGAATATTCAAGCGGCAGCAAGCCATCGACGGATGCCACCAGATTCGCCTGGTTATTCGGTATGTCGAGGCACCTGGTCATGGCGATGGGCGACACCGGATCGCGGGCAAAGCACGACACGCGATACGGATAATTCATGGCGTTCGGTCCCGTCGTCCACGAGACGGTCACTGTCTCGTAGGTGGCTGCAGAGATCTTGGCCTTCTGCAGCGCGAGGAATGTGCGGGACTCCGACTCTGCGCCGAGGTAGTCGAGCAACGGCCGGTGAGAGAGGAAATCGCACCTGCTTCGAGAGAAGGAATGCTATCCGTGCCGCGACGTCGAATCTCCGCCGTGTAAATATATCATGTATAGGTGGATTTGATGATGCGGGAGAGATGCGGGCCACGAGGGCGCACAGGAGGAAAACATCGGGACATTGGGCTCACGAACCATCCTGGCCGTTGGCTCCAACAATGCTCGCCGCGGCGAGCAGCAGCGAAAACGTGCGACGCCTGTGGTTTTTGTTGTTCACTTAAAACATGGTGCTGTCTGTCGTCCGTTGCAATTGCAGAAACAAAACAATTTGGTGTTTCGGAGCGTCCGTCTGTTGTTGTTGTTGTTCCTCTCAGGAAGAGCCAGCCACCCTACTTTCTCCTCTTCGTATTGTGCTTGTCAACCTGTCGCTGCTCTCTCATCGCGGCCTTCTTTTTGCCCGTCATCGGCAAAGTGCTCTTCCCCTCCAGGCG
>JAAERN010000072.1 GCA_024230295.1 Planctomycetota bacterium
CGCACGCGCATGACATAGTTGCCGGGCGGCAATTCCTTTTTCTTCGGAGCAACAATGATGCGACCTGTACCGTGGGCAACTTTCAGGTAAGTGCCGCGATCTCGATGCGGCAGGGCTGCGTAGTGTTTGTGATAGGCCAGGTTGGCGCGATCATTCTCGGGATGGCTGGCGGCTGCTTTTTGCGAGTCGCGAAAGCCGAAGTCTTTTGGATTCGGAGTTCCCTCCAGCCGGTCGGCAAAGCCGTAAGACCAGACGGGGTGGGCGGCCTTAGGTTCCGTTTTGCGAAATTTCGCCATCCTCGCCTGGTTCTCGGGAGTCGCTGCCGCCTTGTCGACGCCCTTCTGCCAGCGGGTGAAGCGAGCGTAGGCATCTTCGATCTGCGCGATCTCTCTTTCGTTCGCGGGATTGATCGTCTGCTCCGGTTCGATGCGGACGATGCTGGATTCTGTCGCCGCAGCATCAGTGATAGGACCTTCCAGTTCCATCCAGTCGACCCAGATGGCGGGCGGAGTGCCGTAACCGTTCTTCTGCTTGTGGCGGTCGAACTCTTGTCTGAGGATTTTCTGCGACTTCGGCTGGCGTTCCTGGATGCCGACTTCGCGCGGGGTGCTTGCGCCGATTTCGACATTGACCTCAATGATCTCCGGGTTCTCAATGGTGCCGGATATCGGTTGCGTGCTGAGCAGTTTGGCGAAGCCGGGTGACGTTCCGTTGAGTTTTTGGGGATGACCGATCGCGATGAAATGGCGGGAAGGATCGGATCCTTTCACCGCGCCGACCCGGATCCTGAGCTTGTAGGTGCCCGGAGGAACGTC
>JAAERN010000073.1 GCA_024230295.1 Planctomycetota bacterium
ATCTCATCGGCTGCTCTGTTCAGTGGCGCCAGCCTCGATGGCAACGCCCCCAACAAGGGTCTGTTCTTCATCGGGATGAAGCACTGGGATGAACGCCCTGGTAAGGACCACACCGTGGGTGCTGTGGTGAAGCGTCTCAACGCCAAGTTGTACGGCGCGATTGATGGTGGTCGGGTGTTCGTGGTCGAGCCCCCGTCGATTCCTGGCTACGGCACCGGTGGCGGCTTCGAGTTCCAGCTGCTTGATCAGAGCAGCGGCGTGTATTCGCTGAATGAGTTTTTCGGGTCTGCCCAGCAAATCATTCAGACGGCCAACACCGATCCCGTCCTCAATCAGGTCTATTCATTGTTCTCGCCGCAGGCGCCGCAATACAAGATCGATGTCGACCGGGAGCAGATGGCATCCCTCGGTGTCGACTTCGGTTCAGCCATGTCGACCTTCAGCATCAACTTCGGTGGTCGCTATGTGAACGACACCTTCCAGGAAGGCAAGGTGCGGAGG
>JAAERN010000074.1 GCA_024230295.1 Planctomycetota bacterium
AGAAGAGCATCAACAGGCACAGAAGCGAAACGATGATCGCCTGAAGGAGCATCACATTTCGAGGCGCGCCGCCAGGCGTCGTCCGCTGGAATATCGGAGGAATAAGTCCATCGTCTGCCGCAACCCGAAGTGACTCGGTCGGGCCGATCACCCAGACCATGATGTGCCCCGCCATCCCTGCAAGCGCCAGGATGGCCAGCACCTTGACGATCCAACCGACGCCGAGTGGATCAAGCACGTACTCAAAAACCTGCAATGTGCCAGCAGCGAGGTCGATCTTCTCGATCGGCACAAGCACTGCGACGCTCAACGCGCCGAATATCGAAATTCCGAGTACGAGTAGCCCGGAGAACAGAAGAGACAATGGGATCGAACGCTGAGGACGCTCGACATGACGGAAGTGCACCGCGTTGACTTCGAGTCCGGAGAGAAATGAAAAAATCGCGGTGATTCCAACAATCTCTCCGATTGAATCAAATTTCGGGACCACCCCACCCCATGAAAGTGGGATCGCCGACTCATGGCCGGATCCGATCCACCATGCCGCCAGCGCAATTGCCAGAGCAACCGGCAGCAGCGTCCCTGCGTAGAGCAAACTGGTCGTCACCCACCCACTGAAGTTCAGGCCTCGAAAGTTGAAGATGGTCGCCGACCAGAACACCGCGAGACTGATGCCGACCACGAATATCCCCATGTCCTTGAGCGTCGGATCTATCGCATACGCAAATGACACTGCACAGACCGCAAGTACTGTCGGATACCAGATCAGTATCTGGAGCCACTGGCACCAGACACCAACAAAGGCCCACCGCTCGCCAAGAGCCTCGCGGATCCAACGGTAGACACCACCGTCGTGCGGCCATCCCACCCCAAGTTCTGCCGCGACCAGTCCGACCGGAAGAAAGAAGACCAGTGTGAAGATCGCGTAGTAGATGATCAGAGGAAGCCCGAATGAGCCGACCTCAGGCATGCCCTCCAGACCGACAACGACAGCTGTGCTCATCATCGCCAAAACGAACAGGGAAATCGGCCGACGTTTCTTCTTGGTGCTGTCCAGCATCAAGTCCACCTTATCCGAACCGTTCAGCACGCGGCCATTTCAGCGGCCCGAGCCCTCACCTGTTGAATCATTCCGTGCAGTCCATTGCTTCGCGTCGGACTGAGGTGTTCATGTAACTGAAGCGTAGAGAAAAAACCATTCAAGTCATACCGAACAATCTCTTCGGGAGTCATGCCCTGAATCGCAATCACCACCAAGGCTGCCAGTCCCTTGACAAGGCCCGAGTCGCTGTCGGCGAGCAGCGTCACGATGCCGTCATCCCGGTGCAGTGAGACCCAGACCACGCTTTGGCAGCCATGAATAAGGTTGTCTTCAACTCGCTCAGCATCCGACATCTCGGGGAGTTTCTCGCCAAGATCCATGATGTATCTGTAGCGGTCTTCCCAGTCATCGAGGAAAGCAAATGCCTCCTCAACCTCTGCAATGTTCGGCAGCATGTTGGACATCGAGCAGGCATGGTAGTACATGCCGCCGCCGCGACCTTCAGCGAGCGTGCTTCGGGCGGAAGACCTCACACACATTCGAGTTGGTCTCAAGTCGCGGTCCGCCGATGAGATCCATGCAGTAAGGAACCGCAGGAAAGATCGCATTTAGGCAGTCAGCAACGGCCGAGGGCTTGCCCGGCAGGTTGACGATGAGCGATGTTCCCCGCGTGCCGGCGACCTGCCGCGAGAGAATTGCTGTCGGCACGATCTCCAGCGATGCCGCCCTCATGCACTCACCGAATCCGGGGAGCATTCGATCGCAGACTTGCACGGTCGCCTCGGGCGTGAGATCTCTCGGCGCGGGACCTGTGCCACCCGTTGTCAGCACGAGTGAACAATCTTCAGCATCACACATCGAGCGCAGCACCGCCTCAATCCGATCTGTTTCATCCGGCACGATCACCATGACAGGCGTCCAGGCGACCGAGAGGGCCGCATTCAGCCACGACTGCACCGCTGGACCACCGCGGTCCTCATACTCCCCACGACTGGCGCGGTCGGATACCGTCAGAATGCCGATGTTGGCGGTCATACGTTCAGGATACTCGGCTGGAACCCACCCCCGCAAAAAAGAACAAACCCCTCCGCCACGGTGCATCCGCGGCGGAGGGGTCTGCATCGATCAGCACGCTGCCCCGTAGTTATCAAGCGTGACCAGAATGTCGTCGACATCGTAGTCTGTGCCGTATCCGGCCACGGCCTCCAGAATGTCATCAACATTGACAACGCCGTCACCATTCCAGTCACCTGGGCACTCAACCTCGTCGCAGTACTTCTGCTCGATGCTGATCGCATCGACAGCTGCTTCGACAACCGATGGATCACCGAGATCCGACGCGGTGAATCGCAGTCGTATCGAGTCCGACGGCGTGATGCCGGGGATCGCGGCAAGGTCCCACTCGACATTGAACCAACCTCCGCTGACTTCGCCTCCGGCTGGTCCGACTGTTTCGAGTTCGGTCCAAGTCGCGCCACCGTCGTCGCTGATATCTACGACGAAGATGTCATTCTGTGGGTCAGCACCACCACACGAGTAACCGTTGTTGTACCAACGGGCATACCGCAGGGTTCCGCCTTGACCACCATCCATGTTGGGGCTTGTCAGCGTAGTCGATCCGTCATCGATGTCCTCGTCATAGGCGTTGCCCGAGACGTAGCACATGCCCGAACCATCCGCGTCGCTGGCGTTGTCGCAACGAGCACCGTCGCTTCCGGACGGCACCGCGCGGATCCAGTTGCCTGTCCCTGCACCAGCAACAACCTCCCAGCCAAGATCGCTGTTGAAGTCGTCTTCGAAACTGATCTCGATGCCGCTCCATGCATCAGATGACCATGAATCGGCGGGAGCGCCATAGGGGCTACTCACATAGTCGCCGTCCATGCTCTCGACACTAATCCACCAACTCACGGTTGTGCCGCAGTCGAACGCGGGGAAGGTCCCGACCATGCCGCCGGTCACATCAACCATCGTCTCTTCGCCTGAGTCGGCGCCTGCAGACCAGTGCAGCAAACCGCTTCCGTCCAGAGGTGCGACGTTGCCGCCGATAGTGATGGCAATCTCGGTTCCGCCGCTAGGATCGACCAGTTCGGGTCGTCCGTCCGGATAGTCGATAGTCATACTTACTGTTTCAAGCGCCGACTCGACCGCAGCGACTGCGTCGACCAATCCATAGCCGAAATCATTGTCCTTGCCGACGGGCCCCTTTTCTTGCGCGGTGTCATAGATGATCTGCTTGACTTGTTCGCTACTGAGGTCCTGATTGGCTGAGAGCATGAGTGCCATCACACCATTAACATGCGGCGAGGCCATGGACGTCCCGCTGTAGGACGAGTAGCCACCTGGAACGCTTGAATAGGTATCAACGCCAGGCGCAGCGATGTCCGGCTTGATTGCACTACTGCCATTGCTGGTGCAGTTCGTCGGGCCGCGAGAGGAAAAACTCGCGATAGAGTCGCCGTTGTAGGGATCTGTGGCCGCAACGGCCATATTGCGGAAGTCATCGAGGGCACGGTCGCCCGGGCGACGAAGGCCGCTTGGGCCTTCATTGCCTGCTGAAAAGAGAACGATCACGCCTGCGGCCTCGCAGTTGTCGATGAAAGACCAGAATGTCTGGTCGCACTCGGGATATCCGTGCGCAGTAACCAGTCCCCATGAGTTCGAGTTCGTGTGAGGGACATCGAAACTTGTAAGCGGGTTACCGTCCGGATCTGCCAGCCACTGGAAGGAAAGGATGGCGTCGGACACCGTTTGTTCGATCGTATACCGGTCGATTGGAGCTGCCGCAATCCACTCGGCGCCAGGGGCGACACCGATCTGCCCGCCGGGCGCACCGCCACAGACGGTTCCCATCGTATGGGTGCCGTGTGACCCACTGTCGAACGGAAAACTATGGTTGTTCGTGTAGGGATCGTAGAAGGCCCACTCGGGGTGGCCGCTGTACAGCGGGTTGAGTCCTCGCCATCGGCTGGCAAGCGCTTCGTGCGAGCCTTGAACACCCGTATCCATATTCGAGACAACAATGCCTTGTCCGGTGTACCCCATGGCCCACACTTCGGGGACGCCGATCGAGACGAGTCCTTGTTCGGGGGCACGGTCGGCCGTCGTGTCGGTTGGAACACCATCACCGGCGGTCGGCTCGATCAATTCGATTCCATAGTCTAGGGTCGCAAGCGCGACATCCTCGCGAGCAACAAGTTCTGCTGCGGCCGAGGGGGTTGCCTTCAACGCAATCACGCTGGTGATCCAGAATGGGGTTACTTCCGAGATCGCAGTCTTTGGTTGGGCATCGATCCAATCGACCACATCGGCTTGCCCATGGGCCGCTGCCTGCTGAAGCGCCGTCACAATCACTGCGTGGCGGTCGCGGCGAGCCAGCCGATCTGCGAGCATCTGCCCCTCCAGCGTCGCGACATCTGCTTGATGAGTGAGGTAGACCAGCATGCCCACCTGCCCATCGGCCGGCGTCCGATCCAATAGGTCCTGAAGATTTACATCGACCTCGCCCGCCAAGGCGCCAAAAGTGAGTGCTGAAGCAGCCACGACGGATAAATATCGCATTCAAGTCTCCTCTCTGGTCCGAACTATTTCGGACGGTCTCCCCATTGCCGCCTCACTGTACCCTCTCAGCGACTCAATCCAAGAGCGTAAACGGCCATTCTGGCCTCTAAGTCACCCTATTTGAGATCCAAATCGCGTGAATTCGTCCCTTGACATCCATCTGGCAGGTGCTTCTGGCGAAGTCACCGGCGCCTGCACGCTCTTGGAATCAGGCGGGCGGCTTCTCGCTATCGACGTTGGACTCATCCAAGGCACGCCCGAGCGAGAGGCTGCCAACGCCACAATCCCAATCGAGCACCCTGAATGGCTCGATGCCGTTGTCATCACTCACGCCCATGCAGACCACTGCGGCAGACTTCCGATGTTGCCGAGGCTCGGATTCAAAGGGCCGGTGATCGCTTCGCCTGCGACTGCGGAACTCTTGCCGATCGTGCTTCGCGCAGCGGCCCGACTCCAGCAGCGGCTCTATGGCAAACGCTCTGCAACGGAAGATCGCATGGGGGTGCTGTTCGATATGCGAGAAGTTGATCGCGTGTGCGAAAGGATCGAACCGCTTCAGTTCGGCGCCACGCGTGAGGTCGCTCCTGGCATCGGGGTGACCCTTCATCCCGCGGGCCATGTTCTTGGCGCCGCATCCGTCCTCATTGAGGGTCCTGATGGCCGCCGGGTTCTCGTGTCTGGAGATCTGGGGCATGATCTGGGTAATCCCCTTCCGCCGCCGCCACCGCCACCGAGCGCCGATCTGGTCGTCATGGAATGCACCCGAGGGGATGTCGAGGATGCCACCCTCGAACACCCGCCCGAAACGTTGCTCTGGAACATCTTGCAGGAGGCGAGAATCAACGAGCAAGTTGTGATCGTCCCGACATTTGCGATCGGGCGTGCGCAGCAGCTGCTCTACCGGTTCGGAATTCTCTCGCGTGCGGGGAAGTTGGGTATGCCGGTGATGCTCGATTCCTACATGGCCTCAGTTGTAGCGCCGATGCACGCCGACCACCCAACCGACCTCTCCAACTCGGCACAGTCGCTCCTGCGTGAGGGAATTGATCCACTTGACTTCCCAGAACTGCACAGGCTTCGCAGCCGCCAATCAGCGCAGGTCATCAAAGATCTTCGCGGTCCCGCAATCGTCCTTGCAGGAAGTGGTTTCGGAGACGCCGGTCCGATCGTCGAACACTTCATCAGGTGGCTGCCCTCACGCCGCGGCCGGGTCCTGCTGGCTGGGTTCTGTATGCCTGGCACTGTTGTTGGGCGGCTTCTCGACGATCCGCCGCGAATCAAACTCAGAGGCCAGTGGATTCCGGTTGAGGCTCCGATTGACATTTTGAAGTGTTTCTCGGGGCACGCAGACTCGCTCGGTCTCGAACGTTGGCTCCGAAGCATGCCCGGCGGACAGCCCCGCGTTCTGCTACATCACGGTGACCCAGAACCCCGAGCCGCCTTTGCATCAAAGCTTGGCCGCCTTGGATATGACGTCATGACTCCTACGCTCGGTGAGCGGGTGAGCGTATGAGTCGATCTGCCTCGGCTAGTTGGGCAATTGCCGCGCTGCTGGCCGGTGTCATTGGCATCTCGTTTGCGTCGCCACTTGCGAAACTTGCAGTTCATGGTTCCGACATCGGATGGATTGGCGCCGCATTCTGGAGAACCACCCTCTCCATTCCAATCCTGTGGGCCGTGCTGCTTGCTACGCGGCGGACATCCACGGCTGATCGGCCTCGTGAGCGCATCAGCTGGTGGCCGCTGCTCATTCCAGGAGTTTTCTTCGCGGGCGACTTGCTGACGTGGCATCTCTCGTTTGCATGGACGACAGCGGCCAGCGCCACCCTCCTTGCAAATCTCGCCGTCGTCATCGTCGGATTCGCCAGTTGGCTGTGGCTGCGTGAACGCTTTGATGGCAGGTATGTGCTCGGCGCTCTGCTTGCCATCGGTGGTGTGCTCTGGCTCGTGACGACCGCCACCGGGCCGGCGGATCATCCCCTTCGAATGCGAGGGGATCTTCTAGCGATGTCCACCGCCGTTTTTTACGCCGGCTACATCCTGTCAATCAAAGTGCTTCGAGCCAAATATCGAGCGATCACCCTGATGGCCGTTGGCACGCTGGCATCAAGCGTCATCCTGCTTGCCGCGGTACTGATCGCAGGCGAGCCGCTCTTCCCTAGCGGCATGGCCACCTGGGGCTGGTTGGTGCTGCTGGCAATCGTGCCACACTGCCTCGGGCAAGGTCTGATCGTCTGGTCGCTCTCGGCGCTCCCCGCATCAATGGCCGCCGTCACCCTTCTGCTCCAGCCCGTTGCAACCTCGGTCTGGGGTTGGCTCATGCTCGGGGAGGCGCTCGGCCCAAGTCAGATCGTGGCGGGCCTCGTCGTCATTGCTGGCATCGTGCTTGCGAGGCTGGGTAGCATGCGCGGCCCATGACGACTCTCCCACCGCTTCAAACGATTGTGACCCCTCCATCCCGAGACGGCGCGGCATCCGATGGCTGCCTGGTGCTGCTGCATGGCTACGGCGCCAATGCCAATGATCTGATGCCGCTGCGTGATGAGATCGCACCCACATGGACGGCTATTGCCGCCGAAGCCCCATACGATCTTGGTCCCGCGGGAATGCCCGGAGGCAGAGCCTGGTTCCACATCGCCCCCGACACGATGGGAGGCTTCCGGCTCGATATAGACGGGGCCCGAGAAGCACTGTTGCAACTGGCTGCAGAACTCCCTTTGGCAATCAACGAGGCGGGATGCACGGTCGAAGACACCGTCGTGCTCGGCTTCAGCCAAGGCGCGATGCTGGGGCATGCCCTCCTACTTCACGAGCACATGCCCATCCGCGGACTGGCTGCGTGCAGCGGACGAATTGTTCAGGAGATCTTTGGCAGCGGCGAAGGCGTCCCGGCCGAAACACCGGTCTTTCTCTCGCACGGGACGCACGATGATCTGATCCCCATCACATCGGGGCATGCCATTCGCGCGTTCTACGAAGAGAACACACCGGCCAGTGTGAGTTGGTGCGAGGAACCGGTCGGTCACGGTATCGGGCCGGTCACACTCAAGGCGCTCCGGGATTGGTGCGACGGGCTGTAGGGCCTACACCAGCATCAAGAAGCCCACAATCACTGCCAATATCACGATGACCGCAATGAACATGATTGCCCAGCAGCCAAAGCCGCCGCTTTCGTCGCCTTGGGTGTTCTCGGAATCGCTCATGAGTCGGTGAATCCTCTCGTGGGTGAATGCGGATGATGATGTCCACTTGACAGTACGTCAAATCGATACGGTAGCATTTGGGATTCAGAACGACCAATCAGGAGGAACGCCCCAAATGACATTCACACTGCCAGACCTTCCATATTCATTCGATGCCCTGGAGCCGTTCATCGATGCGCGGACCATGGAGATTCATCACGATAAACACCACGCCGGTTACGTCGCCAAACTCAATGCCGCGATCGAGGGGCATGCTGACTTGGCCGAGATGTGCCCAGGCACGATCTGTAGCAACCTTGAGAAGGTTCCCGAGAACATTCGCACTGCCGTTCGCAACAATGGCGGCGGACATTTTAATCACTCCGTATTCTGGAAAGTCATGGGGCCCGGCAGCAGCGAGCCGACCGGAGCGCTGGCCAGTGCCATCGACGCCACCTTTGGCGACCTCGCTTCAATGAAGAAGCAGTTTGCAGCGGCAGCGGCTACGCGATTCGGCTCGGGCTGGGCGTGGCTGTGCGCGAGCGGCGGTTCTCTCTCGATTTGCACGACCGCGAATCAAGACAATCCCCTGATGTGTCTTGACGGCTACTGCTGCGGAACGCCCATCCTGTGCTTGGACGTCTGGGAACATGCCTACTACCTCAACTATCAGAACCGACGGCCCGATTACATCGAGGCATGGTGGAATGTTGTGAATTGGGATGCCGTCGGTGAGCGATTCGACAAGACAGCCTGCTGCTGCGGCGCTTCCTGACGCGAACGACTGCGTAGCAATCGCGACCGCGATCACTCCAAGCGCAATGAGCGCCGAGAATGCAAGTTCAACGAGCAAGCCCGACTGTGAGCCGCGCTCATCCTCCAAAAACGGATAGCGCGGCAGCAAGACGAGCATGCCGGTGAGGTGCGGCGTCACATGTCCTTCGAGGGTTCGCCACCACCATTTGCGAGGAAGATTCATGGCAGGACACAGTGGGACAAGTTGAGCCGGAACGTGCCGCGGGTAGGATGCCTGTGTGAGCGTCAGCGACATGGGATTGATCGCCCTCGGTGGCGGGTGTGGAGCCAGCGTCCGCTATGGAATCGTACTGGCGCAATCAAGGCTGAGCCGTTGGCCTGGATGGACCGGCGTACTGGCGGCCAACCTTCTGGGATGTCTCATCATCGGAGTCGCAGTCGGAAGCGACAGCCACGGCCCCTGGGTCGCGGCGATGGTCATCACTGGACTTGCCGGGGCACTGACGACATTCAGCAGTTTCGCACTTGATCTGGCACTGATGAGCGTCACTCGGGCCTGGGGCCAACTCATCTGGTGCAGCCTGCTCTCGCTGGCCGGGGGAATTCCGCTCGTGCTGCTCGGCCGGGTGATCGGCATCGCGTGGTTCGGAGGGGCAGCATGAGCGGTCTCTGGACGGCGCTGCTGGTCATGATCGGCGGAGCACTGGGAGCAGTACTCCGAGGACTTGCCGAGCAGGGTGGAACGTTGATGGGTACGCCGCCCTGGTGCATCATTCTGGCCGTCAACGTGCTGGGCTGTTTTGCAATTGGTTTCCTTCTGGTGTGGCTGGAGTGCCGCCTGCGGCGTGATGGTGCAAGCCAACTTGCCGCGCATCCGCGCCGGCATCAATTGGCCAGTTGGCTCGGCGTTCTCACCCCCGACCCCACGCTTCCAGCCCCGGAGGTCGCCCGATCACAGCAGCGACTTCGCTTTGAGAGCGGTTTTCTCATGACCGGCGTACTCGGTGGATTCACGACGTTCAGTTCCTTCGCGCTGGACGTCGTTACGCTCTGGGAGTCCGGCCACGTGCTTGAAGCCGCCCTCAACATCGGACTTTCCATGCTGGTGGGAGTTCTTGCGGCGATTGCCGGACTGGAACTCGGTATCCGCTACTTTGGGGCGCAATATGCGTAGCCACACGCTCGCTTACATGATCGCAGCGTTCGGCGCACTCACGGCGTCGGTGCCAGCGGCATTATCAGATTCCTCTGAACTCGATCGCGTCATTCGTGGCGGGCGGCTGTGGGATTGCTGGTGGGCCGAGACGCAGCAGGCTGCGCCTACCGGAACTCCCCCGTTGGGTACAGATCGGGTGGGCGAAGAAGCGTTCCGATGCGTGACCTGCCACGGCTGGAACGGTGCGGACATCGTGGTGGCTGATCGCACGGACGCCCAAATCCTGTACTCGCTGAGCCGCCCGGCTCACGCTGACGGGCACGGGCTCGTTGCCCTCGGACTGACGGAACAGGATCTTGGCGATCTGGTGGCATATCTCCGCAATGGAACAATCGATCCGCAGCGATTCATCGATGCGAACGGGCAGTTCAAGGGGGATCCAGATCAAGGCCGCCAACACTTTGAGCATGGCCGCGGAGGCCTCATGCAGTGCGTTGTCTGTCACGGGCCCGATGGCACGTGGCTCAACTTCGGCACGCACGCCGTTCCCCAATGGATCGGCACAATCGCCTCCGAAATGCCCGAGGCACTGATGCACAAGGTTCGATTCGGTCAGCCGGGCTCCGTCATGCCCGGCTGGCTCGCTTCCGGAGGCAACGGCCAGGACGTTGCAGACATCGGCGCCTTTGCGCAGGCCGAGTTGCCCGCTGCCCGAACCGCAGCAGCCACGTATGAGGTTGTGCCAACAGATATCGCGTCGCCACGCCACCTTGATGGCGCCACGCTTCACCTCGCTCCTCCTGAGCCAATCGGCTGGGACGCCGAACCGGACGGCCAGCCACTCATCGCGCATGTGCTTGCAACCGATCTGGATCGTGACGGCCGTTTGGATGTCGTAGCATGCGATGTCGCAGGGCATCGCGTGACTTGGCTCCGGCAGACGGCTGACGGAACCTTTTCCGAAATGCCACTCGGCGGTCCGATTGATGCGCCGGTTCATGCCGAGGTTGCCGACATCGACGCCGACGGCGACCTTGATGTCATTGTCGCTGCGATGGGTGTCATGCTTCCCTCAAACGATGAGATTGGCAGCGTGATCGTGCTCGAGAATGATGGCGATCAATCATTCCAGTCGCGGACGCTCATTGATGGCATCCGCCGCGTCACCGATGTCAGAGCTGGAGATATCGACGGAGACGGCGACCTAGACCTTGCCGTGTCTCAATTCGGCTATGTCCAGGGCGAGATTCGATGGATGGAGAATCTTGGGGACTGGAAGTTCACCAGCCACCATCTCATGGATCGATCCGGCGCAATTCACGGCCCGTTGGTCGACCTTGACGCCGACGGCGACCTCGACATGGTCGTGCTCTTCTCACAGGAATGGGAGGCCGTCCACGCCTTCATCAATGACGGCCGTGGCAGTTTCACGCCCATTGTGCTGCATGACGTTTCGGATGCGGACTTCTCAAGCAGCGGCATCGCCATTGGCGACATCGACTCAGACGGCGACCCTGACATTGCGTGGACCAACGGAGACGCCTTTGTTTCGGTTGGCTATCGGCCCCTGCCGACCCATGGACTTCAGTGGCTTGAGAATCTCGGCAACTACAAGTTCGCCTTTCACCGCCTCGGCCACTTCGACGGGGCATATGGCCCGATGATTGCCGACTTTGATGGCGATGGCGATCAAGACATCGCGGCTGTCAGCGAGTTTGCAAAGTGGGAGCAGCCGCAGACGCCGAGCATCCGGTGGTGGGCGCAGCAGCCGAGTGGCAGGTTTGCACCGCAGGATCTCGGGGGCTCCCGCACACACCTTGTCACTGCCACAGCTGGCGATTTTGACGGGGACGGGCAGCCGGACATTATCGCCGGAGGCATGGCACTCTATCCCCCATTTGATCGCGTACCTCGCATTGCCCGGTGGACCAATCTTGGTCTCACGACCGAGTCCGCTTCTGACGCGGTGTTGCCAAGTCTTCCGGCGAAAGTGGTCGCCGAGGCCAATGCTGCGGCTTCCCCCGGACACAAGGGCATGATTCTGCACGCCAACGCAGCGAATTCCGAGGCCGACGCTGCTTATCTCGAAGCAGAGCGTTCGGAACCAACGAATGCTCGATGGCCCTATTACCGCGGCATCCTGGACTTGAGAGTGGGCGACAGCGGCGCAGCAATCAAGCACTTCGAACGCGCCTCGATGCTTGCGCCAGAGTACGCGACGCTCCACTCCCGTCTTGGCGAGTTGTATCTGGGGCAGGGCAATCTCTCTGCCGCAGAGGGCGCTTTTCTTCAGGCAGGCAATGCGCCTGAAGCGCTGACCGGCCTCGCACAACTTGCAGCACTCCAACAGGACTGGCCCGCCGTCATCACGATCCTCGATGGGCAAAGGATTCCTGCCGCCGCCGCCCTGCTTGCCCACGCACGATCACAATCCGATGGAGCTACGCCCGGCCCATTGGACGCCGTCGACATGGGACTTCAACCAGAAGACCCATGGCTGGAAGAAGTTCACGATCTGTGCATGCTTGCAGATCCGATCATCGTCCGATCGCACATTGCCTATATCGCTGGGGACATCGAGAAAGCAGAACGCTTGCTCAGGCGGAGTGCGTCGCTCGCCCCAGATGACGCCGATACAAACCTGGCGCTGGCAACGCTGCTGCTACTTCCAAGCCGCGCCACTGCGGCATCTGTTTCGGAGGCGGTGTCAATCACGACGCATGCACTCGAGACTTCGCCGACGGATATCGAGCTTCGTTCAAAGAACGCATGGGCTCGCTCGCTGCTCGGACAGACTGATGTGGCGTCGGCCATGTGGAGTGCAATCCTCGACGAGCAGCCCTCGCACGCTCCGTCGCTCTTTCATCTCGCCCAACTAAACTCGCAGCAGGGAAGCACCGCTGTCGCCCTGGACTTCTTTCGCAGGGGCGTGGCCGTCCCGCGAGATACTGCGTTTAGCGGTTCCTTCGAAGGCGCAGCACGGGCCATCTGGCTCTTGCAGTATGGAGTTGCCGCTAAGGCAGAGGGCCACATTGACGAAGCGCTCAGCGCATTTGGTGATGCGATCGAGCTGACCCCGAACGATCCCACGCCCCACTTCCGCTATGGAAATCTACTGATCGGGCGAAAGCGGTTCAGTGATGCCCTTCCGCACCTGCAATTTGCTGCTGCCGCCGAGCCCAACAGCGGCCACATGCAGACAGCGCTGGGGTATGCATTCCTTCAACTGAACCGCCCCGAAGAAGCAGTCGTCACGCTTGAACGAGCGGTTGTCGCGTCACCAGACTACGCGCTTGCCTGGTTCCACCTTGCTTCTGCCCAGTTGAAGGTAGGCCAACGTGATGCGGCCATCATCAGTCTGCGGCAAGCGGTGTCGCTCCGGCCGGACTTCCGCCGCGCTCACGCTGCGCTCAACGCGTTGCTCGGTGGCTCCTGAACCAAGTACGAAAGCGGCCCCACGAGTAACACTCGAGGGGCCGCCCAAAGTCGCCTATAGAGTTGCGATCAGGGGCAGGGGCCCCAGTCGCCGATGACCTGAAGCAGATCGTCGACGCCTACGTCGCCACTGCCATCGATGTCGGATGGGCAGACTCCGCTGCAGTCAACATCGTCGCAGTCCGTGTCGTCGCCGTGATATGTGCCGCCAAATACGAGGCAGTCACTCATCGTCGCAGTCACACAGTCATCGTTCGAACAGCACGCTCCGGTTGGCAGAGTTGCTACCGCAATATCAAACACGTATGCAGCCCCTGCGTTCTCGTACCCATCAACATCATGCCAGTCGGCACCGACCACAACAGTATCGCCTTCGAGCGCTACTGATCGACCGAAGATGTCGATCGTCTCGCCATCACTCGCGCGGAGCATGGCGACCTCGGTCCACTCATCACCGTTTCGGCGCCAGACCCAGGCTTCGCCCTTGTCCCCATTGCCGTACCAACTGCAGATGACGGCCGTGTCTCCTTCGACCTCACATGATTTGCAGTTGTCCTGTTCGGAACCGTCTGAAGGCAACAACTTGGCGCTTTGCGTCCAAGAGCCGTCACCTTGTTTGTCCCAGATGTAGCCAGCACCAGCCTGCCACGCGTTGTCATCGTCATAGACGCTGGTAGCGATTATCCGGTCACTGCCATCGTCAAGATCGCAGTCCCAGCCGAAGTAGTCCTCCGAGCCGATGTCATCGGGTACCAGCAGATCAGTCTCAGCCCAGACGCCACCGGCACGTTCGAATACAAAGACACCGCCGCACTTACTGGTGCCACCGCAACTGGCCAGATAGGGCGCGCTGACGAGCGCTGTATCGCCCTGAATCGCAGCGCTGAAGCCAAATGCGTCGCCAGCGTCAACGCCGGTCCCGATCAACTCACCTTGGCTGACCCAATCGCCGGACGTGTCGCGGGCATAGATCCACGCAGCGCCAGCAAGGCTGCCGGCATTACGAGCGCCAACGACAATAGTGTCGCCGTCAATATCAAGTGAAGAGGAGAAGAGCGCGCCTTGTTCCGGGACGGGGGCAGTGATGATGGCTGTTTCCACCCACTCACCATCCATCCGCTCGAACACGTAGGCAGCTCCGGCATCAACGAGTCCATCGATGACCTTAACCTTCGAGCCAACGACCAGGACATCGCCGCTAATCGCAGCGGCATAGCCAAATCGCTCGAACATACCGATGTCACTGCCCATCAGGGTCTGTTGTTGAGTAAACGTCCCCTCCCAATCGCGTGTCAGAATCCAGCAGAATCCGACATCCATGCCCAGCGTGTCGTTTGATGGGGAACACACCAACAGTGTGTCGCCGTCAAGCCCGACTTCCGCGCCGAACGCGCCGTACTCCGACGGCGGCGAATTCAACTCCTGCTCCTCGTTGAGAACCTCCGAGGCAATCGCAGCAGACGCAAACGCCAATACACCAACTGCCAAGGCAAAGCTACGCATTGTGGGGCTCTCCGAATGTGTCGTCTTCATACCAGTCACTCCCCACGGCGTCGTCGAGACGCCATTCCAGCAAGACCGAGTACAGCCAGCACTGACGGCGCGGGGACAAACCCGACCGTGAATTCATGACCTTCAACCGACCACGCGTTACCGCCGGCATCAATGCCTGAGAAGCCGGCATTACCGAGAATCGAGATGTCAAAGTCGCCGAGTACGGTGAGCTGTGCCAGCAGCACACGCCATGTGCCGTCGGGCCCTTCTTCGACAGCGCCCTGGCCACTTGCTTCATGGACATACCAGCCGCCGTTGATGACGTACAGCGAACTGCCGTTGTTGAACCCGCTGAATGACACGTTCTCGATCTCAAGGGAGTTGTCGTACATGCTGTCGGCACCAATCGTGAACCAACTGTCGTAAGGCAGATCGACGTGATCTGGATACGAGTTCGGATCGATGTCGAGTGATGTTGGCCCCCCCGCGTAGTGGTTGTAGAACTGGCTCTGGGCGGCCCAGTACATCGGGCTGTCCGAGGTGCCGAACACGCTAAGCAACTGATCGCCTGCATCCAGTTCCGCATAGACGCGAGCGGTCCATGTCTCTGGTGGGTCCCAGTTTCCCTGAACACCATTAACGGCCGTCAGGTCGGCGGTGATACCGTGAAAGCCAGCCGAGGCGGCGGTTGAAGCCAACGTCGCCAAAGCACATGAAAATAACATGGTGCACTTCTTCATTCGATTGATCCTTCCAAAGATGCCCTCTTCGCCATCACGCCTCTTCGATCCAGTTGGGCACGCCTCTGGCAAGACCCTGCAGGTCTGGCCGAAACGTGCCTCACCGTTGGGTGAGTCCCGCCCCTTAGATCTCAATCCCTTCGAATATAGACCAAGGGCGAGCCCTCCCAAACGGTTTCTCCGGTATTGCCCTAAGTTGAGCGTAAGTTATTATCGGCAGGCGGCTTTCGGCAACCCCAGCCCTCCCAAGTTATCAAAGTTCTCCGTTGTGGCCGCGTTCTTGGCCTCCGTGAAGGGGCCGTCGCAGCCAGAAGTACCAGCCCAAGACTCTTCGCTGATCCGATTGTGAGCCCCCACCAACCGCTGAGGCGGGTGGCGTCGCCACCTTAAAACACAAGGTTTGAACATCTTCGCCGCAGTTGGCGTCCCTTGATCCTTGGCTGGCCGCCGAGTGCAGGCCGCAGGCATGGCGACCAGTCGGGCTGCGGCCTCCTGTTCGCCTGCTCGTCTCTTCCCCTGCTCTATTGACACGGCCGCCCGAGAGGGCGGCCGTGTCAATGGGCCATACTGGACTTGAACCAGTGACCTCTTGTGTGTCATACAAGCGCGCTAGCCAACTGCGCCAATGGCCCGATATGCCCCGCAGGATACATCCCCGCCCTCTCGGCGGCAACCTGACGCCAAGGGTCAGGTACCTTTCCCTCCATGCAGGACCCCACCCTCAGCGCTTTTCAGCAGTTCATCCGAGATCGATACCACGAGACCGATTCTGCCAGAGGTCCAGCCCGAACCTTCCTGTGGTTCATGGAAGAAGTGGGCGAACTCGCTGAAGCCATCGCGCTCCGAGAACGCGGCGATGGGGATAATGTCAATCTTCGCGAGGAGTTTGCAGATGTGTTGGCGTGGCTGACCACCCTTGCAAACATCACTGGCGTCGATCTTGCCCAAGCGGTGCACGAGAAGTACGTCGTCGATGGCGGCCCCGCCGGCACGAAGTAGTACGCCTCTCGCCCAATAGGTACCCTGCCCAGCCATGTCCCGGATCAATCAGATCTTCGATGACTTGCGAAGCCGCCAGCAACGAGCGCTCATGCCCTTCGTTGTCGCGGGCTATCCCGGGCTTGACACAACCGAGATGCTCTTGTCCACCCTGCATGATGCTGGCGCTGCGATCGCGGAAATCGGCATCCCGTTTTCCGATTCGATTGCAGATGGCCCCATCATCGCTGCGGCCATGCACGAGGCGCTCACATCCGGAACGACGATTGACTCCATCCTCGGCACCGTACAACGTATCAGGCCCCACACACCGATTGGCTTGGTCGCCATGGTGAGCCACTCGATCGTTCACCGTCGGGGAGGAGCAGCGTTCATTGAACAACTTGCTTCCGCTGGATTCGACGGCGTCATCATCCCTGACATCGATCTCCATGAGGCCGATGCCCTCCTTCCGGCTATCGATGCTGCCGACCTCTCATTCTCGATGCTGATTGCTCCAACGACAACTGAAACGCGGCTACAACAACTTCTGCAACGCTGTCGAGGCTTTGTGTACCTGCTTGCACGAACAGGGCTGACAGGAGCACGAGCAGAGCTGCCCGACCTGGGGCCGCGTACTGAGCAGGTTCGCAGGTTCACCCAACTGCCTATCGCCGCGGGATTCGGCATTTCAACGCCGGAACAGGTCCGCGAGGCCACCACGCACTGTGATGCGGCCATTGTCGGCTCCGCGCTGGTCCGCCGAATGGAGCACACGGAAGATCCAGCCTCCGCTGGACGTGACTTCGTTGAAATGCTCGCCAGTGGCCTCAGCGGCCCCTGATTGCTGGCCCCTCACAACCCATCTTGGTACCCTGAGCGGTCGCGCCCGGTCTACCCCCATCTCTGCCTTTGCAAGGAAAACATCTCGCCATGTCCGACGACAACGACCAGTATGACGGCTATGACTTCAAACTCGAAGAAGCTGGCCCTGCCCGTAAGCGGCTGTTCATCACAATTTCCGCTGATGCCATTCAGGGCAAGGTCGATGCCTCCATGGGTACGCTGCAGTTCCAATCTGCGATCCCTGGGTTCCGTAAGGGCAAGGCTCCAAAGGATCTACTAGAGCGACGGTTCGGAACCGCAGTGCGAGAAGAGACACGCAACGAACTCATGCAGGAGGGATGCAGACTTGCCTTCGAGAAACTCGGAGTCAAGCCGCTGGGCCAACTGGAGCCGGTTGATCCCGACGCGGAGATCGTGATGGAGATTGGCAAGTCGATGGAGTTCGGCGTCGAGTTTGAAGTCCTTCCCGACTTTGAACTTCCTGACATGAGCACCATTGAGATCCAACGACCGCAACTCGAAGTCAATGATGAACATATTGACGAAGAGCTCGAACGACAGTGCATGAGAGCCGGAACAGCCGAAGAACTCACCGGCAAATTCAAGACCGCCGACCGATTGCTTGGACGCGCCGATTTGTATCTAGAGGACGGCGAAGAACCAATCTTCTCGCATGAGCAGATTCTTGCCGTCATTCCCAAGAAGGGAGAGCCCGGCCAACTGCTTGGCTTGATGATTGATGGCATGGATTCAATGTTTGCCAAAGCGAGTGTCGGAGATACGATCGAGATCTCCACGACTGGGCCAGAGGGCCACGAGCGTGAAGACGTTCGCGGCAAGGATCTCAACATCAAATACACGATCTTCCTCGCCGAACGGGTCACCGCCTGCACGCCGGAGGATCTGATTGAACGATTCTCACTTGCCTCCGCGGATGTGCTGCGAGAGCAAGTCAGACTTGCCCTTGAGCAGCAGCGGGACGAGGAACAGTCGTCCGTCCTGCGAGAACAAGTCCTCAAGGCAGTTACGGAAGCAGTCGAAATGGAACTGCCCGAGAATCTCTCCGGGCAGCAGGTTGCCTCCGATCTGGAGCAGGTTCGAATGGAACTTATGCAGCAGGGCTTGGAAGCGAGCGAAGTTGAGTCCAAACTCGCAGAGGTTCGTGATCGCTCAAGCGAGCAAACGCGATCAAGAATGAAGACATGGTTTGTCCTCGAGCGTATCGCAAACGAAAACGACATTCAGGTGTCCGAACAAGACATCAATGGTCAAATCGCAACCACCGCCATGCGACAAGGCATACGCCCCGACAAGTTGAGAGCCGAGTTGGTCAAGAGCGACCGCATCATGCCCTTGGCCAGATCGATCCGCGAACGGAAGGCTGCTGAGCGATTGGTGGAGGCTGCCAAGGTGACCGACATCTCGCTCGACGATTGGAATGAGAAGGTCAAGAAGACAAAGGCTCAAGCCGCCGCATCATGATGCCCTGCATCCCGCTGTTTCTGGTGTTCGGTACATCTTCCGGCCAGCGATCGGGCGATATTTCTCAGATCTATGTTCCGCTCGCAGTCTTGGCTGGCATCATCATCGTTGCGTGGATCTCGCTTGTGCTTGTACGACGCCAACTGCGATCACGGACGACCCAATCAAGTACCACTTTCACGCTCGCAAACCTCCGTGAAATGCATCGTTCAGGCACACTGAGCGACGAAGAATTTGAACGAGCCAAGGCGGGGCTCTCTGGCCAGAATCCGCGCCGAAAATCACCCAATCCATGACCAACTGGCCGGATTGTGTGGCCTTCGATACGTTTTCATGGCAAGTTCAGGGGTAACCCCACTTGGCCCGAACTGTACACTGGCTCCGGTCGGTGGGGTCGCGAAGTCGCCCATTCACGTTCGCACAGGAGAGAAGAGACCGCCATGTCTGGTTCAAAACACTCCGGTGGCCCTGATCACAGCAAGGAGACGGACCTCCCAACTGTCATTCATGGGAGTTCAGGCGGTAGCCCGAAGGGCCCCCAGGACTCAAGTAGTTCGAATGAGAGTGATTCCGGCCCATCAGATGGCAGTGGAAGCGGAGATGATGGCGGATTCCGTGGGAGACGCGTCACAACGTGTTCGTTCTGCGGAAAAACCAGCCGAGAAGTTGGCCCGATGGTCGAAGGTCCGAGCGATATCTACATCTGCTCGAATTGCACCGACCTCTGCCAGAATATCTTTCGCCAAGAGAAGCGACGACTGAGCACCAGTCAGCCCCTCTTCACATCCATTCCAGCGCCGAGGCAGATCAACGAGTTTCTGGATCAGTATGTGATTGGTCAAGAGATCGCCAAGCGAACGCTCTCGGTCGCTGTTCACAATCATTACAAGCGTCTTGTTCACATTGAAGAGAGCGATGGAGACATCGAACTCGACAAGTCCAACGTACTTCTCCTAGGGCCAACCGGAACCGGCAAGACGCTTCTCGCACGAACGCTGTCACGAGTTCTCAACGTGCCTTTCGCAATTGGTGATGCCACCACCTTGACTGAGGCCGGCTACGTCGGCGAAGACGTCGAGAATCTACTGCTCAAATTGCTTCAGGCCGCAGACTATGACCTCGACGCTGCTCAGCGGGGCATCATCTACATCGATGAGATTGACAAGATCGGTAAGACGTCCAACAACGTCTCGATTACCCGTGACGTCAGTGGCGAAGGGGTTCAGCAGTCGCTGCTCAAGATGCTCGAGGGCGTTGTCGCCAATGTGCCTCCTCAAGGAGGTCGCAAGCACCCTGAACAGCAATACATCCAAATGGACACCAGCAACATTCTGTTCATCTGCGGCGGATCGTTTGAGGGGATCGAAAATCTCATTCAGCGCCGGCTTGGGCATAGCCAGATCGGATTCTCGACAGAGTCAACAGAGAGCAGCCGCCCCGAACGGGAAATACTCGCCGAGGTCAACGCTCACGATGTTCTGCAGTTTGGCTTGATCCCCGAACTCATAGGCCGCCTGCCCGTGATCGCGCCGCTTCTACCGCTCAACGAAGATGAAATGGTGCGTGTTCTCACCGAGCCAAAGAACGCCATCGTTCGGCAATATCAGCACTTGTTCCAACTTGAGGGGGCGTCGCTTGAGTTCAGTGAATCCGCGCTCTCGAGCCTCTCGCAAGCCGCGATGGAACGTGGCACCGGCGCTCGGGCACTCCGATCGGTGATCGATGGATTCATGCTCGACCTCATGTACGACCTTCCAGATGGGGATCGCTCTGGCCGCACTTATGTCATTGATGAGCGAGCTACCCAGGGGGGCTGCACCCTCAGTAGCCTAGAACGCCCTCAGGAAGCTAGGGAGTCGGCCTGAACCAGCCACGGTTCCGACGCTCGGCACTTGACGGAAAGCCGAAGTAGCGATATCTTCTGGGATTCACCCCCTTTTTTGGCACCGGAGGCACTCATATGCCGCGTGTATGTCATTTCAGTGGTGCTCGCACCACGACCGGTCGGAAGATTCACTACCGCGGTCGCCCCAAATATCAGGGCGGCATCGGCCTGAAGCCCAGTGGCATCTCCAAACGCAAGATCAAGCCCAATATTCAGTCCGTACGGGCTGTCATTGACGGGAAGCCGACTCGGATTAAGGCCACCGCCAAGTCCATTCGCAACGGGCTGGTGGTCAAGCCTTTACGTCGAAAGTACAGCTGGACTCGCAAACAGAACGCTGCAAGTGCTTCCGCTTGACTTCATGTGCTTTTTGATTGAAACCGATCCAGTTAAGTTGTTTTTTCGGTTTTTTCATAGAACTGGCCCCAGTTCGAGGCTACTTATTCAGACGGTTCAGAGCGTTTTGACTTTACCTGGGTGCATCATCGCCAAACTGGCCTGACTCCCCTCACAACCGCTTCCTCGCTCCCTGATCCACGGTATCAACAAATTGCTGGGCCCTCACGCAGCGTTATTTGCACGCAGCGAGCGGGTCCGTTGAACGTGTAGGTGGTCTCGCACGATGCGAGCCTGCCGGGATGTCGCTCTGGCGGCAATGAGGGTTGTGAGTGGCGACTCGAGACGAAATAGAACGGGTACGGGATGCAACTGACCTTGCCAGTTTGATTGGCGAGTTTGTCGCATTGCAGCATCGCGGGCGTGAGCACGTCGGGCTGTGTCCGTTCCACGACGATTCTCGTCCCTCCTTCGCTGTCGTGACCCACAAAGAGTCAGCCTTCTACAAATGCCACGCCTGCGGGGCAGCTGGTGATTGTTTCAGGTTTGTTCAGGAGCACCTAGGCAAGGACTTTGGGGAGTCCCTCCGGTTTCTGGCAGAACGAGCCGGCATCGAGCTGACCCGAGGCCATGATCCGGAACAAGAGCAAACCGCCTCACGCAAGACCTGGCTTCGTAAGGCACTTGATGCGGGGCATGCCCACTTTCAACGACAACTTGCCGGTGATGCATCCGGCCGCGATGCCCGCGAAGTGATTGAGGCCCGAGGCATCTCACCTGCCATGGTCGAGGCGTTCGGTATCGGCTGCGCTGGCGATGGCTGGAGCACCCTTCGCGACGAGCTTGCCTGCGAGGCGCTCCCCGCCAAGGTGTCGGTTGCCGCCGGCCTCCTCAAGCAGCGAGAAGATGAACATACCTGGGATGCCTTCAGGCATCGGCTCATGTTCCCGATTTCCGATGACACGGGGAGGCCAATCGCATTTGGCGGACGGATCCTCAGCGAAGACGAAGAACCGAAGTATCTCAACTCAAGCGAACATGACCTCTTTCACAAGAGCCGCACGCTCTACGGCCTGCATCTGGCTCGCCGCTCAATCATGGCCGAGGGGCAGGCCATCGTCGCCGAGGGATACACCGACGTTATCGCTTGCCATCAGGCTGGATTCACGAATGTGGTCGCCACCCTAGGCACTGCAATGACCGAGCAACACGCCCGCCATCTTTCCAGGCTGTGCAAAGTGGCGGTCTTGCTCTTTGATGGGGACGAGGCTGGGCAGCGGGCTGCTGAACGAGCCATTCCCATCGTGCTCGCCCACGACATCGATGTCCTGATTTGTGTACTGCCAGACAACACGGACCCAGACACACTTCTGCGCCAACCCAACGGGCAGAGTCGCTTCCGCCAAGCGCTCGACGAGTCAGTCGACGCCTTCGAGTTCCTGCTCCGCCGGCTGGAAGTCGACCTGCAAAGCACCAGCGGACTCTCTGCAAGGCAAAAAGCCACCGAAGACTTTGCGCAAGCCGTTGTTCGCTTCGGCATCCACAAGGCTGCGCCGCTTCGCCGAGCCATGGTGACATCCCGTCTCGCAGAATTGGCAGGTGTTGCACCGGCGGTCATTGCTGAGCTTCTTGCTCACAAAGCCGATCGAGATCCAAGTGGACGCACTTCCAATCGCGAAGAGTCCACCGAGCTTCCGGGAATGGAATCTGAAGTCGAGGTGGCACCCGCTCTTCGAAGAGCTGAACTCGATGTCCTCGCTGTGGCAATCCATTCGCAGCATGCTGATATCTCAGTTCTCCACTCCGGGCTACCGTTGGCCGATCCAACGGCAAGGCGGATTGCGCAAGCCATCCAAGAAACCCATCGAAGCGGCGGCGAGCTCACAATGCAAACACTGCTGGACTCGCTTCCTGCCGAGGATGACCGGAAAATCGCTTCCGATCTCTACTTCGACGGCGAACGATTGATTGAAGCTTCTGAAGGCGATCAAGACGACGCGATCGCAGCATGCTGCGATGCGCTCGATCGATGCCGCCGCGCACTTGATTCACGACAACGTATGGCTGACTGGAAAGCGTCTGCGGCGAGAGATCCGCAAGCGGCCGCCAAGGTCATTGAACATCTCAGAGGAATTGGCCCACGTGCTGCGGCGATGCCGCGGCCATCCGGGCAATAGAAGGTCTGCTGATCATCCCAGGAGGACTGCACCAGTGATTACACCCGACACACCAACCACACACCCGACCATTCGGGACCTCATCCTTTTCGGTCGTGACCGAGGATGGATCTCTTTTGAGGAGCTGAATACTGCTATTCCTGATGAGTACATCCGTCCCGACAAGATGGACGAACTGCTCATCATCACATCTTCCTATGGGATTCAATTTACGAACCACCTGGACAAGCGTACCTTTGCTGGTCCACACTTCTATGCGCCTTTGCAGACAAACCTGCGGTTCAAACGTGACAATCCAAAGCGAACCTTTAATCTCGCCACCGAGGAAGAGATCCTCGCCCAAGAGGCGCAGGAGGCTGCCGAACAGCGTGCTGCCGAGGAAGCTGCCGGGAATCACATTGAACCACCAGACCCACTCCTCGATGAAGCAGAAGCCGCAGCTGTCCAAGAGGCAATCGGCGAGCCTGGGTCTAAGAAGATAGACGACCCCATCCGAATGTATCTGACACAGATGGGAACGATCCCACTGCTGACTCGTGAAGAAGAAATCCGACTCGCGAAAAAGATCGAGACCACCAGAATGATCTTCCGGCGTCTCGTGCTGGAGTCAGACTTTGCAGCCCGTGCAGCCTGTGAAGTTCTGCAGCAGGTACACGATGGCGAACTTCCATTCGATAGAACGATGCGGATTTCCACAGCCGAAGAGAATGCAAAGGAAAAGATTGCAAGCCGGATTCCGGTCAACATGGGATCGGTGCGGCGCATGCTTCAAGCGAATGAGGCCGACTGGAATCGCATCTGCGAGGGTGTCGCGGATCGCACGCGGTCACGCCTCATTGAATCGATGAACAGACGGCGGAGACGCATGGCCACGCTGCTCGAGGAGTGCTGCCTACGGACCGCCAAGATCCAGCCCCTGCTTCGAAAGCTTCAATCAGTCAATCGGAAGTTGCAGGAAGTTCGCGGAGAACTCAAGCGAGCCGAAACTCGCTCCTCACGCTACGACGCTGATGATCTCGCCGTTATGCGAGAAGAACTGCGAGGACTCGGAGATCTGGTGCTTGAATCACCTGATGAGTTGGCCAGCCGAATCCAGCAGTTGGAAGGTGTCTTTGAAGAGTACGAGCAGGGCAAGCGTGACCTGAGCGGCGGCAACCTCCGACTCGTCGTGTCCATTGCCAAGAAGTACCGCAATCGAGGCCTCCCGTTCCTGGACATCATTCAGGAAGGGAACACTGGTCTCATGCGAGCAGTGGACAAGTATGAATACATGCGTGGCTACAAGTTCTCCACCTACGCAACATGGTGGATTCGGCAGGCTATTACTCGTGCCATTGCCGACCACGCTCGGACGATCCGTGTCCCGGTACACATGATCGAGACCATGTCCAAACTTCGTACGATTCAGAAGCGACTGCTTCAGATCATGGGCCGAGAGCCCACGATCGAGGAACTGGCAGTCGAAGCAGACATGAGCGTTGATGAGACCAGGCGTGTCATGAACATCTCACGGCACCCGATCAGCCTGGATCGTCCAGTTGGAGAGTCTGAGGACTCCCAATTCGGCGACTTCATTGAGGACGAACGGCAGCAGGCTCCCTCTGAGACAGCCACCAGCGAGATGATTCGAACTCGAATCAATGATGTGCTGAAAACACTGACGTATCGAGAACGTGAGATTCTCAAGCTTCGATACGGCATTGGTGATGGATACACCTACACGCTGGAAGAGGTCGGTCGCATCTTCAAAGTGACCCGCGAACGCGTCCGGCAGGTTGAGTCCAAGGCTGTTCGCAAACTGCAGCATCCCGTACGCCGGCGACGATTGGCCAGCTTTATGGAAGACACCAAGCCGATTGAGGGCTGAGTCCCCCCCGTCGTCATTGACGGTGTGATGAACGAGATCTCGTGAGCAGGCGGCCTGAATCCAGGTCGCCTGCTTGTGTTCTATTGAATCCTGGTAATCGCCGCATCAACAGCGGCGAGTACCGCTGCGGGCTCCGGCATACGACCGCAGCCATCTGCTCGGCATGCTTGCCATCCCGTATCCGGCTCCAGCACCTCGAAACCGTCACTGCGAAGCATCTCAATGTTCCGCTGCGTCGCGGGCTGCGCAAGCATGATGGAGTTCATCGAAGGTGCCAGGAGCACCGGCACTCGGCTTCGATCGATCGCCGCAACCATGAGGGACACTGCGTCCGCGGCATTTCCTGAGGCAAACTTTGCCAGTGAGTGCATGCTGCAGGGCGCCACCACCATCGCGTCGATGCGGCCAGCGAGCGATACGTGCTGGCTGGTGGGATCATCAATTGTCGTCCAAGGATCTCGATAGACCCGCTGGCCAGACAACGCCTCAAGTGTTGCTTGGCCTATGAATCGACTCGCCGCATCGGTCATTGCGACCGTAACAACATCGCCTCTCTTGACGAGCAGGCTAACGAGTTCCGCAGTCTTGTACGCAGCGATGCCACCGGTGACGCCAACGAGGACATGGCGACGCTCATCGGAGATTGCCATGGCTCATTCAGCCTTGAGTGGCCAGCCAGGGCCCGTCGGTGACGAGTCGTCAGTCGCTCCTACCCACCGTGAAGTGATCTTGTCCTGCACGATCTCTTGGATAACAATCTCCAAGTCGGTTCTGCCTTCGCGGTCGACCAGAGGACGGGCACCATCCACGGTGATTTCTCGCAGTCGCCGCTGAATCAGCGCACACAACTTGAAGCGGCCACCGATCTTATTGACGATCTCATCGCTTCGCAGGGCTTCAATCATTGGGGGAGTACTCCTCGGCAGGGCCCAAGATGGGCCGGAATCGGGCCATCCTACCCAAACAGAGGGGACCTGTCGAGCAGCCTGTGGGGTAGACTACGCCGCTTTGTGTGCTCTCCGCCTCCCGTCCGGAGCTTCTCAAGGATGCCCAGCACCATACGAAGGATTCGACGTGCCGGGCTTCGGGTCGGGCTTCAGGGCGATTGGTACCTCTACCTGCTCGCAGCGGTCATCGGCCTGCTCATGGGGGTTGTTGCGACGCTTTTCCTTGGCCCCCTCCGCAAGATTGAGGCGGTTGAAGCCGCATTGGACCCAACCGTTATCTGGATGTTGGTGCTCCTCGGACCCGCTGTCGGCGGGCTGCTTGTGGGGCTTGCCCGCCTATGGATCAATGCCCCGTATATAGGCCCGGGTGTCACAACGGTCATTTATGGCGTGCTGAGGCAACGCGGGCGACTTCGTTTTCGGGTGGGCGTCCAGAAATGGATCTGCAGCACGCTCACCATCGGCTCGGGCGGCTCGGCTGGTGCCGAAGGTCCGATCGTGACGATCGGCAGCGTTCTTGGATCAAGCATTGGCCGACTGCTCGGTGTCAACACACAGAACATGACCACCTTGCTCGGATGCGGCGCTGCAGCCGGCATCGCCGCCGTGTTCAACGCCCCTATTGCAGGTGTTCTGTTCGTCATGGAGATTCTGCTTCGAGACTTCTCGCTGCGAACCTTCACGCCCATCGTCATTTCCGCTGTCGTTGCCTCGGCTTCCATTCAGGGCATCCTGCACGATGCCGCCATCTTCCAGATCGGGGGCGATTTTGTTTCCCTGGAAGGCGATTTTCGCATGCTGTACATGCCTGCGTACATCGTGCTTGGGCTCGCATGCGGCGTCATTGGTGTCGTGTTCATCCGCGGGCTGAACTGCTCCAGCAAACTGGCCACTGCCTTGCCCGGGCCGGTATGGATTCGCCCGATGATCGGAGGCATATTGCTTGCCGTACTAGGGTTGGCTTCCCTACTCATACTGGGACCAGAGCTCCCCCCCTTCTACGGCAACGGATATCCAGAGATCACTCGCCTGCTTTCGCCCGCCGAGTACGAGGTGTCCTCTGAGAGTCCATCAACGGGACCACTCATGCTCCTCCTGCTCTTCATGCTGGCAGTCAAACTTGTCGGCACATGCATCACCATCGGCTCGGGCGGAGCCGGAGGAATGTTCGCTCCAGCACTCATGATGGGAGCACTCATCGGCGGCATGCTCGGCCTTGGGCTCGAGTGGGTTGGCCTGCTTGAGCATGGCACTCCCGCCCGCTTTGCGCTGGTTGGCATGGCCGCCATGGTCGCATCTGTCACTCACGCGCCACTTACAGGCATCCTGATCGTCTACGAACTGACGCAGCACTATCAGATCATTCTTCCGCTCATGCTTGCGGCCGTGATCGCCACGATCGTGGCACGCTGGCTCTGTCCCGACTCAATTTACTCCGCCAGGCTTCGAGAAGCCGGAATCCGCTTGGGCAATGCTGGAGATTTGACTATTCTCAGCCGCCTGACGGTTCAGGATCTGATCCTTGAAGAGCCCTCAACAATCTCATCTCGAAGTTCCGTCGCCGCATTGGTCGAGCAGGCAGAGCATGACACTGCAGGAGACTTTGTCGTCATCGATGATTCAGGCGAGTATTGCGGAATGGTGACAGACAACGATTTGAAGGCCGCGCTGATGTTCCGCGAAGCGATCCCACTTTTACAGGTCAGCGAATTGCAGCGAACCGATCTCCCCTTCATTACTCCCGATGAGACACTCGATGTCGTGCTGGAGAAATTCTCGCGATCTGATGTCGATGCACTGCCCGTTCTCGTCGATGGTGATCCGCATCGCGTTTCAGGCCTTGTCACTCGTACCCGACTCATAAAGCGATATCAAGCTGCCCTGGACCATGACAATGCCTGATCGCACAGGACGACTTAGAAGACGTAATCGCATCCGCTCAAAGCATGATTTTGCAGTGCTCCTACAGCAAGGACAGCGCACACGGTCGGGACCACTTCGGATTCATATGCGGAAGTCCAGCTCAGGATGCAGCAGACTTGGCATGGCTGTATCCCGCCGAGTTGGAAACGCCGTTCAAAGAAACCGTATCAAGCGGCTAATTCGCGCCGCCTTCCGAAGTGCACGGCATCAATGTCACGAGGCGACCGATGTTGTCGTCGTCGTCAATCCACATGAGCCTGGACAACTCTCCGACTATGCCCAGTGGCTTGCCGCCGCCTTCCAAAGCGCAGCGCCCCGGACCGAGCGGAACCCATGACCCAATCCCCAACACTCCTCGCCCGGCTGCTGATCGGCGGGATCCGACTGTATCAATGGATATTGAGCCCACTCGTTGGCGGGCATTGTCGCTTTCAGCCGACATGCTCCCGCTATGCCGCCGAGGCCATCCAAAAGCATGGTGGGTTCAAGGGAGGCCTTATGGGCATCAAGCGGCTCGCCCGGTGCCATCCATGGGGTGGTGCTGGCTGGGATCCGGTGCCGAAGGACCGTGACTCATGACTGCTCACCCCACAGCGATTCTCTGCATTGGCCGCAACTACGCATCGCATGCAGTTGAAATGAACGCCGCAGCGACTGAACGGCCAACGGTGTTCATGAAGAACCCGGCATCAGCCACCGGCCGCGAGAGCCCCATCGTGATTCCCCGGATATGCAATGTCCATGGGCCCCAAGTTGACTATGAGGGCGAGCTCGCTGTCATCATCGGCCGTGATTGCCGGGACGCCGATGAGGAATCCGCACGCGACTACATTTCGGGATGGGCCGTCGCGAACGATGTCACGGCTCGTTGGTGGCAGAAGAAGGGCTCCGGCGGACAATGGATCAGGGGCAAGAGCTTCGACACGTTCTGCCCTCTCTCGCCCCCCGTCCCTACCGATGCGATCGACAACCCACAGGGATTGACGGTGACAACAAGAGTCAACGGCGAAGTGAGGCAACATGGCAACACTTCGGACATGCTGTTTCCAGTGGCGACACTCATTGCCGAACTGAGCCGCGGAATGACGCTGCTCAAAGGAACCGTACTCTTGACCGGAACTCCAGAAGGAGTCGGCGCAGCAAGAACGCCTCCAGTATTTCTGATGCCGGGCGATGTCGTAGAAGTCGAGATCCCCGGAGTCGGCTCTCTTCACAACACGGTGACCACAGAAGAATCGGCCGCTGATTAGCAGACCGCCGCTACTTCCGCTGGACGCCAGCCGCTTCCCGATCATCTTCAGCTTGCTTCGTCTTCAAGGCGCGATCCGCGATCGCAGCTCGGAAGGCGGCTAGACCTGGAGGCTCGGGTAATAGTTCATCTACCGTCACGCGACCTGCAAGCGGCCCCCACTCAAGTTCGCGAGCGACAGCCGGGCGGATGCGGTCCGCCGTACGAAGCCGCAGTTCGGGCTCAAACTCATCGACTTGGCTCCAGATTTGAATCCGCTCGTCATATGGAATGGTGGGATCAGTCATGATTTGAATAAACGCCACTTCAGCCGATCCATCCAGAACAGCCACAAGGTCACGCATACGCGCCGACCCCAGTTTTGTCTCAAAGGAAATTCCCTCGTGCGAACGGAAGAAGTCGGTCACCTGACTGGCGAATCGAACGGCGTCTTTGTATATCTCGGGCCGCCGTTGGCCGATTCCCGCGCGGAATCCATAGCGAAGCGAAGCTACGACGTCGCTCGCCGCCATGTGAGGCTGCCGATCGTATTCGTCCTTGGTCAGTTCCATTACGAAGACATCGAGATCTCCGTCATACTTGTGATTCGGCGGACTGGCCCCAGTGCCGAACAAGCGATCCAACCTCTCCATCATCGACGTTGCGCGATCCGTCTCCCCTGCTCGATATGCTTCCCGGATGGCCGACGACATGAAGTTTTCCATGAACGGCAGGAAGGTCTCACCGCCAGCACCACGTGCATCGACATACTTGATGTAGAACTCCTCAAAGAGGCGGTCCACAGAATCGATATATCGGGGTTCCGGGAATCGACTGGGCATCACTGGTGAGAATGGGTCGTAGGTGATCCGGCCTGACCTTGCCAAGGCCTGCAACGAATGGAGTTGCTGCCGATCGATGTTGATCGCGTTGTGAATGTCCTTGCTCTCAACTCGGTGATTCCCTTGCTCCGAACCACGTCTCGCGAAGTACAAGGCGTGTGCCTGAGGGTGTCGCCAATCCAACGGGCCAAGATCTCGCGTGTATTCGTACATGCGAGTGGGGTCCATGTTGTACTCGTCCAACAGGATTCGGTGCCGAAGATGTGAGAGAAGCGTCTCCCAGGCCTCGGTGTACTCTTCATCAGCCATCAATTCGTCAAGTGCAAGAAAGATCCCCTCATCCTTTTCTTCAAGCAACGAAGCTGCGTCCAACTTTTTAGCGATCCATGACTGCTCACGAATCGCATTCCACCAGGCAACTCTTGTGAGAAGAGATTGGTCAAGCGCGATGTCCTGCTCCCCGGTGAAAGGCTCCATCTGATCACCTAGGTCTGCGATGAGTTCAGCCACCTTGGGCGTACGGGCAATCGCCGCTTCGAGCGTTGGAGCAGCGTCGGCGACGAGGCGAATCCATTCCGCCCTGGAATCCTGATCAACAGGCGGCTCACCGAGCAATTCATGCCATTCCTTCGCAAATTGCTGCTTGTAGTAAGGGTGCGCATCATCCGCGACACCGTCGACCTTGTGCCCGAGCCAGAAGGCAAGATCCTTATACAAGAGCTGATCGTTCGGGTTGTAACGCAGTCCCTCATTCCGGACAAGGCGAATGCCCTTGTCAACCCAGTCCCAACGCTCCTCGTTGGTATTGGTCATCACCGAAATGTTGTACGCCATGTTGTGCCCATGGAAGATCCAGACCTGCGGAAATCTCGGCTGCAGCTTTGTGATCAGCCGAGCGTCCTCAAGCATGTCGTAGTACAGCCCCTCCTCCTGCTTCATCGTCGCCTTGATCCAGAGGTAGTCGACCACGAGTCCACGGAGCGCGCCGATGGCCGTCCCCAACGCGACGATTGGTGGGGCGTTCTCGACCGACACGTCCGTGTACCGAAGGCTGTGCCGTTCGGCCTGTTCCACGATGCCGGGAACCATAAAGCCCCCCACCGCCAAACCAGCGACGGCGGTTCCTATGGCACACACTTGAATCAACCTGTCACGAAGCATTCCAGCCGCCCCTATTCACCGCTATAGATCGCCAACTGGCGCCGGGAGAGAATCAGCCAGCCAACCGCTAGAGCACCACCACCCCACGTGAGCAACATGACGAGCCCAGCCCAAACCTGCCCCCATTCAATAAGCCGGCCCTGAATCAAACGTTCAACGGGCTGAAGCTCACCGAAGGCACGAAGTACATACACCATGCTGCTTGCCACGGTTCGTATAAGCCATTGAACTGTGTCCTGAATGAGCTCGCCCACGCCACCAGATCCCGGAGGACCGCCACCGTAATAGGGAATAGCCGTAGCAAGCCACGGAGCCATACTCGCCCCGACATAGACGGTAAACACAGCCAAGCACGCCACAGGAAAGCTCAGGGCCGTAGCCAAGCCACACCCAAGTGCAGCAAGGATCGAGAGTTTGAGCAACACCAAGGTCAAGGCGAGCACGAAGTTGCTGCCAAATGTCCCGTCGGGATATGTAATCTCCATGCCATCGACCATCCAGACCAGCTCAAACGGGTCAAGTCCACCGCCCTGCAAAGCCATGCCCTCTAAATTGACAGGCCCTACCCAATCATTGCCACGACCGGCCGGCACATGCGTCAAGTTGACCATCGAAATATCAAGAGTCCCATCGTCCGCAATCGCGGAATTTGGAATCTCCAAGTCCTGCGGAACAGTCGGAACAAACGCACCGACAATGCCCTCGGTTCGGTCTTCCCCTACTGCGAATCCGATGAGGCGACGCTCATGCTCATCCGACAGCCCGCCAAGCAATCGAAACCCAAGCCGGACAGTAGACCCAAGTTGTTTCGCATGTTTCAGTCCCTCGAAGTGAATAACTACCCACGGCGGATTTGAACGGTCCAAGACGGACGGAAGCCGCCGTCGCTGTTGGTCAAACTGGTCTACCACACGATTCCGAAGCGTTCGATAGACTCGCAACGGCACATCTCCGTCTACATAGTCTTGAAACTCGGGATCTTCTAGGAGTATCTCGTCGATTCGACCACGGACGTCCCCCTCCTCCAACTCTTCGTAGGTCGGAAGCCTCGTGCTTCGAGCAACCAGAACGTCCTGCTGAAGCGCCGTAAACTCCTCGAACTCCGACACAGTTTTTGGCGCGGCCGAGCTCTCCAAATACCTGACATAGCCATATGACCAGGCTCCGGCCAAAACCAATACCGACGCGCCAAGCAGCACAACGCCGATCCATTTGCCGAGAAGGTATTGCAGCCGCCCCAGCGGCTTCGTAGCAATATGCCAGATGTGGCGATCTCGAATGTCGAACGAAACCGTGCTACAAGCGATCACTAGGACCATGACTGCCGCCAAGGCGTAGGAGAGATCCAAACTGCGGATGAGATATGCCTGAACGAACTGATCGATCGGAGCTTCTTTGTCCAATGTCAGTGGCAGCAGTGGAAGTGCAATAAGCAGTGTGATGACGAACCCTAGCGCGAGACGAGTCCGTGAACTCTCAGCGAGCACCGTATGAGCCACGGCAGCCCAGCCTTGCCGACCTCCCAACGCCAACTGCAGCATTCGGATGATCAGCAGAAAGGTCGAGAGCAACATCGCCATTGAAATCGGAACACCCACCCAGCGGTCCCAGCCAATCGCCCCAAACACTAGTGAGAGCGCAAGTCCGGAAGCAAGGAGAGTTCCAACTCGGACGGCAAGACCTCCCCAGACAATGGCCACCCCCAGCACCATGACCAAGCCCATGAGCATCCACGCCAGTTCAGTTTCCAAAAGCAACCATCGTGGCGCCCAGGAGGGTATGTCGTCCCGGAGGAGCAGCATGACAAGGCCCTGTGCATTCTGAACAGAACCGCTCTCGTCAATGAGCGTTTCAAGCACTTCAATGGGCGCGGCGTACTCGCGATCCCCAATGACAACCGCTCCACTCTCCCGAAGCAGGGTGCCAAAAGTCTGCTTGTCATCCCCGGCAAAAGCAATCACGATCGCTTTCGCATTCGTATCCCAGCCCTGCCGAATGCCAATGACGGTTCCGAAAAATCCAGCACTGGCGGCAACGATCAAGATCGTCAAGAGGATCCGGACCCACCGAAGCCGCTGTATCTCATCGGCGCGGCGGACCACCGCTGTGGCTCCAATCATGACTCTTCACGCTTCTCGGCGGAGTCATCTTCACCCGAAAGAAGTCCGTCGATAACGGACCGATCGATATTTTCGTCAACAGTCGATGGTACGGGTGCTTTGTGCGGCACCGCAGGTGCCGCCTCATCGCTTACCAATCGCCCAAGAACATCCTCCCCCTGACTGCCAGCATCGTCCTGCTCAGCAGCCTCGACGACCTTGGCTCGAACTTCCCGATCGGGAGCCACTTCGAGGTGTTCCACAAGATCGGCGCCGGTCTCTGGTTCAGCTGTCAGGAATGCCGCTGTTTGCCCACCTTCGGTCGCGCCTGAGGTCTCTAGCCGTTCTTGGCGCGCCTGCTCAACAATGTCCATGAAGAGATCTTCCAGCCGCTGCCGAGGGCTCTCCACTTGCTCAATGGCCGCGCCTTGGCTCCGCAGAACCTCTTCAATCTGATCAATAGTCGCCTGATTCAGTCGCCCGGTTTGGATGACCGTGCGTTCACTGTCCTGAAGCAGCGATTCAACCGTTCCTTCTGCGCGAATACGGCCGCCATACAACATCACCATGCGATCGCAGACATCCTGAACGTCTCCGAGCAAGTGGGAGCTCAGCAGTATCGTCTTGCCTCGCTGACGCAGATCCATAATGAGATCTTTGACCTGCCGGGTGCCGATGGGATCAAGTCCCGAAGTCGGCTCATCGAGAATCAGAAAGTCAGGATCGTTCACGAGTGCCTGGGCCAGCCCGATCCGACGCATCATTCCCTTCGAAAACTCACCGACATGCCGGTGCGCAACACCTGAGAGACCGACCATTTCGAGGAGCTGTTCGGATCGTTTTCGACGGTCCGCTCGGCGGATGCCAAACAACCGCCCGTAATAATCAAGCGTCTCGAGCGGGCTCAGGTACCGATACAGATAGGTCTCTTCAGGCAGAAACCCGATGTACTTCTTCACTGCCACATCGGTCGGCGGCTTTCCGAAGACCGACAATCGGCCTGCTGTCGGCCGAAGCAAACCGAGAATCATCTTGATGGTCGTACTCTTGCCAGATCCATTCGGCCCGAGAAGTCCAAACACTTCACCAGGTCGGATTTCAAAGTCAATCTTGTCGACGGCCATTGCGCGAGTACGCATCCAGAAGTCGCGAAACGTCCGGCTTAGTCCTCGCGCCTCGACGACGGGGCGATCACGTTCAACTCTCTGCATCCGCTAATGATCCTCCCTCATGCCACGGAGGCGACCAGATTCATCAATAACCATCTGCCGAGCTGCCTTTTCACCCTTGAGTTCACCAATTCGGCGATACCGATCGACCGCCGAGCCAATCGCCTGCCCCCAGTTGTCGTCACTACGCCGCTGCATATCCGTTTGCCTTCTTGTATCTCGCACGTGTTGCAATCCCGAAACATCCAAGCGAAGCGAGCCAAGCCCCTTTGGAACCATGACCAACTCTGCTGTGTTGCTCGCCATGAGCCGACCCTTGGCCGCGAGGATGCGCTGCGCGATGATGAGTTCTGGGTGCTTCTTCCATTCATCCCGCAAGCTTGCAAACCGACGCGCTTCGCTGCCAAGTGTTCGCTCAATTTCCGTGCGGTATCGATCAGCGGCACCGATCGCCTTTGAAACCGACCCACTGATGCGCCCACTGTCGAGCAACTCATTGAGCTTGCCCAAGGCGGCGATCCGTGCATCATCATCATTCCATGAAGCCTCATACACTCGCAAGAGTTTCTCGACTTCACTGTAGTGCTCGCCCGCGACACCGATGAGACGTTCCTGAGCATCCTGCCGCGCCGCCTCCACATCGGCTTCTACCGTTTGCCGGACCTTTGAGAATTCCTCAAAGGACTTCTGCAAGTACAGGGGAGGCTTGGGATCATCCAACAGACTAATTTCAGCGATACGAATACCGCAGTCGGCCGAGTCCAGCAATTGCTGAGCCTCTGTGCGAAGCATTCCTCGGAGCGCGTCGGCGGAAAAATCGTTTCGGAGTTGCTCAAGCGTATGTTGCGATGCAATCGCCACAGTCGACTGCTGCAAAGCAAGTCTGACCAATCTGCCGGCTTGGTCGTTCGAGACTGACTCTAGAAACTTCGTGGCATCAATGATCTCATACCGAGCCTCAGTAGCCAGATGCCCAATCTCTCCAGTGGCGGTCAAGAAGGAGCCGTCCCGATCCGGTTTGATTCGATCATTGACGTTGGCCTGACGAATCTCCATCTCACGTCCCTTGACGCCGAGCCCGCTTGTACGGAACGCGTCACCATCATCGACGGTGCGACCTTCTGCTTGAAAGAGCACAAACTCGCCAATTGGCGGAGGCCAATTCATCCGAAGGCCTGGCTCCAGATTGTCTGCCTCTGTGATCTTTCCCCACAGCGTTGCCACGCCACTTTGGTTGTTCTCCACAGTCTTGAATCCCGAGAAGAAAAACAAGACAAGAAGGACAACAATGGCGACTTGGAGAAGCCTGAAACTTAGTTGCAGTGCCTCTGCCAGCGAGCGATTGGCGGGATCCATCGCCTCACGAAGTTGCGCAGCATCGCCAACCTGAGATGCAACTTCAAGCTGAGCCGATGCCTCGCGTTGGCGACGGGGCTCTTGGTTCTCGCTCATTGCGTCTGCTCCGAAGCATCCACGTTTGGCAACACGCCCGCTGACCCATCTGACTCAAGCAGATGCCACGGAGCGTCTGCTGTGTCGATGACATACGTTGTATTGTCAGAAAGCGACCGTTCAAGCGCGTCGATCCACAATAGGAAGATGGCAAGCTGTTCGTCCTCGCCCATCTCAGCCAAGTAACGAGCACCAAGTTCTTCGCCTTCTGCGCGAATCTCCTGGGCTCGCTGGGCGGCAAATGCCAGAATTTTCTCCGCGACGCCGCTGCTGTGCGATCGAATGCGTTCGGCCTCCGCTGACCCTCTCGCCCGCTCGCTGTCCGCCAAAGTGTCTCGCCTCGCTTGCATTCGCCGAACAACTTCGCTTGTCGTCGACTCTTTGAACGCGATGCGGCTCACACCAACAGTGACCGGATGAATCCCCTCGGCCGCCGATGCTGACATTCTCTTGAGAATGCCGTCTTCGGCCTCGGACAGTTTGCTGTCCTTGCCAAGCAAGTCATCGAATTTGTACTCGGACAAAGATGTCATTGCATCACGAAACTGCGTGCGAAGCGTGTCCCTCGCTGCGGCAAGGTCGGCAAAGGATTGATAAAAGGCCAGTGGCCCGTTCCCTTCCTCTTCGACCCTCCAAAGCAAGAACCCACGAACGACGATCTGTTGCCCGTCCACTGTTTGAATATTTTCGAGCGGCGATTCCAGAATCTGTATACGCGTGTCGAAGTGGTGCACGGAGTCAGCGAAGAACGGAAGTCGGAAGTGAAGCCCCGGCTCCCTCACGATGCTTGACTCGTCAACCTTTCCGAAGCGACTCTGTACCGCAACCTGATTGAACGACACTGTGAATGTCATACTGAAAATCGCTAGAACGCCCAAGATGACCAGGCCGACGATAATCGCTGCTGCCTTCTTCATTGCGGCTATTCCTCTTCCCCGTCCCCGACGAGGGACTCGCTAAAGACGGTGTTTGGCGAAGCAAGTTCGCGAAGTTCAAGACTCAAATCCACACGGTCCGGGTCAATACCTGTCACATACTTCCGCATTCTCGGAAGGTTCTGTGCATACAGCCTCATGATCGCCCGCTGGCGAAACAACTCGGGGGCCGCCTTCCAACTGGCTTGTTGGCCTCGCACGCGGGTCGCCTGCCCTTGGCGGGCAAGCAGTTCGATCCAACGATCTCGCTCTGCCGCGGCAAGAATCTGATATCCGCCACCGCCCCCTTTTCGCACGACTTTCTCCGCGTCAACAATTGCCGCGTCGAGCTCTGCCTGTACCGACTCTCGCGTTTCCACGGTGGCCGAATCAAGGGACACTCGCAACTCATTGACGCGATCAACGGCGGCCACAGCAGCCTCGACATACTTCGGGTTACCAACGGCTTCTGTAAGAGTCGTCGTTTCCCGACGCTCGGCATCTGCAACCGTGCGGTCCGCCTGCTGAATCGCGACGGGAAGATCCTCGAATGATCGGGCACTGTTCTCTGGCGGCGCGATGATCGGAATGTCAATAGACACCACTTCTATTCCCGACTCCAGTGAGTCCAAGCGATCTTGGATTTTCTGGCCGAGCATCTCGCCGATATCACCACGCTTCGTCGTCAGCAGATCATCAATTCCAAGCGTCGCAAAGAGTTGCGTCGCCGCAGCCAGCGAAACTCCCCTTAGAATCTGCTCACGATCTGAGAATCTCCTCCGGCGAGCCTTCTTCTCGGTGCCAAAGGAAAGGTACTGCAGCAGGCCTCCTCCAGAATCGCCGCCGCGAACCCGCCAGAGCAAACTGAAGCGTGCACCTACAAGCGACCACCGGCCTTCACTCACCACCTCATCATCGGTATCCACGAGATCGCCGATGAGGTTCTGTGCGGCCGAATCACCCAGAGTTGATGGACGCACAATGAACATCACCTCCTTAGCCTTGTTCACAAGCCGGGATGGATTCGTCCAGTCGTCGTACCCACTCGGCCGATCTTCCTGCGGTGTGATTGGAAGCGATCTGAGCTCGGATGTGTCATACAGTTCCGCGTACTCAAGAGGCCATGGGTATTTCCAGAAGGCCCCTGGTTTCTGAACAGTTTGACCATCTACGGAGATGATCTTCCCACTGCGAAGACGAAGCCCCTCCTGCCGGCCATCAACAACAACAAACATACTCATTGCCAGGAGTGACACCACACACAAACCAGCGAGCCAGGCACCGCTCCGCAGAACGAGTTGGTATCCCCAAGAGCTCGTAATATCAAAGCCAAACTGGTAATTGACCGCTTCATTGAGCGTCTTGACGAATGAGTCGGGCCGCGACAGCAAGCTCAACGCGCGGGAATCGAAGCCAGCCCTTGGAAACTCGCCAGCGACCCTCGGGCGGTACGCGTTCAACATGATCGCCAGCAGCACTTCTGCAGCAATGATGAACATGAACAGGGCGATGCCCCATGAGACTCCCTGAAGCACCATTGGCAGATCAAAGAATCGAAAGACCACACCGACGGCAACTGCCAAGCAGACAAGTGAGTTGCCAACCATGATGCCCGCGCCTGCCCGAAGATTCCGCCATGCGGGCAACTCGGCCATGCCAGCCAGGAACCTTGAGAAGATGAAAGCGATCACCGAAAACGACAGATCGATGGCGACAATCCATCCCCGATGGGAGGACATGAGGAAGTCAGTCTGATTCTCGCCCGGGCTCAGCCGTCCCATGAATGAGACGATCATCCATCCCCCAACAGCCAATCCGACGATGAGTGCGATACTGAGGCCGGGAAGGAACCACCGGTAGAGCATCCGAAGCCGTCTTGCGGCCACCCCCCCGGCCGCTCCCTCAAAGAGAGATGTCTCGCCGGAAACCTGAAGCAACTCATCCGTCTCCAGCGACTCAATTCGTTCAAGTCGATGCTGGTTAAAAATAACCAGCAGACCAAGCCAGACGACGAGTGCCAGCAACATCCAAACCGATGCGACAACGCTCGCGGTGTCCCCAAGGGATAGACCCAGCACCAATAGGATCGCACCGAAGGCCGCCTGTAGAAATAGGCCCAAGCCCGCAACACTCGTAGCACGCTGAAACGCAAGGTGATCGACTCTCATCCTGCTCGCTTTGCTCCTGTGGGAATTCGGAAATCGGGTAGAACCGAGGCCAAAGAACTGAAAGTCATCCACAGATACGGCATCGGTGGACCCGAGGGTTCTGTGTGAACGAGCAAATTATCACGATATGGCGAACCTCGCCTCCTCCTCCATCGTGGAAGAACCTCAGAATCCGACGACTTTCTCTCAACGGACTACGATGCCCCCCAATGTTTCAGCAGTTGCTCGCTATTTCCCGAAATACCTTCCTCGAGAGTCTCCGCCAGCCCGTGGTGCTCGTCGTCTTTGTAGCTGCCTCGCTGCTGCTGGTATTGAGCAACCCTCTGGCTGCGTTCACCTTGGGGGAAGACCAGCGAATGCTGATCGATATCAGCTTGGCCACGATCTTCCTCGCCGGTGCGGTGTTGGCATCGTTTCTTGCCACCAATGTCCTCGGCCGGGAAATCACGAATCGAACTGCGCTGACGGTGGTCTCCAAGCCTGTGGGGCGACCAGTATTCATGGTTGGCAAATTCCTGGGCGTCGTCGGCGCCCTATTGCTCACATGCCTTGCTCTGACGCTCGTGTTCATGCTGGTCGAAATGCACTCGGTACTTGAAACTGTCCGAGATCCAATCCATGTTCCGGTACTCGTGTTCGGCTTCGGCGGCGGCATCGCAGCTGTCCTTGTGGCCTTGTGGTGCAACTACTTCTACTCAACAGCATTCACCAGCACCCTCATCTTTGTGGCTGTGCCAATTCTGCTGATTGCATATTTCGTGTCACTCAACTTCACGCCGGACTTCTCCTCCAGACCATTTGCCGAGGCATTCAAGGAGAACATCTGGCTTGCAGTCGCCGCGCTCGCTACCTGCATCATGATGCTCGCTGCCATTGCAGTCACCGTTTCAACCAGGCTGGGGCAGATGCTGACGCTCGTGACAACCATAGGACTCTTTGTCCTGGGACTGCTGTCCGATTGGATCTTCGGCAGGATGATTCGATCGTTTGAATCTGACTGGCTCGCCCGCGCTTCCGAAGCAGGCCTCACCGAGGAGATCGAAGTCGTCAATGTCATTGAGCGGACTTCAGGAGAGGGCAGCCAGATGGCTCAGATGACTGAGATCGCCTCTGTGCCCCTTGCCGACTTTGCTACGTCCGGAGAGCTGTTCGGCTGGACCCTTCTCAAGATCGGCTATTCGGCTTTACCCAACTTCCAGGTGCTGTGGCTCTCAGATGCCGTGACCCAAAACCTTACAATTCCAACCGACTATCTGATCAAGACTGTCGCCTACGGACTTCTTTACACCACCGCAGCAATTGCCGTAGGCATCGCGATCTTCCAGCGGCGAGACCTCGGCTGAGTATCTCATCAGGTGACCTCGTGAGTGGTGCCGCAAAATCCATCATCGTCAAGGGGGCCGAGGAGCACAATCTTCGGGGAATCGATATCGAGATTCCCCGAGACGAGTTGGTTGTCATCACCGGAGTCTCGGGATCCGGCAAGTCCTCGCTTGCCTTTGACACCGTGTTTGCGGAAGGCCAGCGCAAGTACATGGAGTCGCTGACAGCATATGCGCGTCAGTTTCTCCAGCAGTCCAGCAAGCCGCGACTCGAGTCCATTGAAGGACTCCCTCCCACCATTGCCATTCAGCAGAGGCGTGGCGGACACACACCACGGTCTACTGTCGCAACCACCACCGAGATACACGACTACCTCAGGCTGCTCTTTGCCCGGTGCGGACAACCTGTGTGCTGGGCAAAGAAAGGCCGCGGGACATGCGGGAAAGCCATTGAGCGATCAAACAGTTCGCTCATCATCAACCACATTTGTGCAATGGAACCCGGCACGCGACTCATGCTCTGCGCACCGGTTATTCGGGGACGCAAAGGATTCCATCGCGATGCTGTAGAGTCGCTCCAAGCCGCTGGCTTTGTACGAGCCCGAGTCGACGGCAAGATCATCGATGTCAGAGAGGCGTTGGCTCGCGGCGGCGAAAACCCACTGCAACTTGCCCGCCACGAACGGCACGACATCGAGGCAGTGGTCGATCGCATCATTCTCCGCGGAGACGAAACCCGAGATCGCGTGGCCGATTCCGTCAGCACCGCGCTCTCGGCTGGCGATGGCGTTATTCATGTCCTGATCCAGCAGGGCGAAGCGTGGATTAGCTCAACCTTCAGTGAACGGATGAGTTGCGCCGACCACCCCGAGTGCAGCCTTGAGGAAATGGAACCCCGGATGTTCTCGTTCAACAGCCCGCATGGGGCGTGCAAGTCGTGCGACGGACTTGGCACGCAGCGAGAATTCGATCTGGATCTCGTTGTTCCAGACGGCTCTCTCGGAATCGGTGATGGGGCCATCGTGCCATGGACACGCAATGGGAGACGGCTCAACACATGGTACGCCCGGCAAATTAGACGTTTTTGTGAGCGCACAGGACATACGCGGGCCACGCCCTATACCAGTCTGTCGGACTCAGACCGCACGCTGCTACTACTCGGCGCCGCCGCTGCCGACATCAAGAATTTTCGATTCGAAGGTGTTCTTCCCAATCTTCGCCGGCGATATCACGACACTCAAAGCGAGGCGGTGCAGGCAAGGCTCCAAACGTATATGGCGCAAAGCTCATGCAACGAGTGTGATGGCGCACGGCTGCGACGAGAGAGCCTTCACGTACTGCTTCAGAGCGGCGATCGATCGTGGAATATCGCAGATCTCTGCGCGTCCTCGGTAACAGAAGCGGATGCATTTCTCGCAGAGCTCGAGCTCAGTTCCGAAACCACCGCAATCGCGGAACCAATTTTGCGTGAGCTACGAGCCAGGCTCCGATTTCTCGTGTCTGTCGGTTTGGATTACTTGACGCTCGACCGCGGAAGTTCCACGCTTTCTGGAGGCGAAGCGCAGCGGATCCGACTCGCTACTCAGGTTGGCTCGGGACTTGTCGGTGTCTGCTATGTCCTCGACGAACCAACGATCGGCCTGCACCACCGGGACAATGCGAGGCTCATCGATACGCTGCGGCATCTGACTGATATTGGCAACACAGTTCTCGTGGTCGAGCATGACGAAGAGATGATCCGCGCAGCAGACCACTTGATTGATATGGGTCCAGGCGCCGGTCGCCACGGAGGGCTCGTCGTCGCGCAGGGCACAGTCGATGAAGTTTGCAGTGATGATGATTCATTGACTGGCGCTTACCTCTCCGGCGCACGCACTGTCGTACGTCGGTCCACCTTGCGAGTGCTCGATCAACGGAAGAAGATCGGAATTCGCGGAGCTGCTGAGCACAATCTCAAGCGAATTGATGTCGATATCCCACTCGGAGGATTGGTATGCGTGACGGGCGTATCGGGCTCAGGCAAGTCCACGCTGATCAACGAGATTCTCATGAAGGGAGCCCGTCGCCGCCTCCTCGGGACCGGGGAGGCTCCCGGCAAGCACACCCGGTTGACTGGATTGAACAAGATTGACCGAATCATCGAGGTCGACCAATCTCCCATCGGGCGAACACCCCGATCGAATCCGGTGACCTACACCGGGATCTTCGACGCGATGCGCACACTCTTCTCGAAGACAGCTGAAGCAAGAATGCGAGGTTGGAAGCCCGGCCGATTCAGTTTCAACGTCATCGGTGGCCGATGCGAGGCGTGTCAGGGGCAAGGGGTGCGGCGGATTGAGATGCACTTCCTTCCAGATGTCTTCGTCATGTGCGATCAGTGCCGTGGAGCCCGATACAACCGGGAGACACTTGAGATCCAATGGCGTGGGCGTTCGATTGCAGATGTACTCGACATGACCATCGAAGAGGCGGTCGGATTCTTCGAAGCGCACCCATCGGTCCATCGCATGCTTGCCTGCCTCGACGAAGTAGGGCTCGGCTATATCCAACTCGGGCAAACAGCCCCCACACTCTCGGGCGGCGAGGCCCAACGTGTGAAACTCGCCAAGGAACTGGGCGTTCAGCAGCGTGGTCAGGGCCTATACATTCTCGACGAACCGACGACGGGGCTCCACATGGCAGATGTGGATCGGCTCATGCATGTCTTGAACCGGCTTGCCGACCGCGGACACACCCTTGTTGTGATCGAGCACAATCTCGACGTCATCAGATCTGCGGATTGGATCATCGACCTCGGCCCCGAGGGCGGCGGCGGCGGCGGCCAGGTCATCGCTCAGGGAACACCCGCAGAAATCGCCGCGTGTGTGGACAGCCACACCGGCCGAGCCCTTCGGGCTCTGGCCAACTAGTTTCCCGAACTGGATTCCGACCGGCGGAAGATGAACGACCGCATGACCAGCCAATTGAACACCACGCCCACAACCGAGCCGGCAAACGCCCCGATTGCTCCGGCCGCTGGGGAGACGTAGTCATCGCCAACAAGCCATCGGGTGATCAGAAAGTTCACAATCACCGGGATTGAACACACCGCCAGAAACCCCAACAACTGGGGCAGAAACGGTTGCTTCCTCGCATACCAGAATGCAAGCCATCGATCGAATGTGAAGTTCCAGAACATGGCGCCAACGATGGCGATGATGATCTGAAGGTCCTGCCCGAGCGTCCCTCCCGAAACGAGTTCGAGAATCCAGAGCAGCAACACATAGATCCCAATACCCGATACACCCACCATCGCAAATGGCAGGAAACTCGAGAGTCTCGGATACTTCCATCGAGCCAAACGCACGATGTGATTGAGGTACTGCAACTGCACACGGAGCGACAATTTGCTTTGTCCGTGCCGTCTCGTGGAGAAGTGAATCGGCACTTCTTCAACATGCCGACACTCACCCTTCACAATCAACTCCAAGCCGATCTTGTAACCGACGGGGTCCAGCACATCCGAATCGTCGATCAGCGTTCGAGAAAACCCGAGGAAGCCGCTCATCGGATCTCGAACAGTTGTAAATGGGCGAGCCATCACTGTCGCTACCTTTGAGTTGATCCAACGGAGGACTCCCCAGCCGTCTTCCGTCGATCCACCCGGCACATACCGTGATCCAACAACAAAGTCCGCGTCTCCGCGGAGCGCGGCGAGGAAGTCGGGTATCACTTCAGGTGGATGCGAAAGATCCGCGTCCATCACGACGCACCACTCACCGGTTGCTTCTTGAATACCACACAGAACCGCTGAACTGAGCCCTCTGTCTTCCCGCCTTGTGAGGAGACGCACCCAATCACGATCCATTTCCGCGATCACCGCCTCGGTGCCATCCTGCGAATCGTCATCAACGATGAGCACATTCAGGGCGACCCCTCCAGCACGCACCGCCTCCAGGCGATCGAGCAACCCGGGGAGGCTTTCGGCCTCCTGGTAGGTAGGCACAATGACCGTGACGTCGGGGGCAGGTTGGCGGGTATTCATTGGCTCACATTGCTCCATAGCCGCAACTTCCCGGAATGCCGCCCCACCGCTATCGGTTTCATGACCCGGGTCACTCCCTCAATCCTGTTCAAAGCACGTTGAGTCACAGTGTTCCCGCTGCTCTCAGAATCGCCGTGGCAAGCGGCAAGTCCTCCGCCATGGTCAGTTTGATGTTGTTCGGATCGCCGTCAACCGCATGAACCACGCCCCCAGCACGCTCAACAGCCTCGGCCTCATCAGTCGCCCCCTCAGGGGCGCCGTCGTACGCGGCCACCAGGAGATCACGCGTAAAGACCTGAGGAGTCTGCGCCAGCACCAACCCTTCTCGCGAAACTGTCCGCTCCACCGGCCTCGCCTTGAGAACGGGGGCTCCAGCGGAGCCCAGAATCGAGTCTGCCAACGCATCGCCCTCAGCAACATCTTTCCCCTCAGAGGCGTCAACCTTTTTGATTGTGCATCGCACTGCGACTGCAGGAATCACAGCGTCCAGCGAAGCCGCCGCCTCAAACAGGCGATCGAGCAGCGCCTCACTCACGCATGGCCTTGCTGCATCATGCACAGCAATGTGCGAACACTCGTCCGCCACGTGCGGCAGCGCCAATCGCACGGTATCCCAGCGGTCGATCGTGCTTCCTGGCACAACAACAGCGCCATGAAACCCGAGCACTGGACCGTACCGATCCTTGAAGGCATCGAACTGCTCGGGCGGCCCAGCCACGATGATCTGAGCAACCTCGGCTCGGCGAGTCATGGCCTCCACAGTCCTCACCAAGACTGGCCGACCACCAAGATCCTGAGCGAGCTTGTCGCTGCCAAACCTCGCTGAAGCACCAGCGGCAGGAATAATGACGGCGACCTTCACTGGCTGGTCGATCGTGCAGCGTGAGCGATAGTCGGAACCGCCGCGGTGAAGAGCCTGCCGTCAATCACCACATCACCGGAGATGGGCCCCTCGACGCCCTCGGCAGGTGTAATTCGAATTCTCGCAAGCGTTTCTCGTCCCTTGATCTTGGCCTCTACTAGTTTTGCTGAGAACTGATCTGACTCGGAATGGACTCCCAGAATCTCGTCGGCGGTGTTCGGTTTGCCGCCTTGCCACTTGATCGGGAGAACATATTCCCCATATCCGCCCGGGGGGATCCCACCCACATTGACCCGCTGCTCCACAAAGAACCACGGTCGCTCACCTCTGGGTTCGGGACGCTGCGCGCGATGCCGCACCATGATTTCCATGACCGGAGTCTCGGGATGATTCGTCTCGACCAACCAGTATGCGGGAATCAAGTCGCCGTCTGCATCGAGGCCGGTGACTGCGTCATAGCCGCTGACGTCCCATGGAATGACGTGCGTCAGCTTGGATGCAGTTTCCATTTGTTCGCCATTCACCGATAGGATCCGGAACGGCACGCCTTCAGGCGCGTCCAGTACCACTCGCCCGTTGGGAATGTAATTGCCCTCCGCCCCGCGATACCGATAAGTATCGATGTCTCGCGGCCTGGCCCGAACACCCCGGATGATCTCTCCCTTGACCGGCAATACGATGGGCGGACGACCTACCAACTCAAGCTTGATGGTTGAGTCCTTGGTTGTCGGCGTCAGCCCTGCGGTCATCGTTGCAGGTACGTCAATTGACTCCCCAGATTGCAGAATCTTCGGTCGAACGTCCAGCTTGGTGCACGAGCAGCCCCGCCACGTCCCCTTCAGGCGAATCGGCTCGGGATCGAGATTCGTCACTCGAATCGACCGAACAGCCACATCCTGGGGCCGCATGAAGCCGTACTCATAGGCTGGAGGATCCAACAGAACTTCTACTGGTCGCTCCGCCAATGCTGGGTCGACGGCTGGGGAGACCGGATCTGCTTGGGGGACATTCTTCGGTACTACTGGCTCAGAAATTGGCTTGGGGGGAGCCAGTTTCTCCGCTACTGGCACTCGGGGAGGTGCCTCCTGATCAAATACCCCCCCTCCGATCGCTACCAGAACGATGAGAAGAACTGCACCCCCGCAGAGCTGCAAGATCACACGCATGGAGAGGCCACCGGATTCCTTTGCTTCCTGATTGCTCATGGGGACGACAGTGTACAGGGGGCCGATTGATAGCCGGTCGAGTACCAGAGGCGTGGCGAAAGCGACTATCGCGTGGCCTGCTTGCTCAGTCACCATGGTTCTTGACCAACCCGCGGTGCCTTAGGTGTTGTCAAGCAGGCCCCTCCTATGGGAGAATGCTCGCAGATGCCGGAGTGGCGGAATTGGCAGACGCGACGGATTCAAAATCCGTTTCCCGCAAGGGAGTGAGGGTTCGAGTCCCTCCTCCGGTATTGCACGGCTGGTCGCGACAGACCGCTGCGTGCCTGCGCAATCCGCACGATTGAGTGAACCTTTCCGTTTCTTTTGCGCCACTGCTGGCCGAACTCGCAGTAACGTGCCATACAAGGCATGGGGGGTCTGGGAGTACACCAGCCATGCTGTCAGAAGAATCCGCGGGTGATACACCTCTTGGTTGTATGGGAAAACATCTGCAGGCGAGAGATCAAGCAACGCTCGCCGAATCCTACTTGGGAATGCTTGGCGGCCATATTCGCCTCAATCTCTTGCGGGCCTTGGCCGAACAGGCGGGGAGTGTCACTGACCTCTCGATTCGGCTTGGAGCCAGTGTTCCATTGGTGAGCCACAACCTTCGGCGCATGCAGGATGCCGGACTCGTCCAAGGGCAATCCCTCGGACGAAGGCGGATCTACTCGCTCGATAACCGCGTCGCGATTGGCCGCGATGGGCGTCTCCATGTGAGCGTTACCCTTGAGGGGGGCTGGCAAATCCGCATCGAAGCTCCAATGCTGCCCCCTGAGCGGACCTTCCCACCCCAAACACACACAACCCCGCTGGTGATCCTTGCAGAACCGGCAAGGAAGCTGGCAGAGCGGGCGGGCCCGCCCAGCCAGAGTCGGCAATCACAATCAAGTACCACAGAAAGTGCCCTACAAAGGCCCTTCAACCCCCAAACCCCAGAAGAGGCGCAACCCGGCATCCAAACATAAGTTTGATTGAGAAACGGGGCTTGGAACATGGCCAGCACGCTGTAGCATGAATACGCGTGACCCCTCTTGTGGGGCCGCGCATCGGAATGAGAGAGAACAAGGCAGGTGGCCCCCGCCGCCATAGATTGAATAAGAAGATTAAAGAGCAGGACGTCTTTGGCGGCCTGAAGGTCCGAGAATCAACACATCGTTCTAAGACAGAGAGAGAGCATCGTGAACACTATTTTCCTTACTGGCGCCATTGGTTTCACGGCATTTGCGGTCGGCACTGCTGCGGGCCAAGCAACCCCGTGCAGCGGCGATTCCACGCTTGTCACCGAGAATGTCGATCCCGTGACCATCACGTTCAACGGATCAGTCTCCTGCTTTAATGGTTCAGGCACACCGGGACACGTCTACGGTCGATCGCATGACCTCGGCCTGCTCGGGCTGAGTGGTGATCTCGACATTGCGTGCGTTCACTGGGGCATCGAGTCCTGTGATGTCGCCCTCTCAATGACAGTCGCCGTCTATCAAGACACCGATGGCGATCGAGTACCGGGAAGTTCCGCTGGTGACCTTGTGCTGCTCGGATCGACTGTCGTCGCCGAGTCCGGCGACACCTCGGCGCACTGGCTCACCGCTTTATTTGATCCCCCGCTTACAGCGGGTGCGAGCGATCTTGTCTTTATCACAATTGAAACCCCGGACACCTCGGGCTACCCCACCATCGGTGCCAACGCGGCTGGCGAGGCCTCCCCGAGCTACCTGCGAACGGTCAATGGTGACTGTGGAATCGCCAACTGGGCGACGACTGCTGGCATTAGTTTCCCCAATACTCACTGGGTGGAAGTGATCGAAGTTGCCGAGGCAGCCGCGTCTGACCCCTGCGATGATCCTTTGCCCGTATGTCATACGGACCTCACTGGCCCTACCGGCACGCCTGACGGCACGACCGATGTCAACGATGTCCTGCACGTCATCAGCGGCTTCGGCCAGGCAGGCGACGGCACCTTCCGTCCAGCGGGTGATGCGTTCCCGCTTCCGAATGGTGACTGCGAAACGACTGTCGATGACCTTCTTGAAGTGATTGCGTCATTCGGCACCGACTGCGTTGCGGATCCAACCGGCGCCTGCTGCGACATCGCAGACGACTGCGAGATCCATACGCTGGCCGATTGCGTCAGCCTCGACGGCGAATACATGGGTGATGGCACCGTCTGTACTGACTGCTTCCAGCCAGACGATGTGCTGTTCAACGAAACACGCCTGAACCAACCCGGCAGCGACGATGACGAATACGTCGAAATCGTCGGCGATGCCGGGACGTCCCTTGATGGACTCACGCTGATCGTGATCGGCGATGGATCCAGCACGGGCTTCGGCGTTGTCGAAGAAGTAGTCTTGCTCGATGGCCTGGCCATCACCGCGAGCGGCCGCTTCCTGATCGGCGAGCCGACGCTGACGCTCGCAACGCCCGATCTGGCGATCGCCCTGAACTTTGAGAGCAGCGACCAGACGACCCACATGCTCGTCTCCGACTTCACCGGGCTGCTCGCTGATGATCTTGACACCGATGATGATGGCATCTTGGACATCGAGCCATGGACTGCGATCGCAGACTGCGTGGCCTTTATCGGCGAAGATGTTGCCGCCGGCGACCACGTCTACTGCGACACCCAGGTCGGCCCCGATGGCATCTATACGCCAGGCCAGGCCTATCGCTGCCCTGATGGTGTGGGCGACTGGAATGTCGGCACCTTCGCGCTCTCGGTGCTTGATACTCCGGGTGCCGCGAACAATTGCGACACCACCGACTCCGACGGAGACGGCGTCTTCGACATTGTCGACAACTGCCCTGACCTCGCCAACCCCGATCAGGCCGACTGTGACGGCGATGGCTACGGCGATGCCTGCGCAATCGCCGATGGTGTTTCCTCGGACTGCAACGAGAACGGCATTCCCGACGAGTGCGAGAACGATTGCAACAGCAACGGCTCACCGGATGACTGCGACATCGCCGACGGAACCAGTTCCGACTGCGACGAGAACGGCAATCCCGATGAGTGCGATCCCGACTGCAATAGCAACGGCGTCCCCGACGTCTGCGACATCGCTGATGGAACGAGCGAGGACACCGATGGGAATGGTGTCCCGGATGAGTGCGAAGGCGATGCCTTCGTGATCAATGAGATCAACGCCGACCCAGACTCCGCCCTTGGCGATGCCAACGGCGACGGCGCAGCACACTACAGCGAGGACGAATTCGTCGAAATCGTCAACATGAGTGGCGACGATATCGATATGAGCGGCTGGACGCTGAGTGATGGCTTCGGACTTCGCCATACATTCGACTTTGGAATGATCGTGGGCAACAGCTGCGCGGTCGTCGTCTTCGGCGGCGGAACCCCCACCGGCGAGTTCGGTGGAGCCATCGTTACGACATCATCAACGGGAAGCCTCGGCCTGAACAACGGCGGTGACACGATCACCATCGCTGATGGGGACGGTGCGGTCCAGTTGACGATTGACTACGGCTCCGCTGGCAACAACCAGTCGATTACCCGTAACCCGGATGTCTATGGCACCGACTGGGCGAACCACTCCGATGTGGCTCCAGACGCTGCCCTTTTCTCACCAGGCACGCGGCTCGACGGCGTCGGCTTTGGCGGTGATTGCGGTGGCGGAAGCTTGCCGGACGCCGATGGCGATGGCATCCCAGACGAATACGACAACTGTGATCTTCCGAATCCGGATCAGGCCGACTGCAACGAGAACGACATTGGTGATGTCTGCGATATCGCCGATGGCACAAGTCTCGATGAAAACGCCAACGGCATCCCGGACGAGTGCGAGCAGACCGTATCCGGCGGGTGGGTCAATGAGTTCCACTATGACAATGCCAGCAGCGACCTCAACGAGTTCGTGGAGATTGTGCTGCTTGACGGTGTCGATCTGGCCAGCGTCACCCTGTCCTTCTATAACGGCAGCAATGGCACGGTCTATGCCTCCTATACGGGCTCAGAACTGACCGCTGGAGAGGTTGGAGCCGGATACGCCATCTATTACATCTTCCATAGTGGTATTCAGAATGGGGCCCCAGATGGATTCTCCCTCGATATCGGCGGATCGATCGCCCACTTCATCTCCTACGAAGGTGCCCTGACGGCCACTGACGGCCCCGCTGCTGGGCTCACTGCAGAGGATGTGGGTGTCTCCGAGGGCGGCGGGACCAATGAGTTCAGCTCTCTGGGCCTCACCGGCACGGGCAGTGACCACACCGCCTTTATCTGGACCATCCTGACGGATCTGGCCAATGCTGGGACTACCAATGATGGCCAAACCATCACGCCCTGACCGGTTCTCCTGACCGCCCATTTCATGCCCCTTTCCACGGCCCTTCTTCTATAGAAGGGCCGTGGTGTTCTATTTGGACCCCTTTGGTCTACTTGAAGCAAAAAACACAGGCAGATACCTACAGAACAATGAGACAAGTCCTTGACAGGCTTCCTCTTGCCGATCACATTAGGGGGTCGCCACTGCGTACACTGGTGGCGTTCCGGCGGTCTGGAAGAGAGTCTGCGACCCGTCGCGGCATGAGAGTAGGAGTCCGAGAACACCTCGACCGTCTTCAAACATGAGAGTGACCGCGTCATGACGTTCATGCCGCGGTAAATGCGTGGGTGGTAAACCATCCAAAACTAGAGAGCGTGGCTGGCATACCGTCATCCACATAACCCGTCTTAGGAGGGGAATCCAAGACATGAAAACTCTACCGTCCTGTCTCTGTATATTTGGCCTCGCTGGTCTCGCGACCGCTGGCGGTGCAGCAGCCTTGATGGACCAAATTGGTCCTGACACCGGCGCTGACATCGATACCAGCAACATGCTTGCGAACCAGATCTTCGAAGCCTCATTTAGCGGCTATGACATTGCTTGCGTCGATGACTTTGACAATCCTACCGGCATGCCTGCTGGTGGTGTTGACCTCGTCATGGGCGGCTGGAACGGATACGTCAGCGTTGACGGCGTCGCCGGCATGCAAGTGAACTTCTACACCGACGAAAACGCTGCTGGCGCAAGCCTTGCTGGCGATGTCGCCAGCCAAGACTACGCAGGCTCCCCAGTTGGCGACCCCAACTGGACCCTCGCAGGGTATGACCTCGTCGGCGTTAGCGGCATGTGGTCCCTCAACACTGGCATGAACTATGTCGCGTTGATTCCAATCAACGAGTTTGGCGTCAACGGCCAGACCGGCGCTGCGATCAGCTTCGTCGGCAATCTCGAGGCTTGGCAGGCCAACCCCGCTGGTGGATTCGGCTTCGGTCCGCTCCAATTGATGCCCAACAACATCGCGCTTCGCGTGATTGGTGGCTCCAGCGATCCGTGCGATATTCCGCTCCCAGCTTGCTGGGGCGACATCACCGGACCGATGGGCGTTCCAGATGGCCTCATCAACGTCGATGACGTTCTTGGTGTCATTGGTTCGTTCGGCCAGGTCGGCGACGGCACCAGCCGTCCGCTTGGCGACATCGCTCCGCTGCCCGCGGGCAACTGCGAAGTCGATGTCGATGACCTTCTCGCCATGCTCGGCGTGTTCAACGGCGATTGCCTGCCACGCGGCGCCTGCTGCTTTGGCATTGATGGTTGCTACGAGGATGTCAAAGAAGGCGACTGCACTGGCTCTTGGCTCGGCGAAGGCTCTGCCTGCTCCGAGTGCGTCGTTGGCGCTTGCTGCTTCGCTGATGGCTCCTGTGACTTCGTCTATGAGCCTGACTGCACTGGCGCGTTCCAAGGCCAAGATGTCCTTTGCGCCGACGTGACCTGCGTCGAAGCTCCAGCAAACACCGTTTGCTCGGGTGCCGTGACGATATCCGAAGGCGACACTGGCATTGATAACACAGCTGCCCTGACCGATGGCCCTGCCGACTTCACGCTGTGTGACAACTTCGATGTAGAGCAGATCCACAATGACCTCTGGTATCGCTATGTCGCTTCGTGCGACGGTACCGTCACGATCTCGACCTGCGATACAGTCGACTTCGACAGCCGCTTGGCCGTCTATGACGTCTGTGATGGCACCATGATCGTCTGTAACGACGACTGCGGTGGGGCCAACAACACCCTGTCCTCAGAGCTTGCTCTGGACATGGTTGCTAGCGAAGAGATCGTCATTCGTGTCGGCAGCTTCGCCGAAGGCGGAACTGGCACTGGTGTCCTGAGCGTTTCGTGCGTGACCCCGGCCCCAGGTGCTTGCTGCTTGGTCGAGGATTGCCTCGATGGCCTGATGCCGACGGACTGCGCCGACTTTGGTGGCGTGTACCAGGGCGCTGGCACCACTTGCGATGGCGTGTCCTGCGTTGCTGAAGGCAACACTTGCGATGAGGCCATGGACTTCGTAGATGGCGCCAACTCATTCGACACATCTGACGCCTCGGACAGTGGCTTCGGTGAGCCGGATGAGACAATGTGCGAAGGCACATATCTTGAGTGGGCAGCCAGTCCTGACCAATGGGGCAAGTACCTAGTCGTTGGCGACGGTACGCTCACGGTCAGCCTCTGCGACTCTGCTTCCTATGACACGTCTCTCGTGCTCTACGAGGGCCCTGACTGCAACAGCCTCACGCAGGTTGCATGCAACGGTGACACCACTGTCGAAACTGGATGTCAGAGTTACTACTCTGGTGTCTACGACATGCCCGTCACTGGTGGCAGCACCATCTACATCCGCATGGGCGGTTGGCAGGCTGCAACTGGTCCTGGTACCTGCACCATCACCTTCACCAGTGCTGGCGCCGTCGGTGCCTGCTGCTCGGGTGGCACTTGCATCGGTGAAATGACTGCAAGCGACTGCGCCGACTTCGGTGGCATGTGGTACGCAGGCGAGACTTGCAGTAGCGTGGATTGCCCGCAGGATGTCTCCTGCAACACGGGCAATGGCGCAAGCCCAACTGGCGTGGACGGCGCTTGGACTGCTGGTACGTCGGACACTGGCTCGGGTTATATCCGTGCTGCCGACTGCTCGGCACCAAGTGTTGCTGATGTAACCGTCTATGGTCTGGCGCTCATCTACAGTGGCGGCTGGGGCGATTGCGCCGACGCCGATACGATGGGAATGACCATGGATGTCATGGACTCCAGTTACACCACACTCGCTACAGCGAGTGCGAGTTACTCCGCCACCAACCTGGTCTATGCAGGCGTCTACGCCCTGCATGGCTGGACCGCTGCACCGGGCTACTCCGGCAGCGTTGGTGCCGTCTCTGCCTACTCTGGCAGTGGAGGCCAAGGCGAGTGCTGGTTCTTGTGGATGTCGGCTGACGCGGGAACTTCCGCGATCAACGACGGTACGGGTTGGCTTGCCGAAGCATTCGGCGTCAACTACTGCATCACCGAGTGATGCGGTTCCGGACCTGATCGTCCTTCGGGACGATTTGATCCAACGTTCTTACCAGCCCCCCGATCTTCGGATCGGGGGGCTGTTCTTTTTGAATCCCCAACTCGTTCCACTTGGTCGCGTCCGCTCATACCGCTGCCTGCGACGCGCATAGATCGCTCACCGGAGAGAGGCAGAAGAAGTGAAGAGGCAAGCGTAAGAACACCATCCGATCGGACCCCTGAGGACCGCTTCGGACT
>JAAERN010000075.1 GCA_024230295.1 Planctomycetota bacterium
AACGTATACCGGTTTTCAAGACCGGCGCATTCAACCGCTCTGCCACCCCACCTTTGGGAGCGTGCATCGTACCAAGGCTTCCCTGTATCCTGCCCCCGAAGCCGAGGCGTCGTCATATAGCCCCTCGCAGAAGGAGATCGGGCATGCGTACACAATGGATCACACTGGGAGCGTTGATGTTCGTATTGTCTGGCTGCAATCAACCACTGGACACGACGGGGCTCCCCGAGCAGGAGGCCGCGCTCGCTGCTGAGGGTTCCAACGACATGCGGGCGCAGGATGGCACTGCGGGGAATCCAAACCTGGCCACGCTGGACGGCGATTACGTCGGCCCAAACGATCCATTCGATCCGGATCCATTCATTGCCCGAGAGCAGATCGATCGGACAGCCGATCTCGATAAATCGGATTTGGCCCCTGGGGCGTCCACGCTGGAGCCAGGCCCGGAGTCACCGACGGGAGATCCGATGGATCAGCCCAGTGTGAATGTGCAGGACGAGTAGGCTGCGATCACAGCCGAGCGGCACCGAAGACACCACTGCTATCGCCGTGCATGGCCGGGACGACTCGGGTTTGCACCGAGTCGCTGAACACCAAGCTCGGCCACCGCAGAGGGACCTCGGTGTAGATGGCCTCGATCCTGCTGAGCCCACCGCCGATGACAAGCACCTCGGGATCAACGATGTCAATGATGACCGCGGTGGCCCGCGCAAGGCGGTCGAGCCAGCGCGTCATGAGAGGTGAATCGGCGTACTGGCTGGCGATATCGGTGGCCGGGAGCGGTTCGCCGCCCGAGTGAACCCAAGCCTCTTCGATGGCCGGCCCGGAGAGCCAAGTCTCTAGGCAACCGTGACGCCCACACCAGCAGCGTGGTCCCGGCGACTCGTCCAAGGTGGGCCACGGCAGGGGAATGTGTCCCCACTCGCCCGCGACGCCATTGACGCCTGAGTGCAGGACGCCGCCAACGACAACGCCGCCGCCCACGCCGGTTCCAAGAATGATGGCAAAGACCGATGCCGCGCCCTGCCCCGCGCCGTTCCATGCTTCGGACAGGGCCAGGCAATTGGCGTCGTTGGTCAGTCGGATCTCGCGGCCAATGGCCCGGGTGAGGTCGCTCCCGAGCAGTTTCCCGTTGAGGACGGTTGAATTGCAATTCCGCATGAGCCCACTACCGGCCGCCGGGCTTCCAGGGACACCGACGCCGATGTGCTCGCCGCCACCGCCCGCTTCACGCTCCGTCGAGGCAACCAAATCTGCAATCGCGCCGACGATTCCGTCATAATCCCCTTTCGGCGTCAGAACACGGTTCCTCGCCAAGACCTGATCCTCGTGGTCGATGACGACCGCTTCTATCTTTGTTCCGCCGAGATCGACACCGGTTCGCATGACGGCACTGTACGTTCCCGACCGGTGATACAGGCAATCTGGAGACAAGGCTGCCATGCCCGACATCATCTATTCCATGCTCGGTGTGTCCAAGACGATCGAGAAGCGAACGATCATCAAGGACATTTCGCTCTCGTACTTCTACGGGGCGAAGATTGGGGTCCTCGGGCTCAACGGGGCTGGCAAGAGCACCGTCCTCAAGATCATGGCTGGTGTCGATACAGAATTTGACGGGCAGGTGCAGAAAGTGCCCGGGTTTACAGTTGGATACCTCGAACAGGAGCCGCTGCTCGGCGAGACCCGAACGGTTCGCGAGGTCGTCGAAGAGGGCATGCAGGAGACCGTCGACCTCATGAGGGAGTTCGACCGGATCAACGAAGCGTTCGCCGAGCCCATGGATGACGATGCGATGCAGACGTTGCTCGATCGTCAGTCTGAGGTGCAGGAGGCGCTCGACGCGGCCAATGCGTGGGATCTTGACTCTCGGCTCGAGATGGCGATGGATGCGCTTCGGTGTCCTCCCGATGATCGGACCGTCGATACGCTCTCGGGCGGTGAGCGTCGGCGCGTGGCGCTCTGCCGGCTGCTGCTCTCGTCACCCGACATTCTGCTGCTCGATGAGCCGACGAACCACCTGGATGCCGAAAGCGTTGCGTGGCTTGAGCAGCACTTGCAGCGGTATGCCGGAACGATTATCGCGGTGACGCACGATCGGTATTTCCTCGACAACGTCGCGGGGTGGATTCTTGAATTGGATCGGGGCGAGGGCATTCCTTGGGAAGGTAATTATTCGTCATGGCTCGAGCAGAAGCAGCAGCGATTGGCGATTGAGTCGAGGCACGAGGGAAAGCGGCAGAAGGCCTTGCAGCGGGAACTCGAATGGGTTCGGCGGAGTCCTCAGGCGCGGCAGGCAAAAAGTCAGGCCCGCATTACTGCCTACGAAAACCTCATGTCACAGGATCGAAAAGAGCAGGAACGCGCTGTGGAGATCTTCGTGCCACCGGGGCCGCGGCTGGGCGATCTTGTCATTGATGTCAAGGGTGTGAGCAAGGCCTACGGAGACACCGTGCTGGTGGACGACATGGACTTCTCACTGCCGCCGGGGGCCATCGTCGGGATCATCGGTCCCAATGGCGCCGGGAAGACGACGCTGTTTCGGATGCTTGTGGGGGACGAATCGCCCGACAATGGCGAGGTGCGAATTGGCGAGACCGTCGTGATGGCGTGCGCTCAGCAGGGGCGCGATGCGCTTCCGAATGCTCGAAGCGTCTGGGAGGCTGTGAGCGACGGCGATGAGGAAATCGACTTGGGCGGAATCAAGGTCAACTCACGCGCCTACGTCTCGAAGTTCGGTTTTCCCGGAACGATGCAACAGCGGCAGGTCGGAACATTGTCCGGCGGGGAGCGAAACCGAGTGCAACTGGCATGCACGCTTCGCGAGGGCGCCAATGTGCTGCTGCTCGATGAGCCGACCAACGATCTTGACGTCAACACGATTCGCGCGATCGAGGAAGGCCTTGAATCCTTCGGAGGCACCGCACTGATCATCAGCCACGACCGATGGTTCCTCGACCGAGTTGCCACGCACATTCTGGCCTTTGAAGGCGATTCCAAGGTTCGATTCTTCTACGGGAATTGGACGGCCTACGACGAAGATCGGCGCAAGCGACTTGGTGCGGCCTCTGAGCAGCCACACAGGATCAAGTACCGAAAGCTCACGCGGTAATCATCCGTCGTCAGCGTGGCCAGACGCGGCGCGGGCATCGCGGAGCACGGCTTTGACACGATTGCTGCTGGGCCACTGTTTCGACAGACGCTCAAGTGGTTCGATGGCTTGGTCTGGGCGATTGAGCAGGATCGCCGTTCGGGCGAGGCGATCGTTGACGTAGGGAGGCGTCCACAAACCCCACTGGTGGATCCAGTCGAGTTCCTGCATGAGTTCGTAACCGGCCTGCACCGAGCCCGCGTGGCCAGCCTCGACCTGCGGCCACAATTGGTGGACTCGGTGTTCGTGCAAACGCACAACGCTGCTATGAACGGTGAACGCGAGAAAGGCCACGGCCAGTCCGCCGGCGACCCACCCCACGAGCCTGATCCGCCCGGCCCGTTTGAGTTGGAAGGGCTTGAGCCTGAGATCTCTGCGGCGAATCGTGTGGATGATCAGGACTGTGGCCCAGCCTGCGAGAACGCCAAGCGCGGCGGCAAGCAGGAGGGGGACTTGCCCGTAGAGGCTTCGGAACGCAAAGAAGCCGATGACGCCCACGGCCAAGGCTGCAAGTTCCTCGCCCCAGGTGAAGTCGTATCGGCGATGCCGCGAGGCGGAGGACCATGACCTCCAACCCGAAGGTCGAGCCCAGCCCCATCGCAGTGCCCCACTTGGACACGCAGCGACGCAGTCGAGGTCCTTGAGGCAAGACGGGCTGACGACCGCGCCGAAGCGTTTGATCTCCTCGTGTACGCGAATGTCGGACGAGCATGCTGCCGTGCATGCCGCGCAGGAAGCGCAGTCCGCGCCAGCATCGAGTCTGATCCGGCTCGGGGCGATGCGGTCGGACAGACTGAAGATGGCTCCGTACGGGCACACATACCTGCAGAATGAGCGGCTCCCAAGGAGGTACACAATGAGGCCGCCGCAGATCAGGAAGGTCAGAATCGTGATTCCAGGCCCGGGGAGATTGCGGAGAAAGTCTGAGGTGATGAGCGAGCCGAACCCCTCTTTGTCAGTCGAGAGATGCAAGCTCGGAAACGGTCGGCCGTCGGTCATTCGCTCAATCTGGGGCCAGATGAACATGGCGGCCATGACCGCCAGTGGACCAAGAAGCAGCAAACGGCTGCGAACCGGTTTGGGCTGAATGTGAATCTTCTCGAGGATCCATGCGGCCAGATCCTGAAGGGCCAGCACGTGGCATCCCCACGAGCAGAAGAACCGCCCGAAGATCAGCGACGAGAGCACGATCAGTCCCATGAAGATGAACCCGACCGTGACGATGCCGAGTTCGAGGGTGAACATCGTCTCATTGAGTTCCAGAGGCGCGAGGGTCTCTCCCAGAATGAGCCATGTTGCGATGTGGATCGCGATTACCAGGTGGACCAGGATCAGCACGATGGCGCGGCGGCGACCGTAGCCCTTTCGAGGTGGAGTGGGGGTATCGCTGGTAGGTGGGGAGATCGACGGCATATTGAGATCTTCGAGTCCAGTATGACCGGGATGCCGGGTTGTGCAACCGAGGTCAGGCCGGTTTTGGGGCATTGGCAGAGGTTCCGTTCAGCCTGTATCGGCCCAATCCGATGGGGAGGGTGCCTCAACCGTCTGGAGTTCCAATCGTGCATTGCCTTGCCTTCATCGTGGTTTCTTGTTCTTTGGCTCCCACTCCCTCCGTGGCTCCCACTCCCTCCGTGGCAGACATCGAGCCCGTTGCTCCGAGTGAGCAGCAACTTCGCTCAAGCGCCGAAACCGGTGATTTACGAGCAATGCGGGGTCTTGCGGTGGCGCTCCTTGAGACCGGGCAGTCTGATGCTGCCTACGAGGCCGGCGATTGGCTCTCCTCCGCGGTTGAGCATGGTGATACCGAGGCAATGCACCAACTGGCGTGCCTGCGGTTCTCTGGTCGGGACGGTCACCGTGATCTTCGGGCTGCGGTATCGCTGTGGCAGGCCGCGGCATCGCTGGGGCACTGCGATGCGATGTACAACTTGGCAGTGTGCTACCGCGACGGGCGAGGCACGTTCCGCAGCGGCTCCCGGGCATCCATGTGGTTTCACCGTGCCGCCGAGGGCGGACAGACCGAGGCGATGACCGCGTGGGGGCGATGTCTCTTTGATGGTGTTGGTACCGGGTACGACGAAGTGGCGGCGATTGAGTGGTGGACCCGCGCTGCCCAGGCTGGCGATATCGATGCCATGGTTTCGCTCGCGATTGCCGCAGAAACCGGGCGAGGTCTGCCACGAGACGATCGAACGGCGGTGCGATGGTGGCGGCGGGCCGCCGATGCTGGGAACCGCGCATCGATGGTGGTTCTGGCTGCCCACTATGAGATGGGCCGCGGAGTCACTCAGAATCCTGCAACAGCAAACAAGTGGTATCGGCAGGCCAGGCGGACCGATATCCCGGCAGCCGTTGCAGGCGGATTGGTGCTGGCGCTCCCTGAGTAGGGGTCGCCCCATTGGCGTAATCGACCGTCCTTGTTAGAATCCCCCGCTTCGGCCCCGTCGTCTAGCGGCTAGGACGTGAGGTTCTCATCCTCAAAACAGGAGTTCGATTCTCCTCGGGGTCATTGTCAAGGAGGTTTCCCCGATGGGGGAGCCTCCTTTTTCGTAGCGGGGCCTCGTACAACGGCATATCTGGCCCCCTCAGAAGAGATCCCTGGGTCCAGAGTCTCTAAATCTCTTGGCGAGTGATCTTTAGACTTGTAAAATAGGCCAAAAAATAGTCACTATTACGGGTTGATGGGCGATGGAATCTACTAGAGTGGATCCCGGAAGCGGCGTTCAGTGCTTGCATTGGACGATCACGAAGAGAGACCGGTAGACACCATTTGTGTGTCAATGGCATAGGAATTGATCCCCACCTTTATGGTGGGAGGAATGAGGACTACAAAATGAAAGCAACGATTATGCTTGGCACTGCTGGCGCGCTGACGCTCGCTGGCTTTGCACAAGCGTCCCCATATGGGGGCTTTACTTTCGAGTCACTTGGCAACATGGGCTACGGTGAAACGTACCGCATGTCTGTCAACATCGACGAAGGTTGTCGAATTGACGCCGTGTTTGGTAATTCGGTCGGCCCCCTGTCGATCGGCCTCCAAGGTGGCATGAGTTTTTATCAGAACGCCCTCGGTGGACCGACTTCGACGTCCATCAACAGTGCATTCTTCGCGCTTGCCCCCTCGCTTGAGTGGGACAGTTACACCACAATCGGTGCCCTGTACGCCAACGGTGATCCCTACCCAGAGAACAAGTTGCTGGACATCGGCATCGACTGGGCTAGTTTCGAAGCTGGAGGGGAACTCGCGACCAACAACGGCTCGTGGTTCGTGACCCCAGTTGATCCGCAGGGTGCGTCGGTCGGTGGCACAGTCCTGATTGGCCAGTTCACCGTTATCGGTGGCAGTGGCAACGGACTCGCTGACCTCACCGGTCAGATCAGCATCCAAGGTAAGGATGCAAATGGCAACACCTTCCAGGATCTCGGTATCACATGGGTACCCGCTCCTGGCGCTTTGGCCCTCCTCGGCGTTGCCGGCCTCGCCGGTCGCCGTCGTCGTCGCTGAATGCGATGACTTGACCCTCTGATCTTGTCCCTCTTCTGGGACAGTGGTTTATCCCACGCAACTCTGACTCCGCCGCGGCTTACACCGCGGCGGAGTTCTTTTTGGATGCGGATTTCTGCATGCAGAAGAAGGGGTCAGGTATCGAGGTGATACCTGACCCGCGGTTTTGTGCATGGCGATAGTTGGATTCGAACCAACGACCTAGGGCTTATGAATCCCTCGCTCTAACCAACTGAGCTATATCGCCGAATAGGGGCAGTGTACGAACCTATTGCGCCCGGAACAAGCGACGGGCGAACACGCAAGGTGCGTCACGGGCTCAGGCTGCCGGCCGATCTGGGGACGGCCGCGGCAGGATCCCCATCGTCGCTGCCGTCGTCTTCGGGGAGCCATCGCGTCGAGATCTGAGTGCGGTCCAGATTTGGGTGGGCCCGGCGAATGGCTGCGGCTAGGAGTCCCATGAACATGGGCTGGGGGCGAAGCGGGCGGCTTGTGAGTTCGGGGTGGAACTGAGCGCCGATGAAGTAGGGGTGCATCGATGTGGGCAACTCGAGCACTTGCATGATCGGGTGGGCGGGGTGGCGCCCTGAGAATCGAAGGCCAGCCGCTTCCAACTGGGCGATGTGGGCAGGCTCGACCTCATAGCGGTGCCTGAAACGCTCGCGGGCATCGGTGACGCCGCCATAGAGGTGCGAAGCGAGTGAATCTGGCGTCAATGCAACGTCCTGGCCGCCCAGCCGCATCGTGCCACCCAAACCCTCGATTTCCTTCTGCTCGGGCAGTTCCGAAATCACCGCATCGGGCCCATCGGGCCTGAACTCCGTGGAGTGCGCCCCGGGGATGCCCGCAACGTGCCGCGCATATTCGATGACGGCGACTTGGAATCCAAGGCAAATGCCAAGGAATGGAATCTGCTGCTCGCGAATCCACTTGACACCGGCGATCTTGCCCTCGACGCCCCGCTCGCCAAATCCGCCAGGAACGATGACGGCGTGAAGATCGTGCGGCACGAGTTCGGCGTCGACGCGATCAGAGGTCAACTCCGTGACGTCAATCCACTTCACGTTGGCATCGATGGAGAGGTGCGTACAGGAGTGTTCGATGGCCTTGTCGATCGACGCATAGGCATCGCGGAGCGCGGTGTACTTCCCGAGAATACCCAGATTGACCGAGTGCTTTCTAGGGGCGTTGATGCTCGTTGCGTAGGATTGCCATTCCCCGCGGGCGCGATCCTCATCGACGGGTTTGACCAGATGATGCCGGTCGAGAATCGTGAGGACCTCCCGGTCGAGACTCTCTGCTCGCATCGCCTCCGGAATGGAATAGATCGAGTCGCGGTCATGCATCGAAAAGACCCGAGGCAGAGGGACGTTGGTGAACATTGCGACCTTCTGCCGGACTGTCTCCGTTACGGGACGCTCCGCGCGGCAGGCGATGAGTTGGGGCTGAATGCCCGACTCCATCAGTCGCTTGATGCCAAGTTGTGCGGCCTTGGACTTTTGCTCTCCCAGCGTGGGCGGTTCCAGCACGTAGGTGAGCGCGACAAAGCAGAAGTTCTCGCGTCCTTCTTCAAAGGCGAGTTCCCGCAGCGCTTCGATATAGAAGCTGTTTTCGTAATCGCCCACCGTGCCGCCGACTTCGACGAACACGACATCGGCAGGTTGTCCGTTGCCGCCTCCGGTCATGGCAAGTGATCGCAGTCGCCGCTTCACTTCGCCAGTCACGTGCGGAATCATCTGGACATCGCGGCCGAGATAACCGCCGCGGCGTTCTCGATCGAGAATGCCTGAGTAGATCTGCCCGGCGGTCGTGAAGTTGGAGCGGGTGAGGTTCTGGTCGAGCAGTCGCTCGTAGGTTCCAAGATCCATATCGCACTCGGTGCCATCATCCAGCACGAAGACTTCGCCGTGCCGGTATGGGTTGAGTGTGCCGCTGTCGACGTTCAGATACCCCTCGAGTTTGACCGGGGCGACTCGAAGTCCTTTGTCTTTGATCAACTTGGCGAGTGAAGCGCTGAAGATTCCCTTGCCGAGCCCCGACATCACCGTTCCCATGACCGCCACGAAGGCGGTCCGCCCAGGGACATAGCCATCGGGCATGGGCGAGTAGAACTCGGTTGATTCCGTGGAGCGTCCAAACTGACTGAGGAATCCTTCGGATCCTGCGGTAGGCTCGCCAGATGAACGCAAGGGCATTTGGTGGTGGGGCATGGTTGATACTACCGCGCCACCGGGGCAGAGATCAATCCGGATCGCAGCTTCGCCATCGCTTCACGAAGTCGGCATATTGCTCGGGAGTGTCAATGCCAGCATGCGCGGTGGCCACGGTTGCCACGGCGATTCGGATGCCGTGTTCCAAGAGCCGAAGCTGCTCGAGCCGTTCGGTTGTTTCGAGCGGTGTCGAGGGCAGCGAGACATACTGTCGAAGGACTTGGGGGCGGTAGGCGTAGAGGCCGATGTGCCGCAGCGGCACGGTTCCTGATGCCTCCATGTCGTACGGGATCGGAGCCCGGCTGAAGTACAGGGCCTGCCCTGACTGGCCCACCACAACCTTGACGATGTTGGGGTCGGCAACGTCATCATCGGCATTCAGGGGGGCCGCCGCCGTTGAGACGCCGGCCTCGCGGTCCGATCGGAGCGCCTCGACGGTTGCTTCGATCGTCTCGGTGGCGATCTCAGGCTCATCGCCCTGAACATTCAGGATGATCCCGGCATCCATGGCGGCCGCGACCTCGGCGATGCGGCTGGAACCATTCGGGTGGGTATCAGCGGTCATCGCATGATCGATGGCGGCGGATTGGCAGAAGGCTTCGATTTCAGGATCTTCAGAGGCGACGATGACTCGATCGACCACTTGTGCGCGAGAGACCGCTTCTACGACATGCAGCAGCAAGGGGCGGCCGGTATCGCGCGCCAAGGCCTTGCCGGGGAACCGGGTGGATCCCATGCGGGTCGGAATAATGGCAATCACTTGGTCCACGCGGCGGTCGTCCTGATTCAGTTCAGTGATCGGAGAAGTGCGTCGATTTCGCGTCTGCGGTCACGGATGTCGCGGTAAGTGATGTCTTGGCGAGCGATTCCTGAGCAGATGTCGAGTGAATCTTGGGCGTGTTCACGCGACCCATCACGCTTCGCCAACTCAAGCAGCGAGAGCATCAGGTCATATCGAACTTCTACCTCTTTGGTTGCCTCGGTGGCATCAATCTTCGAAAGGACATCTTTGTACTCAGCGATCGCTTCGACCAGCCAGCCTTCGGCTGCGAAACACTGCCCGAGCAGGTGGCCTGATGCCGACCGGAGTCGCGGCTCATCCTTGGACTTTTGGAAGCAGCCCATGGCTGTTTCGGTGTCTCCGGATCGAAAGGAAATCTCGCCCAGATGAAATCGAACAGTTCGATCGGTTGGATAGCGCTCTGCTCGCTCTGTGTATTCCTTGGTCTCGAAATCAAGCAACTGCTGCTCCAAGGCCTCCAGTCGGTCGGACTCGGCGGGGCCGCTGGCGTCGGCTCGAAGCTGTTTGATCCGGTCACGGAATCGCTGCATGCGAATATCACCTGCGGCCATGCGAAAGCGATACTCGCTCGTCGTCTTGAACCCTTTCAGAAAGACCTGCTCTGCTTCTTTGAGTGAACCCTCGGTGCCCTCTCGACGGAGGATTGTGCCGTAGCGGTTGATATTCTCCGCGACGTCCGGCGCTTCCTTGAAGCGAATGCGAGCACGTTCCTTGACCCGCTCCGATCCGCCGCCAGCGCCAGCGAGCGATTCTTCTTCTTCGAGTTCCCGCTGCTTGCTCATGTCCTTGACGAAGTCGCGGAAGCCACCCTCACGTCCGGCAGCTTCTTCGTAGCCCCCTTGTGACATCGCTCGCTGGGCTGAGAGATCTTTGATTTCGTGTTCGAGAGCACCATCAGTTGGATCCAATTGCATCGCTGCCTGCCCGGCAACGAGGGCGATATCCCACGCCTCCAGCTCTTTGCAGAGATCCTTGACGCTGACATATTGCTGTTTGGTGGGCTTCTTTCCGCGGCTGACGATTCCCAGAACATGTGGGGCGAAAAATTGTCCGGTTGTCTGCTGCTCGGCATTCTTGATGGCCTCAAGTGCCTTGATGCCAGCGGCAGAGTTCTGAATGTCACTCAACCACAACGCAACTGCCGTCGCCATCTTGTCGATGGGGTCGTCTCCAGCCACCGCCTTGAGCGTCTTGCTCGAGAGCCGCTTTCCGCCACCTTGAACGTGGCGGATTCCAGACTGCAGCATTTCTTCGAGTGCTTTCTCGTTGGCAGGATCGAACTTGATTCCGCTGGCGTAATAGACCAGGGCCGTCTCGAAGTTTGTGGTTTCGGACATGGCCCGGGCGTGCGTAAACCATTTGGTTGCACGTTCCGGCTGCGCCGTGAATGCGACGTTCTCGGCGTCGGGTTCGACTTCTTGGTCGTCAGAGTTCTTTCGTCCGAAGAGAGCCACGGTAGATCGTATCTCCAAGTGTGTTTGCCCCCACCCCCGGTCAAGGGTTCGGTACGGTATCGCGGGACCGTTGTTGGGGTCAATGATACCGCCCCATATGGGGTGGGGAACGTTTACCATGGGACCGTGGACATTAACCCTGATGAACTTGAAATCGTGCTGCATCCCGACCCAGCGCTTCGGCAGAAGGCTGAGCCCCTTGAGTGTGTGACCGACGAGGTTCGAGCCGTCGCGGCTCGGATGCTCTGGCTGATGCACGAGGCGGAAGGGATCGGATTGGCAGCTCCGCAGGTTGGGCTGCCTTGGCGGCTATTTGTGACTCGAGACCCCGCCGTGCTGGATGGCGATGGTGGGTTGGTATTCATCAATCCGGAGATCGAAACACTCGATTCCGAACTGCTCGAGGACACGGAGGGCTGCCTGAGCCTGCCCGGCATCGAGGTGACCGTGAGGCGGCCGGTGGGAGTTCGAGTACGTGCGATGGATTTGGAAGGCTTTGATGTCGAGGAAGATCGCTGTGACCACTTTGCGCGGGTATACCAGCACGAATGCGATCATCTCGATGGCGTGTTGATTATTGACCGAATGACCACCATGGATCGGCTTCGCAACCGCAAGGCGATCCGCGATCTTGAGCGGCGATAGGCGGGCGATGCGAGTCGTCTTCTTTGGTTCTGGTGCCTTTGGCTTGCCGACGCTTGATTGGTTGGCGCAGGAACACGAGATTGTGTTGGTAGTGTCGCAGCCCGACCGCCCGGCCGGTCGCCGCCGCATATTGACACCGACGCCGATCTCTCAGCGGGCGCTCGAATTGGGACTGCAACTCCAGCGACTTGAGTCTGTGAACGAACCGGACGCATCCGAACAACTGCGGGCGGTGGAGGCCGATGTCTGGATTGTGATTGCGTTTGGGCAGAAGTTCTCGCCCACACTGCTCGATGGCCGTACAGCGGTCAATCTGCATGGTTCGCTCTTGCCTCGGTGGCGGGGGGCTGCGCCCATTCATCACGCCATCATGGCTGGGGACGAGCGGACTGGGGTAACCGCCATAACGCTTGCCGATCGCATGGATGCGGGCGACATGCTCGCCCAGCAGGGACTCGCAATCGGCCCCAGCGATACAACCGGTGAACTTCACGACCAACTGGCGAACTTGGGGCCTGCCGTGATTGGTGACGTTCTGGCTGCTGTGGAATCAGGGACACTTGAGCGTTGCCAGCAGGATGAGAGTGATGTCACCCTTGCGCCGAAGCTCTCGCGATCTGACGCGGCCTTGGATGTGACAATGTCGGCTGAGAGAATGCGACGCATGATCAATGGATGTTCGCCCTGGCCGGGATGCATCGCTCGCGTTGGAGACGAGAAGCTTCGGCTCCTCAAGGCTGATCCAGGAGAGGCAACCGTGCCCGCTGGCACCGTGACTCGATCCGGCGACGTGGGCTGTAAGAACGATGCGTTCCGCTTGCTGGTGGTCCAACCCATTGGCGGCCGAGCCATGTCGTTTGAACAGTGGGCCTGTGGTCGCCGGCATGCGTGGCCAACAACATTTGTGATTGAGTCGCCATGACGTTCCGCCAGCGATCATTGTGGGGCCTGTTCAAGCGGAAGCCCCCCATGGCTCCACGCCCCGCCACGGCGCCACGCCGCCGCGCATCGCAGGATCGGTACGACCAGTTGGTTGATGAAATGAAGCGGGTCTGGAACATTCGCATCCGCAAGTGGAGATCGCGTACGAGCGGATGTGCATGGGAACTCCGAGCCCGGGACGGCACCGTCACACGGATGATCGAGTCGCCCTATCCACGCGGGCCGATGTCATGCGCGGTCTTTCTGCATGAGGTGGGGCACCATGCCATCGGATTCTCCCGATCCCGGATTCGGTGCTTGGAAGAACATCTGGCGTGGGACTGGGCGCTCCGTGAGATGGAATCGCGGGGATTCAACGTCACGCAGCGGGTTCGTGAACGCCGTGATCGGGCGATGCGATATGCCTTGGCAAAGGCCCTTCGGCGGGGGCTCAAGCGGGTGCCGGCCGATCTGATTCGATGGCTTCCCGAGGGGATTGAGGTTGAGGCGGCCCAGTGAATATCGATGAGTTGGAATACGACCTTCCTCCAGAACTCATTGCGACACGTCCGGCGGAACCCCGGTGCAGCGCGAGAATGCTCGTGGTTCGCCGAGACTCAGGGAAACTCGAGCATGCACACGTGCGTGATCTGCCGGATCTACTTCATCCAGACGACCTCCTTGTCCGCAACAACACCGCGGTGCTCGCTGCGAGACTCGTCGGTCGGCGAGCGATCGAGGGGAATCGTGGTGGTGGACGGGTGGAGGGGCTGTACTTGGAGTCATTCGGCAGCGACTGGCTGGTGCTGCTGACGCAATCGGGGAAGTTGCAGATCGGTGAGCAACTGCATCTGGAGGGGCCGGGGTCCGAGCAGGTTGTGATTCGGATTCTGGAGCGGCGGGGCAAAGGATGGCTCGTGCGTCCGGAGGATGCCGCTCCTGCGGAGGCACTTCTTCACGCGGTTGGTCGCACGCCACTCCCTCCGTACATTCTCCGGGCCCGCGATGCCCGTGGTGAAACGCTGGCAGATGAGCTCGATCGTGCGTGGTACCGAACACGATTTGCCGATCCGACGCGTTGTGGGTCAGTGGCTGCCCCGACCGCCGGGCTGCACTTCTCGGACGACCTTCTGCGGAGGCTTCGTGACCGCGGTGTTGGTGAAGCATCCGTCACGCTGCATGTCGGAGAGGGAACCTTCAGGCCAGTGTCAGCATCGCGACTGGAGGACCATGACATGCACGCCGAGGCGTGGCATGTGGATGAAGTGGCGCTCGCAGCGCTACGATCGGGACCGGGATCACAGGGGAATCTTGTTGCGGTCGGCACGACGACGACGCGGTTGCTGGAGTCGCTTCCAGATCCACTTCCCATTGAGGCGGCCTCGGGCGAAACAGACTTGTTGATTGCTCCGGGATTTCAGTTCCGCCGGGTGGAGTCGCTTCTGACGAATTTTCATCTGCCTCGATCGACGCTTCTGGCGCTTGTGGGGGCATTCATGGGAATGGAATTGATGCGTGAGGCATATGCCGAGGCTGTGGCGAGCCGATATCGCTTTTACAGTTACGGTGATGCCATGCTTGTAATGCGCTGAGTTTGAAGGGTGTTGTGAGCGGTGGTGAAGGGTCGAATGGACCTCGTGAGGCGATCAGCAGGTACGGTGCAGTCGTGAATGGACAATTGATAGGCTCGCTCTTGGATGGACTTGATGTCCAGCCCTGTCGTGGGGCCGAGGACTGTCTGGCTGTTCGTATGGTGGAGGACAGCCGGCATGTACGGCCGGGTGATGTGTTTCTCGCGAGGCGGGGGGAGAGTGTTGATGGTCGGAACTTCATTCGGTCGGCGGAGCAGTCTGGGGCCGTTGCCACGCTGAGTGATGATGAGGGGTGCGATCTGGCGACCGGCCCGGCGCTTCGGAGCAGTCGCCTCATGTATGACGGCGCAGTGTTGGCACACCGTTTGGCAGGACTGCCTTCGCATCATCTCGACCTTGTCGGAGTCACCGGCACCAATGGAAAGACCACCGTGACCACGTTGCTGCATCATGTGCTGCTCGGTTGCGGCCCATCAGCACTCATGGGAGGCGTCATGATCGACACCGGTGCTGCATCTTCCTCCGCGACGTTGACGACGCCGATGGCTTCGGATGTATCCAACTGGCTGGCCGCGGCGGTGCAGGCGGGCTGCCGGACAGCCACGATGGAAGTGAGTAGTCACGCATTGGATCAGGGCCGTGTCGAGAGTATTCGGTTCCGCAGTGCCATCTTCACCGGGCTGAGCGGTGATCACCTTGATTATCACGGCACGATGGAGGCCTATGAAGCCTGCAAACGTTCGCTCTTTGAAGGGCTTCGTCTCAGTGATGCCGCCATCGTCAATCTCGACGACGCGGCGGGAGAGCGAATGTCTGCAGCGGCTCAGGGCCGCGTGATCGGCTGCTCGCTCGATAGCCGTGGCGAAGTTCGCGGTGTGATTGCCCGGGTGAGTGGCGATGAAACTGTGATGGATGTGCAGACGCCTTGGGGAACATGGCGGCAGCGGATTCAATTGCCAGGTCGGCACAATGCAATGAATGCTTTGCAGGCAATCGCCGCGGCACTGGATCTAGGAATCGACCCTTCGAATGTGCAGGCTCGACTGGAAACAGCCAGTGGTCCTCCCGGTCGGCTGCAGTGTGTCTCGGTGGAGCCTCGTGTTCTGGTGGATTTTGCGCATACCGATGGCGCACTGAAGACCGTGCTCGAGTCTTTACGAGGACTGGCTTTGCCTGATCAGAGAATTCTGCTTGTTGTTGGGTGCGGTGGAGATCGGGATCGATCCAAGCGACCACGGATGGGGGCGGTGGCAGCCGAGGGTGCGCACGAGGTCTGGCTCACCAGTGACAATCCACGGAGCGAAGAGCCGGCTTCGATTGTTCGCGACATGGCGGCAGGCATTCCGGCAGGGCGATTGAATCGAGTGCATGAGGTGCTCGATCGCGCAGCAGCAATCGCTTCGGCCATTGCCTCTGCGCGAACAGAGGACATCGTGCTCATTGCGGGCAAGGGGCACGAGACACATCAGTTGATTGGTGATCAGGTGCTGCCATTTGATGACGTCGAGGTCGCTCGGGCCGCGTTGGCGGCGAGGAAGGTGTCGCCATGATGGAGTCACTGGGGCGATTGGCCGCCATGGCGGAAGGGACACTCGCACCGCAGTGGTGCGACTCGATTGTTGATGGCATCGGCACGGATACGCGAGAGAACCTCTCTGGCCAACTGTTCGTGGCGCTGCGGGGACAGCGGTTTGACGGTCATGATCACCTGAAGGCGGCGGTGGACTCCGGAGCAGCCGCGGTATTGGTGGAGCGTGGATCCCCGGTGCCCGAAGGCACTGCGTCGATCGAGGTGGACGATACGCGGCTTGCGCTCGGACGCATGGCCGCAGCGTGGCGGCAATCGCTTCCGCAGCTTCGAGTCGTTGCCATAACGGGAACCGCTGGCAAGACGACGACAAAGGACGCGCTTGCGAGAGTCTGTCAAACGGAACTCAGTACGGTCGCAAGCCCGAGATCGTTTAACAATGACATTGGTGTTCCGCTGACAATCCTCGCGGCGCGATCTGGCGATGAGGTTCTCATCGCAGAAGTTGGCATCAATGCGCCTGGCGAGATTCAGCCACTGGCTGACATGTTGCGGCCCGACATCGCTGTTGTGACGCTGGTGGGTTCTGGGCATTTGGAAGGGCTCGGTACGCTGGAAGAGGTTGCGAAAGAGAAATATCTGCTGCTGGAATCGCTGCCAGAAGACGGACTCGGATTTCTCAGACAGCAGAACATGCGTGTGCCTGCCTGCCGCGGCTCGCTGGAGACGTTCGGCTTTACCGATGCTTCGGATCGGCCGATTCTCAATCGCGGGCCAGGCTGGATGGAGTTTCTGGGCCAGCGATGGACCATTGGGCTACCGGGAGCGCATGGCGCGCTCAATGCGGCGGCTGTCGTGCTTGTCGCGCGGGCACTTGGTGTGTCAGACGGATCGATTGAGCAAGGGCTGTCGCACTTTCATGCCTCGCCGCAGCGGTTGTGTCGCCGAGCCGTGGGTGGGGCTGTCGTCTTGGATGACAGTTGGAATGCCAATCCAGAGTCAATGGTGGCGACCATCGAAACACTTCCCGAACTTGTTGGCCGTGACGACGGACTCATGTTGGTTCTTGGAGACATGCTGGAGCTCGGAGCGTCGTCGGCGGCCCATCACCGCGGCCTTGCTCCAGTCATCGAACAGGCAGTGCGGGAGCTGTCGATCCGGAGGATTGTGCTTATAGGAGCTGAGATGCGGGTACTGGCGAATGAGTTTGGCGGCACGTGCGGCGAGATCCCGGTGCTTTACGAGCCTGTCGCAGATGATGAGGCGATGGCGAGAATTGCGGGCCTTGCGCAGGCCGGTGAGGCTGTGCTTCTCAAGGGATCGCGCGGTCTGGCGTTGGAGAGGATTATCTCGGTCATGGAATCAGGAGTCGCGGCCACCTGATGGCCGATGAAGTCTCAGAGGGATGCTCTACAACCTGCTTCAATACTGTGATCAATGGCTCGGCGAATGGGCCGGATACTCGATTCTGCAAGTGCTGTACCAGATCGAGTTTCGCGTATTCACCGCGGCGATTGCCGCCTTCACGTTCGTGCTTGTATTCGGCAAGCCGTGCATCAGGTGGCTGATTCGTCGAAAGATCGGCGACTCCCCCGAGTTCGAGCATGCGGATCTCAACGCGCTGATGGGATCCAAGCGACACACGCCGACCATGGGCGGCATCTTGATTGTCGGGGGAATCATCTTTGCCACCGTGCTGCTCGCCGATCTGCAGAATCGATACGTGCATCTGGCGCTCCTGGTAACTGTGTGGCTCGCACTGCTCGGAGCAGCCGACGACTGGCTCAAACTCACCATCTCCAGCAGGATTCCCGGATCTCGTGAAGGACTCAAGTCGTGGGAGAAACTGCTGTTCCAATTTGGAATCGGCTTCCTGGCGGCGATGTTCATCTGGAGGTTGGCTGGGGACAACGAGGCCGCTCGCTCCGTGGTGCTTCCATTTCAGCGCACCTACCAACCAGATCAGGAGTCGCTTCTCCTGGAGCCCGGCGTCATTGTGCTAGGCATGTGGGCTTTCTTGCCCTTGGTGGCGTTCTTCATCGCCGGGACGAGCAATGCCGTCAATATCACAGACGGAATGGATGGTCTGGCCCCCGGGACAGTTGTGATTGCTTCGCTGGGCGTGATGGTGTTGGCGTATGTCGCGGAGACACCAGAGCGGGCGCACATCATGCTGTTTCCGTGGATCGATGGCGCGTCGGAACTGATGGTGGTGGCTGCCGCCATGGCGGGGGCGTGTCTCGGATTCCTGTGGTTCAACTGCGCGCCCGCCTCGGTGTTCATGGGAGATACCGGTTCCCTTCCGCTTGGCGGGCTACTCGCCACGATCGCATGTTGCATTCGGCAGGAAGCACTGTTGGTGCTGATTGGCGGCGTCTTCTACATCGAGATTCTGAGCAGCATGCTGCAGACCTCATGGTTCAAACTGACGCGGCGGTTCGGTCGCGATCACGAGGGCCGGCGACTCTTCTTGTGTGCGCCGATTCATCACCACTTTCACTTGAAGGGTTGGCAGGAGCCTCAGGTCGTGGTCAGGTTTTGGATTGTTGGGGTCGTCTTCGTGGTCATGGCGATGGTGCTCACGAAGCTTCGTTGAGCCGCCTGCTACATGAGGTCATCAAGCAGCAGCACCGTTCCTGGCACAGTCGGTTTCTCGACCGGGCCTCGATCGCGAAGCAACCTGATCAAGCCAGCGATGTCCTCGGCGAGGGGCGCCTGAAACTCGGCTTCTTGCTCTGTCGATGGGTGCGTGAACCCGAGTAGCGCTGCGTGAAGGGCTTGCCTCCCGAGAATGACCCTTCTGCGGTCGCCTGTACTGTGCCCCGCTGGGAGGACATTGCGCACCTCGATGTGCTGTCCGCCATACATGTCGTCTCCGGCGATCGGCCAGCCCAAGTGAGACAAGTGGACCCGTATCTGGTGCGTCCGCCCGGTTCTCAGTTCTACTTCAAGCAGTGTGAAATCGCCATAGCACTCAAGGACTCGGTACAGCGTGACCGCTTGCTTGCCGGTGTCATCCCATCGAACCGCGTTGCGGTGCTTTATTGTTGGGTGCTTCCCAAGTGGTAGGTCGATCACATCGGCCAGGGGTTCCACTCTGCCGTGAACAAGCGCAAGATACCGTTTACGGGTTCGCCGCTGTTCGAATTGACGCCCAAGACGCCAGTGTGCAGTCTCGTTCTTGGCGACAACCATGACGCCCGAGGTGTGGCGATCGAGCCGATGGACAACACCGGGGCGGGCCTCGGCGGCGCCTACGTCACTCAAGGCCTCGCCGGACTTCCGCAAATGCCAGGCCAGTCCGTTGATAAGCGTTCCGCTTTGATTCCCTCGCGCTGGATGCACGATGATGTCATCGTGCTTGTCGATGATCATGAGGTCTGCGTCCTCGTAGAGAATCCGAATCGGTATGTCTTCTGCGGGAAGATCCGAACTGGGTGGAGGCGGAAGCACGATGTCAACCACGTCGCCTTTGCGTAGCTTGGTTGAGGGTTTTGGCTCGCGGCCGTTGACAGTGACGGCATGCTCGTGAATGAGACGCTGCAGCGAGGTTCGGCTGAGCCAAGGGATACGATCGCCGAGATACCGATCGAGACGCTTGTTCAGGTCACGCGACAGCGTGAATGTTGCGTGGGCTGGCCCATCATCGGAGTTGAGTTTCTCGGGATCAACCGCGCCACCGGGGCCGATCGGGTCCTCGGAATCACTCATTGCGGGGCGGGATCGCCCTCGGCCTCAGGTGCAGGCTCGGTCGGAGCGGCCGTGGGCTGATCATCTGCTGGCGGTGCAGCTTCGGGCGCCGCCGGTTGGTCACTTGGTGGCGTGACGCCGAGCGCAGGGACTTGAAGGCCCTGTGGTGGAAGGATTGATGGCGGGGGCGCGGCGGGGGTTGCCAACTTAATCGCCTCGGCGAGTTGAGGAGCGGTTTCGGCGCGGGAGGCAGCCTGCGCGGCCAGTGCCGGTAGCCAGTCGCCAGCGCGAGCTTCGCTCTTTCGATACCACCCGATGGCTTGGTCAACTTCGCCCTGGCATTCGGCAACTGCCGCAAGCCCATTGAAGGCGCAGACCGTGGCGAGGGCTCGAGCCGGCGTGCCATCGTCGTCGCTGGTGATCTCCTGATAGATCCGTGCTGCTGATGCTAGGTGCTGCTCGCGGGCATCCGCAGTCAATTCGGTCGTTGACTGTCCGTCTTCGCTAATCATCTTGCCTCGTTGGACGTCTTGCAACAGCGAGTCCGCTGCTGTGAGGCGTGCGATGTCTGCCACGCCATCAATTTCGGCATGGCGGCGGGCCACATCTTCGAGCGACGCAGGCTGCGCCGTCGTCATCAAATCAACCCATGCTTCGTCTCTCGCGCGGGCTTCCTGCTGTTGCCAGCGGATCATGACGAGGTAGGCCACGATGAACGCAAGCACGATCAGGAGCCATGTCGGCCCCTTGGTCTTGAGCCACGTGACGAAGTCCTCGTTGAGGCGGCCTTCTTTGAGATCCTGTTGTCGTACCTCTGCGAGGCGTTCTCGGTCATCGTTACGGGCCATTGCTTGTGAGATTCCTGCACTAAGATGAGTGGGTGAAGTTGGACACCGCATCGTACCTGATGCCCGGAAGAACCGCGAGGCATCCATCCACGAGGCTGCATTTCAGAGGCGGAGGCGGGGCATGGCGGCCTCCAACTGATCCAGAGCACCGGCCAGATGTCGGGGGTGTCCTTCGGTCTTCAGGAAGGCGGGAGACGTTGCTGCCATGAGGATTCTTCGAATGTCCGCCAACTCGGGTGAGAGAGGCTCATTCTGTAGCCCATGCCTACGCCGAGCTTGGGCCAGCGCCTTCACAGGTCGAGTGGCCTTGAGTCGGTCTGGGCGGCCCCAGAGCTGACGTTCGAGGTAGACCGCGTCTTCGGTCCAGTGGCCGGGGCGGACCTCGGCAAGGTCAATCAGAATGACGTCGCCGGTCTGGGGCGACGTTCGGCTCAACGCATTGGCAAGATGGAGATCTCCGTGGATCCAGTGCGTGGCATCCCGTCTTCGCCACCGCTGGACAAGGTTGTCATGCCGCTTCTGGACAAGCTTGACTGCCTCTGCCCACCGTGGTTTCTGCGATAGTCGATTGTCACGAATCGACTTCCGTGATTGATCGAGAAGCGTTGTCCAGTCTTCAACTCGAGCCTCGGCAGTATCAACCGGCAGTGAATCCGTTTCAGCATGAAATCGGGCAGCAGCGTCAGCGACTCGCGAAATGTGATCCTTGTGCCACCGAAGTCCCAGCGGACCGTGGGGAAGTCGCTCCATGACGAGCCATGCCAAGTCGTAGTGCCCAAGCGTAATACCGGAGGCAAATAGGTGCGGAATCACATCCGGAGGCGTGCTGTCCGGAGTTTGGAGCCGCCGTGTCCAGAACAGTTCCTTGGGAATGATGGGAAACTTAACGATGACCTCCCGTGGAGGCCCCTCACCAGTCGTCCAGATAGCGCGGCCCGTACTGGCGCCGCCACGTTGCCAGTCGGCCCGAAACCACGACACCGGGCCAAGATGCCCCTTACAGGCTTCAATGAGCGTCGGAAGCAAGTTCTTGGCGAAGGTCGGGTCGTGATGCATGCAAGCTCCAGGCGCCTCTCCTGCCACCGCACCATGGGTGAGATCAAAGGGGCCAACCGGTCTGGGATACGTACCGGTCTGCGAACCCTACGGTCTGGTTGGAGCGGATTCAACCCCTCATTTCGTGCGGGACAATGACGATCCCTGCTACCGTTCCCGGATGGGTCGGCCCGACCTCCTTGTCATCGATTTGGATGGAACCTTGCTCGATCGAACCGGGTTGGTTTCACCTGAGAATATCGCCGGTATCCGCCGCGCCGAATCCGAGTCGCTTCCATTGGTCATAGCGACAGGGCGAACCCGTAGTGAGTCAGCCCACATCTTGGAGGCAATTGCCTATGAGGGGCTGTTGATTTCGGCAAGCGGATCATTGCTTGTGGACTCTCATGATGGCCACACTCTGGATCGAAGGACGTTGTCGCCGGAGATCGTCGAGCAGACTGTTGCGTTTGTCCTCGCGGGAGGCGCGGCTGCGATGATTCTCAAGGATCGTCACAGCGTGGGTGTGGACTATGTTGTCGTCGGAACAGGCAACCTCCATCCGGTTTCCGACTGGTGGTTCGAGGTGACTGGCGCGACCTATACGCGGGTCGATCGAATTGAGGCCGATCCGTTTCCGGAGCACAGTGTGCGCGTTGGAGCTGTTGGAGGAACGACAGAGTTCATCCCGATGATTGCGGAACTTGAACGCATGCTCGGCTCGCTTATTCAGGCACGGCATTGGGAGGCGGTCACCAGTTCAGAGCATGCCGGAGAGCCCGTACATCTGTTGGAGGTGTTTCACCCCGAGGCCGACAAGTGGACGATGGTGGAGGCGTGTTGTGGGCGCAAGGGATGGGACAGCACACGCGCAGCGGCTGTGGGCGATGGCCTGAACGATGTGCTCCTGATCGATCGCTGCGGACTTGGAGTTGCGGTGGAGAATGCCCGCCACGAAGTGTTGGCCGTGGCCGACGCGATTACCGATGCCCATCATGAACACGGCGTAGCGTCTCTTATCAATGACATTCTCGATGGCAATTTGCTTCTTGGCGGAGTACGACCGTGAGCAGATTGGACGCTGAAGCTTCGCATCCATGGCACCACCACGAGGGCGTTGCCGTTCTGTCGGCTGCGGAGGCTGTCCTCAAGGGAGTATTGGAGGGGGAGGCCGTCGTACACCGAATGCTGGTGACGGACGGCAGATCGACAGGGCGATTTCAGAAGTCACTCGAGCACGGCGATGTTCGCGATTTGCTTCGCAAGCATCGGCTCGTGTGTCGGGTGGTCGGGGATGCGGGCCGCGCCATTGAATTGGCCCAGTGGAACGCAACTGAGGGGCGTCACGTGGTGGCATTGGTAGGTGGTCCGACCGTGACAGCGAGCATTCAAGCGCTTGAACGCATTGGAAACTTTGGTGGTGCCGAATCCATGGCCCTTTTCATGGAGCTTCCTGGAGGGTCAACGGGAAGCAGGGCAAGAATCGCCGCGGCTGGCTTGCCGCTCCTTGAGGCTTCGTGTGTCGAGAGCCTTCGTGGCTCTGTAGAACACGGGCTCCGAATCAGCCGGGGCGCCTCTGCGCCCTGCGTTATCGCTGTGAGCCCTGAGATCATGCAGTCTGAGGAGAGCCTGACCCTTCGCCCCAATCGCATGGCGGATCAGCCGCCGGCGGGTCTGCCGCGAACGCGCGGTCCGCGCTGGGATGAAATGGGCGGCGCGCTACGGATTGCGAGACGGCTCGAGCTCAACATTTCAAGATCCATGCCGAGTCCAGGTGAGCGAGCAGAGCTCGGTTTTGTAACAGTCGGAAGCGCTGATCGAACACTTCGGCGTCTCGAGACGTTGCTTGGAGTAGAACGCCGCCTGCCAACACTTCACCTTCGGATGACACATCCAATTGACGACGCCGCGATCGAGCGATTGCTTCGCCGATGCAGAACAGTTGTTGTGCTGGAGCCTCCAGGTCAGCTTGTCGAATTGGCGCTCGTTCGAATCGCCCAGCGAATGGGCCGAGATGCGATGGATCCCGCACTCGTATTGGGACACTCTCTGCTGTACGAGACGGACGCCAAGCATCTTCTTCATCCGTCACCGATGGCTCGGATTCTCTCGCCGCTCATCCAAACGGTGGTCACCGGACCATCTCTGGAGTCTCGGCTGGCCGAGCCTTCTCCATCTTTACCGCTCCATCTCGAGCCATATCGATTCGGAGACTCGGCGCACGCAGAGGAACTTCGAGAACTCCTCGTCGGAATGATTGAAGCCGAGTCTGATACGAGCGATGAGGAGGATGCGCCCGACCAGACTGGCCAAACTGAACATCCGGTGCGATGGATGGTTCAGGGCAAGTGGGTGGGGCCGATCGAAGGCGTCACGGTGCACGCCGAATTCTGGGGTGCGTCGCGGTTTCGGCGATCAGGGGCTGCGGCAATCAGGCAGGCAGCTGTGGACGGGGGAACGTGGCTTCTCGTCATTGCAGCTGGCCCGCCCCCGCAAGGGAGGGAACTCGAGCGGCTTGTTGGAGGAATGGTCCCTGGCGAGAGAGCTGGGCAAACGCGGATTGTCCGAAGGAGCGGTCGAGCCCCCGCTGAGATCCAACGAAGTATGCGAGAGGCGTCCACGGCGGACGGGTTGACCGTTCTCATCGTCGAGGACGATTTGCCAACGCGATTTGATGCAAGCACGATGGAGCATGCGCTGGCAGCAGTTGATCGAATCGGCTACCAACACACGCAGCGGGTCGCATGGCCCGCGGACCGGGCATGTGTCATTCGGGAGCCGTCCGATTTGCGGCAACGCGAACTGCGAATGGTCGATGAAGCGATTGCTGAGGGCACCACCATGAGCGTGGGACCGATTTCGTTGCGATGGCCGCCGCGGATGTCGGGTCGCGTGCAGCCGCTAGCAGAACAGGTCGAAGTAGTTCGAACGAGTCCGCCTACGCGTGGTATTCGCGGCGACGATGTTCCGGGGCAGCCTGTGTTCGAACATGCCTCTCAACCTGTGTGGTCAGCACATCTGGCAGGCTTCCGAGGGGGATCACCTGGGTTGGCCGCATCGGTATTGGAGCAGGCAGCGGTTGTAGCCGGATACCACGTCGAAGTTGGATGCGATCCCCGGCCGACCGGGCCGGGCAGACGGAAGCTCTCGCAAGTCGTCTTCTGCCGACCCAGAAACGAAGCGGAACGGGCAGCGGTCCCTCCGGTGATTCCGTGGGGAGAGGCGGATCTTCTTCTGGGCTTTGACCGAGGATCCACACTTGATGCAGTCGATCCCGACGGCAACTACAGGGTTGCCTCGGCTGGGCGGACGTCGATCTTCGCCAATACTGGTCTCTTTGAAGATGAACTGGATCGCTTTGATGACCAGGATGAGGCGGCAAGCGTCATTCAGGCCCACCTTAAAAAGGTTGCTGCGGCGGAGCCCGCGCTGTGTTCAGATCTGACGGGCGTGTGTCGGTACCGATTCCACAACGAACGATTGTCTGACCTCGTATTGGTGGGTCTTGCCTGGCAAGCAGGGCGAATTCCACTCTCGCTGGACGCGATGCATCGCGGTATCCAAAGTGTCGAGTCTCGGGGTTGGGCGAGGCTCGGCGAGGCCTTCGAGTACGGCCGTTCGGCCTGGCTCGATCCGGGTCGGTTGCTGCGGACTCAAGAAAGCGCTGTTGAGCCGGGGCTACGGTCCATCCGCCGCTATCGACTGATACTTGCCAGAGGTCGCCTGTTTGGCCGCGATCGCGCAGGGCGGTTCAGGCAGGTGGCAGGCCGGGTTCTCGATGAAGTCCCTGGTCTGCTCGAGACGGCTGCGGGACGGGAAGCGCATCGCGACTTCATCGTGGCGCTTCGGCGGTGTGTGACTTGGGGTGGCTTTGAGATGGCCGAGCGTTTTGCAGGTCGGATCATTTCGCTCTATCAGGTCGATCGGGCTGACACCGGCAGGGCGTTGACGCGGGCAGCGATCCTGCCGTTGGCAGAAACTCTTCTCATTCGCGATGCTATCTACGTGGCTTCGATGGCAATCAGTTCGGAGCACCGCCGCCAAACCCAGCAGCGGCTCAATGTGCGCCGCGGGCGAGGGGATCGTATTTCTATTCGATATCTGACGCGACTTGAGTGCGTCTTTGTTCGCTGGCGATTCCGCCTCGACCTGAGAACCAGCGATTGGATGGCACACGTATTGGCTGCGGCGAAGTACGTGCACCCAAAGGGGCTTCGTGGCCGACGGAGCCAGAGGCAAGTCCGAGCTTTGGTTTCGGAGGTCGTCATGCAGGCGACGAGTGCGCCCGACGATGATTACGAGTCATGGCGTGCTGTTCTCGAAATGTTCCATGCCATGGCGCTGGACGGGCGTCTTCGTCGAGTCAGTCCAGCATCGCTTCGGCGGGAGATTCGTCGCCTTCGGCCCGTCGGCTGACCCCGGCCCGCGACTCCTGGCGTAGTTGCCCGCATGCCGCGGCAATGTCGCGGCCACGGCTTGCGCGGATATGCGTGTTGATCCGCCGGCTCCGCAGCACACCTTGAAACGCGTGCACATCCTCGTCAGTAGGTCGCTCGAACGGCAAACCCTCGACCGCGTTGTAGCGAATCAAGTTGATGTTGCATCTGAGGGTTGTTGCTATATCAGCGAGTTGCCTTGCATGATGACTGCGATCATTGACGCCTCGGAGCAGCAGGTACTCCAAAGTAATCTCGCGCCCTGTCGCTTCGAAGAAATCGCTGCAGGCCGAGAGGATCTCGCTGATCGTTGCGTACTCTGCCCACGGAATTAGTTGCCGCCGAAGTTCATCATTCGGTGCGTGCAGACTGAGCGCGAGGGTCACCGGTACCGGGAAAGCAGCCAGTCGCCGAATCGCTGGGGGGAGCCCCACGGTGGAGACCGTGATGCGGCGAGCGCCGATTCCGAGTCCCCATGACGCGTTCATTGTCGTGATGGCTTGGGTGATGGCGGCGTAGTTGGCCAGTGGTTCGCCCATCCCCATGAAGACGACGTTCGTTACGCGGCCGCCGCTGAGTTGGCCGAGTCGCCATGCCTGCTCCACAATCCTGCCCGCCGTGAGATTGCCATCGAGCCCTTCCATTCCGGATGCGCAGAAACGACAACCAACAGGGCAGCCGACCTGGCTTGAGACGCACGCGGTCCGCCGGGCATCTGCGGGAATCAGCACGGTTTCTGTCGAAGGCGGTCTTTCAAGAACACTCATCTTCGTTCCGCTTCGTGGCCACTCAAGAAGCAGTTTCTGGGTGCCATCGGTAGCAACCTGCCTTCGAGACTCATGCCCTTCGAGGATGGGGAGCAACTCGGCGATCAGCATCCGATGGTCTTTTGAGAGATTGCTCATCTCAGAGGGATCACTGACGCCTTTGCCGTAGACCCAGTTGATGATCTGGTCGGCAGTGAATCCGGGCAGGCCATGATTACTGCACCAGTGGCGCAAGCTCTCAGGGTCATGATCAAAGAATGCGATGGGAGTACTCACTGGCTGGCGCCAATCGTCAGGCTGATAACTTGATGGGGGACACTGTGGCGGGCGAGAAACTCATTGGTGGACGCGATGTTGTCCATGGTGATTCGGCGGCCATCTGGATCGATTGATCTGGATCTCATAAACTTTTTGAGAGTTCCCGGAAGTCCGAATTCGACGTTTTCGTGGAAGACGTCATGTTGCTCGACACTGCCGCCGAAGTTGGTATACAAGTGCAGGATGAGATCCTGAACGAGATCCTCTGGCGCGCTGGCACCGGCTGTCACAAGGACCGTCTCGGCTCCAGCGAGAACTTCTTCCGTGAGTTCCTTGCGATCATCGACGAGCACTGCCCGAGTTCCAGTTGATTCTGCGAGTTCCCGAAGCCGCTTGGAGTTCGAGCTGTTGCGTGAGCCAACGACGATTACCAAATCGCACTCCGAGGCCAAAATTCGCACAGCATGTTGCCGGTTCGTCGTCGCGTAGCAGATGTCATCGCTCGGCGGCTCATGGATTTCTGGAAATCGATCTTTGAGTGCCTTGATGATGACCGATGCGTCAGTCATGCTCAGAGTCGTTTGGGTGAGATAGATGAGCATTGCTGGATCGTGGATCTGGAGTTCTGAAATGGCTGCGACCGAATCAACGACCTGAATTGCATCGGGTGCCTCGCCTCGGGTACCGATGATTTCCTGATGCTCCTTGTGCCCCACGAGCAGAATCTGCCAGCCTCGTCGCGCATAGCGAATGGCTTCCGCGTGGACCTTGGTCACGAGCGGGCAGGTGGCGTCGATGGCGATCAATCGTCTCTCGGAAGCCGCCTCCCGGACGGCTGGACTGACGCCATGGGCGCTGAACACGAGAATGGATCCTTCCGGCACAGCCTCGATGGATTCGACGAATACGACTCCACGGTCGATGAATCGGTCGACGACGTGCTTGTTGTGGACGATCTCGTGATAGACGTAGATCGGTTCGTCGTCGATGACATCGAGAAGCTGATCCACGACATCGATCGCCATATAGACGCCTGCGCAGAATCCACGTGGGTTTGCCAAGAGAATCCGCATGCCGTCTCCTGTGTGTTGGAATGCAGGCCAATGCCCGCCCGCGAATCGTGCCCCATGATAGCCTGCGGCTCCAAGATGGATACCAAGATCATCGACATGTTGGAAAGGTGGGGGCCGGAACGCTGTGAGTCTCTCTCTCGAGATCAGGCTGCCGGATACTGCCAAAAACTGACTCTTGGGCATTACGAAAATTTCAGCGTACTGAGCAAGTTCGTGCCAGAGCGGATGCGGGATGGTGTGTGCGCGGTGTACGCATTCTGCCGTTGGGCGGATGATCTCTCTGATGAGTCTTGCGACACAGCAACCGCGCTCTCGCGGCTTGAGTGGTGGCGGAGCGAATTGGAACTGTGTCTCAAGGGCTCACCTCGCCATCCGGTGTTCGTGGCGCTGGCGGATGTGTGCGAGCGGCATGCGCTTGACGGCGATCTCTTCCTCGCCTTGATCGATGCCTTTGTTCAGGATCAGCACCAGTCTCGGTACGACACATGGGAAGACCTCATTGGCTATTGCCGCGGGAGCGCTGATCCGGTGGGGAGGTTGGTACTTCAACTTGCCGACGTACAGCCGAGTTTGGCGACGCTCGAAGACAGTGATGCGGTCTGCACCGGACTTCAACTCGCCAACCATTGGCAGGATGTCCGCCGCGACATACTTGAACGAGATCGCATCTACATTCCACGTGATGTGGTGAACGTGGACAATTTCGAATCCAGGCTTGTCTCGACCGCAAAGGTGGGGCACGCTCCAGATCGTGAGTTCCTCGTGAACTATCGCGACCTCATGGCAGGGCTCGTCTCGCGGACGCGACCACTTCTTGGGCGAATTCATTCGCTGCTAGAAGCAGTTCCGCCCGACCTTCACCCCATGCTGTGGCTCTTTGCTGCAGGCGGCAGCACGACCTTGAATCTTATCGAGCGGTCGGACCATGAAACCATTTTGTATCGCCCGTCGATTTCGAAGCCGAGAAAGCTGCTTCTTCTGTGGCAGGCGTCGCGTCAGGGGCGGGTCGCGTGAGCGGCGGAACCCTGGTGGCAGCGCCGCATCGTTCACTTGAGTGGTGTCGGGCGATTGTGCGCAAGCGAGCAGGCAACTTCTACTGGGGGCTGCGGCTTCTTCCTGATCCCAAACGCTCGGCACTCTTCGCGCTCTACGCCTGGATGCGGCGGGCCGACGACATCGCGGACGACGCCGTCGACATACGCAGCGCGCAGGATCAACTTGCAGTGTTCGGAGCTCGAACTCGGGAGATTCTTTCTGGTGAGGACCCGGGGGATGAGGAACTCTGGCAGGCGATGGCCTGGGTGGCTCGGAACTGGTCGTTGCCAGCGGAGCCATTCGAGGAAATGCTGCGCGGACAAGCTGATGATCTGAGTGACCGGACGATCGAGACAACGGAGGATCTTCTGGACTACTGCCGGTGTGTTGCTTCGACAGTCGGTGTGTTGTGCGTCACGATTTGGGGCTACCACGGAGACGAAGCGTTGGACTTAGCCATTGAACGCGGCGTGGCTTTGCAACTCACGAATGTACTTCGCGATGTTGGAGAAGACGTTGCTTCGGGGCGGTGCTATTTGCCAGCAGAGGATCTCCGCGTCCACGGATTGAGCGCCTCGTCGCTTGTCTCGTGGCAGCGCGAAGACGTATGTGAATCATTCATTCGGCGGTGGATCGATACAGCTCGTGCCTGCTACGACGTATCGTTGCCCCTCGATGACATGGTGTCCAAGGATTGTCGGCCGACACTTCGGGCGATGACGGGCATTTATCGGGCGCTTCTCGATCGCATCGATGCCGCGCCACGCCGAGTCACCAGTGTGCCCGGCGTCTCGATATCGAAGCTCGCCAAAATCATGATTGCGATTCGCTCTCGCAGAGGTTCATCGTGAGCGGAGACGTGGTCGTGATCGGTGGGGGCCTCTCCGGACTTGCCGCTGCGCTGCGGCTTGGCGATGCTGGCTACCGGCCAATCGTTCTTGAATCGCGGCGACGGCTCGGTGGACGCGCCTCCAGTTTCGACGACAGTGTGAGCGGTCGTGTGTTCGATAACTGCCAGCACGTTCTCATGGGGTGCTGCACCAACCTGCTTGATTTCTACACCAGAATCGGCGTCGAGAATGCAATCGAGTGGCATGACACAATCGCATGGTGCCGCCCAGACGGGGGGCGCGACGTGATGCGTTCGCGTGCGCTTCCTGCCCCGCTACATCTCGCCGGGAGTTTCCGCCGAATGAAGCTGCTGGACCGCCCTGCCCGCCGCGCAGTCCGCCGCGCGATGTGGCGCATGCTTCGCATCGGGACTCGGGGACGACACCGATTCGGAGGCAAGACATTCCAGTCGCTGCTGGATGAGTGGCGGCAACCCGTACAGGCAGTGCGGTTGTTCTGGGAACCCATCGTGGTGAGCGCGTGCAATGTGCCCCTTGACGAAGTGGCCGCTGTTCACGCCCTGCAGGTCTTTCAGGATGGATTCCTTGCTGGGAAGTGGCACGCCACGATGGGCGTTCCACGGGTTCCACTTGCGGACCTGTACGCGCCTGCTTCGGCTGCGATTGCGGACGCTGGTGGAGAAATTCGCCTGGGCTGGAAGGCGACCGGCATCGGCGTATCAAGCAGGAGCGTGATTGGTGTGGAAACCAGTCGTGACTTTGTGCGGGCTGACCGCGTCGTCGCAGCGCTGCCCTGGGAGCAGTTGGATGGGATCCTTGATGCCAACATTCGTGAATTTGACCAGCGGGTGGGCGAACTTGCAGTTCTCGGGCACAGCCCGATTCTCGGCGTACATGTTCTGCTGGACCGCGAGGTGATGGGAGAGCCGCATCTGGTGATGCCCGGACGGAAGACTCACTGGTTCTTCAACAAGGGAGTGGCCGACGACGGGACGCAGCACATCCATGCCGTGGTAAGCGCTGCCGATGCGTGGATGGATCGATCGAGCGATGAGATTGAGGCTGCAGTACTGGAGGATCTGGCGCATGCGTACCCGCGTGTTGCAGATGCCAAGGTATTGCAGGTTCGCCCGATCAAGGAACGCAGAGCGACCTTTCGCGCGGCGCCTCAGGCGGAGGTCGCCCGGCCGCACGCGAGCCCGAGCCCGGTTGGCGCAAGCGGCGGAGATTTGAATGGACTGTATTTAGCGGGCGATTGGTGCGCGACTGGTTGGCCTGCCACGATGGAGGGCGCGGTACGCAGTGGATACCTCGCGGCGGAAGCGATCACCGGTGTTGAGGGCGTGGTTGCCGATGCGCCCGCAGGAGTTCTGGTGCGAGCGCTGGCGGCGGGGTGATTGCCCTTGCCAGTTCTCCCCTGTCAGGGGCGCTGCAGCGGCGTCATGTCGAGCGCATCTACGAGAAACGACCACGTATCCGCGGCTTCATCGAGCCGCATGCTGGTGGGCTTGCCGGCGCCATGGCCGGCCTTGCGGTCGATGCGAATGAGAACCGGGGGGGCGTCGGCGTTCGTGGACTGCGCATGTTGTAGCGCCGCAGCGAACTTGAAGGAGTGGCCAGGTACGACGCGGTCATCTGTGTCGGCTGTCGTGACCAGCGTGGCCGGATAGCGGACGCCTTCCGTGAGGTTGTGGTACGGCGAGTAGGCGAGCAAGGCCTTGAATTCGTCTTCAACCTTGGGGTCGCCGAAGTCTGGGATCCAGGCTCGGCCAATCGTGAATTGCGGGTAGCGAATCATGTCCATCACGCCAACCGCAGGAAGGCAGGCGCCGAAGAGTTCCGGCCGCTGCGTCATGACGGCGCCAACCAGAAGTCCGCCGTTGCTCCCTCCCTGAATCGCGAGGCGGTCAGGACGGGTATAGCCATTTCGGATGAGCCATTCGCCGGCGGCGATGAAATCGTCAAACACGTTCTGCTTCTGCAACTTCGTGCCAGCGAGATGCCAGTCTCTGCCGTACTCGCCGCCACCACGGAGATTGGCGATCGCCAGCACGCCGCCCATCTCCATCCAAGCCAGCCGAGAAGGAGAGAACACAGGGGTGAGTGGGATATTGAAACCGCCGTAGCCGTAAAGGAGCGTGGGAAGATCGCCGGTGCGTTTGATGTCGCGCCTGTGGGTGATGAACATGGGAACGATCGTGCCGTCCTTGCTCTCGTAGAACACCTGCTTGACGACGTAGTTGTTTGGATCGAAGTCGACGCTTGAACTTCGCCACTGCGTCGTCTCGCCCGATTCCAAGTCGTGCTGGTAGATCGAGGGGGGTGTCGTGAATGAGGTGAAGGAGAAAAACACTTCGTCATCGTCAGGCCAGCCACTGGGTCCGGAGGACGAACCGATGCCGGGAAGTTCGATGTCCTTGATGTGCCTGCCACTCATATCGTGAAGCGTCAGCCGCGTTGTTGCATCCCGCATCCAAGTGGCGGCGAGTACGCCGCCGACGTGCGAGACGCTTCGCAGCGTATCGGTCGACTCGGGAATGACGTCCTTCCAGATTCGCTTGCTCTTGGGCGCATCGAGGTTGATGGCCATCACGCGTCCAAGCGGGGCGTCCTTGGTTGTCTGAAAGAAAAGCGTACCGCCGGTGCTTCCAACGAATCCCCAAGGCTCCTCAAAGTTGTCGATGAGCGGCTCAAGCGATGTGCCGACCCGCGAGAGGTCTTGTACGAGGACCCTGTTCTCCTCGCCACCTCGCCAGACATGAACGACGAGCCAGCGGCCATCGTCACTGATTGATGGCGACCATCCCCAGTCGGGGTGTTCGGCGTCACGGTGGACGAGCACATCTTCGCTTTGAGGCGTGCCGGGCCGGTGAAACCAGAGGGACTGGTTTGAATTCGCGGCCTGCATCGCTTCCGCGTCAGACGGCGCATCGTATCTGGCGTAATAGAAGCCGCTGCCATCGGGCATCCAGGTTGCGCCTGAGAACTTGCTCCACTGGATTTGCTCGGGGAGATCCTGTTTCGTTTTGAGGTCCCGGATTCGCCATGTCTTCCAATCCGACCCACCGTCGGATCGCGCCCATGCCATGTATCGCCCGTCCTTGCTAAAGCCGACGCCGCTGATGGCGGCAGTTCCGTCTTCGGTGAGCGTGTTTGGATCGAGGAGCACCTGCGGTTCGGCTTCGAGCGAGTCGGCGACGTACCAAACGCTCTGGTTCTGCAGCCCATTGTTGTGAGTGAAGTAGTACTTCCCGCCGATCTTTGAGGGTGTGCCGGTACGGGCGTAGTCCCACAACTGCTCAAGCCGAGGCCGAATGGTCTCTCTCGCTGGAATGGCATGCAGTTTCGCGAATGTCACTTCGTTCTGAGCATCCACCCAATCGGACACTTCCGGCGCAACGCGGACATCGGCTTCCAGCCATCGGTAGGGATCCTGCACCTCGGTTCCGTGCATGGTTTCAACGGTTCCGTCACGACGGGAATCTGGATAGGTGTTCGCGGGGGGCGCTGCGAGTACCGGAGCAAGAAGCAGGGTTGCAAGCATGGTGAGTTCTCCTCAGTGGCGTCAGCCCACGAGATCGGGCAGTTTGAACATTTCGGCCGTGAGGTTCTCGTGGCCGTCTTCGGTGATGAGTACGTCGGCTTCGTAGTGCACGGTAAGACTTCCGTCGACGGTGCGGATGGGCCAGGCGAGTGTGTCTGAAGTCACTTCGTGATTTCCTGCCGCAAGCATCGGCTCGACGGCAAGCAACATTCCAGGTTCGAACACGCGAAAGGCGTCGGGCCATTCGTTGGGCGTCTTCGGAACGACGTTTGAGACGAAGGGCGGTGTATGCAGCGAGGTTCCGTAGCCGTGGCCTCCCAGACCTCGTATGAGCGAGAATCCCGCCTCCTCCTCGACGCATGTCTGCACGGCGCGGGCCCAATCGATGAGCGGTCGCCCAGGCAGCATGGCGTCGACGCCCCGCCGTAGCGAATCAATGCCGACCGTCATCAGTCGGCGGGCTTGATCGCTCACGTCGACGATGCCGTAAGTCCACGCAGCGTCGCCGATCCAGCCCTTGTGAAGTACGCCGATGTCGACGCTTAATACGTCACCTTCGGCGAGTGGTCGCTCGACGTCGAGATGAGTTCCATGTACGACGCAATCGTTGAGCGAAAGGCAGGAGTGGCTCGGAAATGGACGCTGTCCCGGGATGCGATATCGAAGGAAGCACGACTTACTTTGGAGCGATTGCAGCGTTTTGCCGACGAAAGTGTCGATTTCAGCAAGCGTACGATCTGCGCCGAGGTACTCGGCGAGCGATTCGTGGACTTTGCATACCTGCTCGGCTGCTTTGCGAGCGCCGCTTATCTGGCTGGCCCTCTTCAGAATCATTCTTCGCGGTCCTCTTCGCCCGCGGGGTCGGACTCGGCGAGAAACTGAACAGGTCGGCCGTCCAGGAGTACGATCGGCGGCGGTGGGCTCCCGAAGTGCCATACGACGCTTCGCGAATCACGCTCGTCAAGGACCTGTAGATCTCCGCGTTTGCCGACCTCGAGTGATCCGACGTCGCCGTCAATGCCCAGCACGCAGGCGGCATTCCATGTCGCTGCGGTGATGGCCTCGGCGGGCGTAAGGCCACACCGGCGGCACGCGATCGCCATCGTCAGTGGCATCGAGGATGTTGGCGCCGACCCCGGATTGCAGTTTGTGCCGATCGCAATCGATGCGCCCGCATCGATGAGGTCACGCCCCGGCGCGTACCGCTGGTCCAGATGAAATCCGCTCGACGGCAGAAGTACACCAATCGTGTTGCTGCGTCCGAGCAGTTCGACATCACTGGGCGTGATCGCTTCGAGGTGGTCTACGCTGCGCGCCCCAAGTTCGATAGCCATGGGAACACCACCAAGGCTGTTGAACTGATCAGTGTGCAGTCGAAGGGGGCAGCCGAGTGCTTGGGCATGCTCAAAGAGCCGCCGAGTCTGATCAAGCGACCATGCGCCTTCCTCAAGATAGGCGTCGCAGGTAATGCCTGGAAACTCATCGGTCACGGTGGGAAGTGTTTCTTCGATGACGCGATCGACGAAGTCCGGTTGTTCGGTGTCGATGGCATGGGCGCCCAGGAATGTGCCTGCCACCATGGTCTCGGCGTCTTGAGAGGCCGCATGGATGGCTCGGAGCATTTTGAGTTCGGATTCCGTTGTCAGGCCGTACCCGGACTTCACCTCGATCGCACCGGTGCCGAAAGACTGCAATCGTCCAAGTCGATCGAAGAGTGCTTCGGTCAGTTCCTCTTGTGTTGCTGATCGAACGGCGCGAACGGTCGAGAGGATTCCTCCGCCCGCTTCCAGAATTTCGGTGTAGTTCACGCCAGTGAGCATGGCCTCCCATTCATCGAGGCGTGAACCCGTCCAGCAGGCGTGCGTGTGGCAGTCGATCCAAGTCGGAAGGACGATTCGTCCATCCAGGTCCAGTACGACATCTGACACCATGTCCTCTGGAGGCGAGCCCTCGCCGAGGCCGTGGATACGTCCGTTTTCGATGGCGATCCATCCCGACTCGATCTCCGCGAGTTCGGACATTGCTTCGCCGCGTCTGGGTCCGGCTGGTCCAGCCATCGTGACGAGGCGGCCGTTGATGATGGTGACATCGGGCATTCGCTAGTAGTCCCTCATTGGAATCTGGACATCCTGATCATCGGCGCACTCGCGGGCGGTCTTGTAGCCGGCATCTGCGTGCCGGATGACGCCCATCAGTGGATCGTTTCGTAGCACCCGCGACAGTCGCCGATCCGCCGCATCGGTGCCGTCACACACGATGACTTGCCCGGCATGTTGGCTGTATCCGATGCCGACGCCACCACCATGGTGGAAGGACACCCATGAAGCACCGCTCGCGGTATTGACGGCGAAGTTGAGCAGTGGCCAATCACTCACGGCATCGGTGCCATCCAGCATGCCTTCGGTCTCGCGATTCGGCGAGGCGACCGAGCCGCAGTCGAGATGATCGCGTCCGATCACGATCGGCGCCGAGACTTCGCCTGTGCGGACCATTTCGTTGAAGCGAAGGCCGGCGCGATCGCGCTGGCCCAAACCGAGCCAACAGATTCGGCAGGGCAGCCCCTGAAAGGCGACCCGCTCGCCCGCCATCTCGATCCAGCGACGGAGTCCTTCGTCTTCAGGGAAGAGTTCCAGCATGGCCTTATCGGTGGCGGCGATATCCGCCGGATCACCCGAGAGCGCGCACCAGCGGAACGGGCCGCGGCCGAGACAGAACTGCGGCCTGATATACGCGGGCACGAATCCCGGGAAGTCGAAGGCATGTTCGAAGCCCTCGTCCAGGGCTCGCTGCCGAATATTGTTTCCATAATCGAATGTGCGGGCGCCGCGGGCTTGGAGATCCACCATTAACTCGACATGGTGGCGCATGGTGGCCATGGACTGCCGCAGATAATCATCCGGATCGGACGCTCGAAGGGCATCGGCTTGCCCGCGGGTGAGCCCTTCCGGGTAGTAGCCGTTGAGCGGGTCGTGAGCGGAAGTCTGGTCGGTCAATGCATCGGGCGTGACATCTCGTTCGATGAGTCTGGCGAGCAGATCGACGGCGTTCCCGAGCCAGCCGATGGAAACGGATTCTCCTGCAGCCTTGGCCGCAAGTGAGCGATCAATGGCGGCGTCCAAATCTTCGATGATCTCGTCGAGGTACCGATCGTGAACGCGTTTATCCAGTCGCTCCCGGCACATTTCCGCGATGAGGCATACGCCATCATTCATGGTGACCGAGAGGGGCTGCGCGCCGCCCATGCCGCCGCATCCGGCCGTCACCGCGAGTCGTCCTCGCAGCGTGCCGCCAAAGTGTTGTCTCGCGCACTCGGCAAAGGTTTCGTAGGTGCCTTGCAGAATGCCCTGCGTGCCGATGTAGATCCACGATCCGGCGGTCATCTGCCCGTACATGATCAGGCCGTGGGCAGCGAGCTCATCAAAGTGCTCCTGCGTTGCCCAGTGCGGAACGAGGTTCGAGTTGGCGATAATGACACGAGGGCTATCTTCGGTCGTTTGGATGATGCCGACGGGCTTGCCAGATTGCACAAGCAGCGTCTCGTCCGGAGCCATTGACTGGAGCGATGCGATGATCGCGTCGTAGGCCTCCCATGATCGGGCAGCCTGACCACGGCCGCCGTAGACCACGAGTTGCTCTGGGATTTCGGCAACCTCCGGATCGAGGTTGTTCATGAGCATTCGCATGGCAGCCTCAGCCCCCCAACTCCTGCACGTCATATCGCTCCCGCGCGGAGCTCGAATTGTTCGCTGCGATGTACTTGAGATCCGGGTCACAGGAGACTCCGAGTGGGGCCCTTGGGGACTTTGAAGCACGAGTAGACGACGATGCTATCAGGAGGCCAAGTTCAGAGAACCATCGTGAATCAGGCCGTCGATCACCGCAATGTCCGGGGATGGAGACCGATCCTCGGTAAGTGGGGGAACCTCACGGCGGATCTCTGCATACAGGGCCTCGACGCGGTCACCACTGCGGAGTGGCCGCTGATGCTCGAGCCCTTCCGCTGCGACGAGGAACTCGATCGCGACGGTCTGGCGAGTGAGCTCGACGGCGTGCCGCAGATAGGCCGCGGACGTCGCGCCCATCGAGTTGTAGTCCTCAATGCCCGCCGATGTCGGAACATTCCCGACGCTGGCCGGCGTGGCGATGCACTGCAACTCATTACAAAGGGCGGCGGCGGTGTACTGCGTGATCATCAAACCGCTGTGCAGTCCGGGCGAAGGACTGAGGTGATGCGGCAGTGAATTCTCCTGATCGTGTGCACTCAGAAGCCAATAGACACGGCGTTCGGAGATGCCCGCGATATGGCACAAAGCGATCTTGGCCGTATCCGCTGCAATCGCCAGAGGCATACCGTGGAAGTTGCCGCCGCTGAGAATGTCCTGCTGGTCGGAAAAGATGAGCGGGTTGTCGGTGACGCCGCCGAGTTCTCGCTCGGTGATCAGTTGCACATAATGCAGGGCGTCGCGGGCGGCGCCGAGCACTTGGGGGATGCACCGAAACGAGTATGGATCCTGCACGCGAGGATCGTCTTCGGCATGATCGAGCAGGATCTGGCTGCCCTCAAGTGCGTCCAGAACTTCGGCAGCAATCACGGCTTGGCCGACTTGATTGCGAGCCGCATGAAGACGGGCATCGAGTGGCCCGCTGCTTGCTCTGGCGGCATCGATGCTCATCGCCGCGGCGCCGGCCGCTGCATTCAGGAGGACGTCCGCATCGTGGCAGGCCAAGGTGAGCGTGGCAGCCATCAGGTGCGTGCCGTTGATGAGCGCGAGGCCTTCCTTGGCGGCGAGCGTCAGCGGCGTGATCGCGGTCATGGCAAGGGCCTCGCTTCCCGGCATCGGACCACGTTCACCGACAATGGCCTCGCCCTCACCGATGAGCAGAAGGGCCGCGTGTGAGAGCGGCGCGAGATCGCCCGAGGCGCCGACGGATCCCCGACAGGGGACGACCGGCACAACGTCGTGGTTGAGCAGGGCGGCGAGCATGTCGAGGACCTCACATCGCACGCCGCTGTGACCCCGACAGAGGCTTGCCAGCAGGAGCAGCATCATGGCCCGCACGACTTCGGCGTCGAGTGGTTCGCCCACGCCAGCGGCATGTGAGCGGAGTAGGTTTCGCTGAATCTCGGCGACCTGGTCGGGTTCGACACGATGCCTTGAGAGCGAGCCGAACCCAGTATTGATGCCATAGACGGGATCAACGCCACCGGCCGCCGAATCAACGACGCTGCGAGCGTTGCTTGCCGCTTCGCGGGCCGTGCCATCGATTTTGACGCGCCACCCATACCGCGCCACACCGACTACATCGTGAATTGTCAATGCCGCTGAATCCAAGATGACGGTTGGGGCCTTCATCCGGGCACTGTACTCGTTCCCACAAGGCCTTCGTTACCATCCCGCCCTATGGAAGCTACCCGTCGCTGGACCCTCTTCATCGTTGGCTTCGTGCTGACGGTGCTCGCTTATTGGTCTGCGTGGCCTTGGCTGCGATCGGCAACCGGCGATCTGGGCCCAACTGTGGTGCAGTCGATGACGCCAGTGGCCGGCATCGTGGCGCTCCTGGCGGCCACGGCGGTCGCCATTGTCATCGCCGTGACCATTGCTCGGCTTGTTTCGCCACTCAGCGGAATGGCGATCTTTGGCGCGGGACTGGGCTGGGTGGGTCTGGAACTGGCAGGCATGCGGGATATTGTTCTTGAGGGCTCCGCCGGCTATGTCGTTGCCGATGGCATCGGCTGGGCAATCGCCGTGCTGGCGACGTCTTGGTTGATCATCGTGATGGGACGCCCTGTTGAGGATGTCCACCCCGAAGTTGCCGGGCATCCCCCCGATCCACTCTGCTCACCGGACGCGATCCGAATGCTCATTGTGGGTGTTGCGGCGCTTCCGGTCGTGTGGCTCTTTGCCGAAAGTCACATGCGTGGGCAGATGCTGGCCGCCACCGTGCTCGGTGGGCTGGCCGCGGCCTTTGTGGGGCGGATGTGGTCGCCGCACGTGCAGCCAATTCTGCTTCCGGTCGGAGTTGTGCTCGCCGGCTCGCTTGGGTCGTGGGTCATGGCGATGTTTCTTCCCGGGGACGTCGCCCGGGCGTGGAGCACCGGCACGGTTCCAAACCTGATACTGCCAACGCCCGTTGATTGGGCCGCAGGTGCGATGCTCGGCGTGCCTCTGGGCTTTCGTCTGGCGGCCTCATTCATCAAGCACGAGGGCGAATCTGTCGCGGCATGATCGGTACCATGGGTGGCTTCCCAATTGAGGAGGTCCTTCTCGGTCATGGCACGTTTACACGAGTATCAAGGCAAGGCGCTGCTCGCAGCGCGGGGTTTGCGTATTCCCGCTGGAGACGCAGTGCGAACAGCCGAGCAAGCCCACGACGCCGCGTCCTCGCTTGGTGGCAAGGTCGTTCTCAAGGTGCAAGCCTGGATCACTGGGCGAAAGGCCAAGGGCGGCGTGCTCTTTGCCAGCAGTCCAGACGAGGCCGAGGCGGCCGCTGCACAACTCCTTCGCATGCGATTTGGGAACTTTCCGGTCGAGGAAGTGCTGGTCGAGGAACTCCTGGACATTTCACACGAGTTGTTCGTCTCGCTCACGATCGATGATGCGGCGCAGGCGCCCATGCTGTTGCTTGACTGCGAAGGCGGCTCGGGGATCGAAGACAGGGCCGATTCGGTCGCAAGAATTCCTATCAGCGTGAGCGAAGGAATCGATCGCGGGCGGGTTCTGGCGGTGCTTGCAGAATCATCCATTCCCTCGGCGGCCCACGAAGCGCTGGCAGACGCGATTGCCGCGATCGTGCAGACCGCGGGCGACATCGAGGCAAGGTCCCTTGAAGTCAACCCGCTTGTTGTGCTCGCCGATGGCAGTGTGTGCGCGGCGGACTGCCGCGTCACGATTGACGACTACGCAGTGTTTCGCCATCCGGAACTCGGTATCGAAATCGCCCGCGAACTCGATCATCCCGCGACAGCACTCGAAAGCGTGGCGTATCGGCTTGAGCAGGAAGACCACCGCGGCACGTTCTACTTCGCGCAACTCCCGACCGAAGGCTGGGAGTCGACCAAGGGCCTGATCGGCTTTCATGGTGCAGGCGGAGGCGGCTCGATGATGTCGATGGACGCTGTTACGAACGAGGGCTACACGCTTGCCAATTTCTGCGATACCTCAGGCAACCCGTCGGCTGCCAAGGTCTATCGCGCGGCGCGAGTCATTCTTTCGCAGCAGGGGTTGACCGGCTACTTCGGCAGTGGCTCGGGCGTCGCGAGCCAAGAACAATTTCACTCGGCCTACGGGCTGGCCAAGGCCTTCAATGAATTAGGCATGACGCTGCCGGTCGTCGTCCGGCTTGGCGGCAACGCCGAGGACCGCGCCGTCGACATTCTCGAAGATGCCTGTCGTGATCTCCCCGCCGCCGTCGAGGGCTACCGCAAGGACGACACGCCGGCCTTCTGCGCCGAACGATTTTCGGCCTTGATGGAGAACGCCTCTGGCGGGGCATCCGGCGAACTTACTCGCCGGGTTCCAGACTGGGTTGGCGGCGATGCCGAAGCCTTCCCGATCGAGGGAGGACATGTGTGGATCGACATCGAGCGGTGCAATCGGGAAATCACGGCGAAGTTGGGCGAGTGGAGCAGCGGCATTCTTAAGGATGGAGGCGAAGGCACGCCGGTGCTGGCCTGTGACGAAGAGACGGCGGCCAAGTCGGACTCTGAGTTCATCGCGTGTGAAATTGAATGTCTGCGTGCGGGTCATCCCGTGCTGTTTGTTGACCTTCCCATCGCGGGCATCGACTGCCCGCAGGAGGTGTGCTGACATGGCCATCATCATCGACGAAACGAAGAAGGTGATCGTGCAGGGCATTACTGGCCGCGAGGGCCGCGCCCGCACGCGGCTCATGCGAGAGTTCGGTACCAATGTGGTCGGCGGCTGCACTCCCGGTAAGGGTGGGCAGGAGGTCGAGGGCATTCCCGTCTATGACACGGTGGCCGAAGTGGTGGATGCGTCTGGGGGAATCGATGTCTCGGTCGTCTTCGTGCCTGCCAGACTTGTGAAAGGGGCTGCAGTCGAAGCATTCGAGGCGGGTGTCAAACTCGTCATGCTTGTGCCAGACCGCGTGCCGCTGTGGGACGCGATGGCGATTGCCGAGTGCGGTGCCGCGAACGATGCCGAGTTCATCGGTCCCAACACGCTGGGCGTCATCAGCCCCGGCCGCGCCGTCATCGGCATGATTGGCGGCAGGGCTGACTCCGCGAAGCAGTGGTTCAACGAGCCGATCCAGGGCAAAACCGTTGGCGTCATGAGCCGCTCCGGAGGCATGTCCAGCAGTTGCGGGTATTACCTCAGCCGCGCGGGGCTCGGCATTTCGACGATCTGCCACGTCGGTGGCGACTCGGTACTCGGGCTCACTTTCCCCGAGGTGGCACTCAAGTTCCAGGACGATGCTGAGACCGAGGCGATCGTGCTCTTCGGCGAGATCGGTGGCTCGATGGAAGAGCGGCTTGCAGAACTGATGCAGGCGGGGCGAATTACCAAGCCGGTCGTCGCCTACATCGGCGGCAAGGCGGCGAAGGAAGGCACACGGTTCAGCCACGCGGGTGCCATTATCGAAGGCGATCGCGGCACGCACGCTGGTAAAGTCAGGGCGATCACCGAGGCCGGAGGCGTGGTTGTGGATGGGTTTGGCGATTTGCCGGAGGCTGCGTGCGCAGCCCTCGGCGTTGCTGTGGAGGCGAACCGATGAGCGAAATGTGGCAGACTGCAATTACCGAGATCGAGCCCAACAGCGTCCGAGTGCGCGGCTACGACATCGCGGAACTCATGGGGCGTGTGTCCTTCGGGCAGGCGGTATTCCTGATCCTGCGAGGCGACCTGCCCGATGAGGCAACAGGCAAACTGATGGAGGCGATCATCGTTTCGTCGATTGATCACGGCGCAACGCCGCCGTCTGTGATGGCCGCGAGAACCCTCGCCTCGACCGGCGCGACGCTCAGTGCTTCGGTCGGCGCAGGGATCATGTCGATCAACGCCCATCACGGCGGCGCGATCACAAACTGCGCGAAGCAGCTCGGTGCGATCAGTGACCGCGCGAGCCATGAGCACTGCAGCCTTGAGGACGCCGCTGCCAAGCAACTTGCCGACTGGAAGAAGGTGGGGACCCGCATGAGCGGCTTCGGTCACCGCATTCACTCCGCCGATCCACGCACCGCAAGGCTCTTCGAACTCGCGCGTGAGGCAGGTGCCTTTGGCGATCATTGTCGGACGGCCGAGGCGACCGAGGCGGTCTTCAAGGCGGGAGGCAAGTCGCTGCCGATCAACGTCGATGGCGCCATCGGCGCCGTGCTGGCCGATCTCGGCTTCGAGCCAGAGGTCATGAACGGCCTCTTCATGATTGCGAGGGTTCCCGGACTGATTGCGCATGTACGTGAGGAACAGACACGCATGAAGCCGATGCGTGAGGTGGTCCCGGGCGGGCACCTGTATGACGGTCCGGGCAAGCGGTCGCTTCCGACGTGAGTACGCCAGCCGCCATCGAGACTGCCAGGCTGGTGCTACGCCCCTTCGGGGCGGCGGATGGTCTCGACGTGCAGCGGATCGCCGGTGATGAACGCGTGGCCAGAGAGATTTCCCTCATTCCGCATCCCTATCCTGACGGGGTGGCTCAGGCTTGGATTGCCACGCACGAGTCGTCCGAAGCAGCGGGGCGAACGTTCGTACGGGCTATTACGTGTAAGGATACGGGCGCCCTGCTGGGATGCATCGAACTGGCTCGCACCGGTTTCCTTCACAGCGCCGAGTTGGGCTACTGGCTCGGCGTGGACCATTGGGGGCAAGGAATTGTCACCGAGGCAGCCGAGGCGTTCGTCGCCTGGGCGTTTAAGAAGACCAGTTTCGAGCGGGTGCAATCCCGCCATGCCACGAGCAACCCTGCCTCGGGTCGCATCTTGCAGAAGATCGGAATGCGCCGGGAGGGCATCGCCAGTCGCATGCTGCAGGGCTTGCTCGATCACTGCTTTGACCAGATCGGACTGCATCGTATCTGGGCTGAGACATTCGTTGACAATGAACCTTCACGGCGGCTTCTGGATCGCAACGGATTCTCCTTCGAGGGCGTCAAGCGGCAGGCGTACCTCAAGGAAGATCGGTACCTTGACACGGACATGTGGGCAATGCTGGCCACGGACCCACGCCCTTGGAAGGAGCAAACCTCATGAGTTACGGCGTTGCTGAGATCGCGGACCTGTTTCCTAATCTGATGGA
>JAAERN010000076.1 GCA_024230295.1 Planctomycetota bacterium
GGAGAAGGAACGCACCATCACCAAGAAGGACTACGACCAGGCTCTCGCCAAGATGACCGAGATGGTCAAAGCCGGCGAGATCACTCGCGAGCAGATGGAGCAGCGACTCAAGCGCATGAAGCAGAGTATGGAGAAGGAACGCACCATCACCAAGAAGGACTACGACCAGGCTCTCGCCAAGATGACCGAGATGGTCAAAGCCGGCGAGATCACTCGCGAGCAGATGGAGCAGCGACTTGAGCGAATGGGACGGATCGTGGCTGGAGAAGATCAGCCAGATGGCACTTCCGATGAGTGCCGCGTACTTGGTATCGTTCTGCGCAAGGCCGTAAGCACTGGCGAGATGACCGCCGAAGAAGCCAAGGCTGCGTGGGAAGCTGCCTGCGGCAAAAAGTGAGAAGTCAATTCGTTCAAGAAAGAAGAAGACACACCCCCGCCATTGCGGGGGTGTGTTCCATTACCGCTTAGGTGCAACCAGCAATCAATCGCGATTCATCAGAAACACGACGATGTAGTAGAACATCATCATGACCGAAGCGAAAAGTCCAAGTGACGCGGCGACATGCTGATCAGTCCGCCAGTCGTACATGGCAGCTGAGGTCTGGTAGAGCAACATGCTGGCTGCGAGCAGTACCATGAGACCCGCGAAGAAGATGCCCAGGTGGAATCCGAAGATGACCGCGCCGACGATGGTCAGCAGGGCCGCGATGCCACCGACAGCGACGACGCCTCGAAGCCACGAGAAGTTCACACCGGAGATCAGTACATAGGCAGTCAGTGCTCCACTCACGCCAAACGTCACGATCGCAGCGGTGCTCAGGATGCCGTCTCCACCCGGAGCCCGCGTCGCGATGAAAAGCAGTGGCGCGAAGATGAACGCCTCGGCGAGCACATAGAGTCCCAACCCGAGGTATTGCGGCCCCGGTCCAGCCTCGCTGCGAGCGAGTTTGTCGGCCCCGTAGGCCACGCCCATGAAGAGTCCGATCACGATGAGCCAGGTGAACCGACCACCGGCTATGGTCTGGACGAGCGGTGCGATGAAAGACGATCGCAGCAGCAGTGCTTCGACGATGACGAACAGCACGATCGCCAAGCCCAGATGCAGATATGTCCGACGCAAAAACGACACCCGAGCGGCGTCCATGTGCGTGACGCCCTCCCGAGCGGGACGAGCGTGCGGGTTCAGCCAGTTTCGTGATTCAAGGGGCATGGGTGCAGTCTCCAACTATGTTCGGGAGCGAATGGTATCCCCCGCACACGCTCAATACCACTTTCTTCACTCGTCCGCATTGTGATGGTCGATGACGCGACCATCGTCTGCTTCGCTGGCCTGGTAGGTGCGGAGTTTGTGAAACATCGCCTGTAGGTTCTGGATACCGCCAATGGTGAACCAAATGACAATGATGGTGGCGGTGGCCAGCGCAAGGGTGGTGTACCAGCCCCAGGCGGTTGCCCAGAAGCCGCTTCCAGGGGCCCAACCGAGGAAGTGGGCGATGAGGGCAGTCGCAAAAACTGCGGTGAAGATGACTGGCCAGGCGAGCGTGATGGCAGTGACCCAGCGGTCGCGAGTAGTCATTTCGCTGTCGAATCCGAGACGCTCCATCAGAACGGCGAGGCGGCGCTTCGCAATATTGGTTCCCTTGGCGGCGTCCTCGCTCAACGCATACTTGCCGCGGTGCAGCATGCGGTCCATATTGAATGGTTTGCGACATGTAGCCAGCGAGACACACACGTAACAGCCGATCGAGATGGCAATTGACCAGAACGTGAGTTCCTGCCCTGTCACACCCTCACGGGCCCAGCGGATGAGATCAAACATCGCGCCGTCGCCCGTGACCACGGTGTCGGGCAACTGCTTGGCTGCAATGCCGCCGCATGAGATCACCATTCCCGAAATCATCGCAGTCCACGCCCCAGCTGTCGTGCCGCGGCTCCAATACAGCCCGCCGATGATCGCGCTTCCGGCGCCGCCTACGAAGATCGCGCCCGTGAGCGCGAGGAACATCGCGACATACTGCGTCGGCGTGTACACCATCGAGAAAATGAAGGCGAAAATGGCAACGCCAAGGATGCTCAGCCGCAGCAGCCAGAGGTGTGCGTTCGCGGAAAGCGGCGTTCGACGAAACGGCAGCACCACGTCCTGAATGAAGATCGATCCCCATGAGTGCAGATACGTATCGTTGGTCGAAATGAAGGCGCCCAGAAGCGCCGCTGCGAACAATCCCAGAAGTCCACTCGGAAGCATGAGCGCGGCCGCGGCAGGCGCGCGGACCTCGGCCTGGAGCGCCTCGGTCGCCTGCGCACCTGTCACAGCATCAATGCCCTCAGCGATACCCGCAAACTTCGGATCCACCTGGGCTGCGCGAATACACACCGGCAAGATGAGCGTCACCAGCATCAAGACCCGAAACCGCCACCCCGAGAGGATGTTCGCCATCTTCGCTTCGTGCGGCGTGATGGCCGAAGCGTTGTAGCCGCTGGTGCCCTGCCAACTGAGCATGCCATAGAAAAGTACGATGACGGCGATCACCCAATACCACGCGTTGAACTGCTCCTCCGCCCCGAGATCAAATGGATTCGTGAGCGACTTTCCTGGCGGCGCTGCTTCGAACGCCAGTTCAATGCTGCTCCACGGCACGAGCCACAACAGGTATGCCATGACGGCCAGAAACACCCAGTTCGCGAACGTCCCCTGAATCCAGTCGGTGACAATGACCGCAACCTGCCCGCCCATGAAGACAAAGAACAGGGCCGTCCCGAGCAGCATCACCATGAACGACACGAAGACCGACACTTCGACGCCGCCCACAATCCAATACTCTGGCAGCCCGAGCAGCACGATGAAGAACCTCGCAGCGACAGCGGGAAAGATGCCGTAGTTCAGGATTCCAGAGAGGAATGCGACGAGGCCTCCAAAGACACGGAATCTCTTGCTGTAGCGAAGTTCGAAGAACTGCGCCATCGTCATCGCACGAGTCTGGCGATAGCGGTACACCACCCAGCCGCTTAGCGCCAGGATGATCATCGCCGGGCCTTCCATCCATCCCCAGAAGACAGATGTGAAGCCGACGTCGTAGTACTGCTGCCAGAACCACACCAGCGAGATCACGCCCACTTGGGCCATGCCGTAGGCGACGGTGATCAGATATCGACCTGCACAACGATTCGCGGCAAGGAATCCTGAGACGCTTCGGGCGTGCCGCCGAGTACGCAGAGCCGCGATGAGCAGCACGACGGGCAGCGCCGCGAGAATGATCCAGTCGACCCAGATCACGCGGGTCGCTCGATCCGGATGGTGGCTATTTCGAAGGGACGAAGACCGACGCGAACCGCGCGGCCATCGGCGACACACGCATCGGACGGTTTCACCCGCTCGAGGCAGTCGCACATCTGAACATCACCGTAGTCGTCAGCCAACCGCAGCACCGCAGTCCCGTGACCACCATGTTTTTCGACCAGCCGAACAATGCAAGCTCGGCCGTCCTCTGATGGCTTGACTGCGGCGATTTCCACGGCAACGGGCCCGATCGTCTCCAGCGAGAACGGCGCCGCTCGCCTTCCTGTGGACTCTCGGAACGGCCGCGTGAGCGTCTCCGCCTCGGCGTCAACTCCTGCGGCACGCCAATCGCCCGCATGCGGCATGAGCGCCCACCGCAGCGAGTGTTGCCCGCGGTCAGCCTTTGGATCCGGAAAGATGCTCGACCGAAGAAGCGTCAGGCCCAGCAATCCGTGCTCGATACTCCGTCCGTAGATGGCACGGTCGAGGACCGCAAGCCCACGCCCGGGCTCGGAAATGTCCATCCAGCGGTGGCCCGGAACCTCGAACTGCGCCCGCTCCCACGAAGTGTTTCGATGCGTTGGCCGCTCGAGACACCCGAATTGAATACCGCAGGTTGCGGTGCGGCTGCGAATACTCGTCGGAAAGTCGACACGAAGTACACGGCGGTCTTCATGCCAGTCGATGTCAACCTGCACATCGACGCGGCAAGCGCCGGCATCCAGCGTGTAGCGAAGCACCGATGAGCTTGCTGCGCCAATGCTTCGCCGCACCTCAACGACGGCGCGCAGCGGGCCAAACTCGACGAGTTCGACGCTGCTCGGTCGGTCCAATGGGACTTCGTGATCGCGGTAATCGTGATCGAGATTCCACGCATCCCACTGCCGTGGCCGGTCTTCGTACAAACGGAACTCACCGACTCGCATCTTCCAGCCGGTTTCGTCTGTAGCAACATCAAGCGGCGTGTCACAACTGCGAAGGCCCTTCAGACATCCACATCCGCCGACGCGAAATGACACGATGCCGTTGTCCACACTCGTCCCTTCGCAGGTCACTGGCTTGACCGATGCCGGCGGCCCTAATGTCGAAATACTGCTCGCGAGCGCCGGAACACCGTCCGCCCAGCGAAGTTCGCCGCCAATCCGAACGACGCCGCTTCGAGACGTTGATGCCGGATTGAAGACCGCGTCACCTGTCCCAAGATCCTCTGCGATGATGGCGTCGACACTTGAGGACGTTGCCACGCACGCCTCACACGCATCGGCGTACACCTCGGCAATTGATGAGCCGGGAAGGATGTCGTGGAACTGGTGCAGCAGTACGCTCGTCCAGCAGGCGTCCAGCGTGGAGGCGGTCTTGGGTGTCTGCGCGCCGACCAACTCGGCAACACGCAGCGACTCTTCGAGATCCAGATTGGCTCGCTTGAGCCACGCCTGTGAGGTGTAGATACCGCGGTGCCCCTCCATATACAACTCGCCGTCCCAGACCGGCAATGAGGGCGCCTCATGCAACCGAGCACACAATGTGTCCACGCGACCAAACTGCGTTGAGGGCAGTCCACCAGCGGCACGCGAGGCGCGCACGCGATCAATCTGTTCCTGCGTCGGTCCCCCACCGCCATCGCCATAGCCGAAAGGCTGCAGCCACTGTGACGGCGCCCCGTGATCCTTCTCGATGACATTACGCTCGCCGGCAAGAAGATCGCTCGGCGCGATTTCTGAATTGTAATTGTGACCGGGCGTCATATGCGAGACGATGTCCGTGCCGTCGATGCCCCGCCATCGGAACGTAACGTGCGGAAAGTCGTTGACTTCATTCCACGCAATCTTGTTGGTGATGAACGTGTCGAGCCCGGATTGCCTCGCAATCTGTGGAAGCGAGGCCGGGAATCCGAACGTATCGGGCAGGTACAGATGCCGCTGCCCCGCCGCATCGCCGAATCGCGAGGCCCACCAGGCCGTACCTTTGATGATCTGACGAATGAGGGATTCGCCCGACGGAATCAGACAGTCGGGTTCGACCCACATACCGCCGCCTGCCTCCCAACGTCCTTCCTGGACGCGATCGCTGATCTGCGCAAAGATCGCAGGCTGTTGTTCTTCCATCCAGGCGTACTGCTGAGGTTGGCTGCAGAGGAACGTGAAGTCTTCATTTCGTTCCATGAGCCGAAGTATCGTGGCGAACGTGCGCGTGCACTTTCGCTTGGTTTCATCAAGGGTCCAGAGCCACGCGGTATCGATGTGGGCGTGGCCGATGGCAGTGCAGACCGTGCTTGAAGGTGCGCCAGTGCTGATGGTCTCGTCCAGAATCTCCAGAGCTCGCAGCGCACCCGATCGTGGGGTGGCTAGATCGACAGACGTCATCACCTCGTGCAAGGCCGCCGCAATTCGCTGGGCGGCGGCGCCATCGCGAGGGAGCGTCTGCAGGAACCGCCGCGAAAAGTCGAAGCGGCTGACGAGTTGCTGCGTAACCGAATCGATTCGAACCAACTCGGCGTAGTCCAGTCTTCCGGGAGCCTCCTCGCGCCAGCGGGCCCGGACTTCCTGCTCATCCCACCAGAATGTGCTGATGCCGAGAGGGAGATTGCACGCCGCCTCGATCAGCATGTCATCGAGGGGCGTCTCGCTCGGCAGCACCGCGAGATCGTGGTTGGCATCGAAACCATGGAATGGAACGCCCCTCAGTCGTAGGAGTGCCTCTGTGCCACTGGAAAACCGAATCGCATGTTCCCCCGCTCCATCTGGAACCTCCCCCTGAAGCCGAAACCATGCGGTCGACCACACCGGTCCCCACCGCCAGCCCGATGGAATGCAGGTGTATTTCTCCTGAGCCGCCTGCTCAAACGTAACGCGTTCTGACGTCTGCCAGACTGAAACTTCAAGTTGGCGGCGGTCGGTGAAAACAGCAGGGGCAAGCACCTCGTTCTGGAAGTTCCTGAAGCGAACATCGTCATATTCATGTCTGTGCACGCCGCCAAGGTAGCGTCTCGTAGGATGTCGCTCATGGCAGAGGTGTTCACAGCCAACGGACCCGACACGCTGATCAGGCTCAAAGCTGTTCCGGGGTCGAGTTGTGACGCCATCGCCGGGCTGCTCGGTGATCGGCTCAAAATTCGCGTCATCGCCCCACCGGAAGGTGGCAAGGCCAACAAGGCGATCTGCCGCCTGCTCTCCAAGACCCTCGGATGCCCCGTGTCAATCGACGCTGGATGTGGAAGTCCACTCAAAACAGCACGCGCGGAGGGACTCGGGCCGGATCAGGTGGAGGCAGCGTTGGAAGTGTGAGTGGCCCCCATCGCATCGTCCTGCCGCCCCCGCACAATGGCGACGATGGCGATGAACACGAAAAACACAAGGCTGCCGATCGCAGCGAGACCGAGTTGTGTGCGAATGGTCGGCCACGCAGCTGCGGCGGTCGCAGGTACGGCAAGTGTGAGTAGAAAGAGCGTTCCGCCGAAAGACAAACGGCCGACAAAACTCTGCAGCGAAAGGTACGTCGCGCGGAGTTTGGTTGGAATTGATCCGGTCACTGCGGCGTTGAGCGGTGGTGTCATGAGGGCGCGCGGGCAGGACCGCAGCAGCAACAGTACGACAATGAGTGGGCTGAGCCACAACGACATCACACCAATCGTAAACACCTGGAGTGCCATCGCGATCAAGAGCACGCCCCACAATCCGACGCGATTGCGAATACGAATACTGCGAGCGCCAACCAGCGAGGCCAGCCAGAATGTGACCGCCACATGCAAGCCGGTCACCAGCGGCGTAGACGCAGCATTGAATCCGTCCTGACCAAGAACCGCCTTGATGTAGGGCTGGAAGTATTCGTATGGCACGTGATTCAGCACCAGCATCATGGCTGCAAAGATGAAGAGCAGCAGCAGAGCCGGCGATCGCCACTGCGCCAGACAGGCACCTGCCTGAGTCAACACATTGGCGCGGGTACGGGCGTCATCGCCTGCGGAGGGCTCACGCATCCGAAGGATGATGATCATCATTGCGATGGCGACAATGAACGAGCACGCGTAAGGCAGCCGCAAGTCGATGACCGCCACACCGCCGCCGATCAGCGCGGCCCCAGCGGCACCAAGAAAACGTCGTCTGGCGGCGCGAGCTTCGCGGTCTGCGAATTCGTGCCCAAGACCGCATGCAGCAAGCGCATCGTGATGGATCGCTGTATCAGTGCCACTTCGGAACGCGACACCAGCAGCGCGAAACCCTTGTCCAATCGCGAAGAATACGAAGAGCGATGAGTTGATTTCCTCTCCCGCGAAAAACCAAGGGCCGGCAAAGAGCATCAAATGGCTGATTACCATCAGCACCGCCCCGACGAGCAGCGTCGGCCGCCGTCCGAGCCTGTCGCTCAACCAGCCGCTCGGCACCTCAATGGTCACGACCGACAAGAAGTAGATCGCCTCAAGCAAAAGCACCGCATCAAGCGGGAAATAGTCTGCGAAGTACAGGAAGAACACCGGAACCCAGAATGATGCCTCTGCCAGCGAGGCGTACCACAGATACAGATCAGCGGTTCGGCGATTGGGCTCGGTGGTCATGGGAAGTGCACGATAGCCATTCGATCCGACAGGGAACACTGTCGATCTCCAGGCAATGGCTTACAGAGTCGCGCACACCTGAACACGTGATCGTAGAGCAGATACGTCACTCGTCCAAATGAGAATCGGCAAAGAGAAGCCTCCAACCGTGGCGGCAGTCTTCTACGACGAGATAGAGGGCCGGTACCAGAAGCAGGATGACGAAGGTGGAGAAGAGAACGCCGAAGCCGATCGATATGGCCATTGGAACCAAGAAGCGGGCCTGCAGACTGGTCTCGAAGATCATCGGCGCCAGACCGAAGAAGGTGGTCACGCTGGTGAGCAGAATCGGACGAAATCGACGGATGCCAGCGGCGCACACTGCGTCTAACACTGATTGATCCGGATTCTTGTCTCGGTGCATGTTGGCAGTCACAACGAGTACCAGCGAGTCGTTCACCACGACGCCACTGAGCGCAATGATGCCGAACATGCTAATGATGCTCAGGCCGTAGTCGAGCAGGATGTGACCGAGAATCGCGCCGATGATGCCGAAGGGAATGGCAGCCATGACGACCAGCGGCTGTGAATACGATTTGAATGGAATCGCCAGTAACGCAAAGATACCCAGCAGTGCCATCATGTAACCCACACCGAGTTGGCTGAATGTGTCGGCCTGATCTCGCTGCTCGCCCTCGAAGGACCACGACAGTCCGGGGTAGCGAGCCCCCACTGATGCTAGCAAACGGCTCTCGAGATCGGTAACGACTTGATTGGCATTGCCAACCATCTCGTTGATATCAGAAGTCACCGTGACGATCCGGCGACCATCCTTGCGAGAAATGGCCGTGTACGCACGACCCCGTTCGATCTCCACCGCTTCGCCGAAGGGCACTTCGCCGCCTGTGGGAGTGCGAAGCATCAAATTCTCGATCGTGTCAAGCGTTCGACGCTCCGACTCAGGCAGCCGCACCATCACCCGCACCTCATTGCGCCCCCGCTGCTGCCGGATAGCCTCGGCTCCATAGAACGCATGCCGTACCTGGCGTGCAACACTCGAGGCGGTCAATCCATAAGCCTTGGCTTCGGGCGTCAGTGTAAAATCAAGTTGATCCTTTCCTGTAGCCACACCACTGTCGATGTTGCTGATGCCTTGGTACTCCTTGAGCATCTTCGCAACATCTTCAGCTGCCGCATTGAGCAAATCACGATCACTGTGAGTGAGTTGCACCTCGATGGCCGACTCGGCAGGCCCGATCCTCGCGTCGAGTACGAAAGATTCCACGCCGACGAGTTCGCCAACTTCATCCCGCCATCGCCTCGCAAACTCGGCACCGCTAATCGTGCTTTCGGGATCGACCTCCAGCATCGCCGACACGACGGATGTTCCACCACCTCCCCCGCGATCAGCATGCGGACCAAAGGCCCTCAATGCCTCACCGATCGTCGAAATATGACCGTCGACACTCGAATGCTCATCGAGACCGGCGATCACCTCATCGGCAGCCTTTGTCAACTGGTATCGCACCCGCTCTGATTCGGCGCGTGGCACGCCAACCGGTAGCCGCACGCGAGCGGTGACCACGCCAGCATCAATATCAGGCAAGAACGTGAAGGGGATATGTCCCCCACCGATGTAGCCGACTGAAACGGCCAGCATGGCGAGCCCGCAGGCAATCGTGATGATCCGATGTCGCGTTGCAGCGTATACGGCGGGCCGATAGACCCTCTGAATATGCCAGCGCAGTCCTTTACCGAACAACCGGGATGGTGCAGAAACGACACGCCAAAAAACCGTATCGGCACCCTGATGCGCAAGATGCGCCGGTAACACGAAGATCGATTCAATCAATGACACGAAAAACACCGCAATCGTCACCGCAGGGATCTGCATGAACAATTTGCCTTCGCCACCTGGCACGAAGAACATCGGCAGAAAAGCGACCATATTGGTGGTCACGGCGAAAAACACAGGACCTGCAATCTCCCTGGCGCCCAAGATGGCGGCATCGAGTGTGTTCATCCCCTCTTGCCGCTTCTCGTAGATGTTCTCCCCGACAACGACTGCATCATCCACGATGATGCCGAGAGTCACGAGGAATGCAAAGAGCGAGATCATGTTGATCGAAGCGCCAGCGATCGGCAGAAAAAGGAAAGCGCCCAGAATCGAAATCGGAATGCCAAGCATGACCCAGAATGCAAGACGCGGCTCTAAAAACAAACCGAGCAGAAGCAGCACCAGTGAAAGACCGACGAAAGCATTGCGAAGCAGAAGATCAATACGTTCTTGATAGATCTCGGAGTCGTCGTTCCAAATCCCAACCTGCATGCCAGGAGGCATGTGCTCGCGGTATCTCGTCAACCAATCTCGCGTTGCCTCTGACACTGAAATCGGGGTTTCGCTTCCGACGCGATAGATCTCGACGAGGGCCGCAGGCTTTCCATCAACCCATGCCCCGAGATCGATATCCCGAAGCCCCTCCCGGACATCTGCGACCTCGCCGAGCATCACGGTCGTGCCGTCGGCACGCGTGATGAGCGGCAGGGATCCAAACTCACTTGCGAAATCGCGGCGCTCCGTCGTGCGGAGCAGAACTTCGCCACCTTCCGTGCGAATCGATCCCGCCGGCAATTCCGTAGCCCCTCCTCGCACCACCGATGCGACCTGATCGAGCGTCAATCCGTATTCGCGAAGCCGCTCATCTGGTATCTCGATTGCAATTTCAAGCGGCCGCACGAATTTCAGTTCAACCTGCGTGATGCCCTTCTCAGAGAGAAGTGAGTCCCGCATATGTTCGGCACGCGCCCGCAGGACCCGTTCATCGAAATCGCCCGCCACAGCAAGCGATACCACGCGATTTCGTACTGAGATGAGTTGGACACGGGGACGCTCGGCGTCTTCCGGGAAGGACACGATGCCGTCCACTGCGGTTTGCACATCCTGCTGCGTACGGGCATGGTCCGCGCCGAGCAAGAGTTCGATCGCCACCGATCCACTACCTTCCCCGCCCACACTCGTCACACGCTTGACTCCATCGAGCCCAGTGACTGCATCCTCGATCGCAAGCACAATGCCCTGCTCAACCTCTTCAGGGCTAGCACCGGGATAAGCCACCGATACATACAGCATGTCAACCGTGAACTCGGGGAAGACCTCCTGCTTCACGCGGCTGCCAAGCACCAGTCCCCCCACGATGAAGACGACCATCAGCAGATTGGCCGCCACCGGGTTGCGGGCCATCCAAGCGATGGCCCCGGTCCGCTGGGATGGAAGCGCCCGCGGCTCGGTCATTGCTGTTGCTCTCGCTGGAGCAATTTGCCCGGTGCCGCGGCAGGAATGGGGCTCGTCACGATTGCTTCGCCTGCCGCAAGTTCAACACGAGCAAACACCGATGCGGCGTCTCCGCTCATGATCTCAATATCTCGAAAGATCAGTCGATTATCTATCCCGGCAATCCAAACACGATCTCCTTCACGCACCGCGCTTCGCGGAAGCGATCGCACGTCTGCTATGTGCGGCCCTTCGAGTTGTACCTGCACGTAGGATCCGATCAGGAGCGGAACGGAACGAGCTTGAGACTGCGAGAGCGGATTCGGCACCGTGACGAGAACGCGAGCGAGCCGTCCGACCGGATCCACGCTGCCTGTTAGTCCGGCCACACGCCCTTCGTACGTCGTAGCCTCACCCCCACCGGTTGCAAGGGACACGACTGCCAATCGTTCATCGGAGCCACCCGACCCCAGGTCAAGCGAAGCAACATCATCAAGCGGGATACCAATCTCCACCCAGTACTCGTCGGTGCCGACGAGCGTACCGAGCGCTGTACTTGCTGAGACCATTTCGCCGATCTCGGCCGACTCATTCAGCACCATGGCGTTGAATGGCGCCGTCACAACTGTCCGATCGACCGCAAGCTGCGCTTGGCCGAGGCGGCTCTCGGCAGATTCAACGGCAGCCTGCTTCTCGGCAAGGTGCGGCTTTCGAAGCGCCATACGGCTACCGGCATCGCCAGAGGCAACCTCGTCGCCGAGAAGTTCCCAGTCGCGCTGCGCGACTCGGCCGCGGCCTTCCTCAAGTTCGAGGTTGAAGCGAGCGGTCGCGAGGCTAGACTCCGCTTGCCGAAGCAGCAGTACATAATCGCGATCGTCAATCTTTGCGATGGAATCCCCCACTGCAAAGACACCGCCCGGCACGAATGTTGAATCGACTTCAAGCAAGCGACCACTGACTTCGGGCCGCAACGTGAGCTTTCGCGAAGGTGTCACCGTTCCCCACGCCGTAACATCAAGGCTCATCTCAACAAGAGGTGGCTCGATCACGCGAACGACTGCTGCGGATTCCTCGACGGGAACAAGTTCCGGCGCCGGCTTGCTGCTGAAAAGCAGCCAACCAGCCCACAGCCCAACCGCGAGAATGAGCGGCGGAACCACGAGCCGGATGAGCATTGCAACAGGCCTCAAAGCGCGTACGGCGGGGCTCATGCCTCGTTCTCCTCTTCAAGCGATGTGCCGGCCTGATGCTCGAGTTCCGCGTCTACTGGTGGCGGCGTGAGTTCGTGCATCCACGTGCCGCCAAGTGCGCGGTACAGGCTGGCTCGATAGGCCAGCAGTTGCTTGTGAGCACTGACTTGCTGCCTTTGCAGCGACTGCTGTGTCTGCACGGCGCTGATGACATCGAGATATTCCGCGACGCCATCGGTGTAACTGGTTCGAGCGGCCTGCAACTGGCGTTCGGCAAGCTTGATCTGAGCTGCAATTTCAGCCAGCAACTCAATCTGATTGCGTTCGCGGTCAAGAGCGTCTTCCACTTCCTGTAAAGCCTTGAGAAAAGCCTCCGAGAATGCGTCAAGCCGCTCTTGAACAATCGCGCGGCGGCGGACAACTTCCGCGCCACGGCGGTCACCATCAAAGAGTGGTTGCAGGAGCGATCCCCCGACACTGGCCATGCCGCTGTTGAATGGACTCGCGAAACTGCTTGACAGGAAATCGTATCCGAGCGAGAAGGAAATCGTCGGCAGCATGTTCGCAACCGCAGCCGCGACTTCATGGTCAGCCGCGGCCAGACGATCGCGTGCGGCCCGCAGATCCGGACGGGCCGAAACGAGATTCGCTGGTGACCCGAGTACAGGTAATGGGGGCAATTCAGGAAGCGATGTTTCGATAAGGGCTAGGTCGAATGCCTCTGGTGGATTCCCCTGCAGCACATTGAGCGCATTCATGCTTGTTTCGAGTTGAGACCGCGCTGGCGGCAGTTGAATGCGAACGCCCTCGAGTTGCTGGCGCTGCTGGTAGACCTGAAGCGCATCGGTGAGGCCGTTGGCATATCGGTACTCGACAGCCTGCAGGAGTTTCTCACTGAGAAAGATCTGCTCTTCGATGACCTTGATAAGTTCGGCCTGCTCACGAATCGTGAACCAAGTGTCCGTCACCGTGCCGGTAAGCAACAACGCCGTGTGATCGACATCCTGCCGCGATGCAAGCGCAGCAAGGACCGCCGCTTCAGTTTGATTAGCGATCTTTCGCCACAGGTCAATCTCCCACGAGAGACCGAAGCCGACCGCCCAACTGCTGGAATAGGTGATTCCGGATGATGAATCACCGCGATTGCGAGCAGCGCTGCTCGTGAGGTTGACTTCGGGAAGCAGAGAGGCGCCCGTGATTCGAGCGGTCGCCGCAGCCTGCGCAAGTCGCGACCAGGCCTGACTCAGATTGAGGTTGGACGAGAGTGCCGCGTCGACCTGCGCATCGAGCACGGGATCGTCGAAGGCCTGCCACCACCTGATCGGCGGTTCGATGACGCCTCCTACCTCAGAGAAACTCGACGGCGAGCCGACCTGCGGCATGGTCCGAGTCGGGATCTCGACAGGGTTGCACGAACACATCGTGGCAACGCCAGTGATGATGACGATCAGGCGCGTCATGTCTCCGCATCCACGTTGGAAGTATCGAATGATCGGAGCGCCCACTTCGTGATATGGGAGGCGATCTCATCGGCATCCTCGTATCCGAAGTGCGGAGGATCAAGTCGTTCAAGCATTGCGCGGCCGGTATGAAAGACGAGACATTGGCCGACAATGGCAACACACTGCAGTTTGAGTGCACGTTCGTCGAGACTTCCACCACATGCCGCGTCAACCAACCGCCCGAGTTCCATGAACACCGGCTGGACCGCTCCCTTAGCCAGATAATCGAGCGCCTCGGTCGGCTCGGCCATCTCTCGGGCCATCAGACGCCCGACATCGGTCCCCCCTGAATGCAGCAGTCGCCGTACATACCACGCAATCCAAGCACCAAGTTGCTTGGCCGGATGATCTGGCTCATCGGCAAGGAGCGGCATGGGCTCGCCAATTCCGGCATTGCGGTAGGCGTGCTGCAGCACTTCGGCATAGAGAGAGGTCTTGTCGTGGAAGTGATAGTTGACCGCCGCCACATTGGCCCCCGCCTGATCGCAGATATCCCGCACCGTGCCAGCATGGAAACCATGCTCAGCAAAGACGGCCATCGCAGCATTCAGAATGTCCTCTTTGGTACTCACTCGCTATGACCCCGCAGTCCAATCTGGATCCAAACATACGTTTTAAACATCTGTTTGATTACTGTAACTCAAGCGTGCGACTGGTGCAATGAGTTCTTTCCGACAACTGCAGCGAGAACCCCCTGTTGGTGGATACCCGCATTCACGCCCCTATAGCGAAGCCCTGCGGGACGTCAGCAATCTGCTCATAGTGCTCGAAACCGGGACGGTTGCACCGGGGAGGGCTGGTCAGAGTTCCAGGGGCTGGACGCAAACGCCCTCATCATCGACCCGGATCAGGGATTGCTCAGGCACCTCATGCCACGCAAACTCTTCGGTATCGAGCGGCTCTGAAACGATAAGCCTCGCATGCTGATCCAACTGCGTAGTCGAGCCATCGCAATTGCAGAGGTTCAGCCCTGAACCCCAGTACAAACTCGGTGCTGCCGCACCTACTGCAAAGCGCGCGCACCAGAGACTATCGCCGCCCGTCGCTGCGATTGACATCATGAACGGGTCGTCGACATTCGCCTCATCGCGAAGTTCCAGAATCGTGTTAATCATGCCGGTGATGCCAGCGACAGGATCTTCGCGGAGTCCATGCGTCAAGGCCAATGCAAACAACGACTCCGAGTCAGTCTGCCCTTCCCGATCACCGAACCACGGATCGGCGAGTCGCGCGTCGATCGCTCGCTGCATGACCTTGAATCCGCCCACATCACCGTTGTGCTGAAACAGCCAGTTTCCCATCAGAAACGGGTGCGTGTTGGTGCGTGACACGATCCCCTGCGTGACGGCACGCACATGCGCGAGAAAGAGCCCGCTTCGCGTATGCCGAGCAAGGCTCTTCACGTTTTCGTCATTCCATGCAGCTCGCGTCTCGCGATACTGACCGGGATCCGGATCGTCTGTGTACCACCCGATGCCGACACCGTCACCATTGACTACCCACGAACTCTGCGTGGCGTGTTTGGACTGCACAAGGAGCGAGTGCTCCGGGTCATGCAGCAAGGTACTGAGTCGAATCTCGGGTCCGTGATAGGCAAGCCAGCGGCACATACAGCGGCAGGATAGCGACTGGCGGTCACTTCCTACCTAAGGCGGTGGCCGGAGGCCTTGAGGCGCTTGAGATCTTCTCGCGTCGGCATCGTGTAATCGGTCGCCTCGGATTCGTCGTTGGGCATCGTGTCGTAGTCGCCAGCCTCAACGAGGCGGATGCACTCGATGATGGCCTCGGCGGCCAGATCCTTCGAACGCGTCATGATGTCCTCGACCGTATCTCGCGGCCAGATGCGATATCGGCGCTGCACGATGATCGGTCCGTCGTCGAGTTTCTCGTTGACCAGGTGCACGCTCACGCCCCCCTCCTGCTCACCATTGGCAAGCGTCCAGAAACTCGGCATGAGCCCCCTGTACTTGGGAAGCAGCGCGCCGTGGCAATTGACGATTCCCTTCGGTGTCTGCTCCCGAAGTTTCTTGCCATAGAACTGCGTGCCGCTGATCGACACGATGAATTCCACGCCTTCTTCTCGCAAGTGCTCGCGAAACTCGTCGCTGTTGACGTTGACCGCCTCGGTCACTGGCACGCCGTACTTTCTCGCCACTGCCTTGACGCTGTAGCAGGTCCGAGTAGAGCCAAGCCATTCGTTGAAAACCTTGCCCGCGATCTTGCGGCACAGGAACTTCCGGAGTTTCCACTGGAAGTAGCCGAATCCATACAGTTTGAACAGGTCCAGCGCAGTTCCGACAAGCCCCCGCTTGCCCTGCGCCACAGACTGGATATTGATCCCGGCGGTCGAATCTGCAAACTCCCGCAAGTACTTATCGAGCACCTTGGGAAGGAGAAACGGCTCGTTCTGAATGAATACGTACTTCTTCACGACTTCTCTTCTACCTCATCACAGAATCGCCCGCACAAAATCGCCTTGGAATAGGCGCCTCGGATGGTCTCCTGCGCCCGTTGCCCCATCTCCCGAAGTACCTCGGGGGGCGTCGATCGAATCTCTTCAAGAACACGCCTGGCCCCTTCCACATCGCCGTGCGGAATATGCCAGCCAATGTTGTTCTCACGAACGAGATCCGAGGCATGGCACGGGTCTGGGGCCAACAGAAGAATGGGCCTCCCTACCGCCATCGCACCGTAGATCTTGCATGGATGCACGATACCGACCACATCGTCGCCCACCGACACCAGATGAACATCGGCAGCGCTCAGCGAATACCGAAGCGTCTCAAGTGGCTGATACGGAAGCGACCGCACATTACTTGGATGCTCTGATGCAATCGTGTCATCGACAAGCTGCTTGCCGACGCCGCCACCAATGAAGAGAAACTCCAAGCCGTCGTCGTCTTGCATCAACAAGGCGGCGTCCAGCACAGTCTTGATCGGTGTGGAAAAGCCGTGATTCCCGCTATACATCACGACGAACTTGTTGCCCTCGACGTGCTGCTCCCGCCACGGGTTGTCTACGTGGTCGATCATCTCCATGTGGTCATCATGCGGCCAGGGTGGCATGACCACAGTCTTGGCTTCCACGTCGCGCTTCTTCAGGAGACGCGCCAACATGAACCGATCGAGCGCCACGACGCGCCTCGCACGCCCAAGAACGCGGCGATTCAACCAGTTCATGATCCGAACCGGCAGCGAACCGTCCTTGACCTTGCCCAACTCAATGACCTGATCAGGGTTGACGTCCATGACCCAGTAAATGATCGGCTTAAATCGGAGCCAAGAGATCACGAGGGCCGCGATCGGACACATCGGCGGTGATGTACTGACGATGATCCTGTCAACGCCGCGGGCAAAGAGCCCGCGAAAGATCTGCTGAAACATGAGAAGCAGGCCGCCGAGAATGCGGAGCGGAATCGAAGCCTTCCCGAAACTTGAAAGCGGCATACGCCGAATCTCGACGCCGTCCCGCAGTTCCCGTAGGGGAAACTTCTGCGATGGATCGTCGTACCCGCGTGCTGCCGCATACACGACGACGCGATATCCCCTCTCGACGAGTTCCACAGCCGCATCGTGCAAGTACTGACCGACTGCGGCTGGATCTGGCACATAGACCTGCGTGAGAACAAGAATGGTGCCGCGAGTTGGAGGCGACGTACTCATAAGGGTCCGATCCGTGTTTTCTCTGCTGGGCAACCACCATTGAATGCGTGGTGCCAAGACTCCTCAAATCGGTCTTCTTGGCCTTGATTCTGAGATACAAGCCGCAGATCGGTGAGAAATAGCACTCTCACAGCTGACCGCAACAAATACCGACCACGACCTCATTCTCTGCTCTTTGCCACCACCACCGCAGCTCGCCAAGCCTTTGCAAATCAAAGAGATAGCGAATCCGACGGGGTCAGTCATCCCAGGTATCGAGTTCATCACCCAGTGCATCGATAAGCGGCCCAAGGTGCTTCTCGTAATTCTTCCACCTCGCGACCGAGGAGCGGTACATCTTCTTGCCGACCTGATCGTATGAAATCGTGGCTGGAATCCGCTTGCTCTTGTGAAATTCAAGCACCTGATCATCCCAGTCAAGCCCGAGGTACTTGATCAGACGGCGGCTCTCGCCCTCCTGATCCTCGGTCAACTTCTCGTAGGAGATCTCGTGAATCTCCATATCGAGCACCTCAGCCCAGTGGCGGGCCAGTTGCTGCCGCGTGCGATACATAATCGCCAAATTCTCAAGCTTCGACGTGTACGTATGTCCAGACGCGAGCAGGTTGGTCGTATGGCATGACAAGAGGTTGTCGAGCGGATGCCGCTTGATGTGAATGGCTCGTAGCCCAGGAAGCACCACTGAGAGCATGCCGAGCATCTCATATGAGTTTAGGACCTTGTTGACGACCCGGCACTTTCCCTTCGCCGCAACATCGATCGTTTCGGTGTACAGCGCCTGCATGTCCCGAATGTTCTGAGGAAGAAGATCTATGAGACACTTCGGATAGGGCAGATAGGAATCGAGCTCCCGCTGCAGCCGATACATCATGACATATGTAATCGCCAATTCTCCAACAGCCCCAACATCAGAGTGCATCTGAAGAATCTGCTCCATGAGACTCGTGCCACTACGCGGCATCCCGAGCACGAAGACAGCACGCTCGTATTCAAAGCCTTCCCTCCGCCACAACTTCAAATTTTTTGCGTTGAAATCATTGATGATTTGATCAGTCATCTTGATGCGAGCTTCACCATCAAATGGCTTCCCGCCAATCTCGTGCGCCTCCTGAGCGGTCGCCCAGGCGTCGTCATAGGCCCCTCCCCGATCAAACAACTTCGTCAGATGAAATCCTGCTTCAAGCCGAATATCAACTCCAAAAGACTCCTCGGCAAACCCTTCACGCAGAAGATGTTCTGCCTCATCAACCTGTTTCAGTTTCGAGTGCGCCTTTCCGGCGAGTACTTTCCATGGACAATTCGGATCCAGACGCTTGGCAATCTGAGCCTGTTCCAATGCCTCTTCGCCACGATTGACTCGCTCAAGTGTATCTGCGTATTGCAGATGCGAAGCTGCTTCATTCGGTGCCACATCGACCAACCGCCCTGCATACTCGTCTGCAATGTCCGCAAATCCAGATCGGGCTGCTGCAGCAGCAGCCTTGCTCAAAAGCACCTTGCTTGCAGGATCCAAGGCGGCACCTTGCATCGCGTAATTCATGGCAGTCACAAAGTCATTCTGCGCCCACGCAACATCAACGATCGCCGCATAACCGCCGGCATACTTGGGATGGTCTGCAACGAGATCAAGCGCTGCAGCCCTTGCAAATTCAGTTAATCCCCGCTTGACCAGCATATTGACGTAGTCATATCTCGCCAATGGGTCTGTGGCTTTACTGGAGGGCGGAGGAGGAGGCTGGGGGAACATAATGGGGCTCCTGAGAATCGGGGGCTGTTACCACTCACCCCAGACTATGACATGATCGGACAATGGTCAGGGCTGGGCCAGTTCGTTCATCAATTCGATGACTCTGACATCCCCAGGTGCAATACCAGCAGCCGTGCCTGCATCCTTCATCGCACCATCCACATCCCCCGCCATATGTTTCAAGCGGCTGCTCAGGATCAGTAGATTCATATCGTTTGCGAAGTCCGGCCGCAATTGCTCGAGTACCGCGAGGGCTGGCTGTGGCGATCCGAGTTGGAGGTATATCTCCGCTGCCCGCAACCCTAGACTTGGTTTGTGAGGCATCATTTCTGCAGCACGGGCAAAGTCGCTGGCCGCCCCTGTCAAATCTCCGGCCTGTCGCCTCACTTCCCCTCGCAACATCCAATTCTGACCATCGGTCTCGGTGAGTGCAATGGCCGCATCAAGATGCTCAATCGCTCGGTTCAAATCCGCAGAGTCGCCACGCTCTTGCCATCGCGTAAACAGTACGCCTGCCGCCTGCGTATGCGCCGCGTGCTCATCTGGGCTTGATTCCAGAATACCCTCGACGATGTCGAGTGCCTTCTGTAACTTCCCGGCAGATCGAAGTGCCTTGGCCAGATCGATCTGAAGCCCGATCTGCTCTGGTGCCTCCATAGACAGCTGTCGGAACATGTCGAGAGCTCGCTGATACTGCCTCTGACTCAGAAGTGCTTGGGCCACTGCTTGCCGCGCGTGAATACTGACACCATGTGTAATCGCCGCTGTGGACCATGGATCATGCCAGACAGGTTTCGCCCCTTGGCCAAGACGCAGGTGCGAGGATGCCTCTGCACGCCCTGATCGTTGCAGGGCCCGCCCAAACAAGAGTCGAGCATATCGGTCATTTGGCTTGGCTTTGACCAGATCATTAAGCACGCCTGCAGCATCGCGAGGTCGCTCGCACTCCAAAAAGGCTCGCGCAAGAACCAACCGAGCCATGCGACTGTTCTGATTACGCTTAAGCGAGTCTGTCGCCAACGTTACCGCAATCAACGGTTCACCAAGATCAAGATGAAGCAAGGCTGATCGCCAAGATGCTGCAGGTGGACTCTCTGCGGCCTCAGTCGAGGCCACGTATGCCGCTCTGGCCGCATCCCGATCGCCCTGCCCCTCATGGGACATTGCCAGCAGCATCCATGCGGTGCCATCATCTGGGGTGAGACTTACAACCTGCTCAAAACAAATCACTGCCGCGTCATACTGGGTATCAGCAAAGTACGTTTGGCCGAGCACAGACCAAGCATTCGCATTGAACGGCTCCAATTCAACTGCGTCTTGCCTCGCCGTGAGGAGTCGAGCGCTGGCACCGTGCACTGCTGGGGTGTACTCCGGACGAGGCGGAGGCATCCCTGATTGCTGTGTTTCGGAACACCCCAGAAGACACGCCAAAATGAAAAGGACAAATCGAGGCATGATCGCATGGTACGGATCTACCGGATTGCCGTGATAGGATGGCCCTATGCCCCCCGCTCCCACGCCGCCACATCATTCAGGCGATGCACCCATCCCAGAATCGGGAGCAGCACCGCTCGGTGATCGCGTCGGTGCTGCCCTGGAACCGCTCAAGAACGGCGACTTCCGGACTGCAGGCGTGCTGGCCCAATCGCTGATCCAAGACTACCCAGACAGACCGGCCGGCTACCGCATCATGGCGCAGATCAGCAACTTCCGTGGGGATCAGCCCAGCGCCATCAGATGGATCGATCAAGCCATCAGCCGCAATCCACGGAATGTACAACTAAAAATCTCTCGATCCCAATTCTGCCATGACGCTGGTCGCGTGCAGGAAGCGATCGACATTCTTGAAACGATCACCATTGATGGCCCATTCGCGGACAAGGTGAAGTGGCGACACATCATGAGCCTTGAGCGACTCGGCCGAATCGATGAGGCTGCAGCACTTCTTGAGGAAATACCGCACCCGCTTCCGCCTGCCATGGAGGCATTCAGATCTCAGCTCGAATACCGGCAAGGTCATATTGAAGCAGCGCGGCACCGCCTTGAGAGACTGCTAAGCCAGTCAAGCACTCCCACACGCGTCCGAGGGGAGGGGCTATTTCAACTGAGCCGGCTCTGCGATGCGATGGGCAACTATGACGCGGCCTTTCAAGCGGCAGCAACTGCCAACATAGAGTTTCGTGGTGACTTTGACCCGGCTGCATTCGAATCCTCAACTGAAACGATGATCGAGTATTTCACCCCAGAACGCTTCGAGTCCCTCCCAAGGAGCAATGTGGATTCAGACCTCCCAGTCTTCATCATCGGCCTCCCCAGAAGCGGCACGTCACTGCTGGAGCAGATCATCGACGCACACCCCAAAGCAGCTGGGAGTGGAGAACGCCGCGATCCCATCCTCATCTCAGAAGATCTCACGCATGTACTTGGCGGGTCCTTCCCATCGTGCCTCGACAGTGTGACTGAAGCAACTTTGTCTGCTGCCGGCGGCCAGTACGTACATATGCTCACGTCGTACGGATTCGGTGTGTCCCGAATCGTGAACAAGTCTCTCAGCCTCGACCGCATTGCAGGCTTGCTCCCGCTGCTGACACCTCGATGCCGCGTCATCTTCATGTCTCGCAACCCGCTCGACAATTTGCTCTCGATCTTCCTGCATCCACTCCGCCGCGATCGAAATCCGTGGGCCCAATCGCTCGACGACCTGTGTGTTGTGCGGCAATCATTTGACAGGCTTCGAGAACACTGGCTCAATGTCCTCCCATGTCCGTGCCTCGATGTGTCGTATGAGCAACTTGTCCATGACCAACAGAACACCACCGAAGAGGTGCTCCGTTTCCTTGATCTCCCATGGAACGACGCTTGCATGTCATTTCACAATTCGAAACGCGCCGTCATGACACCCTCCTATGATCAGGTCAACACGTCCATGAACACCAATGCCATAAATCGGTGGAAGAACTATGAGCAGCACATCGGACCACTGCTCCACGCATTTCCACCAGACCTGCAGTCTCAGCCATGAGAGGCATCACGGTGGTCTCGGCAGTGATGGCGATGCTGCCACTCGCCTGCGTACCGACCCCAGAGCCTCCGGTTCCGGATGATCTTGCAACCATCGATCCCGGCGCCCGTATCGTCGTAGAGAAGTCTCTTGAAGTTGTCCGACAGAATCCTCATGCTGCCGAGGCATGGCTACGGTTGGGCCAGGTCTATCTCGCACACAAGATGTCCACTGAGGCTGCCGCAAGCCTTGCACACCTTGCAGAAGTGGCGCCCACAGCCGAGGTTCATACGCTACACGCGATCGCCCTCGATCAGCTCGGCGACTCTGCGGCTCGCCGCATCGCCATCAACAATGCAATTGCATTCGGCGGCAACCGAACGATTCCCCTATGGCGTGCCGCTCTCTGGGCGCTCGAAACTGGTGAAGTTGATCGAGCTGCGACGATGGCTGAGAAAGCCAAGGCGCATCCAGAAGCGGGATATACCGAACCAATGGTGCTCGCGGGAGTACGTCTCGCACAGGACCGACCAGATGAGGCCGCATTACTCATAGAACCTATTGTGCAGCAGCGGCCACAGGATGGATACGCCCATTGGATACTTGGACGCGCACTGCTCGCAGCAGGCAATGATGCGGAGGCAAGGCGGCACCTGCGACGCGCTGGTGACGCACTGCCCGATTACTACGACCCATGGGAGGATAAGGCTGAACACGCTCGCGCCGACTTCACCGTCCGCCTCGGCCAAGTGGCAGCCCAAGCCCGCGCCCGACAGTTTGCACACGCACGCCAGACACTCCAATCTCTGGAGGCCATGTATGGCGAGCGTCGAGAACTCGACCTTGCTGCGGCAACGCTCGCATTCATGGAAGGTGATCACGACAGATCTACACGAATCTTGACTCGCCTTATCAAGTCTTGGCCGAAGTGGTTCCCCCCCCATGCCCAGAAGGCTCAGCAACTCCTGAAACGAGCACAGTCGCTAGGCGGCAGGAGGCTCATCGCCGATGCGAGAAATGCTGCCGAGACTGCCACCGCCATCTCTCCCGGCAAGATGGAAGGGTGGGTCCTCCTCAGCCGAATTGCCCGCCTGCAGGGCGATGTCGACACCGAGATCTCCTCGCTTCAACAAGCCGTCGAACTTGCACCTGAAAGATTCGATCTCAGCCTGCAATACGCAGAATCGCTTGCACTGGGTGGCCAACCGACACGCGCCATTGATGTGTTGGGTGAGCACGAAGACATCTTCGGCACATCTCTCGCAACATCACTGCTCAGGGTGCAGTCGCTGGTCGCCGCTGGTCGTGGGGATGAAGCCCGCGTGATATTCGAAGCATGCGAACGACAATCGCCGAATAATCCACAAGTGCTTCGTATGAAACAACTCCTGAAAAAGGCCGGCCTGTGAAGTATGCCACCACTGCGTGTCTCTTGACAACATCATTGATTACCGCTTGCAAGCAAGACGCCCGGCAGTCGGCTCCCGAGCAGTCCACTACAACAGATCCACCATGGTTCATCGATGAAGGCCCGAGCCGTGGAGTTCGTTTCACTGTACGGGCGGACCTTCCGGGCGATGGGCCACAACTGCCCGAGATCGTGGCGGGCGGAGCGGCAGCCCTCGATGTGGACAATGATGGCTGGATAGACCTGTACCTGATACAGGCTGATGCAATCGAAGGCAATGTACTGCTCCGCAATCGCGGCGATGGAACTTTTGAGGATGTCACCGACGGCAGCGGCGCGGATGATCGCCGCTGGGGGATGGGTGTCGCAAGCGGCGATATTGATGGTGACGGCGATGTCGATCTCTACATCACGAATTTTGGCCGCAACACACTACTTCGTAACGATGGAGAATTTCATTTTACAGACATCACAGAAGACGCTGGGGGCGGAGACGAAGGACTTAGTGCGAGCGCCAGTTTTTTCGATGGTGACATGGACGGCGACCTCGATCTTATCGTGACGAACTACGTTAGCTGGGAACCACAGCGAGAACTCGAGTGCCGGAGCCGCACTGGGCTACTCGACTATTGCGCGCCTGCCCACTACGCATCGCCGACCACGGATGTGTTGTACCGCAATGATCTAGGCACATTTGTTGATGTCACCGAACACGCGGGCCTAGGGAACGCGAGGGGGAATGGCCTTGGAGTTCTGGCCCAAGATTTCACGGGTGATGACCTACAGGACCTCTTCATTGCCAATGACGGCAATGCAGATCGACTGTGGATCAATCAGGGCAATCTCAAATTCGTCGACCGAGCTATGGAAATGGGATGCGACCGCGATCTCACTGGTAAAGAAAAGGCGGGCATGGGCGTCGCAAGTGAAGACCTTGATGGCAACGGCGATTTCGATTTGTTGGTGTGCAACCTGCATGGTGAATCAGACTCGCTCTATCTGATGAAGAACGGTCGCTTTGTTGACACAACTGGCAGGCATGGACTCTCTGCCTTGACTCGCCCCTTCACCCGATTTGGCCTAGGATTTCGTGATTTCGATTGTGACGGCGATTTCGAACTCTACGAGGCCAACGGTCGCGTCAGCATGAGTGATCCACTGTGGGCAGATGACGTCTATGCTGAGCCAAATCTGCTTCTTCGCCGCGAAGGCGCCCGGTTTGTCGAAGTGTCACCACGCGGAGGTGTTGTGGGCCAAGAACCGCGAACAAGCCGCGCCGCAGTTTTCCTTGATGCAAATAACGATGGCCGCGTTGATGTACTTGTCATCAACAGGTCTTCCCCCGCCCGGCTTCTTATGAACCACACAACTGGTGGACACTGGATCATGCTCGATGTTCGCGATGCCAATGGCGGTCCTGCCATTGGAGCGTATGCGGAAGTGACTACAGGGAGTCAAACGCAGCAATACCGCGTGCGGACCGATGGGAGTTACCTCTCCGCCCACGATCCTCGCCTGCATATGGGTCTTGGGAACACAGACAGAGTCGAGCGAGTTCTCGTCCAATGGCCAGACGGCTTTGAACTGGTGCTCGATGACATTGAACTCGACGCCATCACACGCATTCAGCGATAGCAAAGGGCCTCATACACTTGTTCCAAAGAACATCCCCCCGCTTTCGCGGGGGGATGCAAGAGAAACCAGTTTGTGTGAGAGTCAGTTGGTAGGGGTCAGTGGAAGCGGACTACCCGACCAAGCGACTCAACTACACCATGCGCCTCAGCGTCGGCGGCGACGTCCAGCGAGACCGGCGAGGCCCAGAAGGGCAAGTGCGCCGGGAGCAGGAACTGGGGCCAAGTTGACCCAACCGTTACCCGAGAAGTGACCAGCAGAGTTGCCTGTGCCGTCATTCCAAGTGCTGTAAGCAACAAAGCCGAAGCTGCTGCTGGCGTAGTAACCGCCAATTGCGCCACCGCCAGTGATACCACTGATGGTATAGCTGCCACCAGGCGTCGAAGCGCCATGGGCGGAGCTAACTCCACCGGTCCACATGTAACCAGGGGAACCACTGACTGAGAACATTCCGACGCCCAAACGTGCCTCGGAAGCCCAGTTCTCGTAGCTCGATCCTTCGTTCCAGTAAACCGTCAGGTCGACACTGAAACCGTACGAGACGATCTCTGCGCCATCACCATCAATGATGTTGCTGACAAAGGAAACCGCATCGGCGTTGTAGCTACCATTGATGTCGAAGGCGACGATATCGGCAGCTGCAGCACCGGCCATTGCGACGGAAGCAAGTCCAGCCGCTGTCAAAGTAAGCCTGTTCATTGAATTCTCCTCCAAACAGGTTGGTCGCCTAACAGGTCGATGCCGTTGGACGCGAACATTAATTCTTCCCAGTCACCACGAGTGACTATCGACGCGGGTGCATGCACTCAGGTCAGCGTGAGGCTCGGATCCATGCAACAGGCATGTGACCGATCGCGACGCCTCGATCGCCAACCGTCCAAAAATGACTCAAGGGGGTGTTTCTCCCACTCTCATCTCGCTCAATCCCAGCTTCCAAACTGAGAATCTCCACAGAGCACAGTGCCAGAGAGTAATAGCCGCGTCAATGCTTTTCCCCAATGTTCTTCTCAAGTTCATGCAACCTCTGCGGCCACAAATCTTCCGTATTCCAAAAATTACCCGACCGCCATGAGTAAATGCCTCGTTTTGGCAGGATCAAAACATCCAAATAGCCCCCTGGAGGGCTGATAAAACAGCATTTTACCTATTCGGAAGTACGGGGCACCGACCAACACCGAGGGGAAAGTAGTGGCCACCAAACAAATTATCGATTTCTAGCGGCCACCTCCAGAAATTGATGGGCCCCAACATTGCCCATGGCCCAGCACTGCCGCGCATTGCCCCCCAACCTCGCTCCCTTGGGGCCCGCGAGGCTGCCCCCCCCGCAGAACTCCCTCTATTGTGTCCAGCCCACATCAATTGTCCCTAGGAGGCCACCGTGCCAATCATGCTCAGCTCAATCGTCGTCGCTGCCGCCGCATCCACCTTCCCGCAATACCCCAGCCTCTCACCGAACGCCTCACATCTGGTGTACTCAGACCGCGGCGACCTGTGGTCCGTGCCCGCAACCGGTGGAGCCGCCACGCGATTGACGAGCCACCCAGCAGCCGAACTCCGCACCGCCTTCGCACCAGATGGATCGTGGATCGCCTTCGAGTCCGATCGTGACGGCACCCGCAACATCTATCGCATGCCAGTCGACATCCGGCAAGGCGCGTTGGTCGCTGACGGCCCAATTGAACGCGTCACGACCTCCGAGCGATGGGAATTACTCTCGGGAGTGACGCCCGATGGCCAGGCCGTGCTCTTCCATTCTTACCGCGAGCCCGAGATCTATCGCCAGCCGCAGATGTACCGCGCCCCGGTTGACGGCGGGCCCGTTGAGCGGCTGACCGATGCCTTCGGTCGCGCACCCCGCCAAGCCGAGGACGGCACCGTTTTCTTCAGCCGCGGCTTCGCGCCATGGGAACGACCCGCCTATCGCGGCAGCGGCAACCGAAATGTCTGGTCAATGGATTTAACAGATCCCGCTGCACCAGCGTTTACCAAGCACACCAACGATCTCGCCAATGAAGGCGAGGCCTTTCCGACATCCGACGGCGGCTTCGTCATGCTCTCTTCACAGGCTGGCCAAAACGACATCTGGACCATCGACCCGAAGGGCAACGCCACCAATCACACCAACCTCTCGCCCGGCGATGCCGCGACGATGGGGCACGGTACTCGTGACCTCACGGTCTCCGCGGACGGCACCACCGCCGCAACCGCCCTCTGGGACACCCTGCACACGCTCGACCTGACAGACACCGCCGCCTCGTTACGACCAATCGAGATCTCACACGCCGCCGCCGATACATCCATGCTCGACCGCCGCATCGAGCGACTCGATCACAAAGTGGGCGAGGCGGCTCTGCACCCATCGGGCGAGGCCGTCGCGGTCGTCGCGCGGGGCGAAGTGCTCGTTCGCAGCACCGAAGACGACCACCCCACCCGCCGCGTCACCCACAGCCATGCTCGCGAGAAGCAGATTGCTTGGTCGCCGGACGGCACCCTGCTCTACTTCGCCAGTGACGAGGGTGGCGATGAAGGCATCTGGGCCGCCACGGTCGCGCTCACACGGGACGATCTGACACCCGAGGAGGAAGAGGACGAAGACACCTCCGACGACGGCGACGATGCACCAGCCGATGACAAAAACACTGAGGCGGACGACGAAGCCGAAGAGACGACCGAGCACGCCGATACGCCGGAGGACGACGACGCCACCGAGAGCGGCGACGACGATCCGGATGACGAATCCAAGGACGACGACACACCTGATCCCAACGAAACTGGCGCTGCCTGGGCGGGCGCCCTCCGATTCGATGTCTCAAAGGTCATCGACGCCCCCGCCGCGTCGCGGCCCATGCCCTCACCCGATGGTCGCTCGCTCCTGTATCAGCGTGGCAACGGCGACCTCTGGCTGCACGATCTCGAAACCGATTCAGACACGCTGCTGTTGGAAAGTTGGGATGCGCCCGAAGTGCGGTGGGCGAGCGATTCGCGGCACATCGTGTACTCCGTGAGTGATCTCGACTTCAACAACGACATCTGGCTGATGGACGTGCAGGCACCCGCCGAGGCGGTCAACCTCACCCAGCACCCGGATATCGACCGCGCGCCTCGCATCACCGACGATGGCCGCACGCTCGTCTTTCTGAGTGATCGCAATCGCATCGGCGACAACTGGGACTACGACGTCTGGGCAATTCCACTCGACCCCTCGCTCGAAGACATGACCGCCTACGAACTCGACGCGTCCATCAAGGAAGCCGCGAAGGCCGCTGGCAAGAAGAAGATTCTGCCGATCGTGTCCTTCGAATCGGAGGAGGAACCCGACGAGCCCGCTGAAGATGAGACAAAGGCTGAGGACGAAGACGAAGACATTCTCACATTCACCGATCTGGATACCGCCTGGAAGCGGGCCACCCGCCTGACGAGCCTCAATGGCAGCGAGGACGACCTCTACCTCACGCCGAGTGGAGACGCCATCGTGTTCAGCGGCACGGTCGGTGAAGACTCCGGACTCTGGACCATGAACCACCGGGGCAAGGACCGCACGAAGATCACTTCCGGCAGCGTCTCGAACGTTCGCGGCAACCTCACGGGTAAGAAGGTGACCTTCGTCGGTGGCAACGCTGCCAAGCATGCGCCGAGCACGGGCGGAAAGACCAAGTCGTGGCCCGTTGACGCCGACGCCCGCATCGATGTCGCCAGTGAGCAACGCCAGAAGTTCAGTGAGGCAGCGCGAACATTCGGCCGCACCTTCTACCACCCCACCGTGAAAGGGCTCGACTGGGACGCAATCTCCGAGCGGTACGCCGATCTCGCCGCGCAGACCCGCACCTCGCAGGCCTTCAACCGCGTCGTCGAACTGCTCTTTGGCGAAGTGAACGGCTCGCACACGGGCATCTATGGTGGCGCGAAGTATTCCGGTCCGCGTCAGGGCATCGGCCACCTCGGCATCGACGTCGAGGCAGTCGAGGACGGCTATCGCGTCACGCGAGTGCTACCCAACGGGCCGTCAGACCTGGACCAGGGCGGTCTTGAAGAAGGCGATGTCGTCCTTACTATTGCAGATCGGCCACTGGCTGAGGATGGCACCCTGCGGGACCTCCGCGCGGCGATGCTGGACACCGCTGGCGCCGAGACACTGGTGGACGTCCGCGGCGTAGATGGCGTCGAACGGACGGTGCTGCTTGTCCCGATGACCTACGGCAGCTGGAGCGGACTGGCCCGCGAGGACGAACTTCAGCAGCGCCGCGACCGCGTTGCAGATGCAAGCGATGATCGCATCGGCTATCTGCACATCCAGGGCATGAACATGCCGAGCGTCCACCGATTCGAGCAAGACCTCTACGCCGCCGCCCACGGCAAGGATGGGCTCGTCATCGACGTGCGTGACAACGGTGGCGGGTTCACAACGGACATTCTGCTCGCGAGCCTCACAGCCCCCGCGCACGCATACACCATTCCACGCGGCGCCAAGCTCGAAGATGTGCGGCCCGACTCATACCCGCGGGACCGGCGACTGCTCTACGCCTACCAGCGACCCGTCGTCGTTCTGTGCAATGAGAATTCGTTCAGCAACGCCGAAATCTTCAGCCACGCGATTCAAGCAACACAGCGCGGCACGCTCGTTGGTGAAGAAACCTTCGGCGGCGTCATCTCGACCGGTTCCTTCACGTTGATCGACGGATCGCGGGTCCGCCAACCCTTCCGAGGCTGGTACTTGCAGGACGGCACCGACATGGAGAGCCGCGGCGCGATACCCGACATCCGCGTCGAGCGTACGCCGGCTAACGAAGCCGCTGGACGTGACGCGCAACTCGAAGCAGCAGTCTCCACGCTGCTCAAGCAGTTGCCCGATTCGCCACCGAGCGTCAACCCCCGACCTGCATCGTGAGCAGAATCCTCATCATCGTGGGAATGTTGGCCGTCGGACTTCTGGTGTGGCGGGTGATCAAGGATCAGGACTAGCAAAGAGGGGCCAGTATCTGACCCCGCCTTCTTGCGTTACGGTGCCACATATGGATCCAAACACTTCGACAACCCAGCAACTCATCGGCGAGAACATCGCGAGTGATCTCGTCAGCCACGGTATTGAGTGGCTGAAGTCCCTGACCACAGGATGGGGACTGGGCGAGGTCTGGGCCGACATCGTCGCCGGAGCGATCGCTGTGGCGACGGTCATCGCCCTGTGCATCGTCGCCAATCTCGTGGGCAAAGTTTTCATCCACACGGTCATCAACAGGACACTGAAACGGCGAAAGTCGGCGATCTCGCACGCAATCGTCGAGAACAAGGTCTTCAATCGACTCTCTCAACTGGTACCCGTCGCAGTACTCGCCTTCGCGCTGCCAGCCTTTTCGCAGTACGGGGTCGACTGGTGGCTCCGCCCGGTGCTCGAGGTGTACGTCATCTTCGTACTGCTGCTCGTGTGCTGCTCGCTACTGGAAGTCGGCGAAGTGCTGGTTTCTCAACACGGCCTTGAGCACAAGATTCCCGCGACCGGACTCTCACAAGCCGTCAAGGTCCTCCTGACGTTTGTCGCCATTGTTCTGACGCTCAGCGTGCTGTTCTCGCAGTCACCACTCTGGTTCCTCTCGGGACTTGGTGCGGTCATGGCCGTGCTCATGCTGATCTTCAAGGACTCGATCCTCGGGCTCGTCGCAGGCATCCAAGTCACCGTCAACGACATGGTGCGCGTTGGCGACTGGATTACGATTCCGAGTAAAGGCGTAGACGGCGACGTCGAGGAAATCACCCTCACCACCGTCCGGGTCCGCGCATTTGACAAGACCGTATCGCTGGTCCCTGCGTACGATTTGATTTCCAGCCCATTCACGAACTGGCGGGCGATGTCCGACTCGGGCGGACGCCGCATCAAGCGATCGATCAATATCGATCTTGAAACGATCCGATTCGTAGACCGAAATGATCTTGAGCGATACCGCAAGTTCACTGCACTGGCCGACTACCTCGACACCACCATCGCCGAAGTCGACGCATGGAATTCCAAACATCAGGTCGACACGACCGAGCAGATCAACGGCCGGCAACAGACGAACGTCGGCATCTTCAGGGCCTATATCGGGGCCTACCTGCGGCAGCATCCGAAAATCCACACAGATGCGGGTTTTACGTTTCTCATTCGGCAACTCGAACCCACCGCGAACGGATTACCGATTCAGATCTATGTCTTCTCCAATGACAACAGGTGGGTCCCCTATGAAGGAATCCAGGCCGACATCTTCGACCACCTGCTCGCAGCGGTTCCCGAGTTCGATTTAAGCGTCTTCCAGTCGCCCAGCGGCAGAGATGTGCAGATGCTCCGCACTGACCGCTGACCTGCTTCTGCTGGTATCCTTCGCCTCCTCATGAATACGATCAGTCCCGTCTTCGGTGAGTGCCAGTTAAACGTCGTCAAGCCCAAGGAGCCGGTCGTGGGGCGCGTGGTCGATTCGACCCCGTGCCTGAAGGGCCGATCTGCCTCCTATGTGCGGCACATTGCAATCGATATATCGGGGACACCACTCGCCGGAAGTTTCCGCGCCGGACAGTCCTTTGGCGTAATCCCTCCCGGACTCAACGAGAAAGGGAAGCCGCACTCCGTCCGCTTGTATTCGATCTCGGCTCCGACCTGGGGTGAGGACGGCGACGGCAACGTCGTATCAACGACCTGCAAGCGGCTCATCGACGAGTACTGGGAAGAGGGCTCGGACGAGCACCACCTGTTTGTCGGCCTTTGCAGCAACTACCTGTGCGATCTCAAAGTCGGTGATGAAGTGCTGGTGACCGGCCCTGCCGGCAAACGATTCCTGCTTCCGCAGGATCCGTCTCACCATGACTACGTCTTCGTCGCCACCGGAACCGGCATCGCGCCGTTTCGAGGGATGGCGAAGGAACTGCTCGAGAATCCGGAAGGCCCGTGCCAGAGTGAAATCCATCTCGTCGTCGGCGTCCCCTACGGGACGGACCTGATGTACGACGCATGGTTCAGTGAAATGGCCGACGCCCATCCCAACTTCCACTATCACACCGTCATCAGCCGGCCCGAGCTCGGCAGGCGGATGTACGTCGATCAGTACATCGTTGAGACTACGGACCCGTTCCACCGCGTACTCGCGAGCGAACGCACGCTGCTCTATATCTGTGGAATTGAAGGTATGCAGAACGGCATCTACCGATTGCTCGAATCGCTGGGTGTCGCCGATGAGTACCTGCAACTCCCGGACGGATCACCCAGCCTCGCCGAGGCCGACAAAGCGACCATCAAGCGAATCAAGCCTTCCGATCGCTGCATGGTCGAAGTCTACTAATCAAACGCCGCCGTCATCGACGGTATGCCAGCATCACCAAGTTCGAGACTCGTTGAGATGCGGAAGTTTGACTCCGTGCGGTGTCGCTCTGCGAAGAAGAAGTCGAGGGTGTAACTCTCGCCATTCGTGAGGCCAAGCCGATCTAGGTCAATGTACTGCTCGACTGCAGCGTGAACACCGCCAAGATCAATGACGAGTTCGCCGTTGATATAGACCCACACATCATCGTCTCCAATAAAGCGGAAATAGTTGTCGTTGGCTTCGTCATACGTGAACTCGGTATGGAGTTCAAACGTGAAATGGAAATTATGGTCGGGCGATCCGCCGCTATTCCCGTAGAGTTCATCATCGATTGGGAAGAAGCCACCAAGCGATGCATACAGCGGGTCGAGCGAGTCATCAAAGAGATAACTTCCATCCGCCTGCCGCACAAAGGTCAGCGAGAGGGGCTGCGATAGATTGGTGCCCGGCACATCACGAAACCATGAGTAGAACGACCAACTCGAACAGATTCCCCCGGTATCTGAAGGACCCCAGTCAATCGGTGAATCGCCCAGGGCTTGGTCATAGAGCAAGTAGCAGATCGGATTACCAGCAGCATCCTCACACTGTTCGTCGACTTTGTTGCCGCCCCCAACAAAGACGGGGCGACCATCAGCACCGATATCGGGATCGATATTCCCGCAGTACTGCCCGAAGCCCCGACGCGGTCGCTTCTCGAAATCGCTGTGGCCCCCGTGCGTACGTCGCTCCTTGAAGTCCCGAACAGTGCCTGTGAGGTCCATTGTCTGCGGATCCGTCGCCTGTACCCCCGATACTGGAATCAGAAGTCCAATCGCAATGGCTGCCGCCAGATTGCCACATGTGTACCGATGTTGATGAGTCGTGTGCATGTCAATGCTCCAATCGGGGCCAACCCCTCGTCACATCGGAGCGTACGATTCGCGTCTGAATCTTCAAAGAGACGATGACAGGAAAGCACTATTGCCAGGTACACCCTGTAGGATCTGGCGCGAAAGGGAGACGATATAGCAATGGATGCACTGCGGATTCAAGGAGGAACGCGGCTCTCAGGGACCCTGGAGGTGGATGGATCGAAGAATGCGGCCCTGCCAGCCATGGCAGCAGCCATTCTCTCGACCGGCGAAGTCACACTCCGCGACATTCCGACCCTCTCCGACATCGGAAACATGGTCAAACTGCTCCGAGAACTCGGATGCGAGGTCACCGGCCAAGACCGCGACTGCACGATCCGCACGATCGATGCATCCGCAACCCACGCCCGATATGACATCGTTCGGACCATGCGAGCAAGTATCTGCGTGCTTGGCCCCCTGCTGGCAGCCCGTGGAGAGGCCAGAGTCTCCATGCCCGGCGGCTGCGCCATCGGCGATCGCCCGGTTGATCTGCACCTACGCGGCCTAGAAGCACTCGGGGCCACCATCGAACTCGATGGCGGCGACATCATCGCGCGAGCCAAACGGCTCCGTGGCGCAACGATCTTTCTTGGTGGCCCTTTCGGCTCAACCGTCCTCGGAACCGCCAACGTCATGTCGGCTGCGGTGCTGGCCGAAGGCCGAACCGTGATCGAGAGTGCCGCCTGCGAACCCGAGATCAGCGGGTTGGCGGACATGCTCAACGCCATGGGCGCCAACATCAGCGGCGCTGGCACGCCCCGAATCGAGATCGAAGGCGTCGAGTCACTGGGCAGCGTGGATTACCGAATCATCCCCGACCGGATCGTCGCCGGAACACTCGCTATGGGCGTCGCGATGACCAACGGCGAGGCCACTCTGACGAACTTTCCCTACGACAACCTGCTCGCAGTCTTGGACCGACTGAATATTGCCGGTGTCCATGTCACCCGCACGAACCCGGAGGAAGATCCAAAGCGGTGCAGCGTTCACGTCACGAGCGAGCGGCGGCTTGAGCCTGTGCTCTTCACGACGCAGCCATACCCTGGATTCCCGACCGATCTGCAGGCGCAGATGATGGCAATCATGTGCCTGGCCGATGGCAACAGCATCGTGACCGAGCGGATCTACCCCGATCGGTTTCTGCATGTCTCGGAATTGACTCGAATGGGCGCAACCTTGTTCCGGTCCGGCCCGACGGTCGTGGTGCAGGGAGGCGATCAACTCATCGGCGCGCCGGTGATGGCAAGCGACCTGCGTGGATCCGCCGCGCTGGTCATGGCCGGACTCGTCGCTCGCGGCGAGACGATCGTCCAGCGGGTGTACCACCTCGACCGCGGCTATGTTCGCCTGGAAGAACAGTTCAACGCGCTTGGCGCGGGCATCGAGCGGTTCGATCACAATCCAGCCGAGTCGATCGAAGCGGCGGAAATCCCTTAGCAGGCTTCCTCACGCACCGCGGCCAGCACAATGCCCGCCGCCACGACGACGTTGAGCGACGGGACACCTCTCGACATCGGAATCTCAACGATCTCGTCGCACACATCGAGGACGTCCTCATCAAGACCATGCCCTTCGGCCCCGACCACAACGACGCGGCGGCCGCCCTTGGGCTGATCTCCCAATCCACACGAACGGGGACCAGACTCTGCAGCGGTGATTCGAAAGCCAAACTCTTGAAGCCTTCGTAGCGCGCCCGGCAAGTCGCCTTCAACGACCCACGGAACGCTCAACACGTGTCCCATCGACACGCGGATTGCCTTGCGATACAGCGGGTCGCAGCACCGACCATCGAGCAGCATCTCTTCGACGCCAAGCGCCGCGGCTGTCCGAAAGAGTCCGCCGATATTGTCCGAGTTGTTGATGCCCGATGCTGCGAGCACCGTGCAGGGACCGTCTGCTGGAAGGCGATCGAGAAGACGGTCGAACACAAGATCCTGCTCGATCGGTCGCCATCCGGCCGCCAGAACGCCCCGGTGAATGTGAAAGCCGGCGATCGACTCCATGATCTTCAGGTCGGCCACGTACACGGGACAGTCAACCGACAAGTCCTTCAGATCGGGCGCCAATCGCACGTACTTCGCTGGCGATAGCAGCAATGAATGCAGTCGCTCCGGCGTCCGGAGCAGCCGCTGTACAACCATCTCGGACTCTGCCATGAAGATGCCCTGCCGGCCGCGTAGATCACGGTCACGAACATCTCGAAACACCTCGACCCGAGGGTCGTTGATGTCACATACCTCAACGGGTTCGATCACTTTGCTGCGGGCACGGTGTCGGCATGCAGGATCTGCGAGAGCTGCTCCTGTGCTCGCTCGTACCGTCGCACAGCTTCGGTCAGATTCTCCCGAACGAGTTTGAAGTCCGCGGCGGACTCATCGAGCGCGTCTCCGCGAGCCTTGACAAGTCGATCCATGCTCTCAGCCGCAGATTTCAGATCTGCAGCACCGAAGACGAAATTCCGGGATGCCTCATACAGAAGTTCGCCAGTCACTTGCTTCTCGGATGGTTGGTACAGCAACTTCCAGGGCGCATTGCGCACTTCGACGAGCAGCATGTCGACTTGCTGTGAGGCAAGACTGAGATTGGCAAGCGTGTTGCTGAAATCGGCCGACCAGAGCGGCGCATTCGCTCGAAGATCTGCGATCGTCACCTTGGCATCGCCCACGGCGGCGTGCAGATCGTCGATGACGCCTTGAATCTTGTCACGGTTGTTGTTGATGAGTTCTTTCACATCGGTCACGATCAGTGCCATGTCATCTGACTTCGCCACGACCTTGCCGATCTCGGCAGACCAGCCGGTCTGCCCATCCGGGCCAACCCAGTCCAGCCGAAGCCTGGCCATGAACCCCTCGGTGTCTTTCAAGGCACTGCGCACATCGGCTGCAGTGGCCTCACCGAGGGCCCACTCGATCACATATCCATCACCACCCATCTTCTGGAACACGTTTCCGAGCGTGTCCACACCGTCTTGAAACGAGTTCGCCTCCTTCTCACCGAGAATCCACTCTAGAACATAGCCATCCTCGCGGAGGCGATTGGAGATCTCCTCGATACTCGCAAGGCTGGTGGCCACCGCAGCACTGGTATCCGGACCGAGCAGCGATCCGAGCAGCCCGAGGGAGGGTGTTCCATGAAGCACATCGCCTGATGCGAGCAGCACCCCGGGCTCCCCAGTGTCACTGGCCATGCGATGTTCAGCATCCCAACCAACAGATGACACCGAGACCAGCGAGTCGGCACTGATCAGTCCATTCTGGATCATCGCCACTGCATTGGAGTAGAGCGGCATATCGCCCGGAATCGAGAATGTGACGTCGATCTTGCGAAGTGGATTCTGCGAAGCGTCAATCTCCACACCATCGACCTGCCCCACGAGCACGCCGCCGACCCGCACTTCGCCGCCCGCCTTGAGGTAGCCGACGCCATCGGCGACGGTGAAGGTTGCACGGTAACTGGTCATTGGAGGTCCAAAGAGGCTGCCCCACATGTCGCCGACAATGAAAATAACGGCGACACCGATGAACACGGCGCTCAAAACGAAGATGCCGGCCTTGACATTGTTGTCGGTCTGTCGATTCCCACTCATTTCAAGTGCCACCTTTCTCTCGGCTGCCGCGAAGCAGCCCTCGCCAAAAACCTGACCCACCGGCGGCCCGCGTCGATTGCACCGATCGACCTCCGGTCAACTTGCTGTTGTCAATCCCAAGCAGATCGATCGCATATGCGTTCTCGCCGCCCTCACCATGCTCGGTCATCGGTCCTTCGGGATCGCCCCGTAGGAACTGACGTATGAGCAGTTGCATTTCATCCAACTCCGACATTCTCTCAGCGGGCCAATCACGAAGTTCCTCGAACTCGGCTCGAGGTGCGTTCATCAGCACATGACCGTGATGCAACATCACCATGCGATCTGCGATCGTAAACGCTGAATCCATTTCATGAGTCACCACGACGCTGGCTACGCCGAGCCGTGTCGTCAGATCAATAATGAGTTGGTCGATAGCAGCCGAGGTCACCGGATCAAGCCCGGCGCTCGGTTCGTCGTAGAAGAGAATCTCCGGATCGAGCGCCAAGGCGCGAGCCAACCCCGCTCGCTTCTTCATTCCGCCGCTGATCTGCGCCGGATACTTCTCGGCTGCCTCACGAAGGTCCACAAGTTCAAGTTTGATCTTCACCATCATGTCGATGATGGACGCGTCCAGATCGGTGTGTTCTTCAAGAATCAGCCCGACGTTCTCCGCAACCGTCATTGAGTTGAAGAGGGCGCCCGATTGAAACAGGATGCCGAACTTCTTGCGCACCTCGTTGAGTTCGTCTTCGGTCAGTGTCGCCAGATCCTTCCCAAGCACTTCGACAGACCCCTCATCGGGAATGAGCGAGCCGACCATGTGGCGAAGCGTCGTCGACTTGCCGCAGCCGGACCCACCCATGATGACAACGGTTTCGCCTCGCTTGACTTCCAAGTTGACGCCATCGAGAACGGTCTGGTCGCCAAACCGCTTGACGAGATTCTTCATCGAGATCACGACGTCCGGCTGGGTCATGGGGCCTGAGCCTCGTGCGTCGAGGGATACGTCAGCACCTGCCCGCTCGGAAGCGTGACTTTGAATCGATCGAATGCTGTGACCCAACCCCGGTCCGGGGCGTTGACCAGGAATCGTGCGGTCACGGTTGCGGCGCCTTGGTCGAACATTGCCTCGTACGGTACCCAGATCTCCCACGACTCGACGGCGTCGTCCGGTTCGGTTGCCATTTCAGCCTTTGAAAGCCGAGTCGATCGAATCATCCCAAGGTCGGAGGTCAGCGACACAAAAAAGGCTGTCGCCTCCTTCGCATTTCCTTCTCCGCCCGTCTCACGCAAAAACCGCTGAATCTCGCCTTCCTGGCCCGCCTTGAGAACCGCTGCGGGTCCCGCCTTGAGCGGAATCCGAACGTGGGCATTCCACCACCACATTCCTAGCGTAGTCGTGGGCGTCACGACGATGGCGATCACGATGGCGGCCCACGCCAGACGACGCCCCTGGCGTCCATTGACTCGAACATCCCGAAGTGCCAAGAGCCCAGCCGGGATCGCCGCCACGGTCACAAACGGACACAACCCGATCGAAAGAACCCCGGCCAGAATGGCCCAGGCGCTGAGTTTCTTACTGTGTTGGGTCATAATCCGCTTGGCTCTGCCGGCGGACTCGAGGACGCTGCTGTCCCCTCGCTCTCAAGCGTGATTTCGCCATCAGGCCCTTTCACGACGATCTGAATCAAGGTGGCCCGAAGTTCGAACATGCCGCCCCCCGCCACGATATCGACGACTGCCGAGCCGTCCCACTGCTTCTCCCCCGCAGTCACGACAAGCCACGCCGACCAGCGGGGCTGAAGTGGATTATCACTTTCGATCGGTTGCATCGATTTGATGCCGACTCCCTGGACGTCGCCGAGCGCTGCGAACGCTTTGGCGAACTGATCCAACTGGTCCGTCGTCGGTGGAGTGGAATCTGCCGACCAGTGTCGCAGCGACGCGGCCGTGTTTCCTTCGGCTACGTCCGTGAGAAAATTCGTCGCTGTCTCCGAAACGGACTGCTTCATCGCCTGATCCGCCCAATCACCTGCAGCACCCCACGCCCACCAGCCAACGAGCGTCATAAGCAGGCCGCCCCAGATCGCCAACATTGCAGCCTTGCCGCCGCCCAGTCGACCGCCCGATGTCGCGATTTGCCGCTTGGCGATGACGCCAAGCACGCTCCCGATCAGGTTGAGCGGCAGACACAACGGAATCATCGCAAGCACCGCACTCACGACCGCCAAGCGGGAGAGCGGCGGGTTCGGTATGGGAGACTGCTGGCTTTGGTCGCACATGTATGCGTGGATGGTACGTACCATCGGGACATGACGGAACTCGCAGGCCAGCGGATACTCCTGATGGGACTCGGTTCCTTTGGTGGCGGCAGCGGTTGTGCCCGCTGGCTCCTTGATCAAGGTGCCGACGTCACGGTCACCGATCTTCGCTCGCCCGAGGATCTGGAGCAGAGCACCCACGGCCTGGATGGTGCCCGACTCGTCTTGGGCCATCACGACCCCGCCGACTTCGCAGCCGCCGATTTCATCGTCGTAAATCCCGCCGTTCCACACCCATGGGACAACCCACTGATCCAGGGGGCCCAGGCAGCTGGCGTTCCCCTGACGACCGAAATCCGCCTGCTCACCGAGCGGCTTGATCGGTGCCGCTGCATCGGAATCACGGGGACTGCCGGCAAGTCGACCACAGCCGCAATGACGCACCACCTGCTGAAGGCCGCCGGACTCGACGCGCGGCTCGGTGGCAACATTGGCGGCAGCCTGCTCACCGAACTCAACACGATCAACGCCGACACATGGCTCGTTCTGGAACTCTCTAGCGCGCAACTCCACTGGCTCGGTCGTGAGCCGGGCTGGTCACCCGCAATCGCCGGCATCACGAACATCGCGCCGAATCACCTCGACTGGCACGAAACCGAACGGCATTACAGCGACAGCAAGGCCGTCATTCATCGCTTCCAGATCGAGACCGATTCGTTTGTCCGGGGCGAGTCGTTCGATCCGATTACGGAATCTCTTCGCGTTCCTGGCGAGCACAACCAGCGAAATGCTCGCATGGCGATTGAGTTGGCCAGATGCGCCGCACCGAACATAGACCCACTTGAACTCGCATCGTTCTGCGGACTCCCGCACCGACTCTGCGCTTTGGGTGGCGACGAGCCGCCGAGGTTCTACGACGATTCAAAATCAACAACACCAGAGGCCACCCTACTGGCGATCGACTCCTTTCCGGATTCACGCCGCGTTCATCTCATCGCCGGAGGCTACGACAAAGGTGTCTCGCTCAGGCCCATCGCCGAGCGAAGCGACCAACTCGCCGGGCTCTACTCGATTGGAGCGACCGGCCCCGCGCTAGCAGCTGCGGCTCCCTCGTGCGCGCCGTGCGAAACGCTCGAACGCGCCGTTGCGACCGCGATCCCGAGAATGCGAGAGGGCGACGTCCTGCTGCTCAGCCCCGGATGCGCTTCTTGGGATCAGTTCGACGACTATCGCCAGCGAGGACTTCGGTTCGCATCGCTCGTCGCAGCGGAAACCTCGGCTCAGCAGGGCTCAATTGCGCCAACGAGTTCCTCGATCGACTGACACCCCTGCCCGCGAACCCACTTTTGCAGGCCTCGCAAAATCTTCCGTGGTCGCCTTGGATCCACAAACAGCGCCGTCCCCAGACCGACCGCCGATGCGCCCGCCAAGATGAACTCGGCAGCATCCTGCCACCGCATTACGCCACCGAGGCCAATGATCGGAACGCCTGCGGGACCTGCAATGTCTCGGTACACATCGGCAACCATTCGAACCGCCAGCGGATGAATCCCCGGGCCGCTCGCGCCTCCCGACCAGCGGCCGAGCCGCGACTTTCGCGACTTGACATCGATCGACATAGCCGGAACCGTGTTGATTAGCGTCAATGCATCTGCGCCCGACTCGATCGCAACTTCCGCCGCCACGCTCGGATGAGCGAAATCCAATGGGAGCTTGACGATCATGCCGACTCGTTTGAAGACGCGTCTGAGATCGACCAGGAGTGTGCGCAGTTGTTCGGGTGACTCGGAGAAGGCGCGGCCATCGTCCGTGTTCGGACACGACACGTTGACCTCGACTGCCTTGACAAAGGCCATGGCTTGCATCGCGGCGGCGACCTGTTCGTACTCGTTAATCGACTCACCGGCGATCGAGGGAATCGCTGGAATCGGAAGATCCCGAACATGCATTGCCACATCGGTGACGAATGCATCAAGCCCGACGTTCGCCAGCCCCACGGCATTGAGCATGCCCGCTTCCAGATCCACCACCCGCATCGGAGGATTGCCCCCGCGTGGCTCCAGTGTGATTGACTTGGTCATTACTGCGCCGAGTCCTCGCAGACAATCGACCGACGCCAACTCGGTGCCGTACCCCGCTGTGCCGGCCGCGGCAATGAGCGGCGAGTCGATGCTGAGACCCGCGATTTCTGTGGACAGTTCAACCATCGGCCACACAGGCTACCCGCGAGACGCGACCTTCGAGGTACGCTGCCCATATGAACACCCCCGCTCCAGAACAATCTCCCCCCCAAGACGCCGATCTCGCCGATCGCATCGCGCAGTTCGAGAACATGGCGACGGCCGATCCGACCAATGAGATGGCCTACTTCAGTTTGGGGTCCTCATACCTGAAGGCAGGCCGATCGATCGAGGCCGCTCAGGCGCTCGAGAAGTGCATTGACCTCAATTCGGACATGAGCAAGGCCTACGAACTCTGCGGGCAGGCCCTGGTCACAGCGGGCGAGCAGGATCGGGCCGCCGACGTACTCACCCGCGGATACGTGATTGCCGCCGGCCGCGGCGACCAAATGCCTCTAAAAGCAATCACTGGACTGCTCGAGACAATCGGCCAGCCAATCCCCGAGATTGACGAGAAGACCGCCGCGAAGGCCCGCACGCTCGAGGCAAGCGGATCCTTCATGTGCAGATGCAGCGGCTCAGCCGGCACACAACTCAGCGAGCCACCCTTCAAGGGACCAGTGGGTGAGTGGATCGCTGAGAACATCAGCGAAGAAACCTGGGATATCTGGATCAATCAGGGCACCAAGGTGATCAACGAACTTCGACTTGACCTCTCCCGACCCGAGGACACCGCCATGTACGATCAGCACATGTACGACTTTCTGGATGTCCCCGAGGACGTTCGCCAGTAGTCAGCGGACAAGCCGCCGCGTATAGACGCCCCACTCGATCAGCAGCACCAACAGCGAGGCCGCGATCGCCCACGGCCACAGCGCCGCTGCACGCCCCACGCCTGAATCCAACTCCGCCGGAACACCACCGATGCGAATCTCGGCCGCCCGCAGCAGTTGTCCCTCGTCCTCGGATGGAAGATGCGCCGCGATCAACTGGTGCCCGCTGCTCAAGCCGTCCCACATCACAAGCCACGGCCCCGCCTCCTCCAGCGGCCCCAATTGCGTGCTACCTCGGCCTGCAGGTACTTGAAGCACCTGCTGCTCGCCCCCGGGCGATGTGGCGGTCACGCGTGATACATCCGAAGGCAATGGAATCGTCACGACATCTCCGGCAACCGGCGGTTCAATACCGCCAGCGTCGCCCCGCCGCGCCAGCCAGTCCACCGCATCCACCAAGAATGTCATAAAACTTTGATCCCACGGCCACGTACTCTCGGCCGGATCGAAGGCGACATGAACGCGTCGATGACCGCCCTCTTCCCACGCAAGAACAAGTGGACCGCCGACTCCCTCAAGCAGAATCTGCGCCACGCCAGTCACTTCAATCCCCTGAGGATTAGCAACCCAGAGATCCCGAGGCGGGCCCCCTCGAAGTACGGGATGACGCTCGGTTCCGGGAACGATTGAATCGAACTCCCTCGCCGCGGTCCATCGCAAATGCCGTGAGGGAAGCGGGACATTCACTGACAGCGTTGGCACGTCCGGGAGCGAGTCCGGCGTCTTACCAACCAAGACAAGCACATCGTCACTCTCGGGAAAGAGTTCCTGATCTTCCGTGGATATCAACGATCGCACCTGGGTGCGGCCAAGACTCTTCATGGCGCGAACCATGAGTTCGGTGTCCGGACCGTAGACCCCGATGCTCACGTCACCATTCGCCGGAGCAACGGTACAGTCCATGTCGTCAACTTCAAGTGCGTCGGGGTAAAGCAGCGACACCTGGACGAGCACCTGCTCCGGCCGCTTGAACGAAGTGAAGACGATGTCTCGAACACCCGGCTTGAAGTCCGCGCCAACCTCGCCCCTGCCCGCAGGCAGCGTGACGTCTTCGATGTGTACGGCGGTGCCGTTGAGGGCCATCTGCACGCTCGCCTCGGCAGGCTCCCCAGACCAGTTGACCAGCGATGCGAAGACCTGCACTTCATCAGGGTCGTCCGGAAGTCGCGCGGCCACGACCGATTGGACGCTTCGATTGGGAGTGTCCGCCTGACCGACCAGATGAACCAGAATCGGATTGTCTCGAGTCGCGACGTTCACGAGGTCTACCAGCCCGCCGTCGGTGAAGAGTTCCATGCGGGCAGGTTCGCCAATTGCTCTGGGATTGTCCGGATCCGGTTGGCTCGCCCAAGCTCGGGCCATTGCGAGCCCTTCCGAGAGCCGCCCACGTGTATCGGCGGGCGTCATTCGGCCGAGCGCGTCGAGGAGTGCTCGCCGAGAACTCGTAAAGGGCTGCTCGATTCTGGCTGTCTCGCCGAGCGAGACGATCATCGTCGAACCACCCGAGTCGGCGAACCAACCACCAGGATGCAGCCTCTCGATCGCCTCTACGGCCTGCTTGATTGCATCGTCGAATCTCGATCGGTTCCCTTCACCGTCGTTCGCCTTCATTGAAGCCGAGCGGTCGATCAGCAACACCGTGCGACCCCCTCGACCCGCCGCCGATTCAAACCTTGGTTGCGCGACTGCAAGACCGACGAGCAGCAACGCCAGCAGTTGGAGCGCCAGCAGCAGATTGAGCCGAAGTCGCTGGAATGGCACGTTGGCCTGGATGTCCTCTGCTGCTTCCATCCAGAGGCTTGTGCTGGGAACAACTTGGCGTGCTCGGCGAAGCCGCAGCAAGTAGAGCGCAAGCAGAAGCGGAACCAATGCAAGGAGCAGCCAGAATGCGGCCCACGGCGTGAACAGCGTCATCGCACCAGCCCCCCCCGCCGTAGTTCGTCGAGAAGGAGTGACTCGACATCCGAGTCGCTCGGAACCGCCAGATGCGAACCACCGCACCGACGCGCCGCATCCCGAATAAGCGTGACACGCTCGTCCAGTCTGGTCCGGTACGCCCGAAGCAGTGCCGGTGTCACCGTGACCTCACGAGTCGTTCCGTCCTCGGAGTCCTCCAGCCTGAGATCTCCCGCCAGCCCACACGCCCCGGGGTCCAGTTCCTGCGGGCTGAGGATCTGCAGACAGTGCAGATCGTCTCCGCCACCACCGAGTAATCGCAGTGCTGGCAGTGGGTCGCCTTCGCCGAGAAAGTCACTCAGCACCACGACGATACCGCGTCCTCGCCGCGTAGGCGCAATGGTCCGCGTGCCAGACTCAAACGTCTCATCGCCATCTGCATCGGCGACTTCTCGGTTCAGCAACCACCGGCCGAGTTCCGCAGTTCGGCTTCTTCCCCGCAAATCTCTGAGATAGGTTACGCCATGACTTCCCCACGTCGCAACGCTGAGCCGATGCCTTGAGGCGAGTGAGATACTGCCGATCGCCATTGCAACGCGCCTGGCGAAGTTCCACTTTGAGGGCGCGCCCCAGTCCATCGACGGCGTTGCATCGAGCAACAGGAGAACGCTCAAATCCTCTTCGTCGAGGTAGAGTTTCAGAAAGAGCGCGTCGAGCCGCGCGTAGACATTCCAATCGACATAGCGAAGATCGTCGCCCGCCACATAAGGTCGGTAGTCCGCGAAGTCGATGCTGAATCCACGGCGGCGGCTCCGGCGTTCGCCGTGCAACTTGCCCGCGAGGACTTTCTTTGAGGTGAGTTCGAGTCCCTCCATGGCTGCGAGCAACTGAGGACCAAGGAGGTCCTCAATCGTCTCGGGAGGCGCCGCGGGATCTTGACCGAACCCGTGAATCATCGGAGACACTCCTGAGCCGGAGTGGGAACCGATTCAAACAGCAGTTCAACCAGATCGTCTGCCGTCAATCCGCGGCCTCGCCCATCGGGCCCAGGCACCATGCGATGACGGAGACAGTTGGCTGCCACATCTCGTACATCGGCGCAAGAGACAGCGAGCCGGCCCGCCGTCATCGCCGCAACCTGCGAAGTGCGTCTCAACGCAATCGCCGCACGAGGACTGCACGGCGCGAGCGTGAACCGACCGACTTCTCCCTCGGCTGTACCCAACACAAGAGCCGAAATCCACTCGTTGACATGGGGCGCAACAAGAACACGACGGCTCAGCAGCGAGGCTCGCTCAAGAAATGCGCCGTCGATCCGAGCTTCAATTGTGGGAACGTTGGACGACGTCGTCTGTTCGATGATTCCCTCGAGTACTTCCGCCCCGGGTGGCTGCACGTTGATCTGCATCAGGAACCGATCAATCTGCGCCTCGGGCAGCCGGTACGTGCCCTCTTGCTCAACCGGGTTCTGGGTCGCAAGCACGATGAATGGTCTGGGTAGGACGTGGCTCGTCCCCGCCACGGTGACTCGCCGCTCCTCCATCGCCTCAAGAAGCGCAGACTGCGTGCGGGGAGATGCACGATTGATCTCATCCGCGAGCACCAGCGCATGAAAGATCGGCCCGCGTCTGAAGATTGTGGAGCGAACACCTCCGTGCCCCTCGGCCATAACCGTCGTTCCGCTGATGTCGGCCGGCATCAGGTCGGGAGTGAACTGAACCCGTCCGACATCCAAGCCTGTCGCCGCTGCGACCGTTCGCACGAGCAGCGTCTTGCCGGTACCGGGTACGCCCTCAAGAAGTGCATGCCCGTCCGCCATCAGGCAGCCAAGCACTGCGTCCACGACATCTTCCTGGCCATGCACGGCGCCGGCGATTTCCTGTCGCAACGCGGCGATGCCCGCCCGCACAGCAGCCACGGCTGCAACGACGCTCGCAGCATCGGCTGGATCACCCTCGGGGGGCGGCATTAATTGCCTTCCACTCACGGAGCGCCATCCTTGTCACGAAGTCGGCGCCGAACCTCACGAAGTCGCTCTAGGGTAGACGCTGCCTCGCTGTCTTCAGCCGCCTTCGGATCGCCATCGGGCTCGTTGATTTGCTTGGTCTGGCTCGCAGGTGGCGAAGCCGGTTTTTGCATTGCAGGCCCCCGTTTCGCCGCAGCCCGAACTCGCTTCCACGCCGCGACAGCGGATACTTCTGCGATGACTCGCCCTTCCGCGGCGCGGCGTGCCAACACCTCGCGGCGCTGCGCGTCGGGGACGATTCGCCGAACAGCGACATCGAGTATCAGGAGCGCAGCAGCAAAGAGAGCCAGAATGGCCCACGTGGATCGGCGGCTCGACGCGTTCACCAGCCCTGCGCGTTCAAAGATCACAACCTCGGTAGGATCATCGCCGGTGGAGAGCACGCGACCGCCGCTTCGTGCCGCCGCCTCATGAAGCAGCGCATCATTACTCTTGATCGCGGCGTCTTCTGCAGGCCAGTTTCGAACAGCGGCGCCCTGCACCCAACCCTCAATCAACTCGCCCGTCTCGGGATCTGCGCCGCGGTGCCGGACAGCGACCACCCAGCCACCCGCGTCGGTCATGGTGAATGTTCCCTGATAACGACCGGGACCTACCTGCCGCATGGGCAGTGGAGCAGCCACGCCGCCAGGTCCGAGTACGGACGCGTTGGTCTGCAGAAAGTTCGAGAATCCAGCCCCGCCATCGGCGGCATCGAGTTCAACAACAACCTCGCCGTCGTTTCCCTCACGAAGATTCAACACATACCGTTCGTCATCACCTGGGCGGAGCAGCCACGCCACCGTCCGCTTCCACAAGGTTGATGCCCCGCTCCAAGTCACCCAGTTCTGTGTCCACGCACCATTGACATCGCTCGTGAACACGACAACCCGTCCGAGCCCATGGAACCACCATGCATACAATGGATCGCTTTGAGATTCGCTAGGAATAGTCATTCCATCCACAGCAAGCCCTCCGAGCGGCTCGGTCAACACGTACCCATCGATCGCCGGCAGATTCCCAAGACCGGCCATCATGTCCGCTGGAAGTGGGCCACCCGGCGGACCACCCCAACCGGGTTGCACGCTGCCGGTCTGCAATAGTGAGCGTGAGACGACCTGCGCTTCCTGAATGAAGATCTGTGGAAGTTGCGATGGACTCGTCACGTCGTAAAATCGGCCGCCGGTCATTGTGGCGATGGCTGACATTCGACGACGGTCTGTCGGCGTACCGTGCCCGCCCACCATGACCGTTGTCACCGTGATGCCGCCATCAAAACATTGCTGCAACAGTTCGGTACTCGGTGGTTGCGGATCGCCATCAGAGATGACAACCATGTGACGCTGCCCTGCATCAACGCCCTCAAGACCCTTGAGCGCCAACTGCATTGACGATTCGAAGGACGGCATGTCTCCATACTTCAGGCTCGCTGCTGCCCGCATCGCTGCTGCCTTGTCTTCTGCGATTTGCATTGACAACGCCCATGTTGCGCGTCCCTTGGAATTGTCGTACTCGACTATTCCAACATAGTCAACGCTCGAAAGTGTTTCGATCGCCGACTCCGCCACTCGCCGACCCCAATAGTTTCCACGGGGCATCTCACAGGAGTGCAGCACTAACGCCAGAGCGCCTCGTCTCACCTGGCGCTCGGCAGGAGGATCCAAGCCAACCGGCAGAACACTCGCAAGTGACGAGCCGATCCAACCGCCCGCTCCTAATGCCGTGGGGCCGCCAGTCACCATCAGGCCGCCACCGCCGTCGCGTACCCATTGAGCTAACTCGCCATCTACGTGGTCGGGAACTGCCCATCGAGGCAGATCCACGAGCACGATTGCATCCCACACAGCGAGCGCCGCCGGACCGCCAACAATCGCTTCAACGCCTGCTTGATGAACATCCGCTCCATGTAACGAAAGTTGCTCGGCCAGCGGCGTACTCCGATCAGTCGACTCAGCGACAAGCAGCACACGGCCGCGCCCAGAGACGAGGGAAATCGCGGCCGCCTGATTGTTTGAATCGATGGCATCGCTGCTCCCGGCAGCGGGCTCGAAGTAAGCTTCAAATCTCTGTGTTTGGCCAGTGGTTGCAGGCAGGGTGACTGGAATGACCGAGGCCCCTCCATCCAGCGAGATGTCCAGTCCATCTGAGATTGGAATACCGTCCCGAAGCATGAGCAATCGCCCGCGGGCAGGTCCCGCGCTCCGCATGACGACGCGCAATGGAACCGACTCGCCTACTTTGACTTCGCGAGGCGCCACAATCCGTTCGACCATAACTTCGCCGGTACGAACATAGGAAACCGGCAATACGTCGATGGGAATTCCAGCATCTCCGGCATTTTCGGCCGCGTCCAAGAGGGAACCCGCAGTTTCGTTTCCATCGCTCACCAACAAGATGCGATGTGTCCCTCCATCAGGAAGAAGTCCCTTGGCAAACTCGATAGCACCTCCAAGATCGGTTGCATCAAATGAACCGTTCATCGCCCCCAGAGACACCACACCGGTTGCATCCGGCATCATCACGGCCGTTGCGTCCCGACCAGCATCGACAACCGCCAAGTATTCCGATTCCGACCGATTCGACGTCGAATCCTGAAGCCACCGAACCGCAGCGTCCAGCCCCGATTGATCCATCGAGCGACTTCGGTCCAGAACGATAGCCACGGTCTGTCGATCGCTGTGACGACTCAGCACCGGATCGGCCAACGCGCACACGAGCAAGACGATGAGCAGACAGCGAAGCAGCGGTATCACGATGCCGCGAACCGGACCCAGCGATACCCTCGCGCCCCGTGACCACCAGAGCACGGGAACGAGCAGCACCAGAAGCACCAGCCATCCCGGGTGTTCAAACTGCATCGATGACAATGCTACTGCGCTATTGGCTGGAAGGATTCACTTCCACCGAGGTGGGTGGGTCCAGCGCCGAGCGAGGAAGGGTCACCACCCGAGCATTGCCTGTATCCAGCACATGAATACAGTCATGAACTGAGTCGTAGCTCACACCCCACGGCATCCGGAGGCACCCGGCCGCGGTCCCCCATTCGCCCCAGACACTCAGTTGCTCCCCTGCCGCGGACCATCGCGACAAGCGATGCGCCCCGTACTCCGTCACGACGATGCTCCCGTCTGGAAGTGCGGCGACTCCGTAGGGATATCGCAGAAACTCATCGCCGATGATCACCAGAGCCTCACCTGTCACAGGATCGATCCCTTGGATTCGATGATTGCCTGAATCGGCAACCCAAAGCACGTCACCATCGGGCGAGAAAGAAAGCGACTGCGGGCGATGGAATCGGCCCGGCTCGGAACCGGGGCCTCCAAAGCTGCGAAGCACACGCCCATCTCCATCAAACACTTGAATCCGATCATTCCCCCCATACTCCGAGACAAACCACAGCCCCAGAGGGCTTACCTCGACGTCGGTGGGATAAATGAACTCACCCGGTCCTATTCCATAACTCCCGAATGTGCGAACCAAGTCTCCGCAGCGATCGAAAACAGCGACTCGGTATTCGTGCGTATCTGCCACAGCGATGCCTTCGCCATCCACAATGCCCAATCCGGTGGGCTTCCCATTGTCGAACGCGGGCATCGTCCACCAGCAATCAGGTGCTCCTTCCAGGAAGCGCTGCACTCGCGCAGACTTGTCCACGACATACACCGCGCCGTCGCTGTCAACAGCGATCGCTCGAGGTGTATCGAATCGTCCAACTGTTCGCCCCGGCAGTCCAATGGCAGAGGACTGCGGTACCGGCTGCACCCTAGAGGCGTCGTCAACATCATTGCAGGCGGGAATCAACACCAGCAGCACCAGTAGGGCAGACGCTCTCAAGCGAATTCGGAGCATGAGATAGATGCCCAAGCAGGCAACGATCGCAGTTCCGGCAATCCACGCCAGCAGTCCCACGATGGCGTCCGGGCGTTGATAGTGAATGGCATTGAGCATGGTCGTCGCCAGCGGTGGGTACCGCATCGGGGGCGCCAGCGACGCGGCCAGAGTGATATCGGTCATCGCGAGTGTCATCGCGACAAGGCCACCACCAAGCATGCCTGCCCGGACGACTGGATTCAGATGCCACCATGGTGCCGCATCAACGCTTCGCAGCGCCCGATGTGATGTTGGCTCCGTGCGATGGAGCCACCTCGATGCCAGCACCGCGACGGCGCCGCCACGAACAAGCAAGCCGAGCGTCCACGCAGCGCCGCTACTCATCACAGCCCCATCCATCACACCACGCCACGCTGAAGCGACTGCGCCACCGATGAGCGGCGCAGGAAGAAGGGCCGCAGCGACCCAACTCCATCCCAAAATATTCAAGAGCCAACCGCTCCAGAGATCACGCGTTGAAGCGACGAGCAAGGCCGCCACCACGCCGACAACCAATGATCGAGTGAGCGCCCCTGAAACAGCGGGCCAGATTTCAGTGCCACCGCTCGCCCCTGGCTGAACTCGCATCCACATGAACCCGAGAAGCAACAGCGGCGCCCCAACGAGCGCCGCAAAGAGCAAGATCGCCGCAAAGCTTGTACTTCGCGTCACACGGGCAGGTGCCTGCCGAAGCTCCGCCGGTCGCCCGACCCAGATCCACAACACCGCCGCCCCCGCCGCTGCAGCAACCACCATCGGCACGCTCGCCGCCGCAAGCGCGCCGCCCGAAGCGCCAAGATCCCCGCGAGCCCTGAGTTCATTGGCAATCGTAAATACCCCGGCAAGATCAAATGCCGTCGTACAACCAGCGGTCAGCAGCAGCGTCACGATTCCGGCAACAAGCAGCCCCGATCGTTCGACTCGTACTCGCTCGACTTGGCGAACCCACCAAGATGCGCCATCCAGACTCAGTGCATCCGATCGCGAGCGAGTCCAACGCATGCAAGCGGGCAGCATGCAGCACACTGCCACCGGCCATGTCCAGGACAACATCGCCAGCGCCAACACAACACGGCGGAGCACGCCGACATCGCCAATTGAAACCGCGAGTTCATGCAGCAAACTCCCGGGCGGCATGATCGACCACCACGTGTAGTACACCGCCCACGGCGGCAGAAGCAAGCCAACCATCAACCATGCAACCAGCCACGCCATCCTTCGGGGTTGCGCTCCGGCGAGGAACCTCGCCGCTGGCACCGCCGCAACAACGGCAGCCACAGCCACACCGCTGGACCAGAGCAGCGTCACCGCAAGAAGCGATCCAGCGTCGTGGAGTGGCCCCGAATGAGCATCCTCACTGAGCCCCGGCCAGCGCAGGAGCAGCGAAAGTGCCGGCCAACCGACAACGCCGATCCAAACTGCTGCAAAAACTGCCCTACCGAGCACCGGGCTGCGCCCTTCCCCAGGCGGTTGTGGCTGTAGCGATTGCGGCATCAGCATGTGACTCGATGGCGTCAATGTTCAGCGGCATCGGCGAGGCAACATGCAACTCGGGAAAGTCGGCTGCCACAGATTCTTGAAGTGGCACATTGCCAGAAGCTGATGACGCAAGCATCCGGGCAGTGTGTTCCGAGAGCAGCCAGTCCGCCAGTTCCGCCGCTTCGGCGGGATGCGGGGCACCCTGAATAATGGCGACTGTATTGGGCATCAACATCGGTCCTTCCTCGGCAGCCGGGCCATGCGAAGGAATCACCATGTCGAGATTCGCGCCTGCAAGGTTAGCGGCCCGGACGTCATCCGCATCGGTCGCTCCAAGTTTTGCCTCGCCCCGCCGAACTGCATCCACAACCGCGGCATTGCCACCGGGGAGGGTTCGCACGCCGCCGGTCTTCAGAGCCGTAACCCAATCCCCGTAGGCCTCCGCCCCAAGTCGCCATCTCATGGCCGCCAGGTGCCCGCCGGTGGTGCCGTACCGTGGATCAGCAAACACCACGTGCGATGACCACTGCGGCGCGACTAGATCGGACCATGATGTTGGCACTTCATCTCGGCTGACCCGGCGGGGATCAAAGACAAGGACCCTCGGCCGAGGCGAAAATGCATGCCAGAGATGGCCGGATGATCTCCACGATTCGGGCCAGTCGGTGCTCACGCGTGACACATGCGGCGCCAGAAGTCCGTCATCAGCGAGTGCTTCAGTGCCGATCGCCTCGGACGACCAGAGTACGTCTGCTACGACGTGGCCACGCTCGGCCCGGATTCGTTCGAGCAGACCGCGCGTCTTTTGGGCTTCGGTGTCCCCCACCATCAACACATGGATCCCTGTCTCAGCTTCGAATCGCCTGAGTATCGGTACTGCGATCGCATCGTCGGTTGACACGTACACAACGACACGACGAGCGTGTGGACGGCAGCCGCCGAACATCATCGCAATTGTCAGACCGGCTACCAGCCAACGCATGCTCACGGCTACTCCGGTTTCTCGCTTGAAGATTCCTCAGCCTCAGCAGCATCCTCCGCCTCGACTGGATGCGAGGCAAACCAGGCTGCAACGGCCTCGCGATACCGCTGGGGGATCCGCCGGACATCAACACCCTCGGAAGCTCTGCGGCGCGCTTCCAGAATCGGCGCGGCGACGACCTGCCCGGGGTTGCCTCGGCGAAGAGGTCCTGAGATCGGTGAAGTTCCCACGAGCGGAGCCGACGAATCGATTGACGAATCCGCCTTGGCCGCAACGAGCGTGGTTTTCTCTGAATCGCCTTCCTTCGACCTGCCACTGCCCAGTCCTTTGGCTCTGGTGGACGGTCCCGCCTTGGCAGATGAGCCCCCGCTTTTACACGCCGACTTACACGCGGACTTGCACTCGGAGGCTTTCTTCGACTTGCTCTGGCACTTCGCAAGTGACTTGCACTGCGACGGCTCCTTGCCCGAACTCTTTCCTGGGTTCTTGCACTGGCTCGCGGCAGACTTGCACTCGTTTGCCAGTGACTCCATCGCCTTCGACGCAGCGGATTCCGTATTGAGAAGCCGCTCAAGTTCCCGTTTCTGCGCCTCGGTGAGGTTCTTCGCAGCCTTGATCTTCTTCGCGGCTTGAGGTAGGTCATTGAGATCAGCCGGTTTGATTCCCGCAGCACGCATGGCGGCTTTGGAACTGCTTTGGTCCGCAGCGGCATCCTGCAAATCCTGAGCCAATGCCTCAAGTGCCGCAGCACGAGCTTCTGCATCGGACTCCGATTCAGACTGAAGCAATTCGAGTTCCGACTGAGCGACCTCGAAGTCTCCCGCTGCCAACGCGCGGCGCATCGAAGTCGCTGCATCTTCGCCATCCGTTGGCAGACTGCGCAGCCGCTCTCGAACCCGCTCGAACTTCGCCTGTTCGGGAGAGGTATTGAATTCATCCAGCCGACGATTCAACATCGTTAGCTTTTTGATTGCCTCCTGCCGAATCTGATCGGGCGTCTTCAGATCATCTGGAATTTCAAGTTCGAAGTCCTCGCCAAGTTCCTGCGCCAACTCAGGCGCCGATTCGACAATGTCGCGTACTTCCTCAAGCATCGCGTCAGTCTCAAGCTTGGCCTGCGCCATGTCGCGAGAATCCACCTGCGGCGCAGCCTCACCGATCGGGGGCAGCCACACCACAACCACAGTTGCGATCGCCAGCGGCAGCGGCCACCACCATCGCTGAGGCACGGTGATCGGCACAGCGGCAGGAATGCCCCTGCGAATGCGAGGCATCTCCGCCAAAGCGGCTGCCGCTTCACGCTGCGCGTTGCAGACCGGACCATCGGACTCGCCCTCGAAGGCGAGCGCCGTCGAAAGGGTGTCGTTCAATCCCAGTCGTTCATCAAGGACAATGGCAGCGGAGCGGCGACTGACTGCCAGCCTCGGCGCAATGACCGCCAACACAACCAACATGGCGGCAGCAAGCGAGAGCACAATCCAGCCCCACGGAAGCGGACCGGCACCCGCCAGGTATGCCCACAGTGCCACTGCCACCGCCACACCGGATGCGACCGCAGTGAGCACACAAGCAATCTCAATGAGAAGATTCAGTGTCAGCCGGCGAGCGGCTCGCCCGATCAGGCCGATGACCCGGCGACTGAGTTTCACAGTCGTGGTTGACTCCATCCCCCAAGTGTACGCTCGGGAGGCTCTGTGCCGGGAATTTCTCTCGCAACCTCTGTTCAGGAGTCCCGTCAGGCTGTTCCTGCTGCAGGATGCCGCCAGGCTACCCAACCGAATCCTGCACCCGTGCCCAGCAGCACGATTGCCAATCCGCCCGAGCTCAGAACCCACCAAGCCATCGGAGCGGCCGGGTCGGGGCCCACCGCGCAGAGCGCCAGCGGCGTCTCGGGGGCCAACTGAATCTTCCAAGTCCCAGACTGGCCTGCATCAAATGAGCCGATGATCTCACCGGCCCTGCTCGGTTCGCTGTAGCGAATCATCCGCTCAGCTGGCACGATCGCGTGCGAACTGCCTTCGGGATCAATGAGTTGAATACTCGCAGCCGGAATCAGTCGCCCGGTCTTATCCACGCCCTCAATAACTGCCCTCGTTTCACATGCGAGAACCCACCCGCCCGGCTCGGCAACCTGAAACTCAACCTCATTCGCAACCTCGTAGGTTCGTAGCGAAAAAGCCGAGATGGACCCGAGCGTTCCAGCCAGCAAGACCACGATCGCGCCAAATCCGCAGGCCACAGCCGCCCACGCCAAATGCCGGCGAGTCACAACGACTCCAACGCGGCAGCGACAATGGCAGCAGCCTCATCCATCGTCCCCTCGATCCGAGCCCCCGCAGCATGGACATGACCGCCGCCGCCGAGGCTCCTCGCCATGTTTCGGGCATCGAGAAATTCGCCATCCGGCGTTGCCGGAGGCTTGGAGCGGAAACTCGCCTTGACCCCGCCCTCCTTCTCCTCAATCAGCAGCACGGCCATTTCAGAACCGTCTACGACCAGCGGTGCATTGACCATACCGGTCACATCACTTCGCCGTCCATCGGTCTCATCGAAGTCACCGCGAGTCAATCGCATGATTGCAACCTGCCCTTCGTGCACCCACTCGATGCTTGCCAGCGCGCGAGCCTGTAATGCCAACCGAGCGCGGCGGGCCGTCTCCTCGATCATGCGGTGCAGGCCATCCTTGTCAACGCCGGTCGCGAGAAGTCTGGCGGCGACTGCAAAGGAAGCGGCGTCGGCATTGGCCTGCCGGAACCAGCCGGTGTCGGTCGCAAGACCTGCAAAGAGCGGCTCGGCAACATCCAGCGTCAAAGGGCGATCCAGACAATCAAGCAACTGCAAGGCCAGCATCGTGCATGAGGCAGCGGATGCATCGACGAACCTCGCCGCAGCCACATCGTCGCCGCTGGCATGGTGGTCGATCCCGATCACACGATCGCTTCGATCTCGCAGCCACTGCTCGAGCGGCCGCAACTGGCCCCAAGCGCCTGTGTCGAGGACCAGGATGAGGTCCGGTTCGAGGTCAGGAATATCCTCTGACGCTCGAACCCTTGTGAGGGCGGTGTCCCTTGCCAATGCCTCGATGGGAGGCGGAATCGATCCGAGCATCCATGCGTGCATGGCGTGTGAGTCACGAAGGCTCCGCACGACACCGAGCACCGATCCTATCGCGTCGCCATCCGGCTTCTCGTGGGATGTGCAGACAATTGTTTTAGCCGACATGATCCGATCGGCAAGTTGTTTCAGACTGGCAGTGGATTGGTAGGGCATAGGGAGGGAGAGGATACGGACCTCAGGGAGTCGAAGCCGGCTTGCCGCGAAGAACTTCCTCGATGTCGCGAGCGATCTGAGCTTTCAGCGTGTCCAGCGAGTCGAAGCGGGCCTGATCACGAATCCAGCGATCCATATCGACCCGCAACCACCAGTCGTACTCGCCGACCGGGCCATCCCAACCGATCAGATGCACCTCCGCAACTCGTGGCGTCTGCCCGAACGAAGGCTTGGTGCCGATACTCACGGCCGCGGGATACGTGCCGGCCGGGCACGTCGCCACACCTGCATACACGCCATCGGTAGGAAGAAGCAGGTCGCCGTGATCCAGGTTGGCCGTGGGGCAACCAATTTCACGCCCCCGGGCATCTCCCGGAACGACTCGCCCCTCAAGACACCAGTGGCGACCAAGCAAACGAGCGGCATCACCAATACGACCTTGGGCGAGAAGTTCACGAATCATGGATGATCGAACGACCACCTTTGTTTGGTCCGCCAACGTGGCAGAGACCTCATCGACGAGTTCGACCTTGAATCCAATGGCATCTCCGAACGCTGTCAGTTCAGTGATTCCACCTGACCGATTCAAGCCAAATCGGAAGTCATGCCCCTCCACCACAACATCCGGATTCAATGGTGCCACGCAAGATCGAATGAACGCTTCGGGGGACTGCATGAGCCAGTCCCGATCGATTGGTTGCATCACGACGTCATCGACGCCCAGTTCTCCCAAGGTGATGACTCGTCGCTCTGGAAGCATGAGCCTGCGAAGCGATATGCCCGGCTGCAGAAGTTGTACCGGTGGAGGATCGAAGGTCAGCACGACCACCCGCCCCTTCGCACCAGCAGCCTTTCTCGCAGCCCCCACGAGCGCGGCGTGGCCGAGATGTACCCCGTCGAAGTTGCCAATGATGACCGCAGTCGTACCCATAACCACCACGGTATCCGCCCGGCCCGCCGAGGGAGCGTCGAACCCCGCTGCAGCCCTTTTCCCAGACTGGGATGTTCGTTACCTTTTACGGATGTCAGCAGGATCTCCAACCCCAGCATCCCCGCAGCCAGAAGACGCGATCAACGTTGTTGATCAGGTCATGGACTCACTTCGTGCCACGTCTGAGGATGTCGTGCCGTGGTTCCTCGAACAAATGCCGCAGGTGTATTTCCAAGATACGGACGAGGAAACTCGGCTTGTCCACCTCCGCGCCATCATCGCGGCCAGGGCCAGTGGTCGCCCGGTCGAGTTGACACTTCGTAGCGAAGACGGCGGCGAGTGGACGAGCATGCGTCCGCTGGACTATCCGGGCGTTCTCGCGGAACTGGTCGCTGAACTTCCCAAGGACCAACCGCTTCGAGCGGCGAAGATCCATACCGCCTACGACGGTTCGCTCGTCATCGACACCTTCGAGTTCGGCGAAGTCGAACCGTGCAATCTCGATGATCCCGCGCAAGCTGCCAAACTGGAAGAATCCATCACCTACGCAGCGACCGAGGCTCCGAACTGGGCACCCGATGACATTCGGGATTTCTTTCTGCGATGCTCCGCCGATGTCGTCCTCACGCTCACGCCACTGCGGATGGTGCAGCATTGGGAACTCTTTCAAGATGTGACGCAAACTGAAGGAACTTCGGTCGTGCTGGAGCCGGAAGCCGATCCGGAACAGAGCCGCATCTCGGTTGCCGTCGCCAACAGCACGCGCCGCACCACGCTTGAGCGGATTGCAGAACGGTTGAGCAATGCCTCGATCAACATCCACCGCGCCTATCTCGACACGCTCGATGATGAGCCGAACGGGAGCGTGAGTTTCGTTGGATTCGTCGTGACCGCTCCAGATGGGGGGCCGATCGATCCTGAGAGCCGCCTCTGGCATCGTGTTCGTCACGATCTCCTGAGAATCAAGTGGTCGGATAGGCGAGCCATCGACCTCAGCCAGCGACACTCCAGTTTCGACCTCACGCACGCCGAACTCATCGTCGCCATGGGTGACCTCGCGCAGCAGGTTCTGACCCATCGCAATCGCTACGCATTCACATCGGAGCGGGTCCGCCGGCTCGCTGTTGACAACATCGAGATCGTCACGCTTCTGTGCGATCTCTTTCTCGATCGCTTCCACCCGAAGCATCCGATGGACGAGACGGCTTTCGAGACGTCCGCCGCAGAGTTGCGGAGCCGCATCGATGCAGAGGTCGATCTCGAAGATGCCCGCATCGTGCTGCGCACCATGCTCGACGGAATCACGGCGACGCTTCGTACCAACATCTACGTCGAAGGCCGATACGCGCTCTCGATGCGACTGGACCCGATGTTCCTGCAAACCGAGTCGCGTCCCGACCTCCCCTACGGCGTCTTCTATGTGCACGGGCGAGGATTCAACGGGTTCCACGTACGGTTCAGAGATATCGCCCGAGGGGGCGTTCGCGCGGTCCTGCCCCGAAGCGGTCCTCAGTTCACACGTGAAGCAGAGCGGCTCTATGACGAGGCCTACGGCCTGGCGTCGGCGCAGCAGCTCAAGAACAAGGACATCCCCGAGGGTGGCGCCAAGGCCGCCATCTTGGTTCATCCGAACGAACTGTGTGGGCGGAGTGTCAAGGCCTTCGTCGATGCGCTTCTTGATCTGATCGTCGACGATCCTCGAATCCGCGAGACCGTCATCGACCGCTTCGGCGCCCCTGAACTGATCTATCTGGGGCCCGACGAAAACATTTCGCCCAAACTCATCGACTGGATCGTGGCACGCGCCGCCGTCCGCGGCTATCCCGTCCCAACCGCCATGATGAGCAGCAAGCCGGGCGCAGGCATCAACCATAAGGAATTCGGTGTCACCAGCGAAGGGGTCATCGTCTTCCTCGAAGTTGGCCTGCAGGCCATCGGTATCGATCCCGCAAATCAACCCTTCACCGTCAAGATGACCGGTGGCCCGGACGGTGATGTCGGCGGCAATGCGATTCGCATCCTGCATCGTGAGTTTGGCGAAGACGCGAGAATCGTCGGCATTGCCGACGGCAGCGGCTCGGCCGAAGATCCCGAAGGACTCAACCACAAAGAGCTGCTGAGGCTCGTTGATGCAGAACTTCCCATCGTCGAGTTCGATCGCTCAAAACTCGGCGCAGATGGACGCGTCGCAAATCTGGAAGAAGCCGATGGAGTTCGCCTTCGCAACACACTGCATGATCGAGTTGTCGCCGATGCCTTCCTTCCCTGCGGAGGTCGCCCGGCAACCATCCACGAGGGTAATTGGAAGTCCTTCCTGCAGAAGGACGGCACGCCGTCAAGTTCGCTGATCGTCGAGGGCGCCAACCTCTTCCTGACACCAGAGGCGCGAGCCCATCTCGGCAAGGAAGAAGTGGTCATCTTCAAGGACTCGTCCGCCAACAAGTGCGGCGTGATCTGCTCGAGTTACGAGATCGCAGCAAGCATGCTGCTCTCCCCAGAAGAGTTTCTCGAAATCAAAGAGCAGTTCGTTGACGAAGTGCTCGGGAAGCTGCGGGAAATGGCGAGACTTGAGGCTGAACTGCTCGCTCGAATGCTCCGGCGACAGCCGCGACTTCACCTCCCCGCAGCCAGCGTGCGATTGAGCCGCGCAGTCATTCGCACCGCGGACGCTCTTGAGGAAACACTCGAAAGCCTCGGTACGGATGAACTCGGCGCAATCGGCACGGTCACCAGCGACCATCTGCCTGAAGTCCTCATGCAGAAAGCGGGAGATCGACTCAGCGAACGAATGCCGCTGGCATATCGCAGGTGGCTGATTGCCAAGTCCCTCGCTGCGAGGATTGTGTACAGGGAAGGGATTGAAGCAGTCGAGGCACTGGAAACCGAGTCCATCGCCACTCTGGCGGTGGAATACTTGCACCGCGAAATCGAACGGGAATGTCTCGCCGCCGAGGTCGACGCATCCCTCATCGACCACGCTGCGGACATCGCCATGCTGCTTCGAACCACCTCAATTCTCTCCACTATTCACCCCAGTGAATCGGACGACTCATGAGTTACCCCGCCATCCTGCTTGCGAGTGTTCTAGCCGCATTCCAGGTCACTCCGCCTCCATCGGAGTCCGACTCCCCCAGTTCAAGTCCACCGGAAACAAGCGACCCGCAATCGGCTGCTGCCATTCCTCCGGCCGAATTGCAGGATGGGGCCCCACTCCTTCGATGCATCGTCCACTATGACGGTCGACACCGCATATGCGGGCATGTGATGGAAGAACTGCAGAACGCCATTCGGATTCAGGATGAGTCCGGAGTCGATCACATCATCGAGATCGAACGCATTGTCGCTATCGAGCCGATGCTTGAGGTCCCCGTCCCGACGGAAGGAATCGTCGAACTTCTGGATGGCAGGCAGTTTCGCGGACTCGTTCAGCGAGATGACTGTGATGTCATTGAACTGATGCTGCATGGAGTCCCGATCGAAATCGATCGAACTCGCGTTTCCAAAGCATGGATTTTGGAGCCGGTTGCGATTCGGTACAAACAACTCAAACCAATGATGCCTTTGGAACGGCCAGGATCTCACATGGCGTTGTGCCGATGGCTTGTTTCCGAAAAGGCGTGGGATCTTGCGATTCTGGAGTTGGAGTCGCACACGAAGATGCACCGCTCGCTGGAAGCGAATCGGCTTCTTCGAGTCGCCAAGGTTCACCAGAAGCTCGCCGAGGCGATTCGGGCGAATCCTCGCGAACAGTCGAAACTACAAGCCTCGGCGCCGGGACTGACACCTGTTGATGAGGCTGCCGTCAACCTCGTTCGCGTCTACGAAATTGATCTCAATGATCCACCCCGTATCCGCATCACCGAAGACACCCGGCGGCGATTCTTGGAAGCTTACACAACCAGTGCGCTCCTTCCGTCAACTGATGCCGAACGGCAGCAAGTGCTCGATGCTCCACCGATTGACTTCCTCAAGTTGCTGTTTGCACATCGAGCAAGGGAGTATTACGGAGAGGTCGAAGTACTTTCCGAGCCGACCGCACTCCGGCGATTCCGGCAGGCCGTCCACGATCAATGGCTGATACCTCGCTGTGGCAATTCGGCCTGCCATGGTGGGACCAACGGTGGTCGCTTCAGGCTGATTCGGCACAATCGACTCAACGATCAGATCCGCACCAGCAACCTGTTGATTCTTGACGAGTTGATTCTCGACGGTCAACCCATGATCAACTGGGATCGTCCCAAGGACTCGATCCTGATCCAACACGCACTCCCTCGAGATCGCGCCGATCGTCCGCACCCGCCGATCGCTGGCTGGCGTCCGGCGCTGGAAGCCCCGGAAAGCCAAGGAACCTTGGCTTCTATCCAGTGGATCGAATCGATGATGTCGGCCCCTCGCCCGGACTATCCCGTTGAATCACCGCTCCCAACACCCAAAGAGCCAGACTCCGGACCCCGGATCCCTCGATAGTTTCTGTCTAACCTGCCGAGATCGACACCGCAGGTGTACTCGGCCTATTTTGCTACCCCCTGCTATAGTCCCCGATCCGAAATCGTCTTCAGGATTGGAGTTCCCCCCTATGGTCCGCTCGTCTGCCAGCCTGCTTCTTCCCGTTGCGATCCTCGCTTCGGCACTCGTAGGCTGCGAAAGTCAGGATGCCGCCGAGCACCGTGCCGCAGTCAAGGTCATCGAGACGGCTTCGACAACCCTCGCCGAAGCTCCTGCAATTGGGGCTGGAGCCGCTGCGAAGTTCAACGGACTGGCTCGCGATCTACGAGGGCTACGCGGCGGATCCCGTGAACTCAAGGCCAGCCGCGACCAGATGCTGTGCCAAGTGGAAACGCGGCTCAGTGAGATCCTCTGGCAAGACGGCCTTGCTGATCGCGTCCGAGCTACAGAGGCCATGGCCGTCCTCGAAGCAAACCTTCAAGCGACTAAGTTGCTGCTCTCTCGGCTCCGAGCCGAAGAAACCATCCTTGCCCGCCCATTGACCGATGCACTCGTCGCCGAACGAGTCGAGCGACTGCAGGACAAGAACGCGAAGTCCAACGCCCGCGACCGCGCTGCCCCCGAGGTCGCCAAACAGGGTGAGGCAATTGCCAATGCAACTCGAGAGGCGCAAGCACTTCGCCGTAAGGCCGCCAAACTGAAGGCACACGCCGACACGGTGGATGGGATTTCAAGCCGGGATCTTCGTATCGAAGCCGCTGACATCCTGCGACAGGCTGCCGCTATCGAGGCCATGATCGACAACGACTCGACGAGCATGGAGCTTCATCATCAGATGGTGCTTAGTCAGCTGACGCTTCAGAGCGATCAGGCTGCCACTGGTGTCAAAATCGTCGATGAAGAAATCGCTCGCGCCCAGCAGCGAGCCGCGGCCTTCCGGGAACACACCCAAACAGGCCGCGAGTCCGCCCAGCGATTGATCTCCGACCTCTCCGATTCAAGCAGCACGCTCATCACGCTGCTTACTGGCACGGTGCAGGAGAACTATGAAGAAACGATCTCACGCCTTGAAGCTGCCGCTGATGCCGCCCAGAAAGCTGCTCAATCCGGCAGTCGCGACAGCCGTGAAGTGGACACGCTGGCTGCGATCCGCTCAGAAGTCGGGTTGATCACAATCGCCTCGGCCCACCGAAACCGGTTGGCCGAATCCATGCGACTCCTTGAATCTCTTGCGACCTTGGGCGAGGCGACCCTTGGCTCAAGATGGGCCGAGACTCGCGCGGTGCTACAGGACAACTGGAAGGAAGCCGACGCGATCGTCAAACGCGCCACCACGGCGGCCGCCCAGTTGGCCAGCCAGTTGGGCGGCCCACTCGGCGAATCCATGCTGAGCCTGATGAACTCACCCACCGAGCCTCCAGCCGACAACTGACTCCCCCCCTCGCTGAAGTGCCACAGCAGCTGCGGCGCGAGTCATCTCAGGTTCATCAACATCACAAACGATCTCTCGCAGACGAGGCCGAACGCTGTCAAGGCGTCCTTCCGAAAGGAAACCTCCTGCAACAATGCAGGCGTTGCGTCGCCACATATCCAGAGTCGCCCGGGTCATTGATGTCCCGGCAATGGCGAGAACTCGCTCCTCTGGCGTCCAATCAAGGATGTGCACAACATCAATCTCGCCATGCTGAGACTCGTAGGCAGCATTGGCCTCTGCACCCATAGTGGCTACTGTCGGCGCATTGTGGGGGCACACACGCTGACATTCATCGCAGCCGAACAACCACATGCCGATTCCTTCATGAAGGTCCTCTGGAATCGCCTCCCGACTCTCGATCGTTAATGCAGCGATGCACCGGTTTGCGTCAAGAGACCACGGCTCCAGTGCCTGTGTTGGGCAGGCATCGATGCATTTGGTGCAAGAGCCACACGGATCTGCCTGGAGTGTGGGTGTCTCGCAGACTTCAAGTGTTGTGATGATCTCACCGAGCATCATCCAAGAGCCAAGGCCCGGATCGATCAACATCGTGTTCTTGCCGACCCTGCCAAGTCCCGCTCGCTCAGCATGCGATCGTTCGAGGATCGGAGCAGTATCAACACATGCTCGAAATGAAGCATCTGGCCATAGAGTGGACCATTGATCGCACAGGGCATGCAACCGCCGCTTCATTACCTTGTGATAGTCGCGGCCCCGTGCATACGCGGCGATATGAAGATCTCCATCCCTCCCGGACTTGTCCGGATGCGGAAGTCGATCAGCAACACACACAATCGAATTTCCACCAGAGAGAAGAAGTCGGGGATCGATGCGAACATCGGTATGCCGCTCCATCCACCGCATGGCACCATGGCGATCAGCGTCGATCCATTCTCGGAGCGTGCCTCCACGCTCGGCGGGCGCACATCTCGCAACGCCAGCTGCTGCAAACCCGGCGGCGAGGCAGGCCTCCACAAAGAACGATGCATCAGTCTGAGCAGCCATCAGAATGTCGTGTCGGACGCATCCGTCGGCTCCAGCGCGGCATGCGCCGCGGGAAGCGTTCGTGCGCCAAACTCGACGAAGTCCACGGTGACAGTTGCACCTTGCGGTCGATGGCCGAAGCGAACTACGCGGCCGAGTCCAAACCGGGGATGGCGTACTGGCTGCCCTGGATGCACATCGAGCGTCACTGCCGGTGCCGAGGCCCAGGGATCATCCGGCTCCACAACTCGAACCGCATCAGCGGGAATCTCATCCAGAAACTGGCTGCCGGCCTGACGTTCCTGAATTCCTCGTTGGGTGCGAGCCATCGCACGACCAAGAAGAAGATAACGACGAGCCCGTGTCATCCCCACGTAACACAAGCGGCGTTCCTCCTCGAGCTGGGCCATATCGTCAAATGCCCTGCTGTGCGGAAGCACTCCCTGTTCACAGCCAATGATCGCCACGGCATCGAATTCAAGCCCTTTCGCAGCGTGGAGCGTCATGAGCGTCACAGCCCCCTGCTCCGGATCGATCGCATCGGAATCCGCAACGAGGGAGATCGATTCCAACCATGCCGCCAACTGCCCTTCAAGACTCGCCGCAGCAGCCTCCTCACCATCCAAGTCAATCCTCGCATCACGATCGGCCGCGGCACTCACGAGCTCCTGCAAATTGGCTATGCGATCAATTTCTTCCTCGGCGCCGGGCCTCGCGCGGTTTGCAGTTTCGAGTCCTGACTCGTCAAGCACACGCGCAACAAGATCGGCAAGCGATGGCGTAAGAAGTGAGGCCGACATGGCACGCCGCCAATCATCAATCATGCCAACAAATCGATCGATTGAGGCTGCCGCTCGCTTGGATATCGCATCGATCTCATTCCGACGTCGGATCGCCTCCATAAGCGTGAGATCATGGCGGGCGGCGAACCGCTCTACATGGTCCATCGTGGTTCCACCGATACCTCGTGCGGGAACATTGATAATGCGGCGGAGCGATATATCGTCCGATTTGTTCCGAAGCACGCGGAGATAAGCCATCGCGTCCTTGACTTCCTTCCGCTGATAGAAGGCTGTCCCCCTCGCGACAACGTGCGGTATCTCCGCCGCTCGGAACGCATCCTCCACCACGCGGCTGAAGGCATTCATGCGGTACAGCACCGCCATTTCATTCCAGGGGACCGAGTCATCATCGTGCAGTCGGCTGAAGCGATCGACAACTTCTCTGGCTTCTGCGTGTTCGTCGAGTGACGCGAAAATAACGGGCGCTTCCCCCGTACCGAGTTCCGTGTGCAACTCCCGTGGTCGGTGACTGTCATTCCGTGAAATCAAACCCGACGACGCCTCGACAATCCGCTCGGTGCTTCTGAAATTTCGCCCAAGGCAGATTGCGGTAGCACCCGCATACTGAGATTCAAAGTCAAGAATGTTGGATATATCTGCGCCACGCCAAGCGTAGATAGATTGGTCGGGATCACCGACTACACAAATATTGCCGTGCGCCGCGGCAATGGCTGAAGCAATGACAAATTGCGCGTGGTTTGTATCTTGATATTCGTCGACCATCAAGTATTGAAACCGCGATCCGAGCTGCTCACGCAGAGCCGCATCGTCACGAAGTGCAACGGCGAGCAGCCTGAGCAAGTCATCAAAATCGAGCGCGTGCGCCCGTTCAAGAATCCGCTGATACGCCTTGTAGATTCGAGCCACCGACCGCGTATAGAAGTCACCGGCATTTCGCTCCACTTGGTCCGGGCCAAGCAGCACTTGTTTCGCGTGCCCAATAGCACCAAGTACCGACGCCGGTGGCCAGTTCCCGGTTTCCAATCCCGCTTCGACGACCGCCTGCTTCGCCGCTGCTTTTTGATCCGCAGTATCGAAGATCGTGAAGTCTTCGGGCACGCCGACGCGATCCGAGAGCACTCGCAGTTGCCGGGCCGCAAATGCATGAAAGGTCGCAATCGTCAGACCGCGCGTGTCCCGGTGCCCGGTAAGTCGCTGCACACGGTCCCGCATCTCGCCAGCGGCTTTGTTCGTAAAGGTGAGTGCCAGAATGGACCACGGCGAGATACCTCGTTCAAGCAGAAGTGCAATCCGCTTTGTCACGGCGGTCGTCTTGCCAGAACCGGGACCAGCAAGTACTAGCATCGGGCCATCGTGACACAGCACGGCCTCCTGCTGCGGATCTGTAAGCCCATCCAAAAGTGCTGATTCTGTCGCCATCTTGCGAATCTTACCTTTCGCCCCCCCTTCTCCCTCATTATCAGCCCGAAAATCGCCTCGAATGGCCCTCAAGGGGCAGAAACGACAGGTCATCCACCGGCCGCGCAGAAAATGCGTTACCCCTAATGGCGTATGGGATCAGTATTTGACGCCATCTTGACCTCAATCCGCAAGATTAGGTATGTGCCGATCTTGATGCCACAACATGTAGTAGTACGATACGCCCCCTGATGGAGGCCGCAGTTTGGGATTCTCCCGAACAGTGCTAAGCAGTCCTCATCATGGCCCACCTCGCCTCGACCCCGCATGGAAGCGGGAAAGGACGGGAATGGCCTTCACTTCTGGGGGGGAAATTGCGGTCGCCCTGCCGTCGGGGTCAGGCCGCTGGAGATGGAATCTCCCGGATTTGCAGGTATGGAGCCTGCATCCGGGGCACAGAAGGGCTGATGAACCCGTCGTGGGACCCTTCAGGTGAGATGTGTGAGGTCGATGCCGTGACCATTTTGTGCGACCAGCAAATCGAAGACACCATCGGCATCAGTCCATTCGCTGCAAATCAGTCCCGCTCGGGAGCCGTCTCATTTGGCGTCTCAAGTTACGGCTACGACGTACGCGTCGGTACGCGATTCAAGATCTTCACAAATACGACCAGTGGCGGCACTGCCGTTGTGGACCCCAAGCACTTCACCGATGACCTCTTCGTCACCGTTGACACCGCTGAGACGGGCCGCGACCACGTGTTGATTCCGCCCAATAGTTTTGCACTCGCCGAGACGGTTGAGTGGATTGATATTCCAAGAAATGTACTGGCCATCTGCGTAGGCAAGAGCACCTACGCACGATGCGGATTGATCGTCAACGTGACTCCACTTGAACCCGAGTGGCGGGGCAGGGTCACGCTTGAGATCAGCAACACGACGCCGCTCCCGGCGAAGGTGTATGCAAACGAGGGAATCGCTCAGATGCTCTTCCTAGAGGCCAGCACTGAATGCCGCACGAGTTACGCGGACAAGCAGGGCAAGTACCAGGATCAGGAGGGGCTAACGCTTCCGCGTGTTGATGGTTGACAGAAGTTTGGCCCCGCGCGGCTTGCCGCACGGGGTCGTCATGTGGTTCAAGGGAAGACGGGCAAGGACGCCCGAGGAGTAACGATGAAAGTCAAACGACGATTCACGAAGTCCGGAACAGATGTATTTGCCTGCGTCGAGTGGGAACGCAGAACAAGTTGCATCTCAAACACAGACGGCTCAGTCGTGTTCGAGATGAACGATGCTTGGATTCCAAAGTCATGGAGCCAACTCGCCACCGACATCATGGTGAGCAAGTATTTCCGTAAGGCGGGCGTGCCCCAGATCGATGACGAAGGCGAGCCCATCCTCGACGAAGACGGTTCGCCTAGGCTTGGGCCAGAACGATCGGCCCGTCAGGTCGTTCACCGACTCGCAGGTTGCTGGCGAGCTTGGGGCGAGAAGCACGGATACTTCGACACCGACAAGGACGCCGAAGCGTTCTATGACGAACTTTGCTGGATGATGCTCAACCAGGTTGCGGCACCCAACAGCCCGCAGTGGTTCAACACTGGTCTGCATTGGGCCTACGGCATCAGTGGCCCCGCTCAAGGGCACTGGGTCAATGATCCAGCGACCGGACGACAGATGCTGGCCGATGATGCCTACTCGCATCCCCAACCCCATGCGTGTTTCATTCAGGCAGTCGATGATGACTTGGTCGCTCCGGGCGGCATCATGGATCTGTGGACTCGCGAAGCACGCCTCTTCAAGTACGGCTCCGGAACAGGAACGAACTTCTCCGGACTCCGTGGCGAGAATGAGCCACTTTCGGGCGGCGGCCAGAGCAGCGGGCTCATGAGCTTCCTGAAGATCGGCGACCGCGCAGCCGGCGCCATCAAGTCCGGTGGTACGACTCGACGCGCAGCCAAGATGGTGTGCCTCGACGCCGATCACCCGGACATCGAATCGTTCGTTAACTGGAAGGCTCGCGAGGAACTCAAGGTTGCCGCGATGGTCGAAGGGATGAAAGGCCTCTCTGAGGAACAGGGCAAGTTGGCCCGAGACCTCAACCTTCACCTCGACTACGACTTCAACGGCGAGGCCTACCAAACGGTCTCGGGGCAAAACTCGAACAACTCGGTACGCCTCTCCAACGACTTCATGCAGGCCGTCGAGAAGAACTCCGACTGGGATCTCATCCAGCGAACTGACGGTGAGGTGGCCAAGACGATCAAAGCGGGCGATCTCTGGAGTCAGATCTGCCGCGCCGCATGGCAGTGCGCCGACCCCGGCCTGCAATTCGACGGAACGATCAACGAATGGCATACGTGCCCGACGAGCGGGCGGATCAACGCCTCGAATCCATGCAGTGAGTACATGTTCCTCGACGACACCGCGTGCAATCTCGCTTCGGTCAACCTGCTCAAGTTCTGGAATGGCGAGAAGCAGACCTTCGACGCCAAGGGGTATGAGCACGCCATCGATCTGTGGACCATGGTGCTCGAAATCTCAGTGCTGATGGCCGCATTCCCGTCCCGGTCCATCGCAGAGCGAAGTTGGCAATACCGCACACTTGGATTGGGTTACGCCAACCTCGGCGCCCTACTCATGCAGGCGGGAATCCCGTATGACTCCGAGGAAGGACGTTGCGTCAGCGGCATCCTGACCTCGATCCTTACTGGACGCTCCTACGCCATGAGCGCTGCGATGGCGGGCGAACACGGCGCATTTGCCGGCTTCGAAGACAACAGCGAAGAAATGCTGCGGGTCATTCGAAATCATCGCCGCGCAGCCGAGGGTGAAGACCGAGCCAGTGATGCCTGGGAGTCGCTCGACATCCGGCCGATAAGCCTCGACCACGACTGCGCCCGGAGCGGCAACATCAACATTGCCAATAGCGGCGAACTGCTGGACCGAGCAATCGATGCATGGGACCGCGCGCTCGCCGACGGATCCAAGTACGGCTTCCGAAATGCGCAGGTCTCGGTCATCGCGCCGACCGGCACCATCGGACTTCTGATGGACTGCGACACAACCGGCGTCGAACCCGACTTCGCGCTGACGAAGTTCAAGAAACTCGCCGGCGGCGGCTATTTCAAGATCGCCAACCAGTCACTCCGTCCCGCCCTCATCTCGCTGGGCTACTCCGAAGATCAGACCAGCGAAATGCTCCGGTGGGTCATGGGCACACTGGATCTGGACGTACCGATGCCAGCCGACAACGGAGACTTGCGGCAGGACAGCGATTCGTTCCGCGACTACCTCGTGGATCAGGGCTATTCCGCCGAAGATCTCGCTGCGGTGATGTCGCAACTCCCGACCGTATTTGAACTTCAGTTCGCATTCTCGGCATGGAACATGCCCGAGAACGTTCTGGAGCGGTGCGGCGCCTCGGATGTCGAGTCACTTCGATCACAGCCGGACTTCGATGGCCTGACAGCGTTGGGGTTGACCAAGGAACAGGTCAGGACGCTCAATCGACTGATCTGTGGGACACAGACGATCGAAGGCGCCCCGCACATCAAGGATGAACACCTTCAGGTCTTCGACTGCGCCAACCGATGCGGTCCATTGGGCACACGATTCATTCGGGCCGAGGGGCACATCTTGATGATGGCCTCGGCGCAGCCCTTTATCTCCGGCGCCATTTCGAAGACGATCAATCTGCCACACGAAGCGTGTGAAGAAGACATCGCTCGCTGTTACCGGCTCAGTTGGGAATCAGGGCTCAAGGCAAATGCCTTGTACCGCGACGGCTGCAAACTCAGCCAGCCACTCAACACAGTGACCGATGAC
>JAAERN010000077.1 GCA_024230295.1 Planctomycetota bacterium
GGGCGCTGCCGCATCATGGACGGCCTCGACGAATACTCCCTCCGCCTCGGACGTGATGGTGACGAGGTGCGCGCCCTCTGCTTCTGCCAGTGCCGTCCATGCGGCGTTGTTCAGATCGCCGAGGCGATATGAATACCAGTGCCCATTCCCCCCCTCAGCCTCGGTCCATTGAACCGCATCGGCCAATGCCACCGTTGGCAGAACAAGCATCGCGAGCGCAATCGGGATGCCCAATCGCGTCAGACGCCATGAAGTTCCTGTCTTGTGTGTCTCATGATTCATCGTCTTGTCTCCATTTGCAGTCCCCGGCGAATGCGGGTGGTTCCGAGTACACGGCTCGGTTTCGAACGAACCACCGACTCGGAAAGCCCTGCGACAGCAGGGGGCAAGGAGGGCAAGAAATGGCAGGAAATATGTTGGTGGACACGCCCAGAGTGGATTAAAGGCGTTTGAAGCGTCTCAGGGCGATCAACAGATTCGTATCACGCATTTGCTTGATGCTGCTGGTTCGGGTGATTCCCGTGCTGCCTCGGCCTTGTGGTCCGAGGTGAATCAGGAACTGTGGTCTGTGGCGACCGGCGTGCTGGCAAGAGAGCGTTCTGGGGCGACCTTGCATCTCTCTTCTTCAACACGACTTTCCCTGTGTGCCTGCAATGCTCGGCGGATATCGGCGATGCACGTGGCGCCGCGGATGGCATCCTTGAGTTTCCAAACGCCGTGCATCCCCTTGGCATATCGGCTAATGCCGCTCCGGAGGCGGTGGATCGCTGCCCGCTCGTCGTGGTGTTCCAGAATCAGATCGAGGTGACGCTCGATGATGTCGAGCCACTCCAAGCGGGTTGGTTCGGCAAGGTCGACTCCATCTCGCAACTTGGCCCGAATCTGGCGGAAGAGCCAGGGTTTGCGCAAGGCCCCGCGGGCGACCATCACGCCGTCACAGCCAGTTCGTTCAATCATGTCTGCGGCGTCTTGGGGTGATTGAATGTCGCCGTTCCCGATCACGGGAATTGAATCGACAGCAGCAACGACTTCAGCAATGCCCTCGTGCCGCACACTTCCCTTGAAGAACTGCTCGGTCGTGCGACCATGCACCGTGATGGCGGCAATGCCGACTTGCTCCAATCGCTGCGCAAGTTCCGGTCCGACGATCCGCCCGTCATCCAAGCCCAGACGAATTTTAGCTGTTACTGGAACGCCAGTTTTGGGTGTGATCGCTTCGACCATACGCTCGGCCAGTTGCACCGTGTCATCAATATCGCATAGCAATAGCGATCCACCATGCTTCTTGGCGACCTTGTCGACCGGACATCCCATGTTGATGTCCACGATGACGGCGCCGTGATCGACGGCCCAAAGCCCGGCTTCTGCCAGCGGGTCCTCACCATTGCCATACACCTGCATGCAAAGCGGCGAGTCCGCGTCGCACGTGGCTGCCAATTTCATTGCCTTGGGCGCCCCCCGAAGGATGCTGTGCACATTGAGCAAATCCGTGCTCGCAAGACCAACTCCGCCAAGTTCCCGGCACAGGAGCCGAAACGGCAGATCACAATGTCCCGCCATGGGGGCCAGCAGGGCATTGGAGTCAAGTTGGACCGAGCCGATCGTCAGCACGCGATCATCGTACGGGCTCTTGCCGACATTCCCAAGAATCCATGGCTCAAGTCGTCTATGCAAGTGCCATGCGCCGCTGCCTGGCCCTGGCCGCAGCGATGAGTCGACGCACGAACAGAGGGTGCCCGCCGGGGGTCAGTGCGATGCAGTCGTCGGCACTGGCATAGGCGTCTCGTGGATAGAAGATCCCGCAGTTGGCGTTGATCTCGAGAATGTGCGGTATGCCGTCCCCGTCGACCCGGACGTCACATCGAGCATACCCGGCGGCTTTCATCTCGACAAAGAGCTCTGAGCCGATCCATTTCAGTTGACCATTGAGCTGCGTATTGGTGACAGGCGCAGTCTTGAGATCCTGATACGTCACCCACTTGAGATCTTCGTGCTTGAAGTGCTCACCCTTCGGGAACGTGTATTTCACAGGCGGGTAGGCAATGGGATTCCACGGGTCGCGGGGGTTCTCCGCAACCAGTACGGTGCATTCGTCGCCGTCGATGTACTCCTCGATGAGCGCGGCGCCATGGCGGGCTATGAACTTCTTCGCTTGGATCATCAGTCCGCTCTTGGATACGGCTTTCGATCGCCTGCGGATGTCAATGCTTGCATAACTGTTGTGGTGTTTGACGAAGAGCGGAAATCGCAGTTTGCGTGCGGCTTGGCGGACGTCCGCTTGCGTGCGGACGATCATGCCGCGTGGCGTTGCAATTCCAAGGCGTTTGCAGGCGGTCTTGATCTGCCGCCGCGTCGGCTCGAAGCACTCGCTGGTAGCGCCCGTGAAGACCGCACCTGCCCGCTCGAGCACGCGGATGACTTCGACGCCCGGTAAATCGTGCTGATCGGCGCCGCCATCACAGAGGTTGAAGAACACGTCGATGGGCCGCCCGTCGATGCCATCGCGAATGAGCCTGCGAACCTCGCGTGGAGCTTCCGCCTTCTCGCCGAGCATGACAGCGTGCCAGTCGGCCTCTGGCAAGTGCGGACGCGGATCGCATGGCCAGTCGTATTTCGGCAACTCAGGGTCGTTGAGATCTTGGTTGGTCAGTAAGCAGATGTGCACGGTGTGAACGCTAGCACCTTGAGCGATTGCGTACGATGACAGAGCGATGATTCGATGGCTGGCCACCCACCCGATTCGATAGCTGGCCGCGATGGCTCGCGATGGCTGGCCGCCCACCCAACCGCACCCCGAATGGAGATTCCAGCCAATCTGGCAGGCTGGGATCGCCCCCTGACGCCCTTCGGCGGGCAAAAAACCGGGATTAGTAGGTCCAGATGATCCTGATTTCGGCATGCTGCTTGCAGTTGAAGACATGCCACCACTCCATATGACTGGGGGGGTGGGAATGGGGATCGCGGCCTGAAGCCGCTCACCCAGGAAGGAAATTGACCATGTCAAAAATCATTGGAATCGACCTCGGAACCACCAACTCGTGCGTGGCCGTCATGGAAGGCGACCAGCCGAAGGTTCTGATCAACTCATCGGGCAACC
>JAAERN010000078.1 GCA_024230295.1 Planctomycetota bacterium
CGCGATCGGATGGAACAGCAAACGGAAGTGCGGCAGGCAGTGCGCTATCTTGAGGGCCAGATCGGCCGCTAATCCCCAGCTGCTTGACCAAGCGGCACACTGAAGAAAACTGCAGGGCGAGACATGATATCCGCAGGAACGCCTAGCGCCTCTTTCAGTGCCACGTCGCGATCCCAAGGGTTCTCAATCGCACTGATTGACTTCATCCGGCCGTAAGTCAAATTCAACGGGAACGCCCACGGCGTCACCGCCGCAGTGTTGATGAGTGGAAAATCCGATCCGTAAAGCAGCCGCCCTTCGAGCCGTTCCTCGACGATCGCCTGTCGTAGATATCCCAATTTGTTGATCTGCGTCATGCTAGAGATATCCGCGTAAAGGTTGGGATAGTCGCCGAGCATCCGAATGAACCGGTCGATGTCCTCCTGCCCATCGTTTTCACCGGTGGACGCCGCGTGAGCAACGATCACGGTCACCCCAAGCGACAAGGGAAGCTTGAGCCGAACCGGGTCAGCAAGTTCATCCCGCGCGTGAGTGAAAGAACGCTCCTGCCCAGCGTGAGTCAGCAACGGCAGGCCAAGCGCCGCCATTTTCCGATAGAACGGCTTGTGCGCCAAGTCGGATGGATCGATGAACTGGATCGATGGCAGCCACTTGACCAGCAGCGCATCGTTGTCCTTGGCCCATTGCAACCGATCAATCGCGTCGAGGCGGTGGGGATTGATACTCGCTCCAAAATACAGGTTCGCGTGCTTAGCCGTCTCAGCGGCGACGAACTCGTTCGGGATGTAAAACTCTGTTCGCTCTCGGTCAAGATTCCCGTTGTCATCCATCGCACCGTCCATTGCCAGAACGATCGCTGCGCCCACTCGTTGGCTCTCTGCGATCCCTCTGGCCAGACGCTCCACCAGCAACCGGTCCCCCTTCTCCTCCACCTCGGCCACC
>JAAERN010000079.1 GCA_024230295.1 Planctomycetota bacterium
CCCAGATCGACCACCGAGTCGACCACCAGTCGCATGAGCGCAACCTCAGCCATGGCGCTCCCATCCGACATCTCAACTTCGATGATTCGCCCGTCAACCCGGGCCTTCACGTCGTGAGCGATCATTCGGCTGACAAGAAGTTCCGGATCTCGACCGACCTCCACGGCCAGAACATTGCCCAATCCGGTGAACTTGGCTACCGCTCCGACGCGAGCCAACTTGCCTTCCTCGATGAGAACCAGCGAGTCACACACACTCTCGATTTCTCCGAGTAGATGCGACGACATGATCACCGAAATGCCAAAGTCCGTGCCGGTGCGCTCGATCAGACCCAACATGTCGTCCCGCCCATCCGGGTCGAGGCCATTGGTCGGCTCGTCGAGAAACAACAGTTTTGGATCGTGCACCAAAGCCTGGGCCAACTTCACCCGCTGCTTCATGCCAGTGGAGTAGCCACCGATGTGGCGATAGCGCTCCTCGTACAGGCCGACGTGGCGCAGCGTCTCCGCCGCCCGTTCCCGTGCCACTGTCGCCGGGAGGCCGCTCATGCGAGCCAGGTGGATGATGAACTGGGTGGCGGACAGATCGGTGGGCAGGCAGTCGTGTTCGGGCATGTAGCCGACCTGCTCACGAATGCACAGCCCCTCGGTCTTTGCGTCAAACCCGAGCACCTCAGCGGTTCCGCTCGTCGGCTCGACCAAACCCAAGAGGATCTTCATCAACGTGCTCTTGCCGGAACCGTTTGGTCCCACCAAACCCACCACGCCATGCGGAACTTCGAGTGTTATTCCA
>JAAERN010000080.1 GCA_024230295.1 Planctomycetota bacterium
AACCACCCGGACGGGCATCCGGCACCGCCGCCACATGGCGTCGAAGCACACGGCACACCATCACCGTGATACGAGCCTCCGGCGTCGAAGCACTCAGCCTCGGTCAAAGTCTGACAGGAAGTGCCGACACAGCACGCACCATCAGAACCACAGGCAGTATCACACGATGTCCCTGCTCCCCACCAGTCGCCCTCACAGGACGTTTCGATCGTCTCTACACAGGAGTCGTCGCCGAAACAGCATGCGCCGACATTCGATCCGACGACATGCCCGTCCAGTATGCAAAATTCATCTCCACGGTACGTGCTGCTGTTGTACCCAGGCACTTGACCGAATGAGTAAGCCGCGAATCCAATCAAAGCTTGTTGAGAATTCGAAGGCGAACCCGCTTGAAACTCGTCCACAACAAATGCATCACCCCCGTACAATTGATCGCTAAAATACAACCTGTCGAAGGAATAATCGTACCAGACATACAGCGTATCGGATGTGACGCTGTACCCCTCAACTTCGTCAAGGGAGTAGTCCACATTATTCAACCACAGATTGCACGCTTCATACCGATCCTCGTACCCTTCTCCGCCCCATCGACCAACACTCACCGTAGCTCCGTAGGTGAGATATGCCGTTGCAGGGGTGGCGTCCAGCATCACACCCAATGCAATACCGGTATCACCATAACTTGGCGTTGGAGGATTGCTGTACCACCATCCACTCACTGCCCAGTTGGACGTCATGTCCATGTACCAGCCATCGGAAAATACGTAAGTCACGTCATACGACATGTCGTTGTTCGCAGTAGCGGAGAATCGAACCTGGCCTCCCGACTCAACCGCCGAAACCACGCTTCCGGAACTCTGCCCAACCTGCCAAATGTCAGTGAGACCTCCACTCGAGAAGTCATCCCCTACCAAACAGTCCGGCAGGGCAAACGAGAAACCCACTACGCCACCCACCACACTTGCCGCCACAAGCCACGATCTCATTAACATGCTGCACCTCGGTTTGAATAGCCGGGTTCTCTCCGACTCACCCCTGAACTTCCAATACTCACAACGCACTTGAGGGTACCGCAAATCCACCAGCGAGCCCTGATATCACTCCCACAATCCCATAACTGGCTACCGCCATCATGGAACCCCGATTCAGCCACTGGAGACGAAAAAAGCCTTTCCGAGGTGATATATCCCCGATATCATCCTCCGTTCGCAAAAGGACCCAGCGCGCGTAGCTCAATTGGATAGAGCATCGGCCTTCGAAGCCGAGGGTTGCAGGTTCGAGTCCTGCCGCGCGTGTTTGAGCGATCCCCTGAGACAGCACCGCCACTACCGTTTCGATGTGGGGGAACTCGCAATTGGGCATGCTTCGCTGATCAGGTCAGATCAGAGACCGCACGAGCCATACTGCTCCAGCAGGAGGAGTAGATCGTAGATATCGACAGTGAAGTCCTGCACAACATCAACGGCCTGAATGCGACTGTCCCCCCACGACTCCAACAGCGTCAAAAGATCCGTCGCCCCGACATCACCGTCACCGTCGTCGTCACCTCTGCAGGTCACGTCCAGCACGCATACCTTGCCACCAAACGGTTCGGGCAGCTCAGGCATACCGACAACCACTCGAGCAAGCTCACTGATCGCAACCGAATTGCCATACGAACCTCCTTCCGCCGGCGACCTCGTCAACTCCATGCGAACAATCGAGAATTGATCATCGAGACCTCGCTCATAGATGCCCACCGCTCCGGTCTGGACGAGATCGCCATCGTTCCATTGATTCGCACCGATCACCAGAACAACACCGTCGAAGTCCATGTCCACGCCCCACCCCGAGTTGATTTCATCCGAAGGTGGATAGATCCGTTGCGTTTCGACGAAGACGCCGTCGATTCGCTGGAACACCACGGCCGCCCCCACTTGATACACCGGTTCGCCATCAGGTCCACTCGGATTGTCCGCATAAAGCGTACTCGCAATCAGCATGTCGTCCACCAGACACACCGACGTGCCGAACCACTCCAAGTACCCAAGGTCACTCAGTGATACGACTTCATCGAATGTCCAACTTCCATCGGATTGCTTGTCATAGATGTAGACCGCGCCGCTTTGCACACCGGAAGCGTTGTCCGCGACCGAGCCGACAGCGAGTTGGTCGCCATCTACGCTCACACTCCATCCGTAATAGTGCCCGCTGGCTGGCGCATTCGATTCGAGTCGATGCTCTGCAACAGGCAAGCCATCAGAACCGATTTCAAAAATCCACACCGATCCGCGGGCAAGATCATCGAATGCCGCGCCGACAGCAAGATTTGTGCCGTCAAAGTCAAGTGATCCTCCGAATAATCGCCTCGCGGCGGGCTCGGTCGGAAGAATCAGACCCACCTCGGATATACCCTCGGCATTCTCCCGAAATACGTAGACGCCACCGGCATACTCGATCTCATCCGGACCCCCACGGCGAGGCGCTGAGACAAATGCAACACCCGTTGAACCGCCTGCTCCTGCAGTCGATCCGATGGCGACCTGATACCCGAAACTATCCCCCGTGACACCGTCGCTGGCCTGAATATCAATCTGCTCAACCAAACTGCCGTCGAACCCATCAAAGATGAGCACCGACGCATACCCTGGCCCACCCACATCCCAAAGGTCTGGATTCTGATCGGTTGCACCTGCAATGGCAACTGAGCCGTATGTATCGACCGATGCGCCGAACTGGCCGCCAACCGCGTCCGATGTCGGGCTGATCAGCAGCGACTCTCGGAAACCGATCAAATCTGTGGATTCACTGCCCATCAGGACAGCGGTGGTCATCGTCAGTATCTGTGCTATTGGCATGAAAACCGTTCTCCGGCAAACTCACTCAGGGTTCCTGCTGTTCCATTTTGCCCCAAAATCGGTCCGGTGCCAGTCCGCAAGCCAAGGTTTCTGCCACTCGCCAAGCCCCATCACCATCGCGTCTCAGCCCTCCCACTATAACCCTCACAGCCCAACCCGGGCTGATAACCGCCTTCACTGATCGCGGCGGGTCTCGGCTGCAATGGCAGCACGCTGCGAGAGATACTGCAGTTCGGCAGCCGCGTGGGCTGACTTGAAGGTCTCAAACTGCTGCTCAACGTCCGTCTTGGCCTCCTTGCTTGAGCGGCCCCACGCCGGATGCTCGAGGATCTGCTCGAGATCCATGGCCATGACCAACGCGACGAAGTCCGCATCCACAATCGGCTCCCCCGCCGCTACAGCAACAGCCTCAAGGGCACGAAGTTCCCCTCTGAGCCTCCACCGCATTGCCTTGACGTCATCTTCGTCTCCGAAGAGGAGAAGCGCCTTGCGCGTCTGCGATCGCCTTGCTTCGACAGCCTCCTCAAGCGCCTCCGCGCGAGCATGAGCCTCCCCTCCACCAATATCGCCATGCGGTGGATCTGGGGCTTGGAACGGCGGAGGGTCGACCTTGGCGCCGCGGCGGACGGTCCTCGCGTACCACCTCGAAACGCGCCATGCATCCCGGAGTCGTCTGATCGCCGTCGGCGTCGTGCTGTCATGGCCATGGACCGCGGCATTTCCGTCTCGCCGAATCGCGTGCATGTCATCTGCTTCGCGAGAGCCAAGCAAACCGCTGCGCTGCAGCGATCGAAGCATCACGCTGAGATCGGAATCAATGAGGTGAGGCGCCTGCATATCAACGAGCGTCCTCGCCATCGTCTCGACCATCAGCCGCAACTTGAACAGTGCCGAGTCAGGATCGCTGTGAACATACGTTTCGGCCTGACGTGCCAGATGCGCAACACGGTCGTCATACTTAGAGAGGAAGTCGAAGTTGCCGCCGGGCTCATCCACCGATTGCCTCCTGTTCATGGGGAAGCATCGATGCAACAACTCTCGCGTTGACACAGCACCGCTGGAATCGTTCCTCGGTCATGTTCATTGAGGAAGCAAGCATCGAAGCCCATCGCACCTGCAACGGCTGCATGCTGGCAACTGCGTATGCAATCATCATCACGCCGGTCATGACCTGGTCGGCCGTACCCCGAGGAAGTTGACCCACCATGGCCATGCAGTCAATAAGCGTCAACGACTGCATGTGGCCCTTCCCCTTGGCTGCAATGCACGTCTCTTCGTCAAGCCCAAGAATCGCTCGGGCGAACAGGCCTGCCGCAGCCTCTTCGGCGATGGACGGCTCTTCACCACCACAGGCCATCGTTCGGGCGGCGAGAAACCACGTTGTTGCCAGATCCAGGTCACTCATGCTCGCACCAACCGAAGTTCTTCCAGCTGAGCAGGATCGATCGTATTGAAGGCATCGATCACGAGATCGGCCGCAGACAGTTCCTCTCGGGTTCGGCCTGTTGAGCAGAGACCAACGCTCCCCATGCCAGCCCGGCCAGCCGCTTCGATCCCGGCTGCAGCATCCTCGACAACGATGCAGTCGACCGGCGCGATCTCGAGCCGGCTGGCTGCAAGCAGAAACACATCGGGGGCGGGTTTGCCATGTGAGACATCGCATCCGCACGCCACGGCGGAAAATCGAATATCGAGTCGTTCGAATCGATCCAGACAGAAGTCGATGTTCTCCCGCGGGGCCGAGGAACCCACGGAAACGTGCCATCCAGCGGCAACCAGTGACCGGATCAACTCGACCGCGCCGGGCATCACGGGGAACTCATCCGAGATCAGGCTGCGATAACGCGTCTCCTTTGTCTCTGCGAGTTCGGCGATCACTGCGTCGTCCGGAAACTCGATTCCCGCAAATTCATGAAGTTCCTGCAAGATGGGCTCGTTCTTGAGACCGAACTGCCGCTGGAACTGAGGCTCGGTCAAGACATGTCCCAACTCCGCGGACACCGATCGCCATGCCTCAAAGTGAGCGTGATAACTGTCTATGAGCGTTCCGTCGAGGTCGAAAATCACTGCAGGCATATCACTGTTCCGAACTGCCCGCTTCGTCGGCCGCCGGTTCAACTAAAGGCTTGCCGCCGGTGCACGCGAACGCAATGTCATCCAGGTCCCGCTCGAGCATCTTGCGAGTGGTCCCCATCGCCAGCTTCGCCAGCGGCTTCATGAGTTTGGCGAAGAAGTTGGTAGGCGTCGTCTCCATGGTCATCGAGAGCACAGTTGCATCGTCACCGTCTGGCTCGCAGCGAAGTTCGCTCACAAGATGAGCCCCGCATGAATCCGCCTCGACGACGTATCGCAGTGGTGGTTCGAAGGCGGTAATTTCCATCGTCTCAGTGCTCTTTCGCTCGAATATCAACCGCGTCTCCTTCCAGCGGGTTCCGACGGCGACCTCCGGGCCGGTGAGCATCTCGACGCTGGCGATGGCGGCGATTCGTTCGGGACAGCCTTCAAGATCGGTAATGACATCCCAAACACGCTGCTGAGGAGCCGATATTCGACGAGAGATTGACAAGCAGAGATTGCTCATACGCGGGAGCGTAGCAGGCCAGTTCCAAGCCTTGCACAATCCGCCGCATTGTTGATCACCGAGCCAGCACCAGCGACAATTGGGACGCACCTGCCTAGGAGCCTTGCCGCCCGGCTCACCTTGCACTCGATCAAACACGTTCGAGCCGAGCACCGGTGGCTCACCCCCCATCGATCTGGCCACCGCTCCGTCCACCCCGCGATATCCGCCCGAAACCCTCCTGCCCGGAGCGTGATCTCCGCCCCCACGGCTACGTACCCCTCTGCTCGAAGCCAGCCAGCGTGAGCCGCTTAAGATTCTGATGTTGTTTCGACTCGGTCATGCTTTCGCAAAGCCTCTCGACCATCACGCCCTTCGACCGACAATACACTGCCACTATGAGCACTTCTCTCTCCATCGCCCTGATCCGTGACGTCTTCTTTGACGAAACCGGCCCCGACAGACTCCGCAGCCGCCTCGCCGAAGCCCGCGATGGTGGTGCATCGCTCGCCATTCTTCCCGAACTGGCCATGCTGCCATGGGTTCCAGCCACCAAGACCGCACGCGACGAAGACGCCGAAGCGCCACTGGGACCACGGCATCAAATTCAGTCGAGCATCGCGGCCGAATGTGGCATCGGCCTTCTCGGCGGCGCAATCGTCCGCGATGAACTGGCCCGGCGATTCAATACCGCCCTGCTCTTCGGTCCCGACGGTTCGTACCTGCACGCCTACCGCAAGATTCACATCCCCGATGAACCTGGGTTCTGGGAGGCCGACCACTATCAGGCCGATGACGCCATCCCCGCACCCGTCGACGCGTTCGGCATGCGGCTGGGGTTCCAGATCTGCAGCGACAACAATCGCCCATTCGGTAGTCACATCCTCGGCGCCCAAGGAGCGGATGCCATCCTCGTCCCACGGTCAACCGAATCAAAGACATACGTCAAGTGGCGTCCGATCTTCCAAGCCAACGCGCTCACCAGTGGTTGCTGGGTACTGTCGGTCAATCGCCCTGGCCCGGAATCAGGTGTGCCCATCGGCGGTCCGAGTATCGCCGTCGCGCCCGATGGAACCGTCGTACTGGAAAGCGAGGACCCGGTAAGCATTGTCACGATCGATACCGACGCCGTCGACCAAGCACGCACTGAGTATCCAGGCTATCTGGCCTTTCCCACCGACCTCTATGCCCGAGCATGGGCCACCGTTCCCCCATGTTGCGCCCACGGGGCCTTGAATCAGCGATGACTGAACCAACCACCTCCAGGAGGTGCCCTCAATGAATACACACGAACACATCGCCACTCTGAACCGCCGATTGCAGCAGGTGGAGGCTGATCACGCCAGACTTCGAAGGCGATCACGCTGGCTCCAAGTCGGCTGTATCACAGGCATCGGCGCATTGATCCTCATCGCTGCCTCCGATGTCACTCGTGTCGACACGCTCAGAGCCCATCGCCTTGAAATCATCGACGCAGACGGACACATCGTTCTTGCGGCATCGGGGCGGGAGTCCGGAGGACAACTGGATCTCTGGTCACCCAGCGGCGACAACCTTGTCCGTGTCGGCGCCAACCAAAGCGGCGGGGATGTCGCGGTGTGGAACACCAATGGCATCAATGTTGCTGGCGTCTGGGCAACTGCCGCAGGAGGTGAAGTTGGCGCGTGGAACACCGAGGGCGTCCGAGCCGCTTCATTGACCGCCACCAAAAATGGAGGCCGCCTCGCACTCTCGACAACCGAAAACGCGTCGCACATTGAACTCGCTGCAGGCACGGCGCCGGTTCTTCGAATGCTTGATGGCAACGGTATTGAACGCTCTCGCTTCGAGCCTGGACTCGCGGTCTTGCGAGGCGATGACGACATCACACGACTCACGCTTTCGAGCCAACTCGATGCACCGATCCTACGGCTGACTGGAAGTGGCAACAGCGAGATCGCCGCATCCTTCTCCGGTGGTGCTGCTCACATGCACATTCAATCGAGCGACTCGTCGGCAAACTTCACGGGAAGCGCCGTGTCCCTCTCGCATGCCAACACCACAACAACACTTCAAGCTTCCGAAACCGGCGGCCAGTGGCAGTGCGGCACAGGCTTACTTCAACTCGCCGAGGGTGACCTCAAACTTCTCAATCATGGCAACACGCTGATGCAAACTACCGCCTCGGACGGCGAGGTTTCGCTGCACCTCACGGCTCCTGGCAGCTCTGCCACACTCCTCGCCGGTGCGGCTGCAACACTGAACCTGCACGGATCTGATGCGTCTATACAACTTGCCGGCAAAGCAACCGAAGCTGTAACCCTCGCAAGCGGCGCGGAGATGCCCGTCCTCCACACCACCGATGATGCGGTCTCGGTGTTCGCCTCGAACGGCGCTGGTCGCATCATGCTCGGAAGCGGTGAGGCTGGCCAAGTCCGGCTCACCGGAGGAACTGACGGCATGCGGCCGGCCGTCGACATCCTCGCGGCGGATCGCACACGCATTGCCACACTCTCCAGCACCAAGAGTGGGCTCGGCATGCTTGCCGTCACCGACTCATCAGGCACGCCGGTCGGTCTCCTGCACGCCGCCGCGTCTGGCCGCGGAAGATTGGCGATCCACGGCCAGGGAGGCACGGCGATTGCCACAGCGGCCGCCGATGGAACTCCCGAATTCGCACTTCTTGGAACCGACGGAAGAACAACTGCGGCGTTGGCTGCAACACCTCGCGGTGGCGCACTCAATCTCATGAACTCGGACGGAACCCCCGTGGTCCTTGCAGGCATCACCGCCGATGGCCCCGGCGGCGCAGCCGCCTTCCAGAATGGCAGTGGTGTCACCGTCGTCGCAGCAGGAAGCACCAAAGACAACACCGGCCGCGTCGTGGTGACCGAGTAATCCTCGGTCAGGAGTTCAGGTCAACGCGAATATCCCCGTTCTCAGCGACCTCAGCGATAGAGAGTTCTTCGAGCGCCGCAAGCGCGGCATCCTGCTCCGCCCGCTTCTTGTTCGATCCCCATCTGGGAGGGAAGGACCGACCGGAAATCGCGACCGATACCTCAAAGCATTTCGCGTGATCAGGCCCTTTCTCATCAAGCACGCTGTACACGGGCGCCGAAGAGAAGTCCTGCTGAGCAACCTGTTGGAGTACGCTCTTGAAGTTGTGGTGATGTCCCGATGCCGCCGCGTGCTCGATACGTACTCGCAAGGCGGACAAGATGAAGTCTTCCGCAACTTCCAACCCGCCGTCCACATAGAGTGCGCCGATGATGGACTCCCATACGGCCGCCGCAACTGAAGACGGTAGTTCGCGGGCCGCAGCCATCCCCTTGCCAAGCACGAGAAGTTGATCCAGTCCGATCCGCCTGGCCTCTTCGGCGCAGACGCGGCGGCTCACCACCGAGGACTTCACTTTCGTCATGTCGCCTTCAAGCAAGTCGGGAAACGAACGGTGCAGATACTCGCACACCACAAGCCCGAGCACTGAGTCACCGAGAAACTCCAGCCGCTCATTGCTCTCATGACGAGTCGCTGCCGTCGAAGCATGTGTCAGCGCGCGGTTCAGGATCGACCGATCTACAAAGTCATAGTCGAGCAGATCCTCTGCACGGTCCAATGTGGCATCGTCCATTCGGGCGACGGCTCCTCGCGACCCGGAAACGTTCCTGCCTATCGAAACCGGCTCCAAAGGTGGGCGGGATCGTGGCAGAACAGGGATTGTGCGAAAGCACGCGCTTTCGCCTTCTCACCACGCGAGGACGGGGTGGCCCACTCCGGAGGCCGTCCCGCCCGCTCGCGGCTCGTTTACTGTACCACCCGATTGGCCAATACTGGCACAAAAAGCAGCCCCTGCGCACCCAAGCCATGCTGAAACACGTCCAGACTTGGAACAAGCGGCCCTATCTGCTAGACTCCGCGATTCCACCCCGGATCGACCGGGAACTTCATTCGGCCCTCCAGCACGGAATACTCCATCATGGCGATGCATTACCCCCGCCGCGTTAGCAAGATCAAGCGGGCCCGCCTATTCGGCTTCCGAGCCCGAATGAAGACCAAGGCTGGCCGCAAGCTCATCAACCGCAAGCGATCCATGGGACGTCGACTCACTCCGGACGCCTGATTCGCTTCCAGCCCCCCACAGACTCGTCCTCAAGAAATCACGTCCGCGATCGCCTGCGCGACGTCGGCCACCGGACCACTTGCATCCACCACATGGTCCGCCGTTGACGCGTACATCGCTTCACGCCCCGAGGCAACTTGAACGCTCTCCTTGATCGGGTCACCGCCAGTCAAGGACGGCCGATCTCCCAGGTCTTTCTCAAGCCGAGCTGCAAGTACCTCAGGAGAACATCGCAGCCAGACGACTATCGCAGTACCTTCCGACCGAGCTCGCAGTAACTGGGATCTCCCTGGATCGATGCACGGCACGCCGCCGCCGGTGGCGATGATGACTTCCGGAATCCGCAGCGACTCCTTGAGTGCAGCCGCCTCGGCCTGCCTCCATGCATGCTCACCTGCCTGCTCAAAGACTTCCGCCACCGAGTCAAGCCCGGTAAGTGCCAACGCTGCGGCATCGAGATCGACAAATGGCCGGTCCTGCTGCGCTGCGAGTGCAGCCCCGACGCAGCTCTTGCCCGAACCTCTCGCTCCTGTCAGCATCAGCACGCTCACCGGAACACCGCCGTCGCCGTCCAGACCAACATCACTCGGCCGGAAACTGCCTTTCGAAGACCGAAGATGGCGCGAGTCGTACTCATGGACCGATTCATGATACGCCCCCCTGTCTTCCGAATTTGGCCCACACCGCAGTCCGGAGCCCTCCACCCTTGAGCACCGCGCTTGGAATCGTCGACGCCGTCACATTGGGCATCATTGAGGGTGTCACCGAATACCTCCCGGTGAGCTCCACAGGTCATCTGGTGCTCGCCCGCTCGCTACTCGGTCTTGACAGCCCCGAAGACGTCCGCCGGAGCGTCGATACGCTGCTGATCGTCATTCAGGGAGGAGCCATCCTGGCAGTCCTCGGGCTCTATCGCCGCGCCGTTGGCCGCATGATCCTCGGACTCCTGGGGCGGGACCACAGGGGACTCCTTCTCTTCCGAAACATCCTCATTGCGTTCCTTCCTGCCATGGTGCTCGGCCCCCTTCTCGACTCATGGATTGAGAAACGGCTTATGCACATAGGCCCGGTTCTCCTCGCACTCGTGGCCGGTGGCGTCGTCATGATCCTCGCTGGCAAACGGTATCGCGCCGACTCCACGGAAGACTCGGATCGAAGCGGCGCCGATCTGTCGGTTTTAGATGCCCTCAAGATCGGCCTGCTTCAATGCATCGCTATGTGGCCAGGGACCAGCCGGTCAATGGTGACCATTTTGGGCGGCATGATGGTCGGGCTACGCCCCGCCCGCGCCGCGGAATTCTCGTTCCTCCTCGGACTACCCACGCTCGGTGGCGCTACGGTCTACAAACTCGCTGGCAATTTGATGGGCGACGAACCCAACATGTTTGCAGTGCTTGGCTGGATGCCCGTCACGATCGGAATCGTCGTCGCCACGATCTCCGCCGCGGTGGCGATTCGATGGCTCGTCGGCTACCTCACGCGGCACGGCTTGGCGGTCTTCGGTTGGTATCGCATCGGGCTTGCCGCAGCACTGCTGGGCCTTGCCCTCGGAGGCGTCGTGTCAATTGCCCCAGATGACCCCTCGGATCAATCCGCGGCTGCTTCGGCGGTTGTTGACACCGTCGCCTTGCCATCCGATCCGACAACGACCTGACGCGCCGCGACTGTGCCTCCACCGCGAACCGTCGCCCTGAACAATGTCCCATCGGGCAAGTCGCCCGCCACCGATTCCAACGGCTCGACTGCAGGAAATGGGCCACCCCCATCCACCAGCTCCCATTGGCCATTGCGTCGTCGCGCCAATCGATAGAAGACTTCTTGATCGGCAGAGTCAACGGTCACCATCCAGCCCCACTGGCTGCCTCCGGCATTCACAACGGGTCGCTGAATCGCCGAGACGGGGCGCGGCCAAAGCGTTCCGCCAAGGGCCCACGCCAGCAGCGCAGCCATCACCACGAATACGATGATCCGTACGACGAGACTGCGAAGACCGAGCGCGACTTGACCCATGCATACAAGGTAGCAAGCGAGGCCGTCAGGGCCGGGGCAAGGTCTCCACCAATCGCTGCTCATCCCAGACCTCGACACCGAGCGATTCAGCCTTGGCGAGCTTCGAGCCAGCCTTGGCCCCAGCAATCACGAGATCTGTCTTGGCACTGACCGATCCGCTGACCTTGGCCCCGAGCGACTCAAGCCGTTCGGTAAGCTCCCGTCGGCCGAAGAGCTCCAGCGTTCCAGTCAGGACGACCCGCCGGCCAGCCCATATCGAGTCTGTTTCTGAAGGCTGCCCGCTCGCGAGGACGACTCCTGTGCCCGCCAAGTTTGAGAACACCTCCTCGCCCGGCCCCGAGTGCAGAAATTCATACAGAATCTTTGCCGTGATCTCTCCGAAATCCGGCAGCTCGGCAAAGTCGGCCTCACTTGCCTCCATCATCTCGTCCACATCGCTGAAGTGGTCCGCAAGAATCTTGGCCGCGGAACGCCCGACCTGGCGAATGCCAACTGCGGCGAGCACGCGCGCCATGCCTCGCCCGCGACTTGCATCGATCGCAGCAACCAGATTGGCCGCCGATTGCGAAGCGAATCGTTCAAGAGGCTCGAGATCCGACACCTTCAACGTGTACAGATCTGCGAAGTGCTTCACCAAGCCCGCATCGACCAGCTGATCGACCACCTTCTCGCCCAAGCCATCGATGTCCATCTGCCCCCTGCCGGCGAACCATGCGATTCGCTCCCGAAGCTGCGCCGGACACTCCGGGTTCAGGCAGAACCACCTGGGACCTTCCGCCCCAACCAGTCCCCCGCACGCAGGACATACTTCGGGCGGCGCGATCACCTTTTCGTCTCCGCGCCGCGCCGAGGCCACCACTGAAACGACTTGCGGAATGATCTCTCCCGCCTTCTCGACGATAACCAGATCGCCAACACGAATGTCCTTGCGGCGAATCTCTTCGATGTTGTGAAGTGTTGCGTGCGTCACGGTCGTCCCCGCCAACTGGATCGGCGACATCGTGGCCCGCGGCGTCAAAGTGCCGTTGCGGCCGACCTGCCAGTCGACGCGTTCGAGTTTCGTTCGCCCCTGCTCCGCCGGGTACTTGAATGCGATGCACCATCGCGGCGCCTTGCTCGTTGAACCGAGCCGGTCGGCTAAGTCGAAGCGGTCCACGCGAATCACCATGCCGTCGACGCCGTATCCGAGGTCGCCGATGTCGGCGGCGAAGGACTCGATGATTCTGAGTACAGCGTCGATGTCGGTGTCTTTGAGCAGACGGCTTCCGACAGGAAGCCCCATGGCGTGGATTATCTCCTGAAACTCTGCGTAGCCCTCGACCTCAAGACCCTCTATCGCTCCCCGACCATGAGCAGAGAACGAGAGTTGTCGCCGCGCCACGACTTCGGTGTCAAGCGACTTGAGCGTTCCAGCGGTCAGATTGCGGGCGTTGGCGTAGAGCGGCTCGTCCGCGGCCTCGCGCTCGGCGTTGACGGCTTCAAACACGACGTTGGGCATATAAATCTCACCCCGAACCTCGAGAACGGCTGGCGGCTGACCACTCAGACGAACTGGAATATCGCGGATCCGCTTCGCCTGCGCAGTGACGTCATCGCCTACGCTCCCGTCCCCCCGCGTAAGAGCCCTCACGAGACGGCCCTGTTCATACCGAAGTGAGATCGCCACACCGTCAATCTTCGGATCGCAGGACAAGGTCGGTTGCTGCCCATCAAGAGACCGCACAACTCTCGCATGCCAATCCAATACGTCTTCTGCCGAGTATGTGTTGTCGATCGATTGCATCGGCACTGTGTGCTCAACAGAATCAAATCTCTCGGTGGCGTGGCCGCCGACCGTCCGCGTCGGGGAGGATGGGTCGAAGCTCTCCGGATACATTGCCTCCAGGTGCTCGAGCTGCTCCAGTAACTGATCGAAATTCCGATCGGACATAATCGGATCAGCCTGCTGGTAGTACGCCTCATTCGCCTCCCGCAGACGAGTGCGAAGATCCTTAATCCTACGGATATCCTCAGAAGCGGCCATACTCGAATCGTACACGGCAGCGGCTACCATGCCGAACCCATGCACGCCCGACTTTCCATACTCACCGCCCTGCTACTCGTGGGTACGGCAGTGGCCGACCTGCAGGAGCGGGTCCACACGCTCGTCAAGGAAGCTGGATTTACCTCCAGAGAAGTCTCGGTCGCGATTCGCGAGTGCGGTTCCGACACGCTGGTATGTGGCATCGCCGCATCGATGCCACGAACACCAGCCAGCAACGAGAAACTGCTCACCAGCAGTGTTGCGGCCCGAGTGCTTGGAAGTGATTTTCAATTCGAGTCCAGACTCCTTCGCCGCGGGAACGACCTTGTCGTCGATGCAGACGGTGACCCAGGCTTCGGAGACGACGCCTTGCTCGCGGAAATGCAGTGGCCCGACGGCCGCCCCATGAATTCCACGGATCTTCTCGATATCTGGGCGGGGTGGGTCAAGGCATCGGGGATGACCAGCGTTGACTCGCTGATAGTCGATGACCGAGTGTTCGATCGCGAGTACATCCCGGACGAGTGGCCCCGCGAGCAACTGCACATGCGGTATTGCGCCCCGATCTCAGGGCTGAACTTTAGTTGTAACACCATGTGCTTTCGCCCGGTTCCGGCCGGAACCAGGGTCGATGCCTCAGACTCGTGGCCTCCTTGGCCAGGTATCCGTATCGTCAACACGATGAAACGGGGCGTGAAGGGACGCGACAAACACACAATTCGCGCAGACCGCCGAGTCGGCGAAGATGTCATCTCGCTCTCGGGCACAGTGCCTGTGCCGACCACATCGCCGATTGAAATCACAATTGAAGAGCCCGCCCTGAAGTTCGGGCAGATGCTGGCGGATCGGCTGCACCTTCTCGGCATTGACGTGCAGACCGTCCGACTTACCAAGCCGACCGACCCGCCTGCAGCCGGAACTCCGATCGCGCCTTCGATCGTTACGCCGCTCTCGACGGTGCTCCGTCGATGCAATCACGACAGTTACAACTTGTACGCCGAATCACTTCTCAAACGCCTCGCTCATGAAACGACGCGGCGACCTGGCTCCTACGCCGATGGCCGCCGCATCATGACAAGCATGATTGAACGAGCCGTTGGCAAGGAATCCGGCCTGCACATCGCCGATGGCAGCGGCATGAGCCGGCTCAACAGCATTTCGGCTCGGGCAATGACAGCCTGGCTCTGCACCTTCGATCCCGCCAACGATGACGATGCTGCTTTCATCGACTCACTGCCCACTCCTGGCGAAGGAACGTTGAAGAATCGATTCAAGAGTTCCAACCTCGGTAATACACGCGTACTGGCCAAGAGTGGCTACCTACGGCGTGTGTGCGCCCTCAGTGGATACATCCGCTGCCCCAGCGGGCGGCGGTTTGCATTCAGCATTCTGGTCAACGACACCAACCGAATTCGGCCGGCAAAACGACTGCAGGAACAGATCGTAGCGTTGGTGGCATCGTCACAGTGCGATCACGATCCCTGATCAGGCGTTCCGCTTTGGATCAATGACAGCAAGTGTTTCCACTCTCCGGGCGTGAACCCGTCCAGACGCTCCACAACGATCCCATCCGGATCAATCAAGAGCGTCACGGGAATACCCCCCACACTCCATGCTTCTGCGTCCTCCGAATCAACCATGAGGAGTGACGGAAACCCGAAGTTGGATTTTTCCCAGTATGGCAGGATGCGATCCATCCGAGGCCCCGCTGCCCCTCGCCCGTCGAACACGTTGACGGCAAGCACACGCACATCACGTTCGTTGCGACCGGTCGCTTCCCAGAGTTTCTGAATCTCGGGCAAACCCTGCTTGCAGGGGCCACACCAGGACGCCCAGAAGTCAAGCACAACCCACATTCCCTGAAGTTCGGAGGACGCCACATCGCTCCCGGTCGTCGACGGCATGGAGAACGTGGGCATGGAGTCTCCCGGGCCAAAGCGTTTGGTCTCCGCTCGCTTGGCCATCAGTGCCGCGACGCTCGCCACCGTAGTCCGGCCAGACACATCGATGCCCGGCTCAAGTTGAGACGCATCCAACGTTGCAACTTCGTAGTGGCCATCCACCACGATTGATGTCTGACGCGGACCGTCGGCCATCGTTCCACTCCCCCCGGACGCCAACGGAATATGAGTGTTCGAATCTATCGCAAGGAAGCCCGTACCAGCAGGTCCCTCAAAGATCACACGCACAACTCCCGATTCACTACGGTCGAGGCCGATCGGTCGAACCGGCGTTCCAATGACAACACCCAGAAGGTCATCCCCCCACAACTCCCATCCGGCTGAACTCCACAGAAGCAACTCCGGCGGGATCGACCCATGATCTCCCAACACATCTTGAATCGACTGCATTGGCGATCCACTGAGCGGTACGTCGATGACACGGTCCTCAACCGAATCCATCTCCGCTCGCAATCGCCCATCCGCGATTGCCATCCTGAATCCAGCACCGGACCAATCGAGGCGATCTTCGGGACCGATATCCAGCGTCTCAGTAAGCGCGACCTCCTGCTCCCCCCGACGTATCGACTTTGTCGTTGAGAGCCGAACAACTGGAAGAGCGATCAACGCATCGGTCATTGCAGCAAGAACTGTCTCCGCTTCGGCAGATGTCGCCGCAGGAGCCTTCGATTCGACTTGCGGAGCCTGCACGGGGTCGTCGCTACATCCCGCAGCAGCGACGAGCCCAACGAAAACCAAAGTCACTCGCACTACGTTCAGCATGGTTCCTCCAACCCTGGCCCAGGTACGTCGGCCTCATCACCAAGCGAACCTCGCTTCATGATTCGACATCGATCCTCAAGCGGTCCGGCTTCGGCAAGATGTTGTTCCAACAGTTCGGTCACCGTACACCGAAGTGTCGGGTGTACAAGATCCGGGCACAGTTCGACCATAGGAACGAGCACAAAGGCTCGCTCGGGCATCCGCGGGTGCGGCACGGTCAAATCCGGCGACTCGATGCACAGATCTCCCCAGATGATGAGGTCTAGGTCGATGATGCGTGGTCCGCGCGGTGGAGTGTCGTGATCGCGATGTCGCCCCATGTCCCGCTCGACGGACAGCAAGACATCCAATAACGCTGCAGGCTCGAGGCTGGTCTGAACAGCGGCCACCGCGTTGATGAAGTCCGGCTGCGACTCGACATCAACCGGTGTACTTTCAAGAAGTGTGCTGAGCCTTGCCACTTCAACACCAGCGTGATCGTCAAGTCGCTCCAATGCTTCGAAGATTGACACTGCCCTAGCGCCGAGGTTTGATCCGAGCCCGATGTAGGCCGTGACTGTCATCGCTTCGCCTCCCATTGCAGAAACGAATTAATTCCTTCTGCACGCCATCGAACCCACTGCAACGCTGTTGCAATTGTAGCGGCACGCACTTGATCTCGATCGCCAGGCGCACGGATCAGACGCGCTTCAAGACTGTCGCAAGAGGCCAATCCAACCCAAACCGTTCCAACCGGTTTGGACTCGGTGCCGCCGTTGGGACCGGCAATGCCGCTGACTGCGATCGCCAGGTTGGCGCCACTCTTGGCTCTGGCGCCTGCAGCCATCGCCAGCACAACTTCCTCACTCACCGCTCCGGGACCAGACCCATGGAACAACTCGGGCGGAACACCCAGTTCGCGGCACTTCATTTCATTCGTGTATGTCACCCAGCCTCCGACATACCAAACGCTTGACCCTGGCTGCGCCGTGATCGCGGCCCCGATCCCACCACCGGTACACGACTCTGCTGTCGCCATGGTCCACCCTCGCCCCTGAAGCGCCTCGCCCACGGCTTCGGAGAGGCTTTCGGATCCTTCTGGAAGCGTCCACGGCGAAAGGAGGTCGCGCACTTTGCGGTGGACTTTCTCCATGTCGGCGGCTGTCACTTTGCCATCCGGATCCTCAAGAGAAACACGAATCAGCCCGCGGCCTACCCGAATGCCGAGCCGGGGGCGGCTGCCGCGGTCGAGGAGGCTTCCGAGCTGATCCGCGGCCTGTACTTCGGTCAAGCCAGCTGCAATCACCTCGATCGGAGCGCGGCGCAGCCCGGCCGATGCTTCCAAAGCCGGACCTACATGCCTGTGCCACATCGATCGCATCTCGGTCGATGGCCCCGGCAGCATGAACATGTCGGCGCCTGCATACGTCATCCGAATGCCCGGAGCTGTTCCGCAATCGTTGGACATGAATTGAGATGAGGGAGGCCGCTGGGCCACCGCCGTTCTGGCTTCTGTCGGCGGCAATCCCACCCGGCTGCACCAATTCCGCACACACTCCATTGCCTCGCTGTCATCAACAACCTCTCCGCCGTCAACGAGGTCCGCCGCCGCCCATCGAGTCAGATCGTCAGGCGTCGGACCGAGCCCACCCGTCACAAGAACGATCTCGGCATGTTTCGATAGCCGACGAAGCGCATCCACGATATCACCCCGCCGATCGCCGACCGTCATTCGAAGAACTGTCATCCCGCCGAGCAATGCCACTTGCGAAGAGAGAAACGCAGCGTTCGTATCGACGATCCTGCCACCGATCAGTTCATCACCAATCGATAAAATCGCGACGTTCACGGCGAACCGAGTGCGCCGGTGACTTCCTCGAACCGGCTTCTGAAATACGAACCCGCATGCCGCCGAAACGCCGTCGCTGGATCAGCCTGCTCATGCCAGAGATCAGCATCGGACCACCCACCACGAAGCCACCCTCGCTTCACGACATTTCGACCTTCGGGCGTGTCAAGCGACCAGACCGTGCCGTCAGGTGCCGTGATGATCGGCATCGCATCGAATGCTTCGATCATGGCGGCGAGTTTCGGATCGGCGACATCGGTCGCCGAAACAATTCCGTCCGCATCAGCGGGGTAGGCGGGATGTGAACTAATTGCGATCCACGCCTCACGCAGCCTGTCGCGTTCATCCATCGCCATTGCCTGCATCAGCGGCGCGATGAACGCCCGCATTGCGCGATCCGAATACTCAGGCGTAGCGGCATTGGAGAATGGGTCAACCTGATCGACGAACTGATCAAAGTGGTCCGAATACATCGAGGCCCGAGCAGGAAGCCGCCGAAGCGCAAATCTGCGAGGGCCAAGTTCGCCAGGCTCCCGATCATCGGGAGCAAATTGCCACAACGCCTGCCCTTCTTCCGAGAGCACGAACTCAATAAATCTCGCTGCCAGCTCTGGATCGGGAGGGTGAGCAAGCATCGAGACAGGATCGGGGTCAAGCGTCGTCTCACCCGGAGGATCGATGTAGATCAACCTTCCCGCGGCACCATGGTCGGCCAGTGCCTGCTGCTGATACCGCCCGAAGAAATCGATACACACACCCATCGCTGCATCCCCCGCCGCCACATCGGTCGGGCCGCGAAGGGACGAAGCCGAGAACGTTCTGGCATTGGCGGCGGCCCGCCGCAGGATTTGCCATCCACGTCTCCAACCAAGGCGGCTGAGTATCGTTTCAAACGCGGTCGTAACCGACCCGGACTGGGCGGGGTTCACCATTGAAACTGCAGAGATCAGCCTCGGATCCGCGAGGTCCGCCCACGAGTCGGGCGGCTCGATCCCACGGACTTCGAGTTCGTCGCTGTTGGCGACTAGACCGAAACTTGAGAGTGCGGTGCCGAACCACCGGCCATCCGGATCCCATAAGTTCGTACCTGCTACTTCACTTCGGCCATAGAGTTGTGGAAGCGCCGCGAGATCGATGGGCGGAACGTCGCTGATTGCGGCTGTTGCATCAATTGTGTACGTACCGTTCTCGGCTCGCACGATCGTGGCTTCGATGACGCCTGCATTCGTGCGGCCGGACTCCAAGGATTCTTCGCCGCCGCCGCCAATTCCGTCAAGCCATGTGAGCACCTCGGCTCTGGTCAGTCCGGAGCGGACCTTCCGAGCTCCATCCTTCAGCCTTCCATGCTCATATGAGCCGCCACCAAAGACGAGATCTGCATCACCCCCAGGCTGCCGGCCTTGCTCCACAGCGGCATTCCACTGCGCAATGAGCATGCGGCGAATTTCACTGGTGCCACCTGGAACACTCCATACGACATCCACTGGCTCTCCGAATGTCCGGTCATGCCACGACTCGAATGCGTGCTCAAACTCATATCTGATCTGCTCATTGTGCGGGGTGATGATGACCAGCTTTCGCTCCGCATTCGACCCCGCAGCTCCGTCACTTTCAAAGATCAGTGGCAGCAGAAGGACTACCAGGAAGGCCACGACGACAACGCCCTCTTTCCAACCCAGCCACATCGGTGTCATCCGCTTCATCGCAACCCCGCAATCCGGCCCGTTGTTTCGGCCAGCCGCGAAGCGGCGTCACGAATCGCTTCTTCCCAGGACTGCCCTGCTACCTGGTCTGCGTAGATAACTGATCGACTCGCAGTGAAGATGGCACCATGCCCATCAGAACCGCACAGCCCACCGAGATCTTCGACCCGCCCTCCCTGCGCTCCGATCCCCGGCACCAAACAGATGACACCGGGCATTCGATCCCGTAACGATGCTATTTCCGCTGGGTGCGTCGCCCCAACCACCGCACCGACATCGCTCCAGCCGCATTCGCCGATTCGCGGCGCAGCGAGTGAAGCAACCATGTCCGCCATCGCCTCGGACACGGTTCGTCCGTCGTCCAACCTCAGCATCTGAATCTCACCCGACCCGGCGTTCGATGTACGAACGAGGATGAAGACGCCGCCCCGCTCCAGATAAGGTTCAATCGTTTCGCTTCCGAGATAGCCGTTGACTGTCAACCAATCCACACCGCGGTCACCACGAGAATCGAATGCAGCCGCCGCATAGTGACGAGCACTCACACCGATATCGCCTCGTTTGGCGTCGAGGATGACAGGCAGATCCCGTGCCGTTGCGGCATCAACAACATCGGAGAGCGCTTCCAAGCCATCCGCCCCATAACGCTCGAAACAGGCCGACTGGACTTTCACGCAGGCCACTCGTTCTGCCACAGCGTCGATGACGCCAAGTGAGAATGACCGAATGGCGGCCACTGCGTTCCCAAATCCCTCCTGAGAGGGGATCCGATCGAGCACCGGATCGAGTCCAACGCACGCGGCACAGCCCGTACGATCCATCGAGCGAAGCAACCGCGTCGCCGGATCGATCGCCCTCTGGACTGCCTTCATACGGAACTCCTACTGCTCAGCACGGGTCACA
>JAAERN010000081.1 GCA_024230295.1 Planctomycetota bacterium
ATCGATCCTTCGATCGTCTCCTCATCCCAGCTTTCTCCGTAGAAGAGAAGTCCGTGGGTGTCACGCAAAATCTCTCCGGCATGGGTCTCCTCTTCCCTCCAAAGGCGATTGGCTTCTTGCGCGAGACGGCAGAGCACCGGGTCGGAATACATCTCCCGGAACATTCGGGTCTCGCCGAAGCTGCTGGCTCGCGCATGGGCGAGGGTTTTGCCTTCCAGAAGAATCACGTCGCTGATGCCACGGCGCGCGAGCGATGCGGCACAGCTCAGGCCGGCCATTCCGCCTCCGATGATCACGACTGCTGCGCTGGCGGGGAGAGAGTTGGATGTCATGCGGCGATTCCGAAGCTGAGTCCTATGGGATCTTTACCGCTGTGGGCTGCAACTTCAACTAGTGCGTCACTGACGGTGAGACCGTCTCCCCGTTGTTTGAGGAAATCCGTGGCGCGCTGACGCACTTCTTGGCGCACAAAGTCGTACACCTGTTGGGGTGTGGCATGGCCCCAGGCCTCCGGCGAGAAGCGCTCGATCGAGTCGGCAATCATGGCACCAGCATTCACAAGTGGATCGGGCAGAACGCGGATGCTGAGACGACGCAG
>JAAERN010000082.1 GCA_024230295.1 Planctomycetota bacterium
CGCGGCGGTTGTCACACCACACACGAGCAAGGCCATCATGATCGCCACAGACCGACTCATCACATGCGCTCCTTCCGGGGACGCAGCCCCGCATGACGCCAAGGTACCAACATCCAAGCACCAATCAACATCACACTGCGTGGATTCACCCGAGCACCTGCCATCCTGACGCCTACAGGTGGGCGGGTCTGAAACTTCTCCCCCTGATTGCATGGACCGCCGGAGTGGGTCGATGCCAGTGCGCTCTGCGCACTGCTTGCCCTAGATCCTGACCAAACGCGCCAATCGGGGCCAACAACTGGCAATCCCGCGATGCGCGACATCCTCGCAACGCTCGGCGCAACTTGTGACAGTGATGGACTTAGTGGCACTCCCGAAGACAGGAGCAGAAAGCGGGTGAAGGGGATCGAACCCTCGACATTCAGCTTGGGAAGCTGACGCTCTACCACTGAGCTACACCCGCGAAAATGGACAGAAGAGGGTAGCACGGCCCGCCCTAGAGTGGCAGAGAAGGCTTGATGCAGGTGGGGTTGCGATGAAGGAGTGTGATCCGAAGTGAAGCCCTTGTCGCGACCGGTTGCCCTAGGCAAGGTCCGGAAATAGACGATTCTCGTCAATTTTGCGTCTTTGGCGGAGCAGGAGGCCCACTAGGATCGATGATCGAATGGTTGTGGGTTTGAGAAGTACGGAGTGCGTTATGCGAAAGACAGTTGCCTTGGGATGCCTGATTGTGCTGTGCGCGGGATGTGCCGTTCATCATGACACGCATATCGAGCGGCTCAGCCAGTTTGCGCCAAGTGCTCAGGACCATGTTGCGCTGGCTGCAGATGCTGCGGATCGTGTGCTGGTCACTTGGGATTCACGTCGCCAGCAGGGTGGCTTCTATGGAATTCAAGGGCGATTTCTCCACGCCGACGGTACGTTCGCGAGCGAAGAGTTCACGATCAATACCGATGTGCAAGGGCATCAGATGCATCCAGCCGTCTGCATGAACGCCGATGGTGAAGCCTGGGCTGCATGGACGAGTTGGGGGCAGGATGGTCAGCAGGGCGGCATCGTCGCTCGGTGGTTCGATGGCTTCTCATGGCATGACGAGATCGCCGTCAATATGCAGCGGCATGGTCATCAGAACGAAGTCGTGCTCTCTACAGGCGCCGGTGATACGGCAATGGCAGTTTGGACAAGTCCCACAGAAGAAGGTCGGCGCGTTCGCGCTCGGCTGCTGCGCCCAAGTGGCGCATCGGGATCCGAGTTCGATGTCTCGACCGGATCAGGTCATCACGCCAGCCCTTCCATCGCGTCTATTCCAGGTGGCTGGGTCATTGTCTGGGCATCTCGTGATGATGAGCGTTTCACGGTGCATGCCGTTGAGATGACTGCTGATGGCACCGTGGGCGAACCTCGCATACTTGCCGCCGATGCAATCGAGCCGGCGATCGCCTCCAACGGACAGACCGTGCTGGCGACTTGGCTGGCGCGTGATCCGCATGGTTGGCAGGTGCAAGCGCAGCGTCTTGGTATCGACAATGCGCCTCGGACTATTGCAGCACCCACTCCCGGCCGCTGGATCAGCGGCGCAGCAGCAGCGGTTGATCCTGAAGGTCGGTGCGGCGTGGCGTGGAATATTGACAAGCCCGTTCATGAGGTTCATGCGCGTATCGCGGAGCCCGGTGGATGGTTTGGAGAAAGCATTCTCCTTGGCGAAGGCGCCCATCTTGAACGTGCGCGAGGAACCGCTCGTCTGCATATGAGCGGAAACGGCACCTTGCTGGCTGCGGCGGGAGGTTCGGCAGGAGCTGATCACAAGGCCGCGACGCTTCTCGCTACGGGACGCGCCGGAACCGCCCGATGGACGTCGCTGGATCTTCCCAAACCCGATTTGACGTACGCCATGGTGCAAGCCAATGCGCCGATTCCTCCCATATGGGATCCGGAATTCAGGCCCGTTCCGCCACCAGTGAACGCCAGACCCCAGCGTGGTGACATCGGGTTTGCAGGCATGGGGCCGACCGGATGGACACCCCCCGATCCAGATCTCGCCGCCGGGCCGAATCACGTGGTCGAGGTCGTGAATGGCGGCATCGCCGGCTATACCCATTCGGGTCAACTCGTCTTTCAGGACGAGATCGAAGACTCCTATGGATTCTGGGGCGAGGTGGGCGCAACGTCCTTCGTGTTCGACCCCGAAGTCGTGTACGACCAGCGAAGCAATCGCTTTTTCGCCATGGCCAACGAGCGCAGTGGTGGAGGCGGATCGTATTTCCTTCTGGCAGTCTCGGAGAATTCCTCTCCGGCAGGAGCTTGGCACAAATATCGGCTGAGCATGAGCCACATCGATGATGACATCGATTCTCCAAACCTCGCGGTTGGAGATGATGCGGTGTACCTCTCGTGCGACATGTTTGGTCCCGACAAGTACCCGATACTTATGGTCCCGAAGGAACAGGTTCTTGTTGGCGATCCTGTTTCGGGAACCCGTGAACTCATGCTCTCGGGCAGTGGAAATCAGTCGCTCGGACTTGCGCGAAGTACCGATGATGAACCGGGTGTTCCCCAGTTCATGTTGCAGTCTTCGGAGGGGAGTGGCAATGGGGTGAACTTCAACGAGGTGCGCATTCATGCGATTCTCGACCCGCTTGGAACACCAAGCACCCAGTCCTTCGATCTCCAGGTGCCGACCTACTCATACCCGTCGCAAGTCCCCCAACAGGGAACCAGCACGCAGCACTATCTGTTCGAGCCTCGGTTCTGGTCCTGCATGTATCGAAACGGCTCGATCTGGGCGGTACACCACGTTGGAAGCAGTCGCGCACGCGTGCGGTGGTATGAGATCGACCTTCGTGGCTGGCCCGACTCTGGGCAGGTCCCGACTTTGGCCCAATCCGGTGAAATCGACGAAGGTACAGGCATCTACACTTTCTTCCCGTCCATCGCCGTGGATGGGAACAACAACGTCTGCATTGTCTTTGCGCGTTCCGCTTCGAATGAATACACATCGATGTGGCGTGCTTTGCGGAATCCATCTGATCCAAGCGGCACGCTCCAACCAGCGAGTCTGGTCAAGTCCAGCAGCGCGCCTGAAACCAGTGGCAGGTGGGGCGACTACAGCGGCGCTTCGCCGGATCCGGATAACACAGCCATCTGGCTCGCCCACGAATGGCGCGACAGTGGTGGTTGGCGGACGTGGATCGACAAGGCTGGCGTCGAGCCGCCCGTGACCGTGCAGGTTCCGGGTGACTATGCAACGATTCAGGCAGCGATTGATGATGTTCCGACCGGATCGATCATTCAGGTAGGTCCGGGGGTGTACTCCGAACAGATTGACTTCGGAGGGCGATCGTTGAGCCTCTATGGATCAGGTGCGGAGGAGACGATCATCGATGCGCAGCAGCAGGGGACTGTTGTCACGTTGATGGATGGCGAGACGTCGATCATCGAAGGGTTCACCATTACCGGTGGCTATATGACGACGGGTTCTGCATTTCGGATCAATGGTGATCCAGCCATCAGCGACTGCATCATTCGGGACAACATCGCCACGTCCAACTACTGCATTCTCTCCACAGGAAATCCTGTGATTTCCGGGACCCTGCTCTGCCACAACGATCCCAATGTCATCGGAATCACTTGGGTGGACGGAGGCGGCAACAGTTTCGAGGACACGTGCCCGGGTGGATGTAGTGCCGACGTGGACGGAGATGGAACCGTCGGTGTCAATGATGTGCTTCTGGTAATTGCCAACTTCGGCGGATCTGGTTCCGGAGATGTCAATGGCGATGGCGTCGTGGACGTATCCGACATTCTCTTCGTGATCAGTTGGTGGGGTGATTGCTGAGCCGGTTCTCTTGGATCTCACCAGTCCGTGTATGACGGTGCCAATGTGCAGCACTTGGCTGCAGCGTCACCGCTCAGAATGGCTAATGCTTCGGGGCCAGTTCACTCGGCAGATCGTTCGGAAGCGTGCCCCAAGTCGTCACGACGTGATCGTCGATGATCTGATCTGCGGTATGCGTGTGAAAGCCAACGACCCATCCACCTTGATCATTGCCCATCGTCCACATCGTCCAGTTCAGCGGATTCGTCGCTTGCGAAGGTGCTCCCCACGCCCCTTCGACCTGTGAGAGTCGTTGGCCTTGCCACGATTGGGCGGTGTCTTCGATCTGGTCGTGCAGTGAACATCCGGCAAGGACGATCGGGATGGCTAAGGCGAAGAGACGGTTCATGTTGACGAGTGTACTGCAGCGGAGAGGGTGTTGATGCGGAACACCCGCTAGTCGGTCAGGGAAGATCTGTACCAGGCGACCGTCTCGGCGATGCCCGCTGCGAGTGGGACTTCGGCACTGAAACCGAGTCGCTTCTGAGCGCGGGTGACATCGAGGTAGCGCTTGGGTTGCCCATCTGGCTTGCTGGTGTCCCAAGACAGCGTGCCGGTGTAGCCGACGGCATCGGCGATGGTGTTGGTCAGCTCTGCAATCGATGTTTCGACACCGGTGCCGAGATTGATCGGTTCGGGTCCAGTCTTGGTTGCTGCTGCGAGCGCAATACCGCGAGCAGCGTCTCGAACGTGCAGGAACTCGCGTGTCGGTGTGCCGGAACCCCAGTTGACGACTTCTTCAAGCCCCGCTTCTTGCGATTCCACGAATCGGCGAATGATCGCTGGAATCACGTGGCTCTTTTCTTCCTCGAAGTGATCTTCCGGTCCATAGAGGTTGGCAGGAACAAGCACAGTGGTGTCCAGGCCGTATTGACGGCCATAGGTTTCACATGCTTCGTGCAGCAGTCGCTTGGCCATGCCGTAGGGGCCGGTCGCGCCGACGGGCTTGCCAGTCCAGATGGAATCTTCTTGGAGTGGCAGCGGGGCGTCCTTGGGATAGGCGCACGTGGTGCTGATGAGGACGAGTTTGTCGATGCCCGCTTGACGAGCCTCCTCAAGCAGCAGGAGCCCCATGATCGCGTTTTCATACAGGAAGCGGCCGGGATTCTCGACATTCGCCCCGATGCCACCGCAGGCGGCGGCGAGGTGGACCACGATGTCCGGCTGCAGTGTCTCGTAGAAACGACGCACGTCCGACTGCTCGATGAGATTGAAGTC
>JAAERN010000083.1 GCA_024230295.1 Planctomycetota bacterium
CAACAGCACATTTCCTAGCGTTTGTACGTCGGCTGGATCGGATACCGACGAGCCGACAGCAGTTGCCGGCAGCGTGGCAATCGAAAGAATCACTTGGATGATCAGATAGGTGGCCGCACTCCACAGGAACCAACGGCCAAGGATCGCCCAAAACTTCCCTCGCGTCGATCGCCAAGACCAGCGCAGCGCGCCACGCTCGACGATTGCTTGTGCAGACAACGGCAAGATGCGAATAAAGAATGCAGCGAAGGCGATGGCCAAAACGAGTGCGGCGATCAATCCGAGACCCGCAGCAAGCCAGGCTGAAACTGAGGCGGCTGCCGCGACTATGAGTACTACGAGAGAAATGGGCACGGCCGCAACGAGCGCAATCAACCACCCGTAGCCCCACAGGCGGACGCCACCTCGTATCCCTGCCCGGAATCCGTCACCAATACTGGCCCGATGACCTGATGCTGCCTGCATTGCCGTTCGATTTATTGCACAGACTTGCCATGCGGAGATTAGGGTCGCGATCGCGATTCCGGCTCCGATGACTAGGACCCAAGTACCAACGGATTGGGTCCTGGGCACTGCCGCGAACGCTCGCTCAAGTTCAGTGTTGGTGACAGAGTCGGGAGTCGCCGCGACTTCGAAGCTGAGTCGGATTGCTTCAGCCAATGCGTTCGGATCGATCAGTAATGCGCCACTTAGTAGAAGTAAAGACCCAGAGA
>JAAERN010000084.1 GCA_024230295.1 Planctomycetota bacterium
CCCGATAGGCGGCCCCAGGTGGCCCCGCTTCGACCGGTTCGTTGACGAGATATCGCTGAATGTCCGCCTCCAACGCGACAACCGCCTGGTAACGACGCGGTCGCGGCTTCTCCAAGCACTTCATCACAATCCAGTCCAGGTCCCCCCGCAGCCGTCGCATGAGCAACCGAGCGTCGAGCGAGCGGGACTTGGCGACTTCTTCCGACAAATCTGCGGAACTGGATCGCAACTCGTCGTAACGGAGACTCGGCCGCGGTGGATCGTCCTCGCGAATGATGCGCTGGATCTCGTTCAGGCCGGCACTCCGCAGTTCGGATGCCTCGAATGGCAAGCGACCTGCGAGCAACTCGTACAGAATCACACCCAGCGAATAGATGTCGCTGCGAGCATCGACGTCCAATGCCGACTGTTCAGCCTGCTCGGGACTCATGTACTCCGGCGTGCCGATGAGGCGACCTTCCATGGTGGCCACAGTCGCATCGGAAAGCCGCTGGTTGAGCGCCTTGGCAATACCAAAGTCGATGACCTTAATAACCATGTCCTCACCGTCGTACGCCGCCAGAATGTTCGACGGCTTCAGGTCGCGGTGAATGATTCCCTTTCCATGCGCATGCTGCACCGCGTGGCAGACTTCCAGAAAGAGATCGAGGCGACCCTTGAGATCCAGTCGATTGATGTCGCAGAAGGCCGTGATCGGAATCCCTCGGACGTACTCCATGACAAAGTAAGGCCGCCCATCATCGGTCATCCCGCCATCGAGCATCCGAGCGATCCCAGGGTGATCCATCATCGCAAGGGCCTGCCGCTCGGCCTCGAATCTCCCCAAGACAGACTTGGAATCCATCCCTGGCTTGATCAGTTTGAGCGCGACCTCGCGGCGAACCGGCTCTGATTGCTCGGCCCGGTAGACCACCCCAAAGCCCCCTTCCCCAAGAACCCCACGAATGCGATACCGGTCAATGAGGCTACCGATATTCGCTTGAGGATCCAAGCCGCCCAAAGACCCCTTGCTCGATCCGCTTGATGACAGCACGGTATGAACGTCCCCTGCTTTCTCGGGCGCATGAGCAAGGAGCGACTCTACTTCCGCCCGCAACACAGCATCGGAACCACAGGCGCCATCGAGGAAGGCCTGGCGATTTGCCTTGGGCAGACCTTGCACTGCAAGAAAGACAGCTTGTGATCGATCAGGGTCCACACTCATTCAGAGCCTCCTTCGGCCAGCCTACGACGCAACCAAGCCTGAGCAAAACCCCAATCATCGATCACGGTCCGGCGAGATACCTCCAAGACCGTGGCAACCTGCTCAATGCTCAGCCCCGCAACGTAGCGGAGCCAGGCCACTTCGGCCTTGCGAGGGGCCTCCAGTTCAAGCGCCGTCAAGGCGCCAAGGAGGCAGGCAATCTCATCAGAATCGACCGAATCGGGCGTCGAAAGTTCACCATCACAAATTGCAAGCGAAACCGGCCGGCGGCCACCGCCCCGTTTCAGTCGATCGCGGCTTCGGGCATGGTCGACCAGAAACTGTCCCATCACCCGAGCGGCGCTGCCAAAAAAGTGACGTCGATCTTTAAAGCGAGGTGGTTCGCTCTTCCCGGCCCACATCCGCAGGAATACCTCGTTGACCACCATGGTGGGCTGCAAGGTCGCGCCAGGACGCTCTCTTGCCAGCAAGCCAGTGGCCATGGACCGCAGTTCCTGATTCACCTCGGACCACAAGGCCGAAGCTGCCCCGGAATCACCCGAACCAGCCGCATCAAGCAAACGTGTGACGCGGACCTTTTCGTCGCTTTCCATAATCGCCCCTCAACTCGGGCGGAACGCTTGCCCGGTGAAGGTTCAGTATGTCGCATCGGCGAACACTCTGCAATAAGGAGACCCGGGAAAGCCACTTGCCTCTCCCTCGTCGTCCATCGCGCCGTAGATTGGGGAGAAACTCAGCCTGCGACGACGGAGGACATCTTGAAGATCGGCAGCAGCAGGGCCATCGCAACGGCGCCAACAAGGACACCCATGAAGATGATCAGCATCGGCTCGATCATGGAAGTCGCTTTCTTGATACCGGTCTCGAGTTCCTCATCGCAACGGGCGGCGATCTTCTCCATGACTTCCGGCAATCGGCCGCTCCGCTCACCAGAGGCCATCATCGACGCCACGCCTGCGGGAATCCACCGCGACTCGGCGACGGCTCCAGTCAACTCCTTGCCGTCCCGAACGCGATCTTCCATGTCCTGCCACATTCGGTCGAAGATCATATTGTCCGTCACACCGCGGCAGATTCGAATGACATCAATCAAACCGACACCGCCGGCGAGTAACGTTCCCATCGTCCGGCTGGCGCGAGCAAGGTACAGCGTGACCGTCAGTCGCCCGATGACCGGCGTTGAGAGTTTGCACCAGTCAATCGTCCTGCGACCCGATCGCGTGCGCCTCCAGATGAAGACTCCCGCCGCCAGAACTACCAGAGACGGTACCCAAATCGGCCATCCGTAGCGAAGACCATCGCCGATCGCCATCATCACCTGAGTTGCTGGCGGAAGGCTCGATCCCTTCCGCTCGTAAATTGCCGCGAACTTCGGAAGAATCACAACGAGCATGAACGCTGTAATGAGTACCGCGCTGCCAAGCATGAAAGCCGGATAGGTTGCTGCACCTTTGACTTGACGCCGCGTTCGCTCTTCCTTGAGGAGATACTCCCCCACTCGGCCGAGCATCAATGCCATCGTGCCGGATGCCTCCGACGCGCGGACAAGGCTAACGACGATCGCTGGGAATATCTTTGGAAACCTCGCCATGGATCGTGATAGTGGCGTACCGCCGCACACATCAACATGAATTTCGGCAACAAGCGAGGCGAACTCTTTGCGGCGGCTCTGCGAACAACACGACTCGAGCGCCTCAGGCAGCGGCACGCCCGTATCGAGCATGACTCCCAGTTGCTGGCAGAACGTTGCAACATCGTCCCGCTTGATCCGCCTGAAGGCCTCGCCCCGGCGGACGGCCTCGGCATCGAAGTCGGGCAGCGCCGCACCTGCCGATCGAATCGCCGTGGGCATCAAACCATCGGCGCGAAGCAACGTTGCCACGACCTCTGGCGTCTCGCCAGAGAGCGTCCCGGTCACGATCTCGCCGTCCTGTGAACGCGCTCGATACGAGTAGGTCCGCTCGGCCTTGTTGGAAGTCGCTGTCAACATCACTGGCTCGTCGCCCCCAGCACTTCTTCAGGTGTCGTCAAACCGGCTGCGACCTTGCTCCAGCCATCTTCTCGCAACGTGTGAAAGGCACTTCCGGAGAGCCGCGTCCGCAACGATTGAATGCTCTCGCCCGCTGCAACTGCTTCCAAAAACTCAACATCCGGCGCCAGCAATTCGAAGATTCCAATTCGACCGGCGTATCCCGTGCCTCGGCATCGCCCGCATCCGGCGCCCTGCCAAACAGCATTAGGATCCCCGCCGGCCGCCTTGATCGTTGCGGCCATTCGCTCGTCCGGCTCCGCCTTCGCTTTGCAGTGCGGGCAGATCTTCCGGACAAGCCGCTGCGCAAGCACCCCGCGCAACGTGGCCGCTACGAGATAGGGCTCCACACCAAGATTCACAAGACGCGTCACGGCACTTGGCGCGTCGTTGGTATGGAGCGTCGAAAAGACAAGGTGTCCCGTCAGAGCCGCCTGCGTCACAATTCCGGCAGTTTCGTTATCACGAACTTCGCCGACCATCATGATGTCGGGGTCCTGACGCAACATTGATCGCAAAGCACCGGCAAAGGTAAAGCCGGCCTTCTTGTTGACCTGCGCTTGATTCACACCGGGAAGCCTGGCCTCAACCGGATCTTCAATCGTCGAGATATTCTTATCTTCGGAGTTGATCTCCGAGAGAACTGAGTAGAGGGTTGTTGACTTGCCCGACCCCGTCGGTCCCGTCACAAGCACGACGCCGTTGGGGCATGCACCAATCGCTCGCCACGTCTCCAGCATTTTCGGACCGAATCCGAGTTGGTCGAGCGTCAGATTGTTGTTTCGGCTGTCGATGATTCGGATCACCACCTTCTCGCCGTGCTTACCCGGCATGGTGGATACACGAAGATCAATCGGACGCCCTTCCATCATTACATTGAAGTCGCCATCCTGCGGCACTCGCCGTTCTGAGATATCGAGGTTCGACATGATCTTTACGCGGCTCGCGATAGCGGCATGCATGCGATGTGGGGGCGAGAGTTTCTCGTACAGCCTGCCATCCACACGGTAGCGCACACGAAGCCGGTGATCTTCCGGTTCGATGTGGATGTCCGACGCCCCTTCCTGCACCGCGGTGAAGATGAGGTAGTTGACGAGTTTGACGACAGGTCCATGACCGGCGACCTCTTCGAGGTCGGAGAGTTCCGTCGCCTCACGCTCGATGACCGAGAAATCCTCCTCGGCGATGTCCTCATAAATATCGTCGATGACGAACACATTGGCAGCTGGCAGCCAGGATCGAATAGCCGACTCAATCTCGGTGCGCGTTGCAGCAACAACCTGCACCTCGTGGCCGGTGATCCTCGCGATGTCTTCGGACAGAATCAGATTGCTCGGTTCGACCACCGCCACGGTGAGAACTCCGCGAACAAGAAACAGAGGCAGCACGCGATGCTCCTCGATGAACTCACGGCTCAGCAACTCAATGACGGCTGGGTCGGCAGTCTTCGCGACTTGCGAGACAAACGGCACGCCATAACTCTCGGCGAGTGTTCGCACGACTTCGTCTTCTGTCGCCAGTTCCAGCCGCTGAATAACCTCGCCGAGAAGATGCTGGTGTCCATGGTCACTCTGCCATGTCAGCGCGCGATCCAAGTCCTCCTCGCTGAGAAGGCCTCGAGCCACCAGAAGACGGCCGAGCGGCACATCGGTCATGAGTTCGTGGTCGGACGTGTTGTGAGTTTGCTCGATCATGCGGCCTGCCCTCTTGCGAATGAACGCGCCGCTGTTTCAAGCGTGCCATGGGCTGAGAGTTGACGGTCGATTCGTGTCACATGCAGCGCAGCGGCCACTTGGCCTTCCCCACGCACAAGTCGAAGTTGCCCTGCAAGGCGATGGAGTGACTCTTGCAGCCACAGCAACGCCTCAAGGCCCGCTGAATCGATCCGGTCCAGTTCTCGAAGATCGATAATCAGCCGAGTGCCCGTTTCGAGCCGCTCTTCGCAACGCCTTCTAAGAACGTCAGTGTCCTCTGATACGAATTCGCCCGAAAGCGAGAGGACTGTTCCACTTCGATGGTGTTCCCATTGCATCTTCATGCCGCATCCTCCAGGCCAAGGGGAATCTCGGTTCCACGGTGCGCCTCGATGAGAGACTCCCACTCACGGAAGTCCAACTTCAGGAAAAGCGGCACGAGGTCCGGATCGAACTGAGTGCCGGCTCCAGCAGCCATCTCCGCAAGTACTTCCTCACGAGCCATTGCAGCCCGGTAGGTTCGAGTCGAGCACATTGCATCGAACGTGTCCGCAAGCGCGATCAACCTCGCAGGCAACGGAATGTCCGCTCCCGCGATGCCAGACGGATAGCCGCCGCCATCCCAACGTTCGTGGTGATGCCGCACGCCATCAAGAATGTCGTTGAAGTTCGGAATGTCCTTGAGAATGTTCCAGCCAATCTCTGGATGCCTTCGAACTTCGGAGTACTCTTCATCGCTCAGCCGTCCCTGCTTGCACAACACACTCTCACGCACACCGATCTTGCCAACATCGTGCACAAGACCGGCTATGTGCATTCGCTGAATCGTCGATGGGTCGAGCTCCATCGCCTCGCCGAGCTGGCGTGTCAGCAGCGCGACTCGGCGTGAGTGTCCGCAGGTGTATCGATCTTTGGCGTCGATCGACGCGGTGATCGCTTCCAACATTCCCAGGAACATCGTGTTCATGTCCTCGAACAGGCCGGCATTCTCTAGGTGGATGCCGATATGCGCCGAAGCCGCCGCCAACAACTTGATGTCCACGGATGAAGGTGCCCCGTCTGCCCCCTCCTTGTCCCCCACAACCAACAATCCGACGACGCGATCATCACGGCCAATCGGATGCGCGATGCCTGCAACACCAAGCGCGTCAAGTTCAGGATCATCGCCAGAAAGCGTTCCAGCCATCAAGGGGCCATCGAGGTTTCCACGACTTGAGATGGCCGAAAGGATTTCACGAAGACTTGATCGATCACGCGGCGCGTCGCCCGACACGATCAACCGTCCTTCACCGCTTCCATCACGATCAATATAAGCTGCAACCCATCGGTACGGCAGCGTCTGCAGAAGTTCGCTGCATGCCTGCGCTGCAAACCGGTGCGGCCTGGCTTCCACCGTCATCTTGTCGGTGATCGAGTACAGGAGATTGATCTCCTCCCACGTCTCGGCCAGTTCTCGACCAACTTGTTCCAAGGTCTGCTCGCGGCCTTCTCGAGCCTGACGATCTGACCAGAGCCGCTCAAACATGGCCGAGAGCCTCGCGACTTCGCTCTCGGATGCCACGCCCATACGGCGCATACGTTCACGGCACACTCTGGTGTCGAATTGTATTGCTTGGCACATTGATTCCAATTGTTCGCTCTCAAGAAGAGCTCGCGTTGGAATACCAAGAAGCACGTATCCGGCACGATCACGTCGGTGGCGAACCGGAACCGGCGCGCACCACAGACCGGGCACGAGCTCACACGGTTGCGGGCGGTCCTCCTCGCGCCAACGCTCGGCTGCTTTGGACAGCGAGCGGCGGACGATACGAGGAGACTTCACCAACTCACTGAGCCAATCTCGCTGCACCGGTGAGCGTGACTCGGTGAGATGGCCTTCAAGATCGCACGCAAACAGTACGAGACCGAGCTCTCGAAGCATCGTGGCCAGGTCCTCGCAATGCATGCGGACGGCTTGTCCCGTACCAACGCTCATGCGGCACGCTCCACAACGTCAGCCGTGATTCCAAGAACCCGGTGCACTTGTTCCAGAATGGTCCGCGGACTGAATGGCTTGTTCACGACTTGGCGTACGTTGGTGAGGCCGGCAGCTTCGTCGCCAAGGGCATATCCACGAGCAGTGAGGATGATGACGGGAATGTCCGCCGTCGAGGGATCTTCGGTCAACCGCTGGCACAACTCGATTCCGTTGAGATATGGCATCTGTAGATCGGTAATCACCAAATCCGGAGCCGACGCCGCGATTTGATGCAGCGCATCCTCGCCGTCCACGGCGGTGTCGACACAGAAGCCGCTGTTGCGCAGCTTTAGCGACAGTACGTGCAGGATGTGGGACTCGTCGTCCACGACCAAAATTCGGCGCGTCATTGTTTGACTCCTCAGGCCGCCACTCGGGCAGGCTCAAGACCCATGGGAACCGAGAACCAGAACTTCGAACCCATGCCAAGCGTGGATTCCAAACCGATCTGACCTCGGTGAACTGTTTCGATGATGTGGCGGCAGAGATTGAGACCGAGTCCGGTTCCCTTTGCCACACGCTTGTAATTCTCGACCCGGAAGAACTTCTCGAACACATGCTCTGCATCCCGCGGCGAGATCCCGAGTCCTGTATCCGAAACTGCAACGTGAACACTGCGTGTTAGCGTGTCGGAATCGACATTGACCGTGACACGGCCACCCTCGGGCGTGTACTTCACGGCGTTGGAGAGCAAATTGATAATGACCTGCTGCAGCATGTCCGCATCGCCCTCAACGGCCGTACCAACCGGTGCCACTTCCGTATGAAGTGTGATGTTTTTCTCACGAGCCTGCGGCTCGAGCGTCTGTACAGCTCGGTCCACCAACTCGTGAACATCGATCCTCGCACGATCCACTTCGATGATTCCCGCTTCGATCCGGCTTATGTTCAACATGTTGTCGACGAGCCTGGAGAGCCGCTGGGTCTCAGATTGGATAATGCCGTAGAACTCCTGGCGAGTTGCCTCATCCTCGGCTTCGCCATCAACGAGCATTTCAACATAGGCCTGCATACTCGAGAGTGGTGTCCGAAGTTCGTGACTCGCCTTCGAGACGAATTCGCTCTTCATCTGGGAGATCTCACGTTCTCGCGTCAGGTCGTGCAGCACTGTCACAACCGCGCTTGTGCGGCCGCGGCGATCGACCGCGCATGCCGAGACAACCTCGCACGCCGATCCAGATTTGAATCGCACTTCGCCCCGCCGAGGTTCGGCTCCAGTACCTGACTCAATTGTCTCGCTGATAATTCGGCGAAGGCCAGCATTCCGAACGACCTCGGATACCGGACGACCGACGGACTGTTCCAGATCAAATCCAAGAAGCCTTGCGGCCGCCTGGTTCGCAGACACGATCTCGAGCATCGTGTTGCAGACAACGACCGCCTCGTCCATCACGTCAAGAACGGCCTCTGACTGAAGCCGAGTTGATTCCGAAACGTGTGCGCGGATTTCAAGATCTCGTTCACGATTTCGCCATGCCACTTCGGCCTGCTGATGGCGAATCCGGTATTCCGCAAGGGTCCGCAGGATCGGCCGCATCCATCGGGGGCCGACGAGGTGCCGACCACCTTCAGCGACCTCCAAATCACGGCGGAGAGATCGCATCGCTCGGGACATGGTCAGCCCGGTCAATACGCCGACCATGACAACAGCAATGGTGATTCCCGCGACGACCACCCAAGGATCGGAACCAAGCCCGAGCCAAGAGGCTGCGAACATGGCCGCCAAGCCGGCTCCCAACGTAAGGGAGCCAAGGGCGACGCCGCCCAGTATTGATCGAATCACGGTCTGCATACCGACCTCGCGTCGGTCAGGGGAGCGGTCCGTCAGGGACCTTGGGTGCCGTACACCCCTGACACGGCGGAAACATCGGCGTGATCGGGGGCCCACTTGACCGCGAGCTCCTTCGCTTCAGCACTTCCATCCGGATCATTCAGCACAGACCGAACACCGGCGAGCACCGCCCACACTTCCGGACGGTCCGGGAATCGTTTGGCGAGGGACTCCAGTTCCTTGGCAGCTGCCTGATAATCACCCTGCGATCGACTGGCAAGGGCCGAGAACAACCCCTGCTCGAACGGATACTTGCCCAGTCCATTCAACCGATCTGCGGCTTCCGCAACCGAATTCCAGTCAGCAACATCCCAACCGAGCACTCCGAGCTCCCGCCAAAGGGACGCCTCAGAGGGCGAGCGATTGCAGAGTTCCCTGATCACATCGCGTGCTTCGACACTTCGATCCATCGCCATGAGCGAACGGATTTTCAGTCGCTGGAGCATCGGAGCAGTTTCATCCGTTCGGTAGCTGGCATCCTGGATTGCCGCCAGTGTCCCCCCCCAGTCTCCTGATGCGAATCGCATCACAACAAGATCATGCGCAATCCCATCATCATCCGGGGCCAAGAGTCTGGCCGCTTCGCAGTGCTTGGTGGCAGACTCGGCATCGCCTGAGAGCAACTCGATCTGAGCGAGCAGGTGCCGCAAACCGGCATGATGCTCAAAATGATCCATTCTTTCCTCGATCAGCGCCTGACTCTCTTCCAACCTGCCCGACGCAATGAGCGCCTCGGCCGCTGCAAGAACGTATTGCGGTCGATTCGGATCCTTCTCGACCGCGTCTGTGAAGTGATCCGCTGCCGTCTCGTCGCTGGACCACCGCTCATGCAGTACGCCAAGGTAGTAGTTGCATTCCGAGTTTGAGTCATCGATTGTCAGCGCGTGCTCAAACATCCGCTTCGCGGCGTCCAGTCGATGCTGCTCAAGAAGGATTCGCCCCATCAGCACATACCAAGCCGCTTCGCCGGGATACCGCTCGATGGCTTCTTCCATGAGCGTGCGAGCGCGTTCCAACTGCCCGGTTTCGAACGCGGTCACTGCCTGCTCATGCACAAGCCGGGCATTCACGGCATCCATGCGCGAGTACGCCTCCTGCCGCATCTGCTTGCCTCGACTGGTAGGACCGTTGCAGCCGATCATGCTGAGCACCAGAATTACTCCGACTGTTATCCGCACATAGCTCATTCCTTCACCTCACCGAACTCGGTCGATGCAAGGCCACCTGTGAGGGTGACTGGATCGTTGGAAGGCGGCACCTGAACCTGCTTCCCTTCTGCCTCTGCCTCGCCCTCCGGAATGGCCGGAGCGGGCGCGGGGCGCTGCCCCTGATCGAACTGCTCCTCCGGGGCGACGGGGTCAAGCGTGTCCGCTGGAATCATGTCCATCTCACGCAGAAGGATTCGGCGGCCGATATCACGCTCCCAGTGGCTCGATCGTTGTCCCGAAATCTGCTCCCTGAACCTGTGCATCTCCGGCTGCCCGAGGTCCTGACGCAGCGATGCATTGGCGTAGAAGAGCGCGAGATCGAGTTCGCCATTGCGGTACGCCTGCAACGCATCATGGTTGTAGTTGGCAGTCATCTGATCGCGACTCCACGGAAGGAGTCCGCTTCGCACGCCAACACGAACGGTGTCGATGATCTCCAAGCTGTCTTGGCCCATCTCATAGAGTTGCTCGTCCTGAAGGATTGTCGGCGTGAGCAGGAAGATGATTTCAACACGGTCGATATCGTCATCCTGACCACGAAAGGCACTTCCAAGCAGCGGAACATCGCCAAGCAGTGGAACCTGCTTCCGCGAGATGACACTCTTCTCCTGATAAAAACCGCCTAAGACGATGGTCTCACCATCACGCACACGAACATTCGTAACGATGTTGTTGGTCGACTTGTCATTGACGGTGACTTCTGCGCCGTCAAAACCGTTGACCTTGCGCTGCGTCACACCCGAGAGGCCCGGATTGAGTTCCATGCGGATCATGTTGTTCGGCGAGATAAATGGCCTGAACACCAGTTCGATTCCGGACGGGAGAAATTCCTGCGCTTGGGTCGTCGATGTATCGGTAACGGTCGACGTCAGATAGCCAACATCGAGACCGACATGAATTCTTGCTCGCTGTCGATTCAGGCACATCACTTTCGGCCGCGCCAGGATTGTGGTGTCGGTCACATCGTCAAGCGCGCGTATGAAGATCGAGAATCCATCCTTGATGAGTCCAAGTTTGAATGTTCCTTCACCCCCGCCGCCATTGTTGCCCTGCCCCGCCACGACATTGTTCGTCGGTGTCAGGCCATCAATGAGGTTTCCGACAAGACCGACTGGGCTGACCGGTTCACCCGATCCAGAAGCCCCAGTACCACCAATGAAGTCTGTGAAATTCATGCTCGTAACAAAGGAGAAGTCCACACCAAAGCCGTTTCGTTCCTTGACTGCTGCCTGCAAAATGGCCGACTCGACCTGCACTTGGGTTGGCGCGACATCGAGTTCCTTTATCGTCGTCGCAATTGCGTCAAGCTGCTCCTCGTAGTCGTTGACAACAAGTTTCGCGGAGAAGGCCCACGAGTCGCTGCCTCCACTTTCTATAGATGAATCGAATCCTGTTTCCACAGATCCAAGCGACACAACCGTGCCGCTCTCACTCAAGATCGGGGTCGCAATCTTCTCGGCCGACTCGGCTGAGATGTAGAACAACTCATAGACTCTCGTCTCACGATTCCTTCTTGATTCGAGAACCTGCTTAACGTACTCCTTGGGATGCACGTAAATGAAGTTGCCCTCTTCGATGGAAGCGCAATCACCCACCTCGAGCACAGCAGTCAGTGCTTCGTCAAAGCTCACGTCATAGAGATTGACGCTCACGGTCGCAGTGACATCTCGCCCGGCGAGAATATTGCGATGGGACACTTCGGAGAGCATCTCGAGGATCTGTGTCAGGTCGATATCTCGGGCGTTGAGATTGAATGTTCCATATTCGGTTGCCGCCACATCGGCATTGCCGCCAGGCGATTCAACCTCGGCTGGAACAGGTGTCTGCTCTTGAACAGACCCACCAGCGTCTTGAATATCGGACACATCGCCACCTTGCTCGTTTCCAAGCGCGGTAGAACAGCAGATCAACACGGCCAGCATCTGGGTGCGCATCGACGGTGGATATCGGTCCATTGTTCACTACGCCTTCGCCCTTTGACCTTATCGGTCCTTCTTGATCATTCCATGCGAAGTACGTATCGGGCACCCGAGCGGTCAAGTACGACGCTTCTTGGGTGAATCTCCAGAACAGTGAATGCCAAGCCCTCTGACCCAACCACAGTGTCTCCGCGACGGCGGGTCGACCCGTCTATGACGGCGATTGTGGGAGGCATGGAAGCCTCAAGCCGCAGGCTCTCGAGGGCCACCTTTGGATCCGGACCACTCGCAACAGTTGATCCCACTGATCCAGGAGACGGCATAGCCGCCACCAGAGCCGGAAATATGGCGGCATCAATCGAGAAGGGGTCTCGCCCAGGCCGCCCCGGAAGAACGAGTTCGACCGGCTGCCCCGGATCGCTGGAGCCACCCAGCGCCTTGTCTAGGTCAACGAAGGCCTCTGGTTCAGCGAGCGCGGTTCTGGGAATTCGCTTGACCACGATCAGCCGCGTCCAGAACAGAAGCGCGACCGCGGAGAGAACGCACAACACAGCGAAGCGACGCCTATCAGCCGTCAGCCGAACGCCGAAGCGACGCAGATTCAGCAGTAGTTGATTCATGGGGATCGATCTCCGTGATTCGGCGGCGCGTAGACGACGTCTAGGGCCAATGCGGCACGCAGCATTCTTGGCTCAGATGCTGCTGCTTCTTCCTTGGAATCAAGCAGCGACACTTCTAAACCGGCGACCCGTAGCAACCTTGGGAGGCGCTCTGACTGCTCCAGCACCTTCCAGATGTGATCAAAGTCCGCCTCCATCTCAATCTGAAGCGGAAGCACTTGGAATCGGTTCGCTTCGGCTTCGGGCCGATCCATGACGGTGAACGTCTGATCTCGCACGAAGTGACCGTCGACCTCAAGAGACAGCCGCTGCATGAGACCCGCGACGTCAGCCGTCGTGGGGACTCTCAGGCACTGCGCTTCCTGTCGGTCTCGTGAGGCTGCAAGCCTCTTTGTTTCCCTTGCCAATTCCGCCTCAGCAAGATTCAGGTCGCCGACCTTCTTTTCCAATTCAGCGGCTACAGCGAGGTTCTCCTCCGCCTGCGACCAATCGGGCCAGGTCGAAAACCACGTGAGCACAACAGCCCCCGCGAGAGTCGCTGCGATCGCCAGTCGTTCATTTCGTGCCACGTTGGTCATCGATCGTCCCCTTCCGCGCGAACAAGGGCTTCATCATCACGAACATCTTCGGGTCGCAAAACCGTGAAGGTCTTTCCCATATCAACCATGAACAGAATGCTGAAACCACGCGCGGAGCGGCCCCGAATCGTCCGAGATCGGCTGCCTTCGAGTCGCACATCTTCAAATGGCGGGAGCCCGGTCATGCGTCTGGCCAACAGCGCAACATCTTCATCGGTGGCTGCAAACCCTTCGATTGTTCCTAGAAGTCGACGGGCTCCGTCTTCATCCGATCCAAGCCGCTTGCCAGCGTCGTAGGTAACCGTGAGTGACTCCAGTGTGCCGCCCTTGGGAAGGGCCTCTGTAATTCCAGCAATGAGTGAAGACACCGGCATCGGCAACGCGATGGCGTGATAGTCCTTCATTGCCGCCTCGATTTCGTTCGCTGCCGACCTACAGGCCTGTGCCTGTGATTCAAGTTCTAGGGAACGGCTCGCCAGAGTTTCCAACCGGACCAAACCCGAACTCGCACGGTCCGCGCGAATCGACGCCCATGTTGCGGCCCCGCCGGCCATCGCTGCAATGATCAGGCACAACACAATGGTGCGTCGAACTCGCTGGCCTGCCTCGGCGCGTGCGCGTATCTCGACAGGCATCAAATCAATTGGATGCATCGTCATGCTGCGCGCCTTCCCGCTGATCGTCGCGGCTCTATGCCCCGCATACTGAGGCCTGCTGAAGTAGCCCAGCCACCAACAGCACCGACAGCCCCAGGTAATACTCGCGCGAGCCCTTCGCTCAGGTCGGACATGCAACCTGCTTCGTCATCCAACTGCACCGGGAGTCGGCACACCGATTCAATTAAGTCTTTCAGACCAGGCTCAGAGGCGTTTCCCCCGCTCAGAACTATGTGTTCAGGTCGATCACCCCGTACCGTCACGTTGTAATGGCGAAGGCATAACATGACTTCGCGTGCCAGTTCAGCCATCACTGGCTTTGCGGCGTCGGCAACAGCACCGTTGGTCGCCGGGTCGAGGTTCGACTCATCAACCAACCGAACCTGGCGAAGTTCCGAAGCCGCGTCCTGCTCAAGATCAAGCCGTTCAGCAATTCTCGCATCAATGTGCCGACCGCCAATTGCAACGGGCTTGCAGAAAGCAATGTCGCGACCACGAATCACCATGAGCATCGATCCGCTGGAGCCGACATCAAGTACTGCGCGTGACTTGCCAGCATCCGCATCTCGGCGGAAGCGCCTACTGAACAGTCTCGCGATGCCTGCAAACCCGGTATCCACCGCGACCGGGCGAAGTCCCGCGGCCAATACAGCATCCAGTCGCCGCGTCATGGACATCTTGTCTGCTGCAATGATCAGTATTTCCTGGCGATCCTGAGCCCTACCTGTGCGAATCCAATCGCACCGAAGTGATTCGCGGTTGACGCCGAATCGATCTGCGGCTTCCCATGCAACCGCCTCAGCGAGTTCGGTGTCAGGCATCTCCGGAAGGCGCGCAACCTGCATCCAGACCTCGCTTCGAGGAACGCTTACGACACATTTGCGACCAATAAATCCACCTGTGATGAAAGCTGCACGGAGGGCCTCTCCGAGACCTTCCATATGAGATCCATGAGGAACCGAGAAACTCGCGGCACCGGTCACATCAATGCGACTTCGATGTTCACGCACTTGCACCATTCGAACGTCGTTTTCGCTAAAAGCGATGCCGACATGTCCGGTCGTGGCGCGCAAACGATGTGCAAGAAAGTTCACTGAGTTACTCCTGTCACGGAACCCGAGCCACGACAATGCGGCCCGTCACTGGCGCGATGTCCAGCTTCCAATTGTCTGTTCCATCTGAAAGCGTGACCGATGCGGCGCCGGCTCCGAGGCCAGGCGCAGACACGGTTCCGCCAAGACGATCAAAGGTAATGTCCCGTCCCCCTTCAGCGACAGTGACGTCGCTGACCGCGACCAAAGCAAATCGATCGTCGGCATCAAAGTCGACTGTGAAGTCGCCACCGCCGCGGCGTGTCCGCCATGGGTCTTCCGAATAAACGGCAGTTGCGGGATCGAAGATATCGTTGAAGGTTGCATCTGTGACATTCACAAGGCACCATCCGCGGCCATCGCTATAGAAGTGCAGTCGGCGATAGCCCTGGCTAGCAACAGCATCACACTGCGCCCATGAAATGTCCGCCACGAGTTGCCGCGCCGCTGCCTGGATCTCGGTGTCGCCGCGATCCGAGAGGTGCGGCACCAGCAATACTGCGGCGATGCCAAGCACAACCATAAGGATGACGGCTTCGATCAGGGTGTAGGCCCTGCGGACCAAGATGAACGGCCGGTGGGTCACTTGGATGGCAGCCCCTTAACGGAGACAGACACGCCACCACCCTGCAGATCGGAGTGAAGGCTTGCAACTTCGCTATTGAGTTGCTTGAGAAGCTTGATCATTTCCTTTCGCTGCTCGTACGCAAGCGTCGATGCCGAGCCAGCTCCTCGGGTCGGGGCCTTGCCGGCCTGCGCCATGGCAGCGGTGTCCATGAGCGGCGGATTGGCCGCAGCTCGGGTCCACAGGTCCACGGTGAGCAGACAAGCTGTCACGGTGAGCATGAGCGAGATGTAGGTGTCACGATTCATGAGTCTCATAAGCGGGTGCCTCCATGCTGTCCCCAAAGGCCATCGGTCCGCCCGAGGGGGGCTCTGGAGCGGAACCGGTCGACCCGTTGAAGATCCACTTCTCGGCGGCTTCATTTCGAGCACAGCCCCCACCAAAGCCCCTTTTTTCGGCGTTTCCCCTGCTGGGGTGGGTTTGGCGGGTATTCACTCTTTGAGGCCCACTCTTTGAGGCTGGGCCGTTGAGGCCCTTTGAGAGGTCCAGAAGCGAGATTGGCGGGTGTCCACGCTTTGAAATGCCCTGGCTATGGAGACCCCAAATGCCCTTTGGTCGCAGCCCATGCCCCCTCAAAACGAGATCCGGGCATCGGCCCCCTCCGGCCGATGCCCGGTCCCAATCAATCAAACCAAGTCGTGGCAAGCAAGCAGTGCCGCCACATGTGAAATCACCAATTCTCCACCGCGGTGGTATCGGCGGCGTCAACGTCGCCGTCACCGTCGATGTCATACGAGTGACCTGCGGCGAGCGTCAGCGTCAAATCGCCTGTACCAACAGCGTACGCCTCAACAAAGTTGTTCGGCCATGTTGGAGCCGCTCGGATGTAATCGGCCCCCGTCAGATCAGTCCAGTCCACACCTGCACCATTGGCAGCCGGATAGTTCCCCTGCTGCGAGCGATACAGCTCGATCTGGCTTCGCATGGTCTGAAGCTGCGTCCGGGCGCTGCTTACGCTGGCATCGTCTGCCGCATTGGTAAACTGCGGAATAATGACCGCGGCGAGAATGCCGAGAATCACGACGACGATGAGGATTTCGATGAGGGTGAAGCCGCGGGCGGCACGTCGAATGCGATGGGTCATTTACTGAATACTCCCTGCCGGAGTTGTCCAACAAACCCACGCGGTCGTCGGGAAGCACCGGGCTGATTACTTTGTGGTCCGCGATCACAATCGGCCTTGGGGTCTATCCACTTCAGCCCTCTGGCCGACTTGTTGAGAATCAATCCAATTGAGACTCGTACTTCGCCCTCCCAGACCGCACAATCCGATCCGCCAATCGCCAACACTGGCCTGATAGAATCCCGGGCCTACGCATCAGGAGATTCCAAGATGGTTCACATCAAGGCTTTCGAGGCACTTCGCCCACCGGCCCCCTTCGCGCCTCGCGTTGCATCTCCCCCCTATGACATTGTGTCCACCGAAGAGGCTGCAACGCTAGCCGCCGATAACCCACTGTCTTTTCTCCGAGTCATCAGGCCTGAAATCGACTTGCCAGCAGGAACCGATCCGTACTCAGAAATCGTTTATGAAACAGCCCGCGCCGGGCTGGACCGGCTTATTTCAGAAGATGCGTTGGTGCGAGATGCTGCACCCGCAATCTACCTGTACCGCCAGGCATGGAACGGGCGAACACAGACCGGCATCGTGTGCTGCTGCCACGTCTCGGACTACCGCACCGACGTCATCCGAAAACACGAGAAAACGCGGAAAGACAAGGAAGACGATCGTACACGTCATGTGCTGACGCTCGATGCGAATACTGGTCCGATTTTCCTGACGTATCGAGGCCATGACATGGTGGCTGCGCGTGTGCTCGATGACACATCGCATCGCCCCCTTTACCACTTTGTCAGCCCAGATGATGTCACGCATACGGTTTGGCAAGTGCCCGATCCGGACGCGTATGCACGACTGTTTGATCAGATACCCACCGTGTACATCGCTGATGGACACCACCGCACGGCAAGTGCCGCCCGCGCCGCCGAGACGCTCGCCTCGGCCAACCCCAATCACACCGGCAACGAAGAGTACAACTGGTTTCTCTCGGTCCTCTTCCCCGCCAACGAACTGACCATCCTCCCCTACAACCGACTCGTATCGGATCTCAATGGGCTCTCCGAAGACGATTTCCTCGACGCGCTCCGCACGCAGGGCGAACTCGTCCAAACAGATCAGCCACAGTCGGATCGACCGTGCACATTCGGAATCTATGTCGGTGGCACATGGTGGTCGCTCGCAATTGACGAACGCACCGTCGACTGGTCGGACCATGTCGAGTCATTGGATGTGTCTCTCCTGCAAAACCGCATCCTCACACCGATTCTAGATGTCGGCGATCCTCGTACGGATCCGCGAATCGGTTTCGTCGGGGGCATTCGGGGCGCCAAGGAACTCGCGAGCCGTGTCGATTCCGGTGCTGCCGCTGCCGCCTTTGCGCTTCACGCCACCACCATCGATCAACTGCTCGCCGTCTCTGATGCCGGCGAATGCATGCCACCAAAATCCACCTGGTTTGAGCCGAAACTTCGCAGTGGCCTCTTCGTCCACATGCTCGACTCGGCACACGCTTCCACTCCAGAAATCTGCAACCCTCAGGAATCATCATGACCGCTCAGACTCTCGCCAATCCATCTGCCGATACTCACACCGACTCTGCCGCCAACCGCGTTCTGATTGCGGACTCATTTAATGAGTCCGGCATCGCCATGCTCAGAGAGGCCGGATGTGATGTCCACATCGATCCGTCTTTGTCCGGCGACATGCTCGCCGAGGCCGTTCGGTCCCAGCAACCGCAGGCCATCATCGTCCGCAGCACAAAGGTCCCCGAGAAGGTCATTGCGGCAGGCGATCAACTCGGACTGATCGTCCGCGCTGGTGCTGGGTATGACACCATCGATGTCGCGGCAGCCTCTGCCCGAGGCATCGCAGTGGCCAATTGCCCGGGGATGAACTCGATTGCAGTTGCTGAACTCACCTGGGGCCTCATCCTCTCATGCGACCGACGGATTCCGGATCAGTCCAGTGACTTGCGCGCAGGGATGTGGAACAAGAAAGAGTACGCAAAGGCAGCCGGCCTTCACGGGCGGACACTTGGCATTATTGGCCTAGGCAGGATCGGCTGTGAGGTGGCGACGCGTGGTAACGCCTTCGGCATGAAAGTGGTCGCGTGGAGCCTGAGCCTCACCGAAGCCGATGCCAACGATCTCGGCGTTGGATACTGCGAGGACCTTCTCAACCTTGTCCGAATGTCGGATGTACTCTCAATTCACGTTCCCGCAACCCAAGAAACCAAACACCTTGTCAATGCGGATTTCTGCGACGCAATGAAACCCGGTGCAATTCTTGTCAACACAACACGCGGAAGCGTCGTGGACGAATCTGCACTCGCGGCAGCCGTCGAACAGAAGGGCATTCGAGTCGGCGTGGACGTCTATGCCAACGAACCCGGATCAGGCGACAACACCTTCACCGGCGAGATTCCAAAGTATCCCGGCGTCTATGGAACCCATCACATCGGCGCCTCAACGACACAGGCACAAGAAGCGATCGCGGGCGAGGCCGTCCGTGTACTTCGGCACTGGATGGACACAGGCGAGGTCTTGAACTGTGTCAACATGGCGACCGCCACGGCTGCTTCGACGATACTGAAGGTTCGTCATTTGAATCACCCAGGCGTTCTTGCACATGTCTTTGAAGTGCTTGGCCGCAGCGCACAGAACGTCGAGGAAATGGAGAACGTCATCTACGAGGGTGGCGAAGCAGCCGTTGCGATGATTCAGGTCGACGGCGCCATCTCGCCCGAGGATCTGCAGTTCATCACCCAACACGAACATGTGCTGGGAACCTCAACCGCGTCTATTTGATCTTGCTGACCAACCTCACACGGGAGCATTCCCATGACCGCACCAACTGTTTCCTCGACCCGCCATACGCTTAACTTCTCCGCCGGACCAGCGGTGCTTCCAGAGTGTGTCTTGGAACAGGCCGCTCGCGACCTGATTGACCTCGACGACACCGGCATCGGCGTACTTGAGCACAGCCATCGCGGACCAAGTATCGATCGCATCTTCGAGGAAGCCGAGGCGGACTGCCGCAAGGTCGGACGGATCCCGGATGAATTTGAAGTCCTCTTTCTTCAGGGTGGGGCGTCCAGTCAGTTCGGCATGATCCCCATGAACTTCCTCAGAGAAGGATGCGTCGCGGATTATGTCGACACCGGTTCATGGACGGCCAAGGCCATCAAGGACGCTAGGACGATCGGCACAGCGAATGTGGCATGGTCGGGAGATGATTCCCAGTATCGGCGCATTCCTGATGAGGCAGATCTCTCGTGGAGTAAGAATGCCGCGTACGGCTACTTCTGCACCAACAACACAATCTATGGCACGCAGTGGAGTGACACTCCAGACTGTCCCGCGCCACTCATCGCAGATATGAGTAGCGACATCTTTAGCCGACCTATCGACTGGTCTCGCCTCGCCATGGCCTATGCCGGTGCGCAAAAGAACATCGGACCGGCTGGCGTCACGCTCGTCATCATTCGCAAGGACCTTCTCGAGCAAGGCCGCACAGATCTTCCAGCAATGTTTCGCTATGACATCCACGCCAAGAAGGGCTCTCGCTACAACACGCCGCCAGTGTTTGCGGTGTACTGCGCCGGGCTCGTCTTCAAGTGGATTCTCGATCTCGGTGGACTCGACGCTGTTGAATCCATGAACAGGCACAAGGCGAGCTTGATCTATGACGCGATCGATGGCTCCGGCGGCTTCTACACAGGACATGCTGATGCCGATTCCCGCAGTCTGATGAACATCCCCTTCACAACTCCTAACAAGGAACTCGATGCCGCGTTTATTGCGCAGGCCTCTGAGCACGGCATGTTCACCTTGAAGGGACACCGAAGTGTTGGTGGAATTCGCGCCTCGATCTACAACGCATTCCCTGCGGAAGGCTGCAGCCGCCTTGCGGAGTTCATGGGCACGTTCGCTGCAAGCAATCGCTCGTAGCGAACCTCAGGCAAGCGTTGAGACGACGTCCATCAACCGAGGCGCGTACGAAGCTCCAAACATGTATACGTGATTGAGCAAGTGCATGGCCTGGCCGACCGCAATTCGCTCATTTTCCTGCTCCCGATCGTCCTGGCAGTCCTTCCACGCATCGACACACGCCGTCGGTACCCCTCCAAAGAGGAGCGTCATGGCAGGGTCCATCCAGGCATCGCCAATGAAACACGCTGGATCAAGGAATGCCACCTGTCCACCAGTCATGACGTGAATGTTTCCCGACCACAAGTCGCCGTGAAGGATCGAGGGCCGAGGGTGGCGAGGAATCCTTGATCCAAGGCGGTCGATCACAGCTTCCACCGTTGCTACTGCAGCGGCATCCATCAGGCCCGCATCAGCAACCGACCGAAGTAGCGGCCTCAGCCTCCGCTCCGCGATCCACTCCGCCCAGTCATCCGACCAACCAGCGGGAAAGCAGGTCGTGCCAAGCCATACTTCGTGCTCACTCCCATACCGAACTCCCGCCGCCGCCTCGTGAAGCGCCGCCAGAGACTGGCCAGCATCACGCCAATGTGGGTTGTCCCCAGGGGGGAGATACTCCAACACCAGCACCGAAGTGTCGTCGTGTGCCGACAACCCCAGTACGCATGGAACCCTGAGAACCATGGGCTCTGCCAACAACGCAAGCCCGCGTTGCTCGGCTTCCAGCATTCGGTGCCCTGCCTCCCCGTTCGCCACCTTGCATACGACCCGTGTGCCATCGTTCAGGTCGACGAGTTGCACATCGTGAATGCTGCCTCCTGCAAGTGGCGCAACCGACACAATATCGCAGAGCTCCAACGAACGGATCGCCTTTTGTATGACGCTCACCGCTTGAGATCGTGTCTAGCGCAGAGAGATTCAAGCAAACCACGGCAGGCCGTATCAAGCAAGTCGAACACCAAGTTGAATCCCTCGCCACCGCCATAGTATGGATCTGGAACTTCATGATGCTTGTCCGAGTGGTGGTACTCGAGCATTCGCTCAACCACCGCCGTACCCTCGCCGAGTTCACGCACACCGCTCAAGTTGTCAGAGTCCATACAGAGAACGTAGTCAAAGTCATGGAGGTCTCGCCGCCGTATCTGTCGCGCCAAGCCATCCATGGTGATACCCCTCGCCTCCGCCGTCGCACACATTCGGCTATCTGGCGAATCGCCTGCATGCCAACCGCCCGTTCCCGCCGAGTCGATTTCGAACTGATCAAGCATCCCGGATTCATTCGCGTGGTGCCTGAAGATCGCCTCGGCCATTGGGCTTCTGCAGATATTCCCCATACACACAAACAGAACTTTGATCTGCCTATCACGACTCATGCCCACGGCCCCGAGTGCCAGGTGCCAGTCCGTTTCGCCGCCCGCGTCACTCCCGCTCCCTTCGCAGTGCACGCCGTCCCATGACAACGCCCGCCAGGGCAAACCCACCGAACAACACAATGAAGATGACGTAGGTCACCATCACCCGAGCCTCGCCCGCAATCGACACTGCAACGATCAGCACACCGATGACCGCGAACGCAGTCTCGATCGCCCACATTCCAAGTACCGCCTGCTTCACAGTCCCAAGGCCTCGCAGCAGAATGTGATGCAAGTGATTGGCGTCAGCTTCTGAGGCGCTCTTCCCCTGCACCTTCCTCCTGAAGATTGCGAGAATCGTGTCTGCAATCGGAAGACCAAAGACAATCAGCCCGGCAAGCACAAAGTGCGTATGGCCAAGTTCCCCGAGCGTCAGAATGATTACAACGCAGAAGTAACCGATCAGGAGACTGCCAGCATCCCCCAGAAAGATGGTCGCAGGGTTGAAGTTGTAGGCAAGGAATCCAAGCATGGCCCCCATGAGCGCCATGCACAGCGTGATCCGAGCACCTGCAAGCGTGACCCCTTGTTCCACTGGAGCGCCCATCGCCTCAGAGAGGGTATTCAAATCGGCATTGGTGAGATGCAGCGCCATGAGCAGCGAGATGACGAGCAAGCCACCTCCCATGATGGCCGCCGTTCCACTGAGAAGACCGTCGAGGCCGTCGATGAGATTGGCGGAGTTGCAACCGCCGAGAACGAGCGCCGCCACGATGGCTACGCCGATCCAGTACGTCACATCCATTGTCATGATCTGGATCGGTACATCCAAGATGCCCGCCACAATGTCAATACCTACCAGCACAAGAATCCCACCGATGATTGCAGCCACCGCCAGCCCGCGAGCCTGCCGCACAAATCCAATCAACTCACCAGCACCGAACCACCAAACCAAGGCGGCCACAGCCACGACGGCCAGAACAAGAGACAGCCGTATGTCCATCGTGAGGTCGCCCGAGCCGAAGAAATACGCCATGAATGCGTCGGCGGTCTGCGTTCCGATGGCGGACATCGATAGGGCCGCGGCAGCAACCAGTTGCCCCATGATCTTGAATCGCGGATCCCATCCCCATACATCATCACCGGCCCCCGTCACCATGATTACGACCATGCCGATGACGATGACTCCGGGCAGTTCCATGAACGCGAGCGGAACATCAAGGATATAGCTAACGCCAATACCGGCCAGCAAGCCAATGCAAACGGCAACGCCCCCGAGGTACGCAATCGGGCGAGTATGGAGTTTTCTCGTTTCGTCGGGATGATCGATGATCCCAGCATGGATCGCCATCATCCGAACAACCGGCGTGCACACGAGCGTTACCAGCCAACTTGCAATCAATACTGGCAAGAACAACGCCAAAAGTGACCACAGGCTGTAGTCGCCGATTGCGGCCGAAGCGATCATGCCCGGGACCTCGACTGAATCTCCTCGGCAGTATCCAGAATCGTCTGGTCCAGCCCAATGACCGGAACAAAGTCGGTCCAAGTGCGAAGCCGTCCAAGATCGGGCACCCTGCGACGCAAGTCCTCGATCTCGCGGCCGTAGTCATCGGCGATATCAATTAACTCAATTGCCGAACTACTGTTCAGCACTGCAACAACTCGTTCGGCCAGCGCCTTGATAGAAATCGGCTCATCGTGCCCCACGTTCACGACTTGTCCTGACGCTTCTTTCGAATCCAGCAGTTCGGGAAGCAGTGGCGCCACATCTCGGACGTCCACGAAACACCTCTCCTGCAAACCGTCACCGTGAACCCGCAGAGGCTCGCCACGAAGGGCCGCGGCGATAAACCTCGGCAACACCATGCCCCAGCGGCCCCGTTGGCGAGGGCCGACCGTATTGAAAAATCTCGCAACGACAACTTCGAGATTCTCATCACGGTGCCACGCTAGGCCAAGATGTTCATCGATGGCCTTCGAGTACGCGTACGACCATCGTGGTTCGCCTGTCGAGCCGTATGTCACATCGTCGCCTTCCGCGAAAGGCACGCGGTCAGACTTTCCATAAACCTCGGATGTCGATGCCAGCAGTATTCGGCACTTGTGGGCATGGGCCGTCCTCAGCGCGACCGACGTCTCGTGCACGTTGGTCTCGATGCATTGGATTGGCGACTCAACCACCAGTTTGACGCCAACGGCAGCGGCAAGATGAAAGATGCAATCGAGTTTCAGGTCGCTCAGGCCGTCCGCAAGTTGAGCGGCAACTGTGCCCTCACGAAATTCGAGTCTGCGATCCGGAAGACCCGCCAGATTCTCGATGCGCCCAGTCGACAGATCATCGACAACGATGACACTATCGCCACGATCAAGCAACACCCGCACGAGGTGGCTACCAATAAATCCCGCTCCTCCGGTGACCAAGACACGCATCGGTGCGGCCATCGAACCACGCTCCATTCACCCCGTCGAACTCAGGTTTCGTCCTGATCGTCCTCGGCCTGACCGTATGTCGCCATCATCTCGTAGTTTCGTTGGAAGTATCCACCGACCGACTGACGCGGACGGTTCAATATAGCGCCGAGGAAGTTCGCTGACGCCTCGGAAAACTCTCTTGCTATTCTCGCAACAAGTCCACGCTGCTCAATTCCAGCGCGAATCACGAGTGAGGTTGCGTCGCACCGGCCGGCAACATGAATCGCATCTGTCGCAGCAACCGCTGGCGGCACATCGATGAACAGGTAGTCAAAGCGGTTCCGAAGTGCCGCCATCACTGTGCCGAATCGCTCATCGCCCAGTCGTTCTGCGAGGCGGCTTGCCTCGCTTCCCGCTGGGATCACATAGACGCCAGAGGCCGACTGATGGACGCAGGAGTCGAGCGATCCAGTATCCGACAACGCGTCCCCGAGGCCTGGCAGATCATTGCCCAATCCAAACGTCTTCGCCAACCGAGGTCGCCTGAAGTTGCCGTCGAGCACGCACACTGAATGTCCGGCAGCCATGAACGCGCACGCAAGATTGCCCACGACCGTCGTAGTGCCTGCTCCCGGCATACCGCCGGCAACCATCAGGCTGGAATGCCCCTGCCTCGCCATAGCCCGCTGCAGTGATGCCGCAACCTGCCGGTAGGACTCTGCTGTAACGCTGTCGGGCTTCTCCCGGAGAATCAATTCGGCGTCTTCGGGTTCTGTCGGATCGTCGTCAATGTCTGCAATGGCTCCGAGAACATCAACCCCTGGAATCACGGCCAAGTCCGCCAAAGACCTCACGCGTTGCTCCATGATTTCTCGCAGGAAAATCCATCCCAGAAAGAGGCCGAAGCAAACGATGACGCCGGCTGGCAGCACGTATTCAATTCGAGGGAAACTTGGGTCACGAGGCAAGTCGGCTGGGCCAACTTGGCGAACGCGGCTTGCATCAGAGCGGAGCTTCATCAATCGAATTGCATTGAGTAGCTGCTGCGCGTCATCACGCTGCTTCTCGTAGTTCTCCTGCTGCGTCTTCATCGCCTGATAGCGGGACGTATCAGCAGCCAGATCACGGAGCAATGAGTCCTTCGCCTCAAGCTCCATATCAATACGCTCCATGACTTGCGTCAGACGCTCCCGTTCACTGCCGAGCGTCTTGAGGCGAGCATTGAGATTTCGATTGAGGATTTCATCCTCTTTCACGCGGACCTGCTCAGAAGTACTGCGTACCATTCGTTCAATCTGCTGAACCTGCGACGTGTCCTCGTTGTACTGCTCCCGAAGCGAGCGCTCCTCGGCCTTGAGAATCTCCAGACGATTGAGCTGTTGCACGATCGTCGGATCCTGCTCCGCCTCCACAATGTCTTCGTGCGACGGCTCGACCGTTCCCTCGAGTTTCATCGCCGTCTGTCGATACTGCGTTTCCGCGGAGGTTATCTGTTCCTGCAATATGGCGAGATTCTTGGACAGCGTCTCAACTTCAATGGCCGCCTGCGAGTACCTCGGATCATCGAGGGTCGTAATTCCCTTGGCAACAATAAACGAATGAATATCGTCACTGATGTCCTGCAGACTCATCTGCACAAACCTCAGTTGATCATCGAATAGTTTTTCATTCGAGCTGAACTGTTGATCATCGAGCTGCTTGATCTTCTGGGTATATGATGACGCAATCGCATTCAACACCTTTGGGACATCCAGAGCGACGTGCCACGACCAGCGAATTGCAAAGAGATTCGTGCCACGAAGTACCGGAGTCTTCAAGTAGTCTTCGAGATCATCAACTGCCTGAGCCACAAGCGGCTGCTGCGTCTGCTCATCGAAGAACCACGTCTTCATCCAGTTCGTATCGCGAACTTGCGGATTCTCAACCGCCCTTACCAGCACATCCCGCTGCATCAGAAGTTGGACCTGCGTACGACCAATCCGTTCGACTTCGTCATCGTCAAGCGCTTCGGCCGTACCGATCTCCGTCGATTCCGCCAAGCCCGGCCGAACCTCAAAGAGGATCTCGGATGTGTATAGCGGATAGAGCCTGCCGAAAAGCAAGAATGCCACGGCTCCGATGGCAGCACCAACAATGATCGATGCCAGCAGACCGACGATGTGCTGCCGAAGCACTCGCATCGGATCAATCGTCGGGCGACGAAGGGTTGGCGCAGACTGCCTTCCGCGGCTGGGGTGGTGTGACGTACTCATTCGGTGTCTCTCATCGGCAATAACTGTCCCATGCCTCAACCCTCCCCGTCAAGGTCGGCCCTGACAACACGTATCTTCGCCTTGACCGAATCCTCAGTGGCCAAGTGCTCAGCCTGCTGAAGATGCTCCCGAGCAGCACCTCGATCACCACTAGACTGAAGGATTTGCGCCATATGCAGGTGTGCGAGAGCCGTCGGCTGCCGCCTCAATGATTGTCCCACTAGATCACGGCCCTTTGACTGGTCCCCCGCCTGCCAAGCCACCCAACCAGTCGAATCAAGGGACAGGGCACCCCTGGGGTCCAGCGACAACGCCTGATTTGCATAGGCCACGGCGTCCTGAGGACGCCCCAAGTCCTCTGCGAGAATGGAGGCGATTTTCTGGAGAAGTTCAGTATTGTTGGGATCGATCGCCAAACGAGCAAGACAACTTGAGAGAGCCGCCTCATTCTTTCCCAAGGCATGTTGAATCGTAGTCATCGTATCGAGAATCACACCCTCCCGCGGTGCGATGTCCACGGCGCGGAGGGCATACGGTTCCGCCGATGCTGGATCATTCCCGGCCGTCGCAAGCAAGAATGCATAGTTGTTCAAGGCAATCGCATCGTTCGGGTTCATTTCCACGAGTTTGCGGAATGTGGCCTCGGCGTCCGAATTTAAGCCCGCCTGCAATTGCAGACTTCCAAGTACTCGGATATCCGCTTCGATATGATCAGTATCACTCTCGGCCACCACCGCTTGCTGCAGCTCGATGGCAGCAGAGAGATGCTCGCCTCCTCGCAATTGGTAATAGCGAGCCAAGCCGCGCCGATCCCACAGCGTCGGTTCACCACCGGTCACGCTGTCTACCATGGCAGTCGCGATTCCAATGTCGTCGTCAGGGAACAATACATAGAGATCTTGGTACCAGTTCCGCAAGAAAGTCGCAGGCATCAAACGCCCGTTGATAGCTTGGGTGTACTGCCGGTACGCCTCTCGCAGTGTTTCACGCGAACGAGACTCCAGGCCAACCCCATGCTCAGCACGAGCCAGCAGGCCAGTTGCTCGAGGATCCTCCCGAAGTCGATCCGGATGCTCCTTGGCAGCCTCCAAGAACGCCTCATAATCCCATGGGGCGGTTGTAACGGTTGCATCAACAAGCGCAGTCAGCCGCCGTCGCGTCGGCTCCAACTTCCAAGCTTCGATGTATCCGCGGCTCGCTGCCGCAAGATCCAGACCAGACTGCCTGTGATGATCACCAAGCAACCCGTGCCAATATGGATCGCGAGGCTCCATCGCAATCGCCTGTTCCAGTGTGTCAATGGATCGCGTCGGGGTCCCAGCAGTGACATAGGCACTTGCCAGCCGACCGCGAACCTTTCGTGAGTCAGGGTGACGCCGCAAGAACTGTTCGAGGTCGAGCACAGCGCGTCGCGGATCGCCCAGAGCCTCGTTCACTTCGGCTCGCTGAATGGCCAATTGCTCAGACCCGTCTCCGATGTCGGCCGCAGCATCCAGATACCGCATTGCTTCCTCGAGTTTGGTGCGATCAAGCGTCCGGCGGTACTCAAGTACCAGACTCTCCACAAGATCCACATACGGTGCGACTCTTGTGGCATCAAGACTCGAAGCTCGCTCCAATGCGGCGCGAAATGCGTCCCTCGACTCGAGCGCCTTCTTTGTGTCACCGGCAGCTTCCGCCACCGACCCACGGCTGCTATGAAGGCCAGCTTCCAGCAATGCCAACTGATATTCGTTGGAATGCTCTTTGAGAAGTGTCTGAATCGCATCCTCGGCCTCATCAAGACGATGAAGCTGAAGCAGGCAATCTACTTCACGCATTCGAAATGCAATCTTGCCGGTCACTTGCCCAACATTCGCCAGATACGGCAATGCTTCTTCACAGAGACCCCCTCGGTGGAGGAGATCCGCAAGTACGCCATCAACCTCCAGTCTCTCCAGGCTCTGCAGATCCCGGTATCCCTCCAGCAGATTTCTGGCTTCCCAGAACCGGTCCGAGTTCAGCAGGAATCGTCCCGCCTGAATAGCCTGCGAGATGATGTCATCCGAGTCCTGCTGCGTATCCAAATACCGCCTCAACACCTCCATCATTTCATCGCGGTCGCCGATCTCACGAAGAATGGTGGCGTGTTGGATCGCTTCCTGCATATTCGAGTCGGGCTCGCTCGCAAGCCGCTCGGCGATCTTGCTGATTTGTACGAGCCATGATTCCTTCAGGTCTTTCAGGACTCGCGATTGCTGCTTCGCGGACATGCCGAGCCACCGCCGACCCGATATACGAGGCTGACCGTCGCTGCCTAGGTCGTATGAATACTCTGCTGGCAGCGCCGCCAACATGCCCGCGTACCAGAGTGCCGCATTTCGATCGGTCGGATTACGATTCCAGTCTAAGAGCCGCTCTCGTAGCGCCACCACAGGCGAGCCGTGGGCCGCCTCTAACTGCAGCCATGATTCTCGCAGCGCTCCGTCAGCTGGCAATCGTTTGGAAGCATCAGCGAGAATTGCAACGGCTCGGCCGGGATCACCGCCGTCTTGAAGATTCAAACTGGCCAATCTGGTAATCCCCCGAACATCAGATGGATTCCGTTGCAGCAACTCTTCGTATGCAAGCCGGGCTTCTTCAAACTCACCCAACACTACCATCGATTGGGCAAGTGTTTCCCAAGTCATATTCCGCCATGGCGACACATCCGTCGCTCGACGAGCAGCGGCTGCTGCGCGTGTCAGAAGCTCCTTGCGATCGGCGCTCTCCGGCGGAGCCGCTACCCCCTGCCTCAGCAAGAGCCTAGCCTCTGCGAGGTTTCCACCAGCCGAATCAAAGTCGCCATCACGTGCTGCTGGCAACAAGGCTTCTGCAGCCGCGAAGTCGCCCTCTCGAAGATGACGCTCAAAGTGAAAGGCAAAGGCCTCGCTGCTTGTGTGAGTCGAATCCAGTGTGATTTTCTCAAACGGAGCTGCGGCCTCATGCGCCCGCTTGGCTATCTCCAACAACTCAGCTGAGCGTTCGGGATCTGATTCCGCCAGCGATTCACCTTGGGACTGATTGCGATCCGCAACCATCTCCAGATTGACATACATCGCAATATCGCGGGCATCACCTTCTGGATATTGATCCTTGATACCGATCATGACCAACTCCACCAGATCGGCACTGGCTAACCCCAGAGCCATCTGACGCAATCGGTCGTTGTTTGGCTGCAGCGCAACAGCGTCATTAAGGAATGACGCGGCAGATTCCGTGTTCCCAAGCCTCGACTCGACCTGAGAGATCGCTACCAAGAGCCGGATATCCTCGGGGTGCTGCTTGAGAATCCCCTTCAGAAGGTCGCCTGCCTCCACAATCTGCCCATCAGCATCGAGTTGATCCGCCTTGGCAATTGCCTGCAAGACTTCGTCGTCGATAGAGGCGGCACCAACTACCCGGTCCGCTGGCGAAAGCGCTGATAGACGCAGCGTCTCTTCCAGCCGCGCAATATCAGGGTTCTGTGATCGCACCCGATCCGGAATCGTCGCCAGAACATCCAAAGCAGATTTTGGGTCGCGCATTCTCGCGTGAAGTTGAGCGAGTAGCAGTCGATTTCGAATACTACGGGAATCTTCCCTGATCGCCTGTTCAAGCCGCTGCACCGCAAGCCCCGCTTGGCCGATCTGCTCAAGCGAGTGGGCACTTTGCAGCAGTGGTTCTCCCGCAAGAGTGCCCCCGAGACTCAATGATCGCTCAAAGGCCTTGACCGCTGTGGCATGTCGACCCTCGGCGTGCGCGATCCTGCCATTCAACATAAGTACGACCGGATGGTCGGATGCCCCACCAATCAGTTCCTGCACCTTGTCTCTGTACTCGTACGCCCGCGCCGAAATCTCTGCTGAGCCACCCGCCTTCCGACGTCGTTCGTTGATCTCAAACTGCGTCACTGCCGCAACAAGGCGATCGCTCTGTTGACGCTGCGACGCGATTGAAACCGGCAATGTCGGAGTCGCCAGCACTTCTGACAATAGCTCTTCTGCCTTGCCATATTCCTCCAACTCCATCAACTCGGAGGCCATGAGTACTTTGACATTGAGATCGTTTGGGTTTCTCGCCAACCACCACTTGAATATTTCGCTAGCACGACTATGCCCCGACTCCAAATCGATGAGTGCCAAATACCGAGCCAACTCCAATATCTGATGCCGCTGCGCATCTTCGCGGGACGCTATCCGATCCTCAGTCACATCCAACTGGCGATTCAGTTCATCGAGTTTGGAAGTCAGGCTGTCCGAATCCATCGAGCCTCTCAATTCGGACACGAGCTCATGCACATAGAGATGCCGAACAACGGCCAGTAACGTTTCGATTCCGTCGGGATTCTGCGCGATAGCCTCGTCGTAGGTCTCCTGCGCCATCGCGAGGTTTTGCAATTCCTGCTGAACCCGACCCTCAAGACCCAGTCGCCTCGCTACCGCCATCCGACCAAACGCCAACCTCGCCAATCCATCATCGCTGTCAGGCTCCAACTCCACGAACTCGGTCAATTCAGCCTCGCCGGGGAATCTCACGTGCCCGGTACTGTCGACATCACCCAGGAAATTGGATTGTCCCAGCCGCATTTGCGCAAGCCCCAGTAGCAAAGTGGCTCGGTTGTACACGGGGGTTCCGCTCGAAAATCGCTTCCGCTGCTCCTCTGCCTGTGACTTCAGCAGAGACCAATAGCCATCCCTGTCCGTGCTCATTGCCGCAAGCCAACACTCCTCCAGTGACCGGAGCGAGATTTCCTCGTTGGCTTCAGTGAACTGCGAATGCTGCGCCAACGCGACAACGTAGTCTCGGTAGAGCGAGGCTGCTCGCTCTGGTGTCTCCGGGATCATGTCTTCGTAGATAACGCGTCGAAGATTGTGCGCCATCTGATTGCCCGTCTCACGGTTGAGAACCTTGCCGATCGCCCTGAGCGCCTTCTCGTGCTTGTCCTCCTCAAGAAAAGCCCGGCCAGCAGCAAGATTCCGACCAACACTGCCCTTGACCTTGAGATACAGGAGCCCGGCACCAACTCCGCCGACCATCACGATGATCAACCCGACGATAGCAAGCAGTCGAGTATTGAGCTTCTTCTTGCCCCTACGGCTGCCGCGTTTCTTTTTTGACTTGGTCGCCATGTCAATCGGTCTCCGAACTGCTGGTCACTTCGCTCCAATCAGGAAGTGACCGCATGACTTCAGGAAGTGTCTGTGAGAGAAAGGGGCAGATCTCCGAGAAGAATGCATCTCGGTCAAATCCAGCGTCGCCATTTGCGACAACCTGCACCTTGCAGTAATACGCATGCCGGTCGCCCCCGGTAAACGCCGCCATCTTCACCCCGGCTGGCGTCGCTTTCCATCGCCCATTGGCGACAAAGAAGTACCCCGCATGAACTCGGCGATCTGGGTGGCGAGGATCAACAAACTCCATGTGGCGGACCAGTCGATCGCCAACCGGCATCCGCACCGTGACCTCATCGCCGCTTGCCGCATCAACACGATTGGCCAGCGGATAGGGCGTCCCATCAAGTTGGTTCACCGGATCATCCACCCACGTACCACCGAATCCGGGTAGTGGCACATTCTCGGGCTCAGCCGACCGTTGCACCATGCCAGCAGCTGTCATACAGCGATCTGGCACATGGGGAACCGCGTCGATCTGATCCGTGTAGTACGCAACGTGAAACTGAAGAGGCCGCTTGCTGCGACCGAACTGGTCGACATACACCCGGGAGATGTAACTATTCGTTCCCAACTGCTCCACGTGCGAGGCGTCATACTGCACATCGTGAACGGACTGAAAAGTCCCGAGCGACGACGGGATCAGGGAGAGCGATCTTCGAAGCGGAACGGGGTGCGTCTGGAGGTGGACCTGCAGCGCCTCTGCCCCATAGCTGAAGCCAACCTTCGATACGGCCAATAGCGCTATACACGCCACGAACACGCCAATGATCCGACGATCGAATCGAAGACTCATGTCTTCTGAGGCGGTCACCGGCTCGTCCTCCTCGTCATCATCCAGAACAAGCAGTTTGAGTATCCACATGATGCCGAGATAGATGAAAAAGGCCGGGATCAGCCACAACAAGCCAACCATGGAGTGGAAATCGCCGGAGGCAAAGTTGCTGTCTAGCGTCGAGAGAATCCCCAACGTCACAACGCGGAGAATGTTTACGAAGACTGCCGTCGGGATCGCCATGAGCACTAACACGATTCGCTGCCAAAACGTGTCAAGGCCGCGATAGGCCATTGCAACACCCAACGCAAGAAAGGCCACCAACATTCGCATACCCGAGCAGGCCTCGGCGATGTTGAGAGGAACGATTCGCCCCTCGTGATAGATATCGATCACATGGCCATTCCGGGAAACGTCGTATCCCAGGATGGACAGGCCGATTTCAGCGCCGACGGTCGCAATGCCTTGAAGCTGAAAGGTGATGATCTCGAGAAACCGATCCGATACCGTCTGGCTGAACACAACCAGATAAAGCACCGGGAACCACATCCACCTCATTGCCCGCCAACCGCAAAACGCCAGTACCAGTCCGAAGATCGTGATCCCGACACCCATGCCCATTAAGTTGTGATGACGGAATAGGACCGGACCAATCGATGCAACGCTGAACCAGCCAACGCCCAATAAGACAAGTAGAAGTCCCGTGAAACTCGGTTTGAGAGGTGACGCCAGAATACGTTCGCGATTGAGCCACACGAACCATCCCGCAATAAACGGGATCACCAACGTGTGGCCCCAGTCAGCCTGAAACTCGATTGCGAACCGTACCTGCCGCAAGAGGAATGACCAGAACATCCACGTAAAGATGATTAGCACGGTGGCAACCGCCAGAGCAAGCGCAGATACCGACGGGCAAAAGGCCCGCCCCGTGTTGCTCGATATGGCTGTGGGGTTGCTCATGTTCATAGTGGCGGTATCAGGCCAAATACCTATAGATCGCCATGGGCTCAGCGGATATTCGTTGGAGGTGGGCCAAAGACGTCGTTGCCGAAGTTTCGATCAAGCAGGAATCCGAATCCGTAGTTCATCCGCAGGCCGTTTCGAAGGACCGCCAATGGATAGGCGAACCAGTTGGTTCCGACCAGAACATGATCATTGGGCTTGATAACGACGTCCGGCTCAGTTCGCCGGCGAATTGCCCCCAAATCGAGTCGAATAGTCGCCTCACGGCCCTCATCAACCTGACGAACCAAGTCGACGCGGTCCGGAATTGCGAGTGCCCCGAGACCACCCGCCATGGCAATGAGGCGGCTGAGTGTCAGCGGGTCAGCCGCAGGCAGCGGATAGGCGTTTGGAGCCATAACCTCACCGCTGACGTAGACATAGCCGACTGGCGGACCATCAACGTACAACTGGTCGCCCGGTCGAATGACCAGATTGAGACTGGTGTCTCCATGAGAGAGCCTTTGATACGGAATCTCGATGACCCGCTCAACCATGAGATTCGAGGCACTGGCTGCCTTGGATGTCTCGCTCTGCACTGGCTCGTCGGAACTCCTGCGAGCACGAACCCACTGCTTCTTGTCCGGAAGATATACAAATGGCTCCTGACTTTCGGACGCTGTGCTGTCGCCAGCATCAACTTGGGGAAGCGTGATGGGCGATGGAGAGACATCCTCAACATCGATCGGCGGATCACCAGATGCAGCCCATGCACCTGGACTCGGCGGAGTGGTCTTGCTTGTGCCGTCGTCCTTCAATTGGTTGATCAGCGATTCGATGTCCACGGGAGGCGGCGTCTTTGATGACGACGATGACTTCGATCGACCAGCCTCTGCATCGGGATGCCAAGAGGCCTGAAACTCTCGGGCGACTGCCACTTGCCGGACGACATAAATCCGCCGCGTTGAAAGTGGCACTCCATCGGACATCGTCAACGCGTCAAGGAGCCGAAGTGTCGGATCCTGAAGCGTGTATCTGCCTGGACGATTGACGTGACCATGGATGATGTACGTCAACGCGCCACCCTCAACAAGGTTGATCGTCACCGTAGGGTTCTTCATGATCTTTTTGGCAACACTGCGAACAACACTCTGCTGCAACTCGGGCACCGTCAAGCCCGCAGCCATCACCTCGCCAATGTTTGGAACATGGATCGCACCCGACTGATCTACGCGAAGCGTGACCGGGAAGAACTTCCCGGGTGTGTAGAGCTCGTAAATCTGCACTTCAAGAACATCGCCTGGATGCAGTCGATACGCCAAATCGCTCGGGATGAGATCCTCGGCGGTCACTTGCGATGTCTGCCCCCAAAGATCCGCGCTGGGTTCAATTGCAGCGATGCGGTCAAGAACCGGCATCGTCACCGGAGCCGATCCGAAGTAGCCGGTCTTCGACGGATCGAAAAAGCTATTGACCTCGCAGCCACCAGCAGCAAACACAACGGCAGCCAGCGCCGCAAGCAGCCACCTTGCAGATCGATTCCTGCAGGCCGTCAACTCATCCACACTGTTGCTCACGCTATGGCTCTCCACAGGGCCCCCACAGGGGTTTCAGAACGAGGAACTGTACCCGACAAAGTGGATGCCGGGCCTCCAATCATCGACTTCCCATGATGCTGTTGTTCAACATCAATCGCGGATTGGGGCGTGTTTGAGGGGATTGAGACGCAAATCTTGCCACTGTTGAGATTGCCAGAGCCAACACCAGTCTCGTCCTTGGCATCGGAGTTTCCTTCTGACCCGATCTGGCTCTGAGATATCATCCCAAGGATGTCCAAGCCCACAAACGCCACAGATCGGCATCCTCGGCCACTCGGCGGAGATACCGCCCGCGTGCGGACCAGTGAAGTGGTGCTGAGCCTCAGTGATCGGGTCCTGGGCAATGGCCAAGCCACCGAGTTGGTCATGCCACGCAAACCCTCCTGGATTCGCGCCAAGGCCCCCGGCGGAGAGTCGTATGTGTCTCTCAAGAAACGACTTGGGGAGCTTGGGCTTCATACGGTCTGCCAAGAGGCCTCCTGCCCAAATATTGGAGAGTGTTGGGCTCGGGGGATTGCCACGATCATGATCCTGGGTGACACGTGCACACGGGCATGTGGATTTTGCAATGTCAAGACCGGCCGCCCACCAATCACCGATCTCGATGAGCCGCGGAGAGTCGCCGCGATGCTGGCAGGAGCAGGGCTCCGCCACGTTGTCGTGACCTCGGTTGATCGAGATGACTTGCCCGATGGCGGAGCGGCTATCTGGGCTGACACGATTGTGAGAACGCGGGATGCCTGCCCCACCATGTCTATCGAGGCGCTTGTTGGCGACTTTCAGGGAAACCGTGACGATATACAGGTTGTCATTGACTCGGCCCCGAACATTTTGGCTCACAATGTCGAAACCGTTCAGCGGATGCACCCCGCCGTACGCCCGCAGGCCGACTACGACCGCTCTATTGAAGTACTGGCCCACATCAAGCAGGCCGGGCTCACATCCAAGACGAGTTTGATGGTCGGCATCGGTGAACGGGATGATGAAGTCCTCGCAACGATGGAAGACATCAGGCGAATAGCAGACACTGACATCATTACGCTTGGTCAGTATCTACAGCCGACCAGAAACCACTTGCCGGTAGACCGATGGGTGACCCCCGAGACATTTCAGGCCTGGAAGTCGGCTGGACTCGAAATGGGATACCGAGTGGTCGAGTCGGGGCCACTGGTCCGAAGCTCGTATCACGCCGATTCACAAGCTCTTGAAGCTTCTGTCGGCCTCTGAGAGCGACCGAATCAGACCATAACCGCAGCCGTTCCCGTGAGAATATTGCCGCCCATGCCGCCTCGCGGCATCTGGTGAGGCACCGAGTAAACAACTGGACGGCCCCACGAGTGGGGCCGTCCAGTCGGAGAGAGAGGAGAGGCAATTGAGGGGGACGCTGTTTCCGCATCCGAATTGGACAACGCAGCAGACCCCAATGCCTTTCACCGCAGAACGAAATAAGCCCTCCTGACCTCGAATCCAGCGTTTTTGGGCACCCCTCAAGCCATTGAAACAACTGGACGGCCCCATTTGGGGGCCGTCCAGTCGGAGAGAGAGGAGAGAGTGTGTTGGGGACGCGTTCGTCGCATCCAACGAGGACAACGCCCACCACCACCCACCCTTTCAACTCCCGAGCAAAAAACCGTCGATTGGGTAGAGTCCTCCCCTAGAGCCCATGGCACGCACCACTGACAACTCACACTGTCCGACCGGAACCGCACCCGCTAAAACGTGGAGAGACCGCTTCTTCTCAAGAAAAGCCCTCCTCACGCAGCTCGTTCTGCTGCTCGCTGCCGCCCTGACCGGGGCGGTAGCACTGTATTTCAGGCAGGCCGACATTTTCGGCTCCGATCTGTTCCTCAGGCTCAACAAAATGGAGGAGTGCTGGGGTATTTCGCTGCCAGGGGGCACCGGGATCTGGCTTGCGGCGGCGTGGATCACCATCAGCATGGTCCTCATCTTGTGGCTCAGGGACCGCTACTTTCCCGGCACTGAAGGCACTGGCATTCCACAGGCAATCGCATGCCTCAAGGTGAAGGACAGCGACTTTCGGCGGTACATGCTCTCGATACGCATCGCTCTGGGCAAGATTCTCCTTCTCACCATCGGACTGTTTGGAGGAATGACCATTGGTCGTGAGGGACCTTCGGTCCATGTTGGGGCATGCCTGATGTACCTCGCAACCAAGGTCCGCCAGTTCCCGGAACACCTTGTGCAACGAGGGCTCATTCTTGCTGGTGGTGGCGCCGGTATCGCCGCGGCTTTCAACGCTCCAATCGCGGGGATAATCTTCGCCTTCGAAGAGATCGGTCGATCATTCGAAAAGGACAATGCCAGCACGATCGTCCGTACGGTTCTGATCGCCTCCGCGGTCGTCATCGCAAGCCTTGGCTGGAACTATCTCTTCTACGGGCAGGTCTCGCACTCATTCGGATTCGATGCCATGCACTGGCTGGCAGTCGTCATCATTGGGGTCATCGGTGGGTTTCTTGGGGGCCTATTCGCCCGACTCGTGGTGTGGGGCACCCCCAAAGTGACTCAGGGGCTTACTCGCCACAAGTGGCTGACCGCAGCCGGGCTGGGGCTCGCGCTTGCAATCACCGGACTCCTGTCCGACGGCCAGAGTTATGGAAGTGGTTACCCACAGGCCCGTGCGATTCTCATGTACCGCGATACCGACTACTACGCGACACTCAAAATCGCCCAGCAGGCATCTATGGACGAGATCCATGAGGCCTATGCCAAGCTGGCCCATGCCCAGACGCTACTTGGAAATACAGGCGAAACGCTCGAATCAGCGTTGGAGTTGGAGCAGGCCTATCGAACACTTGCGAATCCGCGGGAGCGAGTGTTCTACGACGATTGGGTTGTTCCGGGACCCTCTCCCTGGTGGTATGCACCGGCCAAAGCGACGGGGTCGTTCTTCAGTTTGATCAGCGGAATCCCGGGCGGCTTGTTCGACCCAAGCCTCTCTGTTGGAGCCGGACTTGGGGACATCTTCGCCGATCTCTTCCACGATGTCTTCAATGACATGAGGCCGCAGTTTGTGATCATGCTCTTCATGGTGGCATACTTTGCGGGTGTCGTGCAGAGCCCAATCACCGTGTTCGTCATCATGATCGAAATGACAGATGCGAGGTTTGTGACGATCCCGCTCATGCTCGCGGCGATCATCGCCTATGAATGCTCGTCGCTCATATGCACGACCTCGATTTATGAGGCGCTTGCCGAATTGTTCTTGGGCAACGTCGAGCGGCGGTGTGGCGAAAAACCAAAACTCGCTGACTGACAAGGCCTAAAGGCCCTGCATCCATTCAACAGAACTCCATTTTTACGGGTCGTGTGGCCCAATTGTTCGCCGCCAAGAACCTCTTTTTTTTTTGGCGAACCATTGGCATGTCTTTGGGCGTAGGTGGATCGCTGGCCCTCTCTGCCAGCCCCCAAAGATACCCATGAGCAAGACAATCACATCTGATCTCGACACCTACTTCCGCGACATCGCTCGCGTCGACTTGTTGGAACCCGCCGAAGAACGCGACCTCGCGTGGCGCGTCATCAACGATTCCTGCGGCGACGCGAAGTCACAGATGATTCAGGCGAACCTGCGACTCGTCGTCAGCATCGCAAAGCGGTATGCCTCTCGCGGCGTTCCGCTCGCTGACCTCATCAACGAGGGCAACGTCGGCCTCATTCGAGCCGTTGAACGATTTGATCCTGCACTGGGTCACCGATTCTCCACCTATGCAACATGGTGGATTCGCAAGACCGTCAAACAACTCGTGGAAGAGGCGGGCCATCCAATGCACGTACCCACATACATGCGACACAGGATGGCGCGTTGGGGGGAAACACTTGTCGAATTGCAGGACAAACTCGGTCGCGCACCGACACCTGCTGAAATGGCCAAAGCCATGAGCGTCCCACGGTGCAAGTTAGATCTCATCCATCGAACCATGGCGGCGACTCGAAGCGTGTCGTCCGGCCACAGCACACCGAGCGAAGGCCCTACAGCGGTAGACCTCCACCCCGAAGACCCTAAGGCACACGCAGAGCATCGAGCGGAAAAACTGGATGACTACGAGAAGGTCCGCAACCTCCTCCTCAAGATGGACAGCCTTGACGCCAAGATTGTGTGCCTGAGATTCGGATTGGATGGTGGCTCGCCACGAACACTGAAAGAAACCGGACGAAGCGTCGGATTGACTCGGGAACGAGTGCGGCAAATCGAGCAGCGAGCCCTTGCGCAAATCCGAACCGCTTTCGAAGATCGCAGGCTTGCCGGGTAGTACTGGATCAACTCGGCGCACAAATCCATAATGCCCGCGAAGCGGGCCTTGTGGCAGTCTGCGGCTAGACCACTGACGTATCCGGTGGATCCGCCGACGGTGCTACGGCCGCACTCCAAAGTGACATCAACATCATGCCGAAGAAGATGAGTTGGATACCGAAGAGCAATCCGGGTGCCCACAAAGCATCTGATGGATACCAGAGAATCAACAGCCCAGCCACGATGATTCCAGCGATACCACTGATCACTTGAAGCCCAGGCGCAATTACCGATCGAGCCGGGAAACCGCTCACATCTGCAAGGCCGCGAATCAGAGATCCGGCCGCGAGTAACAACGTGATCGCCTCCAGACCCTCAAGGGGCCAGGCCAGCAGCAGAACTCCGATCGCACCAATGAGAACGGCAAACGCAGCCGTTGATCCGGTGTGCTCTGCGCCTCCCACAAAGCAACGGATAAAACCGAGTATCGACAGCAGAACCGCAACGATACCAAGCAAGAACTCCAAGCCTACGGTTGCTAGGACGGGGAATATGATCGCCCCAAATCCTCCAACAAGGCACACGATGCCTTCAAAAAACAATACTCCGCGCCCTTGGCGAAGCATGTCTCGGATTTGGGATGGCGTCATCTCAGCAGTCGGTTGGCTCATGTCGGGGGCTCCTTCGACGGCAATGCTATCCCACCGCACCGCTATACGCAGGAGCATCCAAACAGCAACGCGGGACCCAACGCTGTGGGGTCCCGCGAAGCGGAGAAGGGCATGGAGAACTGTGACCCTCATAGCGAGGGCCATCCCGACGGCACATCAATGGGTGCGGATATCGATCTTCCGCGGAACTACCGCCTCGGCCTTCGGAAGATTCACTTCCAGAACACCATTGCTGTAGGTGGCCGTGATGGCCTCCGCATTGACACCGTCCCCAATTCTGAAGGATCGATGGTAGTCGCCGACGCCGTACTCTTGATGTCGCAGGGTACCCATGGCGGCATAGCGGTCTCGGACTTTGGCATCGATCGTCAGCATGTTGCTTTCGACCGAGATTGCGATGTTGTCCGAGCGCGTGCCCGGCATGTCAGCGATCACACAGAAGGCTGATTCAGTTTCATACACATCAACAGGTGCTCGGTAGTTCTGGGGTCGCTTGACTGTTTCGGTGCCACAGGACTCTTTCGGAGTCGTATTGCAGCATGTCATCTCATTGTTCGTGCCAGTAGTCGTGAAGTTGTTCATCGTGATTTCCTTTCAATCGTTCATTGAAGGTGGGAACTAGATTGCTTCAGGCTTCTCGGACCGCGATCCGGCGTGTGCGAGCCGGTTGGACCTTGGGAAGCGTGATGGTGAGGACGCCGCCGTCAAGGCGTGCATCGATGTTGTTCGGCTCGATCGCGACGGGAAGTCGCATGGTTCTATCGAACCTGACAGCGGATCGCTCGCGGCGAAGCGATGTCGCATCGTCTGGAGTGTCCAATGTGCGAGTACCCGAAATGCTCAGAGTGTGGTCCGATGCGTTGACGTTGAGGTGCTCGGGCGCCACATTCGGCAACTCTGCTTCGAAGTACAGATTGTCGTCGTCTTCGAGTAGGTTTGCGGCCGGGTGCGGCCCCATTGAATCGAGAAGCCGTGTCGGCCAGGATGACGCGAGACCGGGAATCGTCACGCGATCAAACAGACGATCGAATTCGTGCCGAAGTGAGTCCATCGCGGTGGTGGCCGGTGTCAGTATCGTGCGAGTGTTCATGGCAATTCCTCCACATGGAGTTGGGAGCATTCTGCTCCGAGGGATTCTTGTCTTCGCCAGCTCCGTGCTGGCGTACTCCTCAACCAGTGGCAACTGGCATGCCAATCCGAGAACTGTCTTGGCAACGCCTAAAACCGACTGGCTAAGAACGGCATCTGCCATTCCTAAATGTCGCTGCCAACGTGACAACAACCCTTCTTGGACGACACAAAGACGCCGGGGCGGCGTGTGCCGCCCCGGCATCAGGAGAGAGGAAGGTGCTGTTCGTAGTCGATCAGCAGGCGAGGCTGACCTCCCGGTTGAGCGTCTGCTCGACGGTGCCGACCTTCTTGGGCAGAACAATACTGAGAACGCCATTGACGATTCGAGCGGAGATATCAGTCATTTCGACGTCGCTACCGAGAACGAATTCGCGGCGAAGCGTTCGGGAGGATCGCTTTTCACGGACGATCGTTGACATACCGTTCTTCGATGAGGTCGATCGGCCGATGACAGCTTCGAGCACCAAGCGGCCATTCGTGGCGGTGATGTCGACATTCTCGATCGACACGCCAGGGAGGTCCGCTTCGATGATGTAAGCGCTGCCACCCTCAACGACATCCACGGGAATCGTGGCGTAGTCGCCGTAGGAATTCACGTCAGCTGCCAACTCGGTATCCAGCATGGAATCACCGTGCAGTTGGAGATTGCACGAGAGGGTCGCAATCTGACGAGCGGCCAGTACCGGGTTCATCTCTGCCGTCGCAGCAATGGCCAATGCTTGGCTCAGATTGACCTGAGCGAGCATGACGAGTTGACGAGCGAGAGCGAGGTCGATTGTTGCGACTCTGACGAGTTTGGCTGCGGTCCACGGGCATCCGCCGGCAACCTTGGAGAGGTTCGCGATGAACAACGGGTCGATGCTCGAGAGGCGAGTTGCCAGTTGGGCTGCCGCCGGATCGATCGCCGCGATTCGGTTCACGATGGCGTACGCCCCAATCGAGCCAAACATGCCAGCCGTGGAGAACGGTGTGTTCTGAATGTGTGGCATAGCCGAGAACGAGTTAACGGGCATCATCCCACCATTGATCGGGGAGGCATCGAAGCCGATACCAAGGCCCGTTGCCAGGGGTGACACGCCCATGCCTGTGGCGGCTATGCAATTGGCCATATCCAAGCCAGCGGCATCGAAGCGAGTTGAGGTGAAGCCGTTGTTGTTCCGGCTGGTGAAGGTGCTTTCGCAACCACGATTGTCTTTGACCTGTACTTTGATAGCCATTTTCGAGCTCCTTGAGGTTGAAGGCCTCAGAAAGCCGATACGCTCCCGCAACGCTGCGGGAAGACATCGGCATCCTGTGAAATAGAGCAAGCAGAATCACGATCGGCTCGCGGACAGTTGTCCTCGCCGATGGTGAACACACGGCCTCGCAGCCGAGCAGATGTACTGCACAAGTCAGCAGCCGGGAGATCAGCCGTCATCTCAATCCACGTGGTAGGAACCAACGGCATCACCATGCTGGCGAGCTGTGTGGTGGCTTGTGCCTCCACCGTGTGGTTCCTTGTTGCCGTCTTCGCGTCGGTGTGCGTGTGGCGGATCATGACTGAACTCCCGGGCCCGCTGGCCCTGTGCCCCGCTCCATGCGAGGTCGATGGATTCAACACAATCCGCGTGCCGGTCCATGCCAAGATCGCAGCCACTTCTGTTTTTCAGTGGAATCGGTGTTTGAATGCAGTAAACGACGTCTCGATGAATGCATGAAGAAACCGCCCCCTGATCTCGGGTGGGCATACACGCTCAATCCAGACCGCCTCATCTCGGTATTCCATTGAAGCAATCTCTTGGTGATTCCACTTCCGGGAGACCGGAATTCAAGCCCTATCCAAGCCTAAACATAGGTTCTGCCACGCTGGCATCCGATTGCATGAATCGTCAGGGGCAAGTAATCACGATGGGAACATCGGCGCCACCTTCAGCCGATGCCAACAACTGCCGCAACTTCGCGGCTCCAAGCACACAACCCGCCGAAGCCAAAGCGTCTGCTTCTGCCGCCGACTGGGCGATGACGGTGACATTGGAGTGGCGACCGACCCATTGCCCTGTTCGTGGATCGAGAATGTGTGAGGCGAATGACCCCTCTGTAGCAATGTGCTGGTAACCGGGGCCCGATGTCGCCGCGCCGCACTCCGCCAACATGCGAACCTTTGCCAGCCGGCCCTCGCCTACGCGAATCCGCCAACCACGTTGCCCCGGTGGCGGCGCACCAAGAGCCATATCGCCACCCAACTCGACAATCGCCCGGCTGATTCCTGCTTCAGAGATTTGCGAGAGTGCCAGATCAGCAGCAAGCCCTTTCCCGATTCCACCAAAATCCAACCATGGCACGGGCTTCTCAAACCGAACCTCAAGGCCGCTCAATGTCATCCGATCGACACCGGTCCCATGAGTCCCCACCACACTGGAGAAATCATTCGGTGGAACGCCCGACGCTCGAGCCTCGCGCCACCTCGCGGTCATGCGGCCACACAGTGGGTCAAATGCTCCCTCCGTTCGCCGATGAAGATCGAGAGAGATCTGCAAAGCATTCTCAAGCATCGGGGATATGGCGATCCAACTCCCAGGCCCCGCCTCTCGCATCGTCACCACCTCGCTGTCGAGACGCCAATCACTGAGGCACTGCTCCAACTCGGCCATCCGCAAGAACCCGACTGAAGCCGCTGCTGCTGCCTGAGACTCCTCACTCGCATACATCACAATTCGGGCCTCTGAACCCATACGCAGTGCTCGGTATTCAAACCGTTGCAGATTTGAACTACAGCTCGTCAGGATCATCAGGAACGGCAGTAATATGGATCGTGACATGCAAACGCTTGTGTACATCATGGCTACGGTCTTGGGCAGCCCCCCTTCGGAGAAAATTGTCCAAACCCGTTTTAGCCAACCTGTCGCTGGAACGTCGCTGTCAATCGACATGATTTTGATTCAAGTGCAGAGTGGCGAGCACCTGTGGGTTTCCCAAGATGAGATCTCCTGGGACCTGTACGACGCTTTGGTGTACCAATTGGACGTCCCCAAGGATGGTGGCGACACCGCCGAGGCCGTTACGCGGCCGACCAAACCGTACTTGATGGCAGATCGAGGATGGGGGCATGCAGGATTCCCGGCACTGAGCGTTTCCCATCGCGGCGCGATCGCATTCACCGAGTGGATGAGCGCCAAGACTGGAAAGCTGTGGCGACTTCCCACTGTCACCGAATGGCAACAACTGTGCGAGACCTCGGGCATCACCGCCGAAAATGCTACGGAATACTCATGGCAAGGCGGCAATGCTGGCAATAGAACGCACGCCATAGGCACCCGGGCCACCGACGCGAATGGCCTGCGGGACATATGCGGCAATGTTGCAGAGTGGTGCTCGGAAGGACCCGAGAATTGGGTCCTGATGGGCGCGTGCTACAAGGACCATGCCGGGGATCCGTGCACTGTTCGCAAGACACCCAGTCGCGAGTGGAACGACACGGACCCGCAGATCCCAAAGAGCATCTGGTGGCTCTCGGATGCACCATTTGCTGGATTCCGGGTGGTGTGTAAAAGCACCGACCCAGAGAACCCAGCCCTAGAGAAGAAGATCGAGGAGAAGCGTGATGACGACCGACCTTCCGAGTGATATCTGGACACGCCGCACATTCGTGCGAGGTGCTGGTCTGACCGTCGGTGCGTTGGCCACAGGCTGTACGACAGCACCTCGAGGAGCAACATCTGTGGCTGTCCCGGCCGATCAACCCATTCGAGTCGGGCTCATTGGCTGCGGCGGCCGCGGCACGGGAGCTGCGACTCAGGCGCTCCGCGCCGACCCCGGCGTCGTGCTCTACGCAATGGGTGACGCGTTTCCAGATCGTCTCACCTCCAGCCAAGGACACATGGAAGGACAGTTCGCCGGTCGCGTTGATGTCCCAGAGTCGCGTCGGCATATCGGCTTCGATGCGTTTCAGAAGGTGCTCAACGAAGACGTCGATATGGTGATTCTGACGACGCCGCCACACTTCCGCCCCGAGCACTTCAAGGCTGCCGTCGCTGCCGGCAAGCACATCTTCATGGAGAAACCCATGGCGGTGGACGGGACCGGTGTTCGATCGATTTTAGACGACGCCAAGATTGCGAAACAGAAGAGCCTCAATGTCATGGGCGGTTTCTGTTGGCGGTACAACCTGCCAAACCGGGCGTGTTATGAGCGAATTCACAATGGGGCGATCGGCGATGTGACGTGCGTACATTCGACCTATCTCACTGCCCCGCTTGGAACCAAACCTCGCCAAGAGGAATGGAGTGATATGGAGTGGCAACTACGCAACTGGCAACACTTCAACTGGCTCAGCGGTGACCACATCGCTGAACAAGCCTGCCACGCCATCGACAAGATCAACTGGGCTAAGAGCGATGTTCCCCCAGCCAAGGCGATCGCCTTGGGCGGAAGGCAGATGCGAGAGACGCCGGAGTCCGGAAACATCTACGACCACTTCTCAGTCATGTACGTCTACGACGACGGTTCAAGATGTTTCCATGACTGCCGCCAGATGCCGGGCTGCTGGAATGACAACACCGAATACCTGGTCGGAACCAACGGCACGTGCTACGTCAACTCATGGGGGCCTGAACAGCGCATTGAAGGGCGATATCCCTGGACGTACGAAGGGCCCAACCCAAACATGTATCAGGTTGAGCACGACGAACTCTTCGAGGCGATTCGTGGCAAGAGGGCTCGCATTGATGACGTCGATCAAATGATGACAAGCACACTTATGTCGATCATGGGGCGCATGAGTGCCTACTCTGGCCGTCCAGTCGAGTGGAACGAAGCCTTGGAAAGCGAAGAAAGACTCGGTCCGGTTCAGTACGCCCTTGGAGATCTCCCGACGATGCCCGTTTCCGTTCCAGGAGCAGTCGCATCATGGAACGAACTTCGAACAGCAGAGGCTTGATGTGAACAGGCGAGCATTCATCGGAGCTTCCATCGCCGGAACGGCTGCGACCACGATGTTCCACCGAGCAGTGTGGGCCGCTGGCGCTGACCGCCTGAATGTGGGCCTGATCGGATGCGGAGGTCGCGGAACTGGCGCGCTCTTCAATGCAGTTGATGCTTCGCCGGAAGTACAGGTCGCTGCACTGGCCGATCTGTTTCCGGATCGGCTCACGCGATGTCGTGGATACCTGAACGAAATTGGTGATCGAGTCAACGTTTCCGACGAGGATTGCTACATCGGCTGGGACGCGTATCGCGAACTTCTTGCTCGGCCTGACATCGATCTGGTGATTCTCGCTACGCCTCCACACTTCAGACCGATGATGGCCGCCGAAGCGGTTCGGCAGAACAAACACGTGTTCATGGAAAAACCGGTGGCCGTTGACCCAACAGGTGTGCGGCTCGTCATGGCGGCCGGAGATATCGCAGACCAGAAGAAACTCTCGATTGTGGCCGGAACACAGCGCCGACACGAGGCCTGCTATCTGGAGGCCATGAACCGAATTCGTGACGGCGAAATCGGCGAGATAGTTGCAGCTCGTTGCTACTGGAATCAAGGCGGGCTCTGGAATCATGCGCGCCGCGATGAGTGGTCTGACATGGAGTGGCAACTTCGCAACTGGCTGTATTTCACTTGGCTCAGTGGTGATCACATCACCGAGCAGCACGTTCATAACCTCGACGCCATCAACTGGGCACTCGGCGCTCATCCCGTCAAGTGCACTGGAATGGGCGGCCGACAAAGCCGCACTGCGCCCGAATACGGTCACTGTTTTGACCACTTTGCGGTGGACTACGAATATCCCGGAGACATCCACACCATAAGCATGTGCCGCCAAACCGATGGTGCGGCAGGGCGAGTTGGAGAAGTCGTGCAAGGCACCCGCGGGCGAGCAGCCCTGAACAGCGGGCAAGCACGCTTCGAAAGTGGGGCAACCTGGGAGTTCGCTGCAGAGAACCCAAACCCATATGTACAGGAACACCGCGATCTTCATGCGAGCATTCGAGGCGAATCTCCACGACTCAATGAGGCCAGACGCATTGCCGAATCGACGCTCACCGCCATCATGGGACGCATGAGCGCATACAGCGGCAAGGTGATCTCTTGGGATGAAGCGCTTCACTCCGACCTTGACCTCGCTCCACCGGCCTACGCATTCGGGGATCTTGACGTCCCCGCCGTACCGATTCCCGGGAGCACAGCACCACATGACACACTTTGGACTCCGGAGGCCTAACGAATGAACCGACGTACCTTTGTTGCTGCGGGAGTAGCTGGCGTTGCCGGCACTGCGATTGGCATGCACGACCAGCCATTCCCGTATGAGCTGCCCCCCGAGTACCCACCCGGCCACGAGCCGTGGCCCAAGGGGACCAGGCCTCGAAGCAACACCTTCACACTCGACTACGCCCCTCATTTCGGGATGTTTCGAAATCATGCGGGGGACGATCACATCGACCAGATCGACTTCATGGCCGAAGCGGGATTCCGGTCGATCGAAGACAATGGCATGCGAGGACGTGAAGAGTCTGAACAACTCCGAATCGCGCGTGCACTTGAACGAAACGATATGCGCATGGGTGTGTTCGTCATGAACATGGACGGTGCGTGGCGCCCCAGTTTGACTACCGGAACGCCTGATGAGCGAGAACGCTTTGTACAGAATGCGCGAGATTCGGTCGAAGTCGCCAAGCGTGTCAACGCCACATGGATCACAGTTGTGCCGGGCATGGTTGCCGACGGCATCCCCGAGGCCGTTCAGACGGCCAACGTCGTCGAATCGCTTAAGCAAGCTGCGGGCATACTGGAAGATCACGACATCGTCATGGTGTGCGAGCCACTCAACTGGCGTGACCACCACGGCCTGTTCCTTCGATACACACCGCAGGCAATCAAGATCATGGACGCCGTCGACTCACCGTCATGCAAGATTCTGCAGGATCTCTACCACCAGCAGGCCACGGAAGGCAATCTCATCGAACACATGGATGCGGCCTGGCATCACATCCCGTACTTTCAGGTGGGCGACAATCCCGGCCGTAGGGAGCCGGGTACCGGCGAGATTAACTATGCCAATGTCTTCAAACACATGCACGAACGTGGATGCGACGCCATCATCGGTATGGAACACGGCAAGAGCATCAGCGGCAAAGACGGCGAAGTCGCTCTGATTGAAGCCTATCGGGCGGTTGATCCTGAGTGAGGCGCGGCGTTGCTACTACGTCTTCGCTTTTGAGATCGCTCGCCCTGATGGATAGAAGACGAGCAGCAAGGCGAGGCAAACGAGGGCGGCGTACATCGGAATTGAAAAGAGGGCTGACCAATTCACAATGTCATTGATTGTAGCCCAGTCGCCGATTTGACCGGCAACGTAACTGCCGACAACTATGCCGATGCCAACGAAGACGAGATTGAAGAGGTTCTGCGATGACGCCTTGACGTCGCCGGTGCACTCTTCATCTACCACCATAAACGCGACGAATATGAAGCAACCGAAGCACAGGCCATGCAACGCAATTCCTGCAATCAAGATTCCAATCTCTCCCATGCCCGTCAAGCCGTTGATCCACTCAACTTGAGAGAAGAGGAACATTCGAAGCGTGTAGGCTGCAAGACCGATGGCTAGCAGTGTCTTGCGTGACCACTTGCCGGCCACAAATGGTATGAGGAACAACACCAACACTTCTGCCATTTGCCCGATGGTCATGAGCCCACCACCGCCCACACCAAACACGTTGTTTATTGCCTTGACCGCACCCTCGGCCTGAGCTTGGTATTCGCCAAGGAATCCGGACGTGTACACAAAGTAGAACTGATGAATCATGCTCACTGGCACTGCAAGAAGAAAGAGCGTCAGCAAGGGGTTTCGACGAATTTCGCCAAGTGCCTCGGTCGTTGCTGAGGCTTGCTCGCCCTTCTGCGGAGGCGTCTTGGGCAACGTAAAGCAGTACACACCCATGATGGCGCCAAGAATAGCGCTCAACTTAAATGCATCCATCATGCCGAACGCCACCTCCTCAGTCGAATAGGAGTGCAGCAACCACTGCCCAATGCCAATGCCGACGACAATCCAGCCAAGAGTTCCCCACAGCCGGACCTTGCCAAAGTCACGATCTCGGTCAGGCATATGGTGAAAGGCCAGTGAGTTGGTGAGCGCAAGTGTTGGCGCGTACACGACGGAATACACAATCGCCATCGCAAAGAACACCCAGTACGATTCAATCCATGCCAGTTGCCACACAATGATGGCGCCCACAATATGGCTCAGGCCGAGATACTTTTCGGTATTAAACCAGCGGTCAGCAATCTGGCCAGCAATGAATGGTCCGAAGATGGCACCAACGCCACCGGCCATGAACATCCAGCCAATATCCCCAGATGAGAACTTCCGGTAGTCGTGCAAGAAAGGCCACAGCAGTGGCAGCCACGCCCCCCAGATCGCGTACTGCAGAAACATCATGAAAGAAAGGCGGCTGCCCAGATTCAGTCCCATGCGCGGTGCGGTGGTTGCATTCATGGATGAGAGGTATACCAGATATGCGGGGTACCCCGCAGTACCATTGGCAACCATGGCAATTCCCATTGATCTTCGCAGCGACACAGTCACCCAACCAACCGACGCAATGAAACTGGCGATGGTGCAAGCCCCCCTGGGCGATGACGTCTTGGGCGACGACCCCACTGTCAACAGGCTTCAAGAACAGTGCGCCGAACTCTTCGGCAAGGATGCGGCCTGCTTCGTCCCAAGCGGCTCGATGGCGAACCAAATCGCCATTCGAGCTCAGACGTCTCCTGGAGACGAAATCATGTGCCATGAGCACGGGCACGTGTATCTCTATGAAGCTGGCGCGTGGGCGGCCATCTCCGGGTGCTCTTTGGCGATGCTCCGCGGCGAGCGTGGCCAGTTTGAGAGCCACGACGTGTCCAAGGCGGTCCGCATGGACGATCCACACTTTCCAAGATCTCGCCTGTTGGTCGTCGAAAATACACAGAACCGTGGCGGAGGTGCCATCTGGCCAATCGATCGCATCCACGCTGTCACTGATGAGGCAAGGAAACACGACCTGAAATGCCATCTTGACGGCGCACGCATTTGGAACGCCTCAGCAGCAACTCACATTTCAGTCGCTGACTACGCCCAGCCATTCGATACTGTTTCAGCGTGCTTTTCGAAAGGCCTCGGATGCCCTGTCGGATCGATTGTCTGTGGTGATCAGGACACCATCGCTCAGGCACACCGAATTCGAAAAATGTTGGGCGGAACAATGCGGCAGAGCGGGATGCTCGCAGCGGCAGCAATCCACGCCATAGATCACCACCGCGACCGACTCTGTGACGATCACACACATGCCAAGATGCTTGCTGAAACCCTCGAGAGGTGTCGCAATGCCGAGATCGACGCAGAGAGTGTTGAAACAAACATCGTGTATTTCGATGTCCAAGACGATGCTGCACAGATTGCCGCTGCACTTGACTGTGCTGGGCTGCGATGCCTCGATGCCGGGCCCCGGACGCTTCGCTTGGTCACCAGCCTTGCCGTCGATCGAGCCGACATCGAACAGGCCTGCACTATCCTGACCCAACTGCTCGATGCCTAGGATTATTTACTCACAGAGACGATCTATTGGACGAAGGGAGCACGCATGTCCATCAACTACCTGACTCTTCCCACCGGCCCAGAGCCGCCTCGCATTCTCAATGCCGTAATCGAAATCCCACCAGGAAGCGCAAACAAGTACGAGTACGACAAAGAACTCAACGTCTTTAGACTCGACCGGACTCTCTTCAGCCCGGTTCACTATCCGGGCGCATATGGATTCGTTCCACGCACACTGGCCGAAGATGGTGACCCTCTCGATATTCTGGTTCTGCTCGACGGCCACTGCTTCACCGGCGCACTCATTGAAGTTCGCCCACTCGGCGTTCTTGAAATGAAGGACGACAAAGGACTGGACCACAAGATTCTTGCGGTACCAACAACTGATCCTCGCAAATCAGAACTACTGGGTCTGCAGAATGTTCCACGACATACGCTTCGTGAAATCGACTACTTCTTCCACATCTACAAGGATCTGGAAGGAAAGTTCGCAGACACCTATGGATGGCATGATCGTGTCGATGCGTACAAGATCATCGAAGATGCCATCCAGCGCTATGGTTGACCTGGACATCCAACCCGCATGCCTTCGATCACTTCCATGAGATCAAACAGATCAACGCGGAAGTCGCCCTTGCCTGGGCCAAAGTCACACCGTGCCGATTGGCTCAATGGCTTGACATCACCCCAAGCCATCAACACTGCGAGCAAGTCACGCACATCAACGAGGCCATCGCCAGTGACCTCCGTCGGGCACGCGTCCGGCATGCCCTGTAGGAAGTTGCCGCAAATATCAAGCACGCCATCCCCGTCGTAGTCATAGTCGCACTCAAGTGCGATCTGAATACCGTCATGCACGCCGTTTCCGTCACAGTCATTCCATGGCTGAACCAACTGGCAAGACGATCCTGCCATGGATAGATCCGTCTCTGCAAAACCGTACGGAATATAGTTTCCGTCCGAGAGACCCACGGTGCACTCTGGTGGCGTGATATTGAGCCATGCCATCTCAACCACACCAGATTCGTACAACGCTATCTGGAAACTGGCATTGCCAATGCCGGGAATGAAGAAGGGGACGTCGTCCCACGTCACAACAAAGACGCCAGAAGCAGGCGAGTTCACCCACACAACCCCACCATCAGCCGGAATGAGATCCACAAACAGTCCGCTGATACGCGGCTGTGAGAAATGCTCAGGCAATGAGAAGTTGTATCCGTAATCAGCAGTCCCAAATGTGAGGCTGCCATTGCTGTTCACAAACAGGTCAGACCACACCGACCCTGCATAGGCAAAGTCAAAGCCGATGGCGACAAGTGCATTGTCGTCATCCTCGAGTTGAAGCACTGTGGGGTTCACAGCTTCATACAGGAAGCCACTGGTTGGCTCAGAACACACTTGCCATTGAGGCGGTGTAGAAGAGTTCGTCGGAGTGAAGGTGACTCGCTGGTACGGCAGATCGAAGTCCCCAAGGAAATACTCGCTCGCCCAGAAGGGATCCCCCGCCGGCGTAGCCTCACAGACGTCCAGCACGCCATTCTGATTGCAATCTTCGGCTTCTACCACCGGCCTCGCCACGCAATCAAACGCATTCGAGAGATCTGTGAGCGCAAACGGCTGCGGAATCCCGCCACCGAATGAAGGGCCAGCAATACCTGTTGTTGCCGTCAAAGACGGCCAAGACATCTCAATCGCACCATCTGGATGAATCACCAACTGAAGAGTGTTCAAAGTCCCAGCCACCTCCCACTCAGGAACGTCTATCCACGAAACCACAAATGAGTTCGCAGGGCCGATGCCATAGAGAACACTTCCTCCGGCGGTGGGATCGAGATCATCAAACAGAACACTGAGCCGGGGCAAACTGAAATGCTCCGCCAAGTTCTCCTCATACACAGTGTCGCCTTCCCCGAATGTCACATAGCCATTGCTGCCAATCCACAGATTGGTATACGTCGTGCCTCCAAATTCGAAGTCAAAAGGTATTGCGACGCTTTGTGACTCATCATCAGCCAGAAAGAGTTGCGTGTGATTCATCGGATCAATCCACACGTCATACGCTGTTTGTGTACAGAGACTCCAATTCGAAGAACCATTCTCTATCGGGACGAGTCGTATTCCCAAGCCTTGCAGATCTATACCGCCAAAGAACCATTCAACCATCCAGTCAGAGCCTTCGGCGCTCCCATCCGGAAGTTGGCATTCATCTAGCACTCCGTTTCCATCGCAGTCAGCAGCTGGATCACTCGCCAATTGGCACACATCAAGAACACCGTCGCCGTCGCAATCGTTCCCGCTCGGATCAGCCGCGATATCACAACTATCTAACTGGCCATTCTCATCGCAATCCAGAAACCAGTCATAACGTAACTGGCACGCATCCATCTCTCCATCTGCGTCACAGTCATGCTGTCCCGGCTCCAATAGCAGTTCCATGGCATCAAACCGACCGTTTTCGTTGCAATCGCCATCCCCATCAACATCTGGCACATCAATGAGTATGACACCGCCATGGCCATCCTCTCGGAGAGGATCGCCAACGATGAGCGTGGTCGTTTCAAATCCCCAGTCAGGTACCACAGACAGACTCAGATCGACACTTGCTCCAAGCCCACCATCTGCGAAACGAGGCAGGTCGAGCCGGAAGAAGTCATCTCCTTCTTCATCCTCTTCATCTTCGCCCGAGTACGCAAAAAGTGCGCCGCTCTGCATCCCATCATCAGGCGATACCCAGGAAGGCGATCCAAATATGACCGCTCCAAGAGAGTCCCCATCGTCTTCCCCATCGTGATCAGAATCCACATCGTCGAGATACCCCGCCACGCTCGATCCGGCGCGATGCCACGGACCACCACTTATTGATACGACCTTGCCAGTCTCACTGAGGTATGCCGTGCCATCAACATCCAAGGAAAACAACCACACCGCACCGGCTAGAGCGCCGAGTTCACCATCACCCGGTGCACCGACAGCCATACCTTGGGGGCTCTGATCTATGCGTGAGTGCCCGATACAGACAGCAGCTCCGAACTCATCTCCAGCATGCCCTTCTGGATTCTCAATCTGCTGAATCAGAGGCCACTCGCCATCGCTATCTGCAAAGAGATACACAGCACCACCGCTACTCCGCTTTGGCTCACCTACCACAATGAGTCCTGATTCAATCGCAACCGAAGAGCCAAACCGGGCAGCCGCCTCAACATGCGGTCCCGCGGTCAGTGTTGCTCGCTCAAGAAACACACCATCTTCACGTTCGAAGACCCATGCGGCTCCAGCATGATCGTCAATACTCTGGATATCAGCCCCCCACCCGCCGACAACGATGACATCACCGTCGATCGCCACATCCCAACCAAAGTAGTCGCCTTCCATCTGGCCAACAGGCGCAAGCAGAGCATCCGACGTCACCACGCCACCCGGGCTTTCTGGAATCGTGAATACCCATGCAACTCCAGCGTTCACGCCGGCGCGGTCATCACTCCAGGATCCCACCACAACAGTTGCACCGTCTATATCAACGGCACTTCCAAAGCGACTTCCTGCAATCGGAACAGAAGGAGCAAGGCGGCACAGAAATTCCCAAGACCAAGGCAATCCCTCGAGCGTTGCCTCACCAGCAATCCGCTGATAGACATCAACGGCACCGCCGACGGGCCCGCTTGTATCGACATCAAACGGGCGACCGACAACAGCGAGGTTTCCAGAAATGGCTACCGCAGCGCCATGGCCCCCACCTGGGGTTGAACTGGGAAGCTCCACAACCTGCACAACATCTGAAAGGCCACCCGAGTCCGGAGACCCCTGCTCCGCCGCCACGAGGAGCCCAAGCCCCACCATTGATATCGCGATTGTCATTGTCATGAGCGAGTTATTCCCTGTTATACACCGAGTATGTGGGCGAACGTCTGCATGTGCAACCGACCCCCGAAATCTGTTGAAAAAGTGGTCCTTCGGTTGCCTTCTAACGGCTTTTACTGCTCGCTGCCCCATGACCAGCCCCGAGACTGCTTTTTCTGCCCCTGCCGCCCTTTCGCCTCACGGCGGCGGACCTTGCTCGCCCGCGTGGGGCGGGTCGCTCGGCGGACCCTATTCGGTACCAGCCCCCCCTGAATCAACCCCACCAACCGCTCACAGGCCTCGGCGATATTGTCCCGCTGGCTTCGGTGCCGACCGCACACGACGCGGATCGTTCCGTCACGCCCAAGTCGATGGGCCAGTCTGGCTCGAAGAAGCCGCCGCCTTGGCTCTCCCAATGCCTCGCAAGCCTCGATATCCAGCAGGATCGTCACGCGGGTCTGAATTCGATTGACACGCTGGCCACCAGGGCCGCTTGCGGTCGACGTCGTCATCCGGAGATCCTTGCCAGGGATCGTCAGCCGCTTGTTGATAACCAGATCGTCCATCCGTATCCCCGTCGCTCGCTACCTGCGATACTCCCTGCTGCTACCCAACGCCGTCCCACCACATCATCGACCCGACGGCCCCCCTGCCATCAAAGGGGCGCCGTCAACGAGTACAGAGTCAGCCCACATGGATCCCGCTCAGGCATCAACGCTGCGATTGACGTGCGCTCACGGACAACACGAGATGCTTGCCGCCGAGGTGGGCCAGCTTGATCGGACGGTTCTTGCGAGTGATCGTACCGGCGTGGAACTTCGCGGCGATTTACTCGAAGCCATGCGGCTCAATCTGCTCTCCAGAGTCGCCATGCGGGTGCTCTACCTACTCGATTCCTTTCCGTGCAATCATCCAGATCAACTCGAGCGCGGTGCAGGGAAGATTCCATGGGAAACGATCATTCCATGCAGCGGATACCTGAGCGTTACGTCGACGATCAAGAATCCAAGCATCGACAACACGATGTTCGCCAACCTCAGGCTCAAGGACGCCATCGTGGACCGAATTCGCAAGGTTCACGGACGCCGCCCGGACTCGGGGCCGCTCCGCAATGGGGTTGTTGTTCATCTGCACTGGCATGGGGACACGGCGCAGATCTGGATCGACACCTCTGGAGATAAACTCTCGGATCGCGGATATCGCAAGATGCCGCATCAAGCGCCCCTCCGCGAAACACTTGCTGCAGCCATTCTGATGCGAGCCGGCTATTGCGGCGAGGCCCCGCTGGTCATCCCCATGTGCGGAAGCGGGACGCTGGCAATCGAGGCGGCTCTAATAGCCACAAGTAGACCACCGGGGCTGCTTCGCAATCGATTTGGATTTCAACATCTTCTCGGCTATGACCGTGCCGACTACGAGTCGATCAGAAGAGAACTCACTCCGCGCCGCGCTCGCCGCGCCAGTGCACCAAACCCGGTCATCATTGCCAACGACATCGATCCGGCTGCGATCGAGGCCACGCAAAAGAACGCCGAGACAGCAGGCGTCGCCCACCTCATCAAAACCAGCGTCTGTGACTTTGCCGATACCCCGCTCCCGGACGACCCGGGGATCGTGATCCTGCACCCTGAATATGGTTTGAGGCTGGGAGAAGAGGCGGACCTTCGCGAGACCTACTCCCGAATGGGCGATTTCTTCAAGCAGCGATGCGGTGGATGGTCTGGCTGGATATTCACCGGAAATCTTGAACTCGCCAAGGTGGTCGGGCTACGGACATCGTGCCGAGTGCCCTTCAAGCACGCCAGCATCGATGCCAGGCTGCTTGGTTATGAACTCTGGAAGGGATCCCGAGAACAGACGGCTTCAGACACATGAGTCTCATTACACCACTGTTTCTGAGTGCAGCCGCAACGCTTGCCAGCGAGCCCTTGGACGTAGCCATTATCGGTGCGAGCGCATCCGCTGGCTGGGGAGTCGTCGTCGACGCGGCGCCGAGCGAGATGCCAACGCCCATTCGCCATCGCCATCTCGATCTTGCATCCGCTATCGAAGCCTCCCTCGGCGCGGAACACGCGGATATCTCACGACATGTGGATGCCATGTTCTTCAGCCGGCCGCTGGTAACCGGCGCCGCAGAAGTCACTGCCGCTATCGCGGAAAAACCAGATGCCGTTGTCGGCATCGACTTTCTCTTCTGGTATTCGTACGGAGACATTCCACAACTCCGCAGCGGGCAAGACGAAATTGGAGTTCGAATCGCCATGCTTGAGCAGGGACTCAAGCAACTTGATCGCCTGAACGTACCCCTGCTGATCGGAAATCTGCCGGACGTCGCTGATGCCGCTGATGTCAAGCCGATTGCGCTCCTGAGTGCTTCGCAAGTTCCTTCCGAATCGGCCCTGAAAGCCCTCAACAACAGGATCGCAACGTGGGCCGCGCAGCATGACAAGGTCACACTCATTCCACTGGCGGCCACGATGGAAGCGTTGCAGCACGGCAACGAACTACGCGTGGGCACCACAGTGTGGCCGGAAGATGACACATACCTCCAATACGATCAACTTCACCCCTCGGTCAGTGGATTACTGTTTCTTGCAGCAGTGATCGCCACAGAACTGGACGATGGCATCGAAGGAGTAACTGCCGAGGTTGATCCCGTACAACTCCGACGCCTGGTTGAATTTACTCCGGACGAACCAACACCATGACGGACCCCGACACCAAGCGGGCTGACATCCGCGACCTCGGTCCCGCCGGCGTCTTGGCAGCCCTGTGGCTCATCTGCCCAGCACTGCTGGGGTTCCTTCTCTTGGCAAAGCTGAGCATGGCGTCCGAGTGGCTCGAATCGCTCGGCACAAGTGCCCCCATTGTGTTCGCAATCGTGTTCGCCGTCACAAGCGGGCTCGGTCTACTTCCAACCTATGCGCAGGCGGTCGTCGGCGGGTGGGTCTTTGGGTTGAGTGTCGGATTGACCGCTGCACTCGGCGGTTTCGTGGGTGGTGCGCTCATTGGATGGCTCACAGCAAGACTTGTCTCGAAACATCGCGTTGAACGAGCTATCGAGCGGCACCCGCACGCGAGCATCATCAGACGAGCCCTTCTTGGCGGAGGATTCTGGCGGACGTCTGCCCTCGTGACCCTCATTCGAATCCCACCAAATTCGCCATTTGCGCTGACGAATCTCGTTCTTGCTGCATGCGGCGTCCGACTCGGTATTCACCTCCTCGGCACCGCCGTTGGGATGACGCCTCGAACCGCGATTATCGTCGGGCTCGCAGCTGCTGGCGCCGCGTCGGGGGCTGAAGATCTCCAAGCCTTCGTCACAGAAGGGCCCGGCCCCTGGATTCTGGTTGGCGGCATTGTGACTCTGCTCATCGCGCTCTCCATCATCGCATCAATCGCGAAGAAAGCGGTGGCAAAGTTTGCGTCAGATCAGCAACCGCCCCCTGCGTGATCGCATCCAAAGATGCGCCGCGGGCCAACAATGCTCGTTCGACCGCACAGTTTCACTGCACTACTCCCACTCTTGAAGTACCTGCAAGAGATCAAACACATCGACGTCGCCTGTCCCATCCACATCAGAAAGACATACGCATGTCTCACAGGGACCGAAGTCGCTGATCACGAGAATCAAATCACTTCGATCCACAGCCCCGCTTCCATCGATGTCCGTTGAAACTGAAATCGAAAGATCACAGCTTCCACCCTCAATGATCGACAGAAACGCCTCGATGTCGTCCTGCACTCTCGTGTGAAACTCCATCGAGATGTTGCTGTAGTAGTTCGGCGCGCAGGTGTGACAATAGGACATGATCGTTCCGCCCCACGCCGAAGTGCAGTCACCATTGCCACATCCGTCGATTGGCGGTGACATCTCATGCGTATGCCGCGCTCCGAGATTGTGTCCCACTTCGTGCGATACGACGAGCAGGTCCCAGATATTCCACGAGTGCGATGGCGGAGGATTCGCGAAGGTCCCGTCAATGCCTGATGCATAGGAGTATCCATAAAACTGACATATGGAACTTCGCCATGCCAGACCGGAGCTTGCTGGCTCGCTGGAGCCTGAAAGCAGATGAGCCAAGTGGCGGTCAGGGTGCGGATCATTGGCGTTCCATTCCGCCTGAAACTGATCCAGAAGGTCGGCATCTTGCTCGGATGGATCGTAGGGGTCTGATGCATCAGCCCACGTTCTCGTGTAGGCAATTTGTAGGGTGATATCGAGGTCTGCCGAGTAGATCACCGAGACCGCTGCAGCCAACTCAATGATGTAGGCCGTGGCAGCATCAGGGTCACCGCCAAACGCATCGTTCGTAAATTCCCAATCCGAGTCGAACGCAATTCGTACTTGGCGACAGCCCGATCGCGGCGTGCCATGGTTTCGAGCCGCTCGCTTGTCAGGCAAATTGAACGGCTGCGGTGGCTCCAATGAAGCCAGTCCTCCGCACGGCCGCCGATCCTCAATGCCAGCAGCAGCGTCGCCTTCAAGAAGCATGTCGCCGTCAATCGTCACCCGGCGAAATTCGCCGTGCCGCCGAGTCCAACCGTGGACATGGTCTGAACCACCGCTCAAGAACAGGAGGCCATCATCCAGTTCGGCTTGCCAAAAACGCTGGTCACCGACCTGAGCAGACCGTCGACCACTGGCTCCCACAACCTCGAGCCGGCAATCGGGACTCAGTGGAAGCACCTGCTCTAGGGTGATCTTCCGCTCCATCGCCCCATCGCGGAGGCTCGCCTCCACTCGGGGCTCACCGCCAGCCAAAGCGTCAAGAAGCGGGATTGCACCCTCCGTGCATACCACCACAGCCAGAACCGTAGTACTCAACATCATTGGTTCAACAATACGGCTGAACGGAGCCTCTCGCAATCAACACTCGCGAGACCTAATCGTCTCGGTTGCCATCACCGCCGCTCCTCGGTCCACCGCTGCCCTATCGGCCACGACCACCACCGGGGCCGCCACGAGCACCTCCGAAACCGCCTTCTTCCCGCACCTGCTGGAAGAAACTGCGGATTTTCTCACGCTCCGCGTCATCAATCTCACCGTCGCCGTTCTCGTCGAAGCGTTGCATAAAGTCTGCCCGCCTTGCATCGGAGTCACCACCGCCTGGGCCACCACCGCCCCAACCACCGCGGCGACCACGATCCCGACGGTTCGCGCCCGGAAGTTCGGCGAACACTTCTTCGCCGAGAAGATCCTTGAGCCGTTCGAGGTAGGCGTTCTCCAGTTCTCCACGCTCGTCGAAGGCCAATCGAATGGGATCCTGCTCCTCCTCCGAGCCGTTCACTTCGCCAGACTCCCGTTCCTGCATTCGGCGAACAAAGCGCATCTCGCGGGGTTCCTCGTGAAGCCTGACAATGTTCAGAATGTCTTCATTCATCTCGTCCATCGCCAACGTGCACTCTTCGAGCAGGGCCGCAACGGCGGCGAGTGTCTCCTCGTCCAAGTCTTCCAACTTCAGAGCCGCTTCGATAACACGCTGTGCCCGGCTGGATCGGTAGATCCGGTCATACCCGGCCGCCAAAGCGCGACGACGGAAGTCTGAACCAACTTCGCCCTCGAGCTGGACTGAGATTGAATCGATCGTCAGATCGGTTACATCACGGACCGCTTCATGCCTGACCTGACGTTGCTTGAGCAACCTGATCAGCATGTCGAAGTCCGAAGCCTGCATCGCCTCAAGAGAGGCGATCATCGCAGTTTTGTCATACTCGGCGCGGTGGCGAATCGCGTCGTCAAGGTCCAACTCCCACGACTGCATCACCTCGCGAATACTCACAGCCTGATCCTCATCAACTTGAGGCAGCGTTGCATCAACAACCGGCCACAAGTCAGTGCGCTCACCCTGCAATCGACCCTGCGGGAGTTCTCGAAGCCGGCGAAGTCGTCGGTCCACTTCAGGCCAGTCGGCGAGTTGCTCTTCGGTCAACACACTCTGCATCGCAGCAGAGACTTCACTGCCCATGCTCACACGCGCCCGAGAAAATCGCCTGAGAATGTCCATCTGAGCATCCATCAGATTCTGCATTTCGTCCGACTGCAATTGGGACCGACGAATCTCTCGGAACTCATTTCGAATTTCGCCCATTCGTTCGCGGAACTCGCTGCGAATGGAATTGTTGCGAGCGGACCGCGCTTGGCCGTTCGCTTCGGGCTGCCCATCGGTTTCACCAGCCGACTCGGCCTGTTTCCGCTCGGCACGGGCTGCCTCTCGAGCCTCTCGCATTTCCGCGCGCATGGTGTCCATGCGACCCCGCAACTCGTCAACACGCTCTGCTTCGAGGTCGGCAACGCCCGAGGCTTCACCAAGATCAGTCATGGCCGCGCGTGTCTCTTCGGCAGCCATTTGGAACGTCTCGTCGTAGTCCTCCAGAAGCATTTCGATAATGTCTCGCTGCTCGTCGTCCAGCGTGATGATCTCCCCGATAACCATCGCGTCCCGCGTCAGGTACTCCGGTTGGAACAGTGTTTGGCTCACTCGGCCCATTGGCCCCCCGAGGATCCCTTGTGCTGGATTACCCCAACGGCCACCTCGGCCGCCACGGTCACCACGATCGTTCCGGCCCCCAAAGCCTCTACCACCTCGGTCGCGGTCGCCCTGGGCAGCTTCACCGCCATCGGGGGGAGGAGGTGGCCCGGGCTGCGCAAATGCACCGCTGTCAACCGCCACCATCGCCGCCAAGATCGCCACTGATATTACGTTTGTTCGCCACATATCTGCTGCTCCTCCCAATGGGAAAGGGCGAAGGGAGAATCCCCGCCTGCCTTCCGATACGAATCCAATGCCACCAACATCCCCCGATCCGGGGAGGATATGGTGCATGGGCACGTATGGTGCATGGGCACACCATATCAACCGGTGGCTGGGATCCAACGAACTGCGACATATGAGGACCCTTTGGTGGATCTTGACTTCGACGCCTGTATCCGGGGGGACGCCGCTGCATGGCAGGCCTTCTGCGATCAGACGATCCGGCTGGTGGCCGCATCCATCCGCCGGGTCTGCCCCACGGGGCGCACGCCGGCGGGCGAGGAGATCGATGATCTGGTCCAGGCCGTGTACATCAAGATTCTCCGCAACGACCGCCGGCTCCTTCGCAACTACGATCCGAATCGATCGAGCGTGTCGACATGGATCACCCTAATCGCCCGAAGCGTCGCCATTGACGCCCTTCGCCGAAAGACGCTTGATCTCCGACCGATCGATGAGGCCCACGGGGCCGTTCAAGGCGAATCGTATGGGGCCTCCATTGGGCCGGTCATTCCGATCCATCTGCTGACAGCGCGGCAACGGCTCATCCTCACAATGCTCTTCGAGGATGGCATGGAGATCGCCGAAGTCGCCACCGCACTTGATGTGAACCCACAGACCATCCGAAGCAGCAAACACAAGGCCATGGAGCGGCTAAGAAGTCACTTCAAGGAGTATGGAGTCGGGGATGCCCCTCCCTCAGACTCCGTAGAACCAAGGGATCGCACATGAACGACCAAGAACCCATTTTGACTGATCTGGAGCGTCAACTCCGCGAGGAGGGCTGGCGATGGTCCGATTCTCCACAGATGCCCTCTGAGGCCGATCTCGCAGCTTGGGTATCGCAGCCAAGCGAGTCCGATGCCGTCGAATCACTGCTGGCAGCCGATGCCACATGGCGGCGGGCACTCGTCGATATGAGGCTGAATGAATTGGCATCAGAGACGAACGTCCCGGCCGACCTGCTGGAGCAAATCACCCTGCTGATGCCGGAGCCGCCAGCCGTTCTGGCCCGGATCGGTGGATGGGCTCTTGCCGCCGCGGCCTGCATTTTGCTGGCGATTGCCGGGTGGCAACTCGGCACCGACATCGCGTCTGAGCGATCGATGGACAACCCGCTCGCGATTGCCACATTTGGACTCAGCGATGACATTGATGACGGCAACTCATTCCTCGTTCTCTCCACCGACAGTGCGGAGGCCACACGATGAAGTTTCGCCTCCTGATCGTCTTGCTCACGCTATCCCTCATCTTCAATGTGTTCTTTCTTATTGGCGTCCTTCGGCATCCGTCGAGAAGAAACGCCATGGCGGAACTGACCCGCGTCGCCAATCAACTTCAACTGGACGACCGACAAGCCCAGCGATTTGGCGAACTCAGAGAGAACTTCAGCGAAGAAGTTGGCATCCTCTCCGAAGAGTTGCATCAGGTTCGCCAAACGATTCGCGAGACGCTGGCGTCCGACACAGTCGACAACGAGATGCTCGACGAACTCATGGCGACTGAGTCCTCGCTGATCGCCAAACGCCGGCAGCTCGCAACTGGACACTTCGGACGATTCGTTGATCTGCTGACTCAAGAGCAGCGACATGAACTTGGAAGCCAACTCCATGGTGACCAAAAGAGGCATCGTGATCCTCCGCATATCATCGATCACTTTGACGCCGATGGGGATGGAAAGCTCAATGAGTCCGAGCGCCAGGAAGCACACCAGCACATAGAAGACCGGCGGACCCACCGGGCGAATCGACGCGAAGAACTCCGCAAGAAGTTTGACGTCAACGCCAACGGGCGCCTGGAACCCGAGGAACGCGAGGCCATGAGAGCCTGGCTTCTTGAACAGGGCTTCTCACGACCGGAGCCTCCGGAAGGTGGTAGGCGTCGCCATGGACAACGCGGGGACGGTCCGCGTGGCGGTGGACATGGACCGCGAGGTGGCCCACCGCCAGCCGGATCGCCCAAACCCCCGCCCGCACCTGGATCCCCTCCGCTCTAGCAGGGTCAGTCAGAAGTCCTTGCGGACTTCTGACCCACACCACCAGCAACGACGATTTCCCTGCGATCCCGACTACCATCGCCGCATTCACCGGCAGATGAGGGCACGACATGATCGGATGGATCTTCTTGGCATTGGCGATCGGCTTTGAGGTCGCTGCAGCGACATGCATGAAACTTTCGGAGGGTCTGACAAGAGTCTGGCCGTCGGTCCTCATGGCCGTTTTCTACATCCTCTGCTTTCTGGCCATGATCAAGTCTCTGGAGTACCTACAAATTGGCGTGGTCTACGCCATCTGGGCCGGAATCGGAACGGCCGCAATCGCGGTCATCGGAGTCATGATGTTCGATGACACGATGCCGTGGATCAAGATCCTCGGCATTGGCCTGATCATCTGCGGAGTCGCACTTGTGAATCTGGGCGGAACCCATACGCCGGAAGATCTCGCGCAAATGAATCTCGTTCCTGATGGTGATGACGCTCGCGCGGACACGTGATCCAAGGCGAAACACAGTCACCCTATTGGCCGCTGCGAGCGCCCCGATACCTGGACCGCTCGTACAATCGCACGGCCTGAGGCATGATCTTCTGAAAGTCATTTATTCTCGTCTGCGGAACAGGGTGCGTCGAAAGGAACTCCAAACGGCCGCCACCCTCGCGTTCCATGCGCTGCCACAACGAAATCGCCTCGCGTGGGTTGTACCCGGCATTGGCGGCGATCATCAGACCCAACTCATCTGCCTCGGATTCGTGAAGCCTGCTGTATGGCAGCATAATCCCAAGGGTCGCGCCAGCGCCAAGCGCGCCGATAACCATCGCACGCGTTTCATCGTCCTCGTCCTCAAACGCCACTGTGCCGATCGTCAATCCCCCGACAATGAGCAGCCCATGACTCATGCGTTCGGCCGAGTGTTCTGCCAACACATGACCGACTTCATGGCCTATGACGATTGCAAGCGCATCCTCGCCGCCCGCCAGATCAACCATGCCGCTATGAACTCCGATTCGACCGCCTGGCAACGCAAACGCATTGGGTGTGTCGTCTTCAATCAGGACGATCTCCCAATCAGCGGGAAGGCCTCCCGATGGATACAACTCGCGTGCAGAGGCGATCACTCGCTGCCCAATGCGATTGACACTGGCCGCCGCTGGCCCCCGATCAATGATTGTCTTAGAAGACATCAAATCGTCGAACGTCTCAGCGCCTAGGCGGCTCATCTGCCCCGACGGTATGAAGTTCAATCGCTGCCGCCCGGTCCCGGGAACCGACGAGCAACCGGCCACAGTCGCAATAGCAATAGCTGGCCAGAGAATCCTTCTCCGCTGCCACCGTTCCGGAATTCGCTCGTGAGTCATGGTGAGAGCGTAGCCGCCGGGGCACATCAAATCATTGGATCAGAACAGCCAATCAAGTTCCGGTGCAAAATCAGCCCTTATTCGTGTAATACGTGGCGCGGCAGTTCCGGTCTCATTCGAGGCTCAGAGCCTGACGAGCCAGCGACACTGGATGCATTCCACTCCGCGAGGACACATCCGCCAACTGATGCCGGCACGAGGTGCCGCCCGCTGAGATACCGCTGGTTTGATCGAGCACAGACGCAAGCGATTGACGCGCAATTGTTCTGGACAACTCTGCATGCCGCGCTTCGTATCCGAATGCGCCCGCCATCCCACAGCATCCGGTGTCGTGAAGAACAGCATGGGGCCAACCGCAGCGATGCAAGAATGCTTCTGTGAGGTTCTCGCGATGTTTCTGGTGACAGTGTTGATGAATCGCAATCGGATCCGAACGCTGATGGAAGGATGGCATTGTCGGATGGGCATCCCAATTCGACACAATGAAGCCTTCAACCGTATCTGCCGATGACGCAATGGCTGCCATTCGATTCACAGGCATTGATGTCTTGAGTTCCATCCACTCCTGTTGAATCGAAGTCGCGCAGCTGGGCTCAACGGCAATCACCGCAACAGCTTGATGCCGATCGATCGTCGACTCCAACGACGATGCAGATGCGGCAATGACTTGGGCAGCCTTATCCAGCATGCCGGCACTGATGAGCGTTCGCCCACAACAACCGACATCCGGAATCACAACCCTGTATCCAAAGGCTTCCAACACAAGAATCGCATCCCGACCGATCTCAGGCTCGGACCACATGGTGAAGCAATCCGGATATAGGAGCACAACAGGAGACGCCTCGTTCACAGCGCTCCGCCGAGCATGCCATGCGCCAAGCGAGCGGCCAAATCCCGGCAGCGTGCGATCGCAATCCACGCCCAGCAACTTCTTGAGCAGCCACGCCGTCGGTCCACGTTGCACAAGGAACGTCGAAACGGGATGCAACAGAGAACCCACCCGGTTGAGCCTTCGGAGATCGCCCTTCAATCGAGCTCGCAATGACGGACCACCACTCGCTCGATATGACTGTGAGAGATACTCCGCTTTGAGGGCAGCCATATCCACGGTTGCAGGACACTCATACCGGCACGCCTTGCACCCGAGACAAAGGTCGAGCGTGGCTCGCGTCTCCGGATCATTCCAGTCTGGCCCGCTGCCACCCTCAAACTGACCGGTGATCGCGAGCCTGAGCGCATTTCCTCGGCCGCGCGTTGCGTGGCGTTCATCCAGCGTGGCCCGGTAGGACGGACACATGGCCCCTCCCGAGGTTCGCCGGCAGTACCATTCCCATTACAAGACGCGGCGGCATCCACAAGCGAAGGCTTCCAGTCGAACGCTGTGTCCAAAGCAGAGGCTTGCTGCGCCGAACCGAGCGGTGTGATCCGCAGGTCATCGGTCATTCCACGATCTGATGTGATGTTCCCTGGGTTGAATCGTCCCTCGGGATCAAACACATGCTTGATCTGTTGAAATGCCTCTACCAACCGTGGTCCATAGAACTCATGCACCATCCCCGCGCGGATTCGGCCATCGCCGTGCTCGCCACTGATCGTGCCGCCAAACTGCTGCACGAGTTGAGTCGCTTCGTGGCCGAGTTTTTTGAGAAGCTCTTTGCCGGAGCCAGAGCCAAGATCGATCCGCGGGCGAATATGCAGCAATCCAACACTGGCATGCGCGTAGTAGGTGGCCGAGCATCCGTGACGCGACAACATCCCGTCAAAAGCCTCCTGGAACTCTGCAAGGCGTTCGGGAGGTACTGCGCAGTCCTCCAGACCGCCAACGGGTTGAAGTGAACCTTCGCCCGAGAGAATCAACCCCAAGCCAACCTTACGAAGTCGCCACAGGTCCGCTTTCTCTCGCTCATCCACACATACACGCATGGGAACATCGGCGATCTCGCGCAATCGCTCGACAACCGCATTGGCGCCGGCATCATCCTCGGCAAACCAATCGACATACAGGACGGCTCCGGCGGGACTATCCGGAAGCCGTGGCAACATCGAAGCGAGTGAGGCATATGTCGGATGTGAACGAGCTGCTTCGAGAACCGTGTGATCGAGAAGTTCAACCGCGGCGGGATCGGTTCCGAGGATGGTTGGCAACTCACGAAGCGCAGACTGTACATCTGCGAACGCCAGCACTGCCAACACTGTGCGGGCTGGCTTCGGCACCAAGCCAAGCGTCGCGCCGACAATGAATCCGAGTGTCCCTTCGGAGCCCGCGAAGAGGGCGGAAAGATCGATCTCGTCTAGCGACCCATCCTTGCACCGCCGAATGTCCTGCAGAATGCGATCAAGCGCATACCCTCCGACATTTCGACGAATCCGCGGGTACCGGGCGTCGATCTCATCGGCGAGTGGCTCAATAACATCGACAATCCGCTTCGTCAGATCCGCCACGCGAGGAGATCGACTGGCTGCGCCTCGCTCAAACCGCACCTGCTCCCCGTCAGCAAGAATCACATCGACCGATCGCACATGTTCGTCCGTCATACCCCAACGAAGTGAATGCAGCCCCGCTGAACGATTCGAGATCATGCCTCCCAGCGTTGCGTGGGTAGACGTTGACACTTCCGGCCCAAACATAAGACTGCATTCGGCCGCTCGCTGCTGCACATCATCGAGAACCGCCCCGGGCTCAACACACACGACCGACGAGGCAGCATCAACGTCACCGACACCACGAAGGTGCTTGGAGCAGTCGACAACTACAGCACGGCTGACCGTCTGTCCTGCCAGCGATGTGCCGCCACCGCGAGGGAGGACCGGCAACCCGTGCCGAGCGCACCATGCAATGGTCTTCGCCACATCGTCTGTTGTGACCGGGATCACGACGCCGAGCGGCTCGACCTGATACATGCTCGCATCTGTCGCATACAACATGCGGTCGTGGCGATCGAAGCGGACCTCGCCCTCGATCGAGTCTGCAAGTGCTTCGATATCTTTACCGGTCGGCATCTGGCCCGAGTCGACCACGGGAAGTTTCATGGCTTCGGATTCTACGGTCCTGCCGCCGCAGCGGCTCGGCGATCGGTTCGCCGCTGCACCCAACGAGCAAATCGCTCCACAGTGAGGCCCTGAAGAAGTATGGAACCAATGACCACGATGATGGTCGCGACGAGAGCGTGGGATCGCAATGACCCTTCCCCATCAATCACAACGATCGACACGGGCAGCGCGATACACATGGCGATGGAGACACCTCCTCGGAGGCCACACCAGGTCATCAACGCAATCTCCTCGATCGAAATAGTCGTGCGGCCAGCCATCTTCACAACGGACCACGGTATCGCGAGCGCGATAAAGCGAACCACAAGGAGGATTGGAATCACCGTGAGACTCCACCAAATCACGCTCCATGACAGTTCCACGGCAAGGAGTTCTAAACCGATCATCAGGAACAGAATGGCGGTCAGCGACTGCTCGATAATCCCCCAGAAACCAGTTGCGAGTACCCCCTCTCGCTCGGTCAAGGCTTTGGACCGTCCGATGACCAACCCCGCAACAACACAGGCCACGGGGCATGACACATACAGAAGTGGCGCCACGACAGCAATCACCAACACGATCGAAATAGTGACCAATATGATCACTGAGGCTTGCCGAGTCGTGCCGATCAAACCACGTCCGATGATTCCAATCCCGATACCGATGACGAACGCCCCTGTTGTCTCAAACGCAAATCCAAACAACCACCGTCCCTCGTAGGCCGAATCACTTCCTCCGCTTGCCATCGCCAACACGAAGAGGAAGAGGATGATGGACACCCCATCGTTAAACAGTGACTCGCCTGCAATCACCTCGCGAACGCGTATCGGCGCCGATGTACGGCGGAGAAGCGACAGTGCCGCCACCGGATCCGTTGGCGCCAAAATCGTCCCGAAAATCAGCAGATTCAAGAAACTTGTCGAGTAGCCACCGAACTCCAACAGCATTTGAAAACCGAACGCAGTGCCAACTGCAGTCAGAATGACACCGATCGTCGCGAGCCAGATAATGAATCCGATGCGGCGGGTCATGCCCGCCGGTTCGATCTGCATCGCCGCAGCAAAGAGAAGGAGTCCCAACAAGACTCCTTGCCCCGACGAACCTGATCCGTATCCGGCCACCAGCAGCGTGTCGAAGTGAAGGGAATTGACCAGTTCGATCGCTTGCGAGTCGTCTACCCATCCGATCGCGTTGGCGGCAATGGCGCCGCCCGCAAGCAGCACGCCAGCGAGCATGACACCGATAGCGCTCGGGAGCCGAAAAAAACGATCATTCGCCCATGCGGCAACTGCCGTGAATACAACAACAAGCGTCACGATGGTGAAGGTGTCCACGTGAGTGCGGCCCCTTTCTCAAACTCGGGGACCGCGCCTGGCTTCCTCCCTCAGGCACACGAACCCCAATGGGCAATGAGTTCAAGGATATCGTCTGTTCCGACAACCCCGTCGCCATCGAAGTCAGAACTGCATCCCGAGCAGGGGCCCCAGTTCGAAATGACATTCAGGAGATCGTCGGTATCGACGTAGCCATTGCCACTGGTATCCCAGATGCAATCCCCACCAGTATCCACAGCGGCCACTGCAGCGGCTGCGTCAACGATGCCCCAGCCGTAACTGGTGTCATAGCCCGCACTGCCACGGTCCTTACAGGTTCCAGCCATAACATCTCCGACCTCGTCGGGAGACAGCGATGGGTCCATTGAGAGCACCAAGGCGGCCACTCCGGCCGAATAGGGCGAAGCGAAGCTCGTGCCATCTACTGTCACGTAGTTGCCGTTGGAAAATCCACCGGACCCCACCCAATCGGTCGTCAGAATACCTTCGCCGGGAGCCGAACAGAACAAACCGTTTCCATACGTACTGAAGGATGCGAGGTTGCCACCGCTGTTGATGGCCGACACCGCATACAACGCCGAAAGGCTGGCTGGATAGCTGATCGTCGATGAACTGTCGTTTCCTGCTGCGCCGAAGTGCACGACTCCAGCTTGGCGAGATTGCTCGAATGCACTCGTGATTGAGGATGAAGGAGCGCCGCCGCCCCAACTCGAGTTGGTCACACGAGCACCGCTCTGAGCCGCCCAACCAATACCGTTGACAATCCATGCATCCGTCGTCTCGATGAATCCAAGACAGAGCCCGAAGAAATCGATCGCGTTGAAGATCCTTGCAGCCACCACCCGGCATCCGGGCGCTACGCCAGTGACTCCCAGTCCATTGTCAATCGTGGCGGCAATACATCCACCCACACACGATCCGTGGCCGTCACAGGCTGTCGTGTGATCGCCACCGGTGTTCTCATCGGTAAAGTCATTGCCTGGATACTGGCTGATGTCCGGATGATCTTGGTCAATACCGTCATCAAGAATCGCAACGACGATTGACGAATCGCCAAACGTCGTATCCCAACACTCTGGAGCGTTCATATCCATATCGTTGGACTGATTGAGCGCCCATTGGCTCGAGTAATCAGGATCGTTCGGTGTGAAAAAGTGCTTCGCCCACCAGATCGCGTTGGGTTGCGCCCACTGCACATCGCCGCGTTCCGCCATGGCGTGGGCGGCATCGAGAACCTCAAATGCATTCGTCGCAGCTAGGCTAACGCGAACCATGCCCTCAAATCCGCCAAGGTGTGCATCCATCACGTCCAAGCCTTCCAAGGATGCTCCGTCATCAACCTGCATGATCAATTCAGGCATGGGAACCCAAGGAAGAAGTTCAGTTCCACCCAAGAAGAGAGGCGAAGCGAAGATGCCCTCACCGCTTGCCGAGATCGTCCGCACGGTCCGCTCAAGATCTGGGTCGGAGAGAGGCAAGCGAGTCGGTATGTACGACCAGCCAGAAACCGTCGATGCTCGCGCCGCCGATACATCGAGACCAAGTCTCTCGGCGACTGTTGAGAGGTCATGCGCCGCATTACTCGACCGAACAACAATCCAGTTCGGATCCACCAAGCACGGCACACTGCTGTTGAGATAAGGTCGGTCCCAGCAGGATGCCCGCGGCGCAAAGGCCGCCGCCTCCACGTGGCCGGATCCACCAACAGCACAGACACCAGCCGCAATCAACATGATCGTCATAGCGAACTCCTCTTCTTATCCCTCAGGGATCGTTGATAGCCAGATTACACGTCTACGGGCGATCGTCAACACTTCAGCCTCCTACTACTCTTCGGTGTCATTAGAAACTGGTCCGATTCGCTGATTGTTTGACTTCACAGGCCGCTCTAGAACACTGGCGAGCGAGGATTCGTCCTGGCCGCACCGGCGGCTCGAAGGCATCTCCGCGAGATCGGTCGAGAATCGACGGTCAGGGCTGAAGATCGCCGAGATTGAGCCGCCAGAGTCTCTTCTGTGGTCTTTTTTGGTCAGATGTATGGGTCTGAAGGTCTCCGTATCGGAGCACCCTCACACCGTGAGCGAGATGCCCCGCATGGACCCTCTCCCCCGGAATGGCTCCAGAAGACGGATTACTGCCCAAACAGCCACCCCCTACTAGCACAGCAGTACTCTGAACGGATGATTGAATCTATCCTCGCCTTGACCCTTGCCACGACCCCCAGCCCAATCCGTCTGGATGGACGCTTTGACGACTGGCCTGCAACCCCGCTGAGCACCAACCTTCAAGGCGATGGCTCAGAATCACACGTATACCTGCTACTAACGCTCACCGGGCCACCACGAAATCTTCAGGGCCTCGACGCGCCGATCGTCCTGCGGCTCAACTGGGATAACGATCCCAACACGCGTATCACCTCTGACGATCCAATGGGTACCGATCTGATGATCGAATTCAGTCCTGATCAAGGCCGTCGCCACGGCGGGGTTGAGGTCACAACGGCCGATCACGGCAAGTCCACGTGGGACAGCATCGGTCTTGTCTTCGCACCAACAACCGCAGGCAATCGGTTCGAGATCGCCATACCCCGCACGCTCGGAGACGGTGTCACGGCAGGCAATGCGATTTCGTGGGAACTCCGCGGAGTCCCCGGCGGGACGCTCACCGGAACCGCCACAACAGCACCGCGGCGGCCATCGCCAACGTCGCTCAATGCTGACCTGCTCGATCAGGTCAGCGACCAGCACCTTCGAGTTGTGTCCTGGAACCTGCAGTTCGGCAACGTCCTCCATCAACGCTCCGTCGTGCAACGGTTACTCGCCGCATTGCAGCCGGACGTCGTCTTAATGCAGGAGATCGAGCACGACCAATCAGCCGAGGACATTCTCGATGTACTTCGCACCGCGGTCCCTGATGGCAACTGGGTACTTGAATTCAGTCCACTTGGAGGAAAGATTCGAAGTGGCATCGCTACGCGGCTCCCCGCCCGAGCGGTTCCCGCCTTTGAGAATCTCAAACGACGCGGCGAATCGCACGGTCATGTGCGTGCAGCAGCGTCTATTCTCACCGTCCCCGACATCGGCGAGGTGCTGGCGGTCTCAGCGCATCTCAAGTGCTGCGGCGTCGTCGATGGCCCGGAGGACATGAAGCGAATCGGCGAGGTGCTTGCCATCCGAAGAGCCGTCGCCAAAACAGAAGCCACAGAGGACGTACAAGGGCTCATCATCGGAGGTGACCTCAACCTTGTTGGTGGTTCGCTTCCGCTCGACCTACTTGTTGCGGGGGGTGAAGGCCTCATCGCGACGATTGAGGAACCGAAGGACCTGCTCATCGTCGAAACATGGCAACCAGACGGCACCGGAATGCAAACATGGCAAGAGGCCGATCAAGCCTACTCGCCCGGCCGGCTTGATTACATCGTTGTCTCGGGAAGCAGTCTCGCGCCGCAGCGGGGTTTCGTGCTCGACACACTCGATCTCCCTGAGTCCGATCTCAGTGCACACCGACTGGTGCGCACCGACGCCGGGCGAGCTTCCGATCATCTTCCCGTGGTGGTTGATCTCGCGCCGACTGAATCGCCCTGATTTCAGAAAAGCATTTTCGCCGCCGAGATCGCGACGATCGCGATGAAGATCAGCCGCACAACATTCAAGGGAAGCACGTGCGTCAGGCGGGCACCGAACCAGCTGCCGATCAGGCATGTGGGAATCAGCCACACCGAGATCCCAAGCGGCGTGTACCAGTGCACATCGTCTCCGATACCCGGAACTTCGGTGAGCGTAGCGTCCTTGTACACGGCGCCGACAACCGATGTCAGACACATGACGGTTGACGAACACGCGATGCACTCCCGGAGCGGGCAGCGGCACACGAGCTGTGTCACCGGGACCGTAATGAGTCCGCCGCCAATTCCCAGGAGGCCCGCGCCGAATCCTGCGCTCGATCCGACGATCCCGCCCCTCACCCAAGTCACGCGGGGCTTCTGAACCGACTCGGGCAATCCTCGACGATCGCATACCAGCCGCCGCAGATTCTCGTACAGCACATAGATGAGAAAGGTCCCGAAGATCAGGCTGAGATCTGCATTTGGGATCCAAATACTTGCCGTCACACCAAGGAGGACGAAGATCATCGCAAACGGCAAGATTCGTTTGACGACCTCCAACTTGACGCCGCCAGCCCGCCAGTGGCGAAAGGCGGCAGGGGCTGCGACGAAGAAGATGACGTTCATCGACGCGGCCTGCGCCAGATGAATGTCGCGGCCGAGCAGCAGCGAGATAGCGGGAATCATCACGATCCCGCCACCGATCCCGAGCAGTCCTCCAAGTGATCCTGCCACCAGACCGATGACAATCAAAACAAGGACCTCCGAGGCCGGCAATGCGATCGCTGCGATTTCCAGTGTCGGCATCAGCGGGAGGGTACTCGCTTATCGACATGATGCACCCGGGGCCACCTCGGTGCCCTGCTACGCTGCCGCCCATGCGAGTCCTCCGCGCCGACGCCCTTCTCATGCTGGTCGCCATCGTTTGGGGCATTGGATTCGTCATCCAACGCACCGCGATGGAGACAATCGGTCCCATGACCTTCACGGCCGTGCGCCTGCTCATCGGCATGGCCTCGATGCTGCCACTGCTGCTGGTTGCGCGGCGCCTGCAGCCAGCCACCCTGAAAAAGACATCACGAAGAAAGTTACTGCTCGGTCTGGTTGGAGCCGGAACCGCCATGTGCCTTGGGGCGGTGCTTCAGCAAACAGGGCTCGTACACACCACCGCGGGCGTCGCCGGATTCATCACTGGCCTCTATGTCGTCTTCGTCCCGCTGCTTGGGCTCTTGGTCGGCTACTTCGTGCGGTGGACGACATGGTCGGCCGTGGCCGTCGCGACCGGTGGTCTCTATCTACTGAGCGTGCATGGCCAGCCGACAGTCAATCCCGGAGACATTCTTGTCCTGCTTGGGTCAATCGCGTGGGCGGCTCAGGTACTCATCACTGGGTGGCTTGCGGTCCGGTGTGACCCCGTCCGCATCGCGCTCTTCCAGACGGCATTCGCAGGATTCATCACGCTCGGCTTTGCGATTCCGTGGGAGCAGCCGGAAATCGCTGCCGTGCTCACCCTCTGGCCCGAGTTTCTCTTCAGCGGTGTCCTCGCAGTTGGCGCAGCATTTCTGCTGCAAATCATCGCTCAGCAGGATGCGCCTCCGGCGCACACGGCGGTGCTACTCGCTATGGAAGCGGTCTTTGGCGCACTGGCGGGATGGGCCTTCCTCGCCGAAGAACTTTCGCCCACGCAGATTACTGGCTGCCTCTTGATGTTCCTCGGCATCGTGCTTGCACAGTTGCGGCCGCCTCGGCCACTCGAACGGGGCGGCACAGAGTCCACCGCGTGAGGCCTCGTGCTATCCCTCAGCGTCCCGAAGGCGATCGACAATCTCTCGGACGCGCCGAGTCAATCGCATCTTCGCATGGCGAATCGCGGCGGCTGTCATGCCAGTTTCCTTGGCGACCTCGTCGGCTGGAACACCACGAACTCCGTAGAGTTCAAATGACCGCCATGTCCTCGCCTCGACCTCACCCTTGGCCTCGGCCATGGCCCGCTGCAGCAACTGTTCGGTCCACTGCCGATCCCAAGCAGCATCCAAATCGCACTCAACCGGCGGATCAACGGTGTCATCGAACCCCGTCGTTGGCCGCTTC
>JAAERN010000085.1 GCA_024230295.1 Planctomycetota bacterium
AAATCGTGAGCACAGTTGTCGCATTTGTTGGTGCTGTGGAATCGGATGGGGCACCAGAATGACTCGACGTTGCGAAGCATTTCCGAAGCCAGCGACCACACACCGGTCATCCAGTCACAGTACAGGCACCAGATCAGGTCATGTCCGACCAGATTATCAAACTTGTGACGAGTCACCATGACCCATTCGCTCTGTTTGTAGCGTGGGAATCGCACCAGCCAGACAAGGAATGGATAGACGAGGATTTCCGAGATGCGGACTATCCAGAACATCGGCACCACGATGATTGTCACCCACAAAGCCGCGTAATTGCGAGGGGCACCAACGAGATCGTTGAGCACCTTGACGATGCGAGGTCCCCGGCGGGCGACTGGGTGAGCCAGTCCATGCAGAAACGACCAAATCAGGAGGGCCAACACCTGCGCTGAGACTGCGGCGGCTAGCCCGATCCAGCCCGCTACGATCGGTCCAACGATCAGTGGCGCGGCAGTGAAGTAGGCCACCGCAAGGTCCAAGCCCGGGGCCTTGCCCATCCATCCCGAGATGGCTTTTCCCGGCGGGCCGAGTCTTGGAATGAAATGCAGGAAGACCGTGCCGAGCAGCAGTCCGACGAGCATGATGAGGCCGATGAGCAGGTAGTTGTTCATTGGCGGCATGGTATGCCTGCGATGTGCTCAGCGCGATCGTCGTTGGCATGGGAAAGTGGACTTTGGAGTAGTCCGATGGAAGGGGACCGGGCCAGATATTTGGCGATGAGGATTCAAGGCCATATCTGCGAGCCACCTCGCGGGAACGATGACTACGCGGGTGGCAGTATCGTGTCTGCATGAGCAACGCTTCCCAGTCTGCACGCATCCCGAGCCTGCCGTTGCTGGCATTCTCATGGATGCTCGCATGGGCCGGCATGAAACTCTCACTACCGGCACTTCCTGAATTGGAAGGGATCTTCAACACATCCGGGACTGCCCTCCGCACGACCGTGATGGTCTTCTTCATCTGCTTTGCGTTTGGGCAACTGGCATGGGGCATCATCAGCGATCGTATTGGCCGGCGCCAACCGTTGCTGATCGGGCTTTTTGTCGCCGCAGTCGGGTCTGGCATCGTTTTGCTGAGCGATTCTGTTGTCATCTTCGGAATCGGTCGCAGTCTCGAAGGCTTGGGGCTCTCTGCAATCAGCCCGGTAGGGCGGGCCATTCTCTTTGAGACTCGTACACACGACCGCGCCAAGCATGAGCTCGGCCGCGTCAGCATGTGTACGGCTGCGATTCCGATGGTCGCGCAGGTCATTGGTGGCTATCTGGTGGCCTATGCATCGTGGCGATGGATCTTCGCGGGCTTCTTGATGATGACGGTGCTCACTCTGCTGGCAGTATGGCGGCAGCTTCCGGAGACACATCCGCGAGGCATGAAGAAGCAAAGGCCTCCTACAGTTGCGGCCCTGCGTGACATTCTCCGAAGCAGGGCTTACTGGAGCAGCGCCAGTTGCTACATCGCGTGTTCGGGCACGCTGCTGGGCTACTACGCGGCCATGCCATTCTGGTATTCCAAGCACCTGTCCATTCCGGTTCAGGTCTACCCATGGCTGGCGGGCTTCACCGTTGGTGTGTATATCGTGGCGCTGTCATTGTCGAGGCGATTGGCGGCCCGAAGCAGTATTCGTGGTGTGTTCTGGCTCGGCATGTTCATTGCCCTGCTGCCTGGCTTGGGACTGATGGCACTGTGGTCGGTCGAGCTTTCAGTCCGAACAACGGTCATCGTCCTTGTTGGCGCGAGCATGCTGCTGGCATTGGGCGCGGGACTGGTATTTCCAGAGGCCAATGCCGGCGCGGTCAAACCATTTCCTGAGAATCGCGGTTTGGCATCCGCCGTCACGGTGACGGGTGTCTTTCTGATGGCTGGCATCATGGCCTTTCTGGAGGG
>JAAERN010000086.1 GCA_024230295.1 Planctomycetota bacterium
AGGAGTAAATAAGATGGCAATCACCTCTGCAAACCAGCTTGAGCTTCTGCAAACTGCCGAAGCGGTGGCACGCGAAAAGATGATCGACCCGGGCCTCGTGGTCGAAGCGATGGAAGAATCCCTCGCCCGCGCCGCCAAGAGTCGCTACGGCGCCGAGATGGACATCCGCGTCAGCATCGACCGCAAAACCGGCAAAGCGACATTCACCCGTGTTCGCACTGTGGTCGAGGATGAAGAGCTTGAGAACTATCAGGCCGAGTTCACCGTTGAGCAAGCCAAACAGTATATGGAAAACCCTGAAGTCGGTCAGCAGTACATCGAAGAAGTACCGCCGGTCGAAATGGGCCGTATTGCCGCGCAATCCGCCAAGCAGGTGATCCTGCAGAAAGTGCGCGAAGCAGAACGTGACCGCCAGTATGACGAATTCCACGATCGTGTGGGCACTATCATCAACGGTCTGGTCAAACGCGAAGAGTATGGCAACGTGATCGTCGATGTGGGTCGTGGCGAAGCCATCCTG
>JAAERN010000087.1 GCA_024230295.1 Planctomycetota bacterium
AACGCTGCAAGTGCATGCAATCAAGCGCAAAGCGAAACGCCCTCAGCGAATTGCCAAGGGCGTTTTCAACGAGGCGGACGGGACTCGAACCCGCAACCACCGGCTCGACAGGCCGGTACTCTAACCAATTGAGCTACCGCCCCAACTGGTAAGGGGGGAAGTGTATCACGACGGCGCAGGGGGTCAAGCCCTCGAATGACCGGTCCCGAGTGACGCCCTTGGGAGTGGTCTCTCGACACCTTCCGAGAATCTCTCGGCCGTCTTTCGAGAAAGCATTTCTCTTCGGGGGCGGCTTCGTTGTAGCGTGACTCATATGCCAGAATCTCGACGTATCACAGCCGCGTTCTTCCTTCTCATGCTTGTTGCGGTCGCGGCGCCGTCGGTTGCCGAGTGGTCCGCCGATCCGGCGGTCAACACGCTCGTGTCCGGGGATGAGGGTGGCTGTGTTATCACCCACGCGGCGTCCGGTTCTGATGGTGCATCCTGGGTCGCGTGGTATGACTCCGAGACCGGCTACGACATTCGCCTGCAGCGACTCGACGACGCAGGCAATCCGGTTTTCGATGCGCCCGTTCTGATCGAAGATCAGTCGCTCTCGTGGGTGCAGGACTACGACATGGCGGTGGATACATCGGGGAGGTGCGCCGTTGCTTGGGTCGGCGACTCGAGCGTGGGTGCCGTGCTGGTTGATCACGACGGTTCGATTCTATGGTCGCAGGAATTCGGCGCGGGGACTGGGGCGTACCTCGGGCAAGCGCAGGTGTGCGGCACTTCGGACGGCGATGTGGTCGTGGGGTGGATGCAGGATGAGGGCTCGAGGTTTCAACGCGTGCGCGAGAACGGTGATCTCGCGTGGCTTTCGGAGACTACGATCTCGGTCGCGGGGACGCTTATCGTTTCCGATATCGAACCCTCGACGAATGGCGGTGTCGTTGCGTCCTTTGTGCATTACACGAACTTTCAGGGGGCCAAGCGGCTTAAGGCCCAGCGGATCAGCGCGAGCGGTTCGGCGACGTGGGGGCTTGCGCCAGTAGATGTCTTCATATCTGGCTCGCTGCAATACGGCGCATTCCCCGAGTTCATACCAGATGACACCGGCGGCGGTGTCTTTGCGTGGTATGAAGTCTCGCCATTGATGGCGCGGCTTCAGTGGATTGACGGAGACGGAACGATTTGGTGGGGCGGTAGCGGTGTGGCCGTGACGAATGAAACCTCAATGGTTCATGTCAATCCAGCGGCCTCGCTTGATCCAGAGAGTGGCGAAGTGACGGTGTTCTGGGTGCGGCAGAATTCGCAGCAGTCCACAGCAGGGGTGCAGATGAACCGATTCAACGGTGAGGGCCTACCACTGTGGGGTGACGCTGGTATCCAAGTCGTGTTTCCGTCGTCGCAATTCTCGATTCTGGATTTGCAGTCCGGGCAACTTGGCGAGTTGGTCGTGGCCGGCTGGATTCGCGCTTCGGCCATCGGTGGAGATTCGGTTCTTGCGGTGGCGGCTACGGCGGAGGGGGCCACACCGTGGGGTCTTGGGACAACTGCGATCGGAACAGGCAGCGGTGACAAGAGCGATCTTGCCACGGCCGGCGACGCGGGGCAGCGGGTGCTCTGCTGGGCGGATGATCGAGACGGTTCGTCAGGAATTTTTGCTCAGAATATTCACGAGGATGGCACGCTCGGGCCTGGTGCCGACTGCACGGCCGATCTCTCAGGCGATGGGCTCGTTGGCGCGGATGATCTGCTCGCCGTGATCGCTGTGTGGGGCCCATGCCTGAGTTGTCCGGAGGATTTCACCGGCGACGATCAGGTCGGCACCGACGATCTCCTTGTCGTGTTGGCCCAGTGGGGACCCTGCTGACACAATCGCCGCAAGTCGATAGCCTGTCGTCACAAGCGTGCAAGGGAGGAATCGCATGAAACTTGTTTGGCGGATTTTGATTGGCATCGTTTTGGTGTTGATTCTTTTAGTTGTCATTGCCTACATCGCAATCGATGTGATCGCGCGGACCGTGGTTGACCGGGAAGGCACGGCAGTCCTCGGCGTACCCACCTCGGTTTCGTCGGTACACATGGCGGTGTTCACCGCGGGGTCGAGGCTGAAGGATCTGACGATCGCCAACCCACCGGGATTCAAGATGCCGAACTTCATCGAAGTCAAGGAAGCACGAATCGAGACTAACCTCGGGACGCTGCTCAGCAGCAACATCGAGATTCCGATGGTGCACATCACGGGGCTCACGATTGATCTGGAGCAGATTGACGATCGGATGAATGCGTCAATGATCGTCAAGAACGTCGATCAGAACACGGCGACGCCGGACGACAAGAGCGATCCAGTTGACTTCAATATCCAGACGCTTGTCATGGAGGACATTCATCTCACCGCGTCTGGAAGCATCGTCAATATTGCGGGCGGACATCTCGATACGAAGATTCCCCGGTTGGAATTTCACAAACTTGGCACCAAGACCGACGGTGATCAACTGGCGCACCAACTCATCTCGATGATGCTCAGCGTCCTGATCCAGCACATCGCTGAGAATCCCATTCAAGGACTGAGCGGCGCGGCCGTCGGTTCGGTTGCGACGGCACTTGAAAACATTCCGATTCTGGACCAGACCGGCGTCGGTCGGAAACTCGGCAGCGTGCTGACTGGGGCCAACCGTGACCTCGGCAAGGGTTTGAAGGGCGTGGGAGATGGCCTGAAGGGCATCGGTGGCAGTTTGGAGAAGTTGATCGGAGGTGGAGAGCACCACGAAGGCTCAGGGGGCGACGAGGAACCAGCGGACTGAGTAAGAAGTCTGCGAACGAACTTCGGAGGCGAACTTCGCAACGGTGCTGCTGGCGACAGCCCAATCTGGCCTTATGACGGAGGCTGGGATTGGGGAGATTGAACGGTGAGTTGACGGGTGACTGCTGTTGTGCATAGAGACGTGGGGCTTGCTGCCCACTTGAGTATGGTCGTGTACACCGGCGGTACAATCGCCCGTCATGATGGGTGGCCGTGAGCGGTTGCCGAGCATGCTTGTTGCGGTTCCCCCTCGGCACGTTCATCAACTGAATCTGGATTGACAGCGGAAGAGCCGGTTCATTTCAAGCCACTTGGTTAAACCCAAGTGGGCCGGGGGGAGATCGGTCACGATCGGCCGATGGCGGGCCACGCCAATGAGCAAGGCTCACTGGGGTTCATCGTTGGCGAGTTTGGCCCAACATCACTACGAGCCGTCTTCGAACCGCTGCCCACCCGGCCATGGTCGCCATGTGATTGCTGGACGGCGTCTACTAGAAGGCATTGGGATGCACAAAGCCCTTCAGCAGTGTGAGTCCCATGATGCGAGCGTCCATGCCGAGTGACCAATTCTCGATGTAGTACAGGTCGTATTGCACGCGCTTACGCATCTTCTGGAGCGAATCGGTTTCGCCACGCCAGCCAGAGACTTGCGCCAGGCCGGTGATCCCCGGCTTCACTTTGTGCCGCCGCATGTACTGGCGGATACGGGATCGGAAGGCGTCGTTGAGTTCGATCGGGTGAGGCCTTGGTCCGACGATTGACATCCGGCCTTGCAGCACATTGATGAACTGAGGGATCTCGTCGAGGCTTGTTCGGCGCAGGAAATTGCCGATCCCCGTGACACGAGGGTCCTCGCGTCCGACTTGATCCGGTCTGTCCTTCGGAGTCTCGTGCACTCGCATCGTCCGGAACTTGTAGATAGTTACGAGCCGTCCATCCCAGCCATGCCGCTGCTGACGGAAGAAAATGGGGCCGGGAGACGAGAGTTTGACCAATAATGCGATGAGCAGATACACAGGTCCGCCCAGCAACAGAACGATTGCCGCGATGACGCGATCGATAGCTTCCTTGAGCATCCTGTTGAAGCCTACGATCCGGCTTGCAGAGAGGTCGAACATCGGGAAGCCGTGTATTTCGCTGACGCGGTGCTGGTGGAGCCGCATTGCGAATGCATCCGGGATGAATCGAATGGTCGCAGTTGTTTCGCCGACATCATCAACAATTCTTTGAATGAGCCTTTCAGCCTTCACTGGAAGCGCGATCCATACTTCCTGGATGCGGCCAGACTCGATGTCCTCGGGTAAGGAATCAACTCCCTGAAGAATCGGGATGCCGTTGTAGGAGTCACCATGCCGCCGCCGATTGTCGTAGATCGCACCGATATGAAAGCCGGACCAACTTGCCGAGGTCACGCGGTCGATCATGGCACGGCATACAGGTCCAAAACCGACGATGACGACTTCCTTACAGTTGAAGCCGTGGTTCCGCAGCATCCGGAGCCCTGCAATTAGGGCAAGTCGAACAAGGACAACGGAAACGCCGGTGCCTGCAGCCCAGATTAGGAGCCAGGCACGTGAGACCTCGCTGGCTCGCTTCGTCAGCGCGAGCGCGACAAACAGGATGGTGAATGCAAGTGTGATGCTTCCGAGGGCGTGGCGAAAGATCTGGAAGAGCCCGAGTCCGCGGCTGAAAGAGCCGGGGCCGAGAACCCCTAGGCAGATGCCCGTAATGATCGAGCCAGCCGTCAGCGTCGCGATGTAGGCGTCGAACGGCATTTTTGAAATTGCCCCGAGCCAGAGCCAATAGACAAACAGTCCGACCCCGGCCGTCGTACAGACATTGAGCACGAGAAACGGCAGCGTCAGTGAAGGCGCTGGTTTGGCTGCGGTTGTGATCGGTCGAGTGATCATGGAGTGTGTCCCCGAGAAAGGTCGAGTGGCGATCAGCCACAGTCGGATCGGTTTCCCCACGCGGCCGAACAGTATAGAGTGACCTACGCCGATCCGGACTGCGAGTGGCCTAATAGGCGTTTACATGGCGTGGAGTAACCCCCAGAGGCCCCATACCGATCGATTGGAGTTCTACCAATGAAAAGTAACTTGCGAGGCCTCTGGGTCGTTGTCCTGGCCTGTTTGTCCTGCGGTGGGGGGGCATTGGCAGATTCTGGCAGCCTTGTGCCGCCG
>JAAERN010000088.1 GCA_024230295.1 Planctomycetota bacterium
AACGCCGTTCGACTTCGATTGCCAGGCTCTCGCGCGTGAACTCGTCGATGACGGTGAGCATACGGAAGGCCCTGCCGTCGTGCGTACGGTCCTGAACGAAGTCATACGACCAGACGTGACCTGGATACTCAGGACGAAGTCGGACGCATGACCCATCGTTGAGCCACAGTCGGCCTCGTTTGGGTTGTTTTGATGGGACTTTCAGCCCTTCCCGCCGCCAGATCCGGTAGACCCGCTTGTAACTGACGTGCCAGCCTTCGGCTTTCAGCATCGCGCGGATACGACGATAGCCATAGCGTCCGTATTGGGTTGCCAGTCGGATGACGCTCTCGGTCAACACTGCTTCGTCATTGCGGATCTTGTGCTTGCGGCGCTGTGTGGAACGCGCCTGGCCAACGCATTGGCAAGCGTCCATGCGTAGCATGGCTTCGCCATGGTGCGCTCTGAGATGCCGAGCTTGCCTTGAACGTGATCCACACATTGCCGACGGCGGGAAGGGCTTAGTATTTTCCCTCAGCAGCCTCTTTAAGGATCAGCTTGTCGAGCGTTAGCTCGGAGACCGCCTTCTTCAGCCGTTCGTTCTCGCGTTCGAGATCCTTGAAACGCTTCGCTTGGTTGAGCTTCAAGCCGCCGTACTCGCGCCGCCACCGATAGTAGCTCTGCTCTGAGATGCTCAACGAGCGGCAGATCCCTCCGATCGTCTCGCCCCGCCCCAGCCGAACCTCAGCCTCCCGAAGCAGCGAAATGATCTGCTCCGTCGTATATCGCTTCCGTGCCATATCCTCGTCTCCTCGTCAGAGTTCGGAAATAGCCGGATTCGCTCAATCAACATGGACC
>JAAERN010000089.1 GCA_024230295.1 Planctomycetota bacterium
ATGCGGTCGACGCCCTCGCGGGTAAAGGTGGAGATCTGCTGTGCCATCTCTCGATCGGTTCCTTCGAACAGTCTTCCGCCGAGCGATGAGTACTCTCCTTCGGTGTTCTCCCGCACTACGAAATAGTCGATGTCACCCGGTTCGCGGCCTACCAGTGGCGAGGGCACACCCGGCATCAGCCGCACCGGCCGCAGATTGACGTATTGGTCAAACTCGCGGCGAAACTTGATTAGCGAGTCCCAAAGCGAGATGTGATCCAGCACGCGCTCTGGCCAACCACAAGCACCGAAAAAGATACAGGCGCAGCCGTCGATACGTTGCTTCCAGTCGTCGGGCATCCACTTGCCAATCTTGTCGTACTGATCACACGACCAATCGAAATGCTCGAACGTTATTGTCAGCCCGAAGCGGTCGGCTGCGGCCTGCACAACGCGCACGCCCTCGGGCATGACCTCTTTGCCGATGCCATCGCCTGCGATTACAGCGATCCGGTTGGTATCTGTTCTACGGCTCATGCCGGGTTCTTTCTCCCACATTAAAGGTGAAGATGAAGAGTAACACTGAGAACAAGGCGGTGTCCGGGTTACCGAAGGCGCGGGTAAGCTGCCAATGG
>JAAERN010000090.1 GCA_024230295.1 Planctomycetota bacterium
GGCGCCTTCACGCAGCAGCCTTCGCAGTCATCGCAGTCGTCGGCGGGTCGATCCGTGCCGGAGTCGGCGTCCTCGCAGTGGCTCGCACAGCAGGAGGCCACGATCCGTTCCGGCCCGTCTGACACCACCGCCGCCGCCGTCTTCAGCACGCAACAGCAGAGCGGCATCAGCACCGCGAGGGTCGCGGCGATGACGTTCCGTCCGAGGATGCAGTTGAAGAGGTTCATGCGTGAAGGAGATTCAGGCGGAGCGATGCGGACGAGGCGGCTTCGGCCCGCGTCCCGACTCTGAGTATATGGGCCCGATTCGATGGAGGTTCCACCAAAAGACGATTGGATTGGCATCAGGTTCCGCACTTGGGCACGTTGTTGACCCCATAGGCCCGAGAATTACCTCTTGCTTGCGTGTTTCGCTGCGATTGCCCGGGGCTGGCGTGATTCGTCTCAAGCCGATGAAGAGGAGTTCGATCCAGGTCGGGGATCCGGCCGGCGACTTGACCGGGACCGGAGTCATGCCCGCAGCGTTGCGTAGAAGGTCGTGATGGCGACGCCGACGGGGTGCGCGACCTTTGCGACTGGTTGTCCCAAAGCGGGGGAAAAATCCGGGTTCCCGATGTCACCAAGGCTCCGGAGTCGTTCAACACACGATTGAAACTCGCCCGAGTTGAGGACACGAGTCGTGTTGTCAATCGCCCCTCCGGACAGCCATCGCCGTCTTGTGAGCCGGAGAAGCACTTTCCCAGCAACGGAGTTGGATCGATGCTGCATCTTTGAACGGAAATCCGCCTGCTTCTCAAGTTCCTTCTGATACGGAATCTCGCGAAAAGCAGGAGCCAGTCGATTCGTCAGTGCACGCTGTCCCGATCGCTCCGAGTTGGACTGTTCTGCCAGGCTCCAGATTCGAAAGTCACGTGACCACAATGGTGCATGGGGTGAGTACCAGCGACTGCTGGCCGAGGTGACGGCACC
>JAAERN010000091.1 GCA_024230295.1 Planctomycetota bacterium
ACTCCAGGGCCGAACGTTCGGTTGCTTCGAGAGTGGCCCGGTGTAGTAGAGTTCGTGCCGTTTCATGCGCTCGTGAAAATCGAACCAGTCCCCTTCATCCGGCCACCACGCATCCACCCCGGCATCCATCAACGCATTGTGCTCATTCCAGTAGTTTTGAATGTGGGTGTTATCGAGTTTCTCACCCGGCTTCGCCGGAATCGTTCCTTGAATCGTTGCCAGACGATCCCGATCCCAGGGGATCATATGCATCATCACCTTGACGTTATGCTTGTGCATTTCGGCCAGCACTTCTTTGGGATCCCTCTTGAACAGATCGGGATTAAACTCGAAGGAGGGTTGGCTCTTGTTCCAGCCACGGGGGCAGAACCCGGTGCCCAGGTAACAGACGCTGTCGAGCGGGATATTCTTCTTTCTGAAGGTATCGATGACCTCCAGTATCTGCGCCTCAGTCCGCAGGGTGCGATGCGACTGCTGATAGCCCATCACCCACTTCGGCGGCAACACAGCCTGGCCGCAGAGCGCCGAAATGTCTTTCATGAAGGCGGCGGGGTCCCGCGCATCGAAGACGAACACATCGTAGGTGCCCGGGATGAAGAACTCCGGCGGTGGCATGCCAATGCGTCCCTTGCGCTGCTCTCCCCGGGTCACCACGGTGCCAGGTGGAATGGGATCGGCAGGGATAAACGTGCCCGTCACCGAGTCACTGAGATCAATCGCGCCCCACGGCGTTGGAATGAACAGCCCCCACCCCGCCGTGCCCACCATCAGGGCGAGGGCGGTACAGAAGACGTTGATCTTGTCCCAGCGTCCGACGAAGGGCTCGGTGTAGCTGGCAAAGCCGAGATCCGCGTGGATCTGGTCGAGCTTGTCGAGCAGGGGCACGCCCTCGTTCGCGAGCGTCGCCCCCATGCCGACCTGAGGCAGGGCGTGGCCGGTGAGCTTGATGCTGATGGCGATGGCGGGGACGAGGAAGGCGGTGA
>JAAERN010000092.1 GCA_024230295.1 Planctomycetota bacterium
ACAGCAAGTGGATCCTCACCACTTGCTAGGCATTCTGAAGCATCGGATCATACCCATCCTCCGGCCGGTCCGGGAGCGATAAGACCGGTCGCTTCTCCGCTTCACGATTCTTCTCTCGAGAAATATGGTCTGCCAACGGGGCTCCATCGGCACACAGCGTTGAAAGACCCGCGAAGCGGGCATTATGACGGGCTGCCGATCCGCTGCTCATGGGCGGAATGGACCCCTCGCTTCAACTGGCAGACTTCGAACTCACGCCACTAGCATGTCGCGGTGACGAGTTCCATAAAAACATTCCGCGTTCGGGTGCTCGGGTGCCGCGTGAACCACGCCGAACGGCGTGAAATCGAGTCCGTTCTCCGTGCACGCGGCCTCCAAGAGGCCGCCCCTGGATGCCGCGGTGATATCGAAATCATCCACACATGCTCGGTCACAGGCAGGGCCGCCGCCAAGTCTCGGCAAGCTGCCCGTCGCGCTTCGCGGAGGGAGGCCGGAGCACCCAACACTCCAATTGTGCTTGTGACTGGCTGTTTGGTAGGTTCTGACCCCGAGGTCGCCCAAGCCCTCGCTCAGCCGGCTGAAGCAGCATTTGGCCACGACGAGCCGCTCCCTGAGGCAATCGCAGCGTGGTTGGACACTGTTATCGCGCCGAATATCGGACGCTTAGATCGCTCGCCGTCTCCGATCGAACCTGTGGTTCCAATAACAGATTCGGACGGTGTGCCGAATGCCCTCCCTCTCGCCCTACTGCCCACGCAACCCTCATCGCATGTGCGGGCCGAGGTTCGAGTCCAAGATGGCTGCGATGCATTCTGCACGTTCTGCATCATTCCCCGAACGCGGCCAGTTCTCCGGACGAAGCCGGTGCATATCGTCCTTGACGAAGTCAGTCGGCTCATCGACCTCGGCCATCAAGAAATTGTGCTCGCCGGGATCTTTCTCGGAGCATATGGACACGAATCTGCATTGCGGCGGAAACAGCGCCAGCTTGAGGCAGATCCGCTCGCCGATCTCGTGAGCGCCGTCGCCACCCTTCCTGGCCTTCGCCGGCTCAGGCTCAGTTCACTCGAACCCGGCGATGTCACCGACGAACTTTTAGACGTCTACGCCACGCATCCAAAGGTACTCGCTCCTCATTTGCACCTGCCGCTTCAATCTGGGTCCGACGAGGTTCTACGACGCATGAATCGCCAATATCGTGTCGGCGAGTATCTGGAACTGATCGACCGCGTTACTGCAACACTGACGCGCAACACACTCCCCCCGGCAATCACAACCGACATTATCTGTGGTTTCCCCGGAGAGACTGACGAGGCGTTCCAACAAACCGTTGAGATTGTCCAACGGGTTGGCTTCTTGCATATGCATGTTTTCCCATGGAGCCCCCGCCATGGCACCGCTGCAGCACGCTGGCTGCAAGATGCCGCTGCTAGTCCCGTCGTCACGAAACGGGTTCGAGATCTCATGCAGATGGAGAACGCCGCTGAAATCGGGCTCGCGGTAGCGTTTCGCAGTCGCCTGATAGGTCGTGAGGTTCGCCTCTTCGCGGAGCAGCCCGACCCGAACCGTCCTGGGCACTGGCTAGGTCGATGTGATCACTATGCGCTCATTTCAGTAGAATCGGACTGTAAGCGAGGCGAATTCGTCCGTGCAATTGCTCGAAGAATCGAGGATGATGCAATCGTTGCAGATGTGGTGGCATCAAGGTCACTGCCAGTTTTGAATTCCAACTAACCCCCCGTTTGCAGACAAGTAAGGATCCAAGCTCATGCCGCCCGAAGGCTCGCCAATGGATATGGACCCCGCCCTTGAAGCCGAGATCGAAGCGGCGCTCGGAGACATGTCGGTCGCAGACATCGATCAGCCTCCGATGCCCACAGCGCCCCGCGGCAGCCGCCCCGAACGCGAAGGCACCGTTGTGCAAATTCGTGGGCAGGAGGTTCTCGTCGAGTTCGGACCCCGGACGAGCGGCGTGTGTCCCCTCGCCGCCTTCGCCGCGCCGCCCGCCCTCGGAAGTCGGCACTCCTTCACGATCGATCGCCGCGATGCCGATGACGACATGCTGATCCTCTCGATGAAAGGTTCCATCTCCAAGGCGAAGTGGACTGATCTGGCGGAAGGGCAAGTCATTGAAGCAATGTGCACCGGAACGAACAAGGGAGGCCTTGAGATGGAAGTCTCGGGGCACAAAGCATTCATGCCTGCCGGGCAGGTGGACCTTCGTCACATCCCTGACCTCAGCGATTTCGTCGGAAAGAAGTTTCCGTGCGAAGTCATGGAGTTGGATCGACAACGAGACCGGTTGGTCCTCAGCCGCAAGAGCGTGCTCCACGCAGAGCGCAAAGAGAAACGCGATGAGTTGATGGCCACGCTGGAGCCGGGGCAGAGTTTCGACGGCGTCGTCACCAGTGTCCAGCAGTACGGTGTCTTCGTAGACATCGGCGGCGTCGATGGTTTGGTTCATGTCTCAGATATGTCATGGGAACGCATCAAGAATCCAGGCGATCTCGTCAAGGAGGGTGACGCGGTTCGAGTCCAAGTGCTCAAGATCGACATGGACAAGGATCCTCCCCGGATCGGCTTGGGGATGAAGCAACTCGTCTCAGATCCCTTCACTGCAGCCGCGGGCGAGTTGAAGGAAGGTGAAATTGTCTCGGGGACGGTGACGCGGCTGGCCGCCTTCGGCGCATTCGTCAAGATCGCCGAGGGTATCGAGGGCCTTGTTCACATCTCGGAGATGGCCCACAAGCGAATCTCCCGCCCCAATCAGGTCGCCCGCGAAGGCGAAGTCGTCAACGTCAAGATCCTCAAGATTGATCCCGATACCAAACGCATCGGACTCTCAATCAAACAGACGACAGGCGACGGCGGGGACGGCGAGAGCGGTGGCGGTACCCGTCCCGATGATCCGGCTCTTCGCAAGTTGCGAGCCAAATTCGGCAACGGCCCACTCAAGGGTGGCATTGGCTGAGGCCATTCAACCCGCGATCGAAGTCGATCGAATGTCCTGAACCAGCCGGGCGAACCCGACTTCATCCACCATGGCAACGGCTCGCCCGTCAACGAGGCTTGCCGCGATGTGTGATTCTGGCCGATCGGGCAACATCAGTAGATCGGCGTGCAGGGCCTCATCATCGACATGTGCCACAGCAATCGACCCAATTCGTGTCGCCCGATTCGCAACATCAAAGGGTGGCACGCCGTGAGTTTCCAGATCGTCCATCAACTGAGGGGGCGAGTCGGCCCCCACGATTCGAATGATGGCCGCACCAGTGTCATCGACGTGGCCCTCGGCGGCTCGGCCCGTGACATAACAGGTGCACTCGGACGCCAGGTACGCAACGGTCTGGAGGAGTTCATCGATAGCGTCGAGCCGTGACAAACGCTGCTGATACCACGCATCCATGCCGAGCGACACTTGCCGGAGACCTTCCAGATGCCGCCGTACCGTGGCCATCGAAGGCGAAACAGTTTCGCCAGACTCAGTGCGAGCCTGCTCGATCGCATCGCGGATCGTCGCGGCCTCGCCTGCGAGAAACCGCTGAGCCGCCGCCCTTGCCACTTTGTCTGCTGGTCCGACCATCCTGCCCGACTACGATACGCTCACATGAGCGCCAATGCACAACACCGCCCACTCATCGGACTGACCCTCGGCGACCCGGCCGGCATCGGGCCGGAAATCGTTGCGCAGTGCCTATCGGATACGGCTCTGCAGGAGCAGGCCCGGCTCGTAGTCTACGGTGCCGGGGGACCGCTCCACGTTGCGGCCGAAACGCTGGGTGTACGGGCAAACTGGTTCCGGGCCTGCGCTGACGAATATGCACACAAGCCAATTCTCGATACACCGGTCGTGCTTGACGATGCGAGTCACGGCGATCTGCTCGATCTTCGTAGAGAGCCCCAGCGACGAACCGGCGCAGCCTCCAAGCACTGGGTCGAACTTGCAATTCGCGATGCCCTGCGACCGAACGGTGATCCTCGCAAACTCGATGCGATCGTCACCGCCCCGATCAGCAAGGAGGCGTGGTCCCTCGCCGGATTCAAGTGGCCCGGACATACCGAACTCCTAGCTCACCGAGCGAAAGCTCGGCAGGTATCAATGGTTTTCGATTCGCCACACTTGCGAGTCGCACTGGCGACGGTGCATGTCCCGCTCATGGGTGTCCGAAACATCCTCACGATTGGACGAGTATTCGACGCGATTACGCGTGGAATCGAGGCGTGTCAATTGCTAGGTATCGCATGGCCGCGGATCGCAGTCTGCGGACTCAATCCTCATGCCGGCGAAGGTGGAGTCCTTGGTTGGGAAGAGGAAAAAGTCATTGCGCCTGCGATCGACATGGCTCGATGCGACGACGCGGTCGTGAGCGGTCCGTTTCCAGCAGACACCCTCTTTCGCCGCGCCGCCGGCGGCGAGTTCGACCTCGTCGTGGCGATGTACCACGACCAGGGCCTCATTCCCCTCAAACTGCTCGGCCAGGGCAGCGCCGTGAACTGGAGCGTCGGACTGCCGTTCATTCGAACAAGCCCCGACCACGGCACGGCGTTCGATATCGCAGGCCGCGGGCAGGCGGATGCTTCGTCGATGCGGTCTGCGATTGAGTTGGCAGTACGGCTGGCAACGACTGTGCCGTCGCGAGAAGTAGAGATACAGGAATCGGAGGGATTGGAACTGGGTGAATAAGAGGCGCGATCGAGGGGTGAGGCAGAAGAACATTGAGCAGTTGAGCGGGAGACCGCCTCCATACCCGCTGGCGCGAGCTTAGATGCGCTGCGGTGTCGGCTTCGCCGCCGCCGCTACCATCCCACAGATATGCCCGACACTACACAGACGTATTCAATGGACGAACTGGTCTCACTGTGCAAACGCCGTGGGTTTATCTACCCGGCGAGCGAGATCTACGGGGGAATCAACGGGTTCTGGGACTACGGTCCCCTCGGCACCGCCCTCAAGAACAATCTTCGCGATCGCTGGTGGCGTGACATGGTCAAGCGTCCGCCGCTTGGCCCGGATGGCAACGAGATCAGTATTGTCGGGCTGGACTCAGCCATCATCCAGAACGCGAAGGTCTGGGAGGCATCGGGGCATGTCGGGGGGTTCAACGACCCCATGGTCGACTGCCGAGAAACAAAGGCGAGATACCGCGCCGACCACGTGTTGTGCCTTGGAGTCAAGGGTGAATCAGGCGGGCAGATCTATGCCTTCATTGAAGGGGAAGACGACTCCCTTGCTGCGGCACGAAAGAAACTCAACAAGTACATCAAGCGGGACGTTGCCGATGACGAACTCGACACCTGCGCCCTGACAGACCTCTCGGCCGATGAATTGGCAATCACTGTCGGTCCAGATACTAAAGCGGTTGGCACGCTGACCGAGCCGAGGCAGTTCAACTTGATGTTCGAATCGTCAACAGGCGCCATCAAGAGTGAGGACAGCAAGGTTTATCTGCGCCCCGAGACTGCGCAGGGCATCTTCCTGAATTTCGGCAACGTCGTCGACACGATGCGTGTCAAAGTGCCTTTCGGCATCGCGCAGATCGGTAAGGCCTTCCGCAACGAGGTCACACCCCGAAACTTCATCTTCCGCTCTCGAGAATTCGAGCAGATGGAGATCGAGTGGTTCTGCCACGAGGACGAAGCCGAACAGTGGTTCGAATTCTGGTGTGACGTTCGATCAAAATGGTGGCAGTCGATCGGCTTGACCGGCGACAACATCTTGATGCGTAAGCATGACGACGATGAACTTGCTCACTACGCCAAGGAGGGGTGCGGCACGTTCGACATTGAGTACCGATTCCCATTCACCTTCCCTGGATTTGGCGAGCTCGAAGGTGTCGCTCACCGTGGGAACTTCGATCTCTCGCGACATCAAGAGTTCAGCAAGAAGAAATTGTCATACTTCGATCAGCCGAAAAATGAGCGGTACATCCCACACGTGATCGAGCCGAGCGCGGGGCTGAGCCGCGGAACGCTCGCACTTCTGTGCGAGGCATACACGCCCGATCCCGAACGCGCGAGCAAGGTCTACATGGCATTCCATCCAAGCATCGCGCCGATCCAAGCCGCCGTCTTCCCATTGGTGGGCAAGGACGGCATGCCGGAGATCGCCCATAAACTGTGGTCCGAACTGCGTGAGCGATGGGACGTTGTCACCGACATCAAGCAGAGCATCGGCAAGCGATACGCCCGCATGGACGAAGCCGGCTGCCCCTTCTGCTTCACGATCGACGGCGATACCGCAAGCGACCAGGCAGTCACCGTCCGCCACCGCGATACTCAAGCTCAGGAACGCATTGCGTTGGACAAGATCTCGGCGTTCATGGCCGAGCATGTGGGATGAGGGGTGATTCGGTGCGCAGGCCAATCGAGGGCTGCCTGCTGGTCTACAGCCCCACTTCTCCAGTGCAAAGCCCCCATAATTCAACACCACAATCCGGACTCTCGCCGCTAGAGTGGAAACCGAGCACGTCCAAGCAATCAGAAACTGATTTGAGGATCTAGGATCCCTTGCGTCAGATACTTCGAACCTCTTTCGTACTGATTGCTCTGGAACGCAAGAATTATGAGGAGAGGCCATATTATGTCGTTCAGTACCCATGCTCTGGCAACCATTCTGCTCTCAATCGCTGCGATGCCCGCCGCTGCCCAGATGGCAACACCGCATCTGGAAACCCGAGAGGTTCGCGTTGCCAGCGGCGTACTCCAGAACGACACTGCCGCGGCAGCGACTGTGTTCAGTCACCTCATCTCAGCCCCAGGGGCATCCTCAATCCAATTGGGCTTCGGTCGTACCAAACTCACGCAAGGCAGTTTGCTGCGATTGACCTCCCTCACCGACGGCGCCATCCAACATCACACGGCAAAGACACTTCGTCAGTGGCAGCACTGCAGCGCATGGTTCAACGGTAGCCATGTCCTCGTTGAACTGGTCATGGATCCAACGGCAGCACCGTCGCATGTTTCGATCGATCGGACGATCTCCATGCGCGGTATTTCGGACGACCGATCTATCTGCTACGGCGTCGATGATCGCGTTCTGAGTTATGACGACCGGAGCGGTCGCGTCGCCCCAATCGGTTGCTCCGGTTGGCTGATCGATGACCCCGCCCATCAATTCCTCACTGCCGGGCATTGCATGGACAACCTCAGCGTTGTGGACAGCATGGAGTTCAACGTGCCGCTCAGCAACAGCGACGGAAGTTGGAATCACCCCGGCCCCGAGGATCAGTACGCCATCGACCACACATCGGTGCAATTCACCGACAGTGGAATCGGCAACGACTGGTCTTACTACGGTTGCTTCCCAAACACCGAGACCGGCATGACCGCCTATCAAGCCCAAGGCACATCGCATATTCTCGCCGCAGCGCCCCCGGCAGTCGATGGTCGCGACATCACGATCACCGGATACGGCTCAACGAGTAGCCCGGTCGACCCTACGTGGTACGGCGTCCAGAAGACGCATACTGGCCCCTACATGCATTTCACAGGAAACAACATCGGCTACCAAACCGATACGACCGGCGGCAACAGTGGCTCACCCGTGCTTGACGAAGTCACTGGCATGGCAATCGGAATTCACACGCACGCCGGCTGCGACGGAAGCGGCGGCTATAACAACGGTACCGCGATCAGTCACTCTGATCTGCAGTACGCCCTGGCGCATCCGCTTGGTGTGTGCATCCCAAGTATGCTGGTGCTTGGCTTCCCCGATGGCCGGCCCATTTCGGTTCTACCAAGCACCCCTACGGCGGTGCGATTCAGCGTTGAGCCCGGTGACGATACCCCCATCATCGATAGCATTCGATTTGTCATGACCATCGACGGCGTTGAAGGGGATCTGCCAGTCACGCCGGTGGGAAGCGATATCTACAAAGTCTGGATTCCAGGCCTGACCTGCGGCCAGATTGTGAGTTACTACATTTCAGCCACCAGTGAGAGTGGTTTGGTCGCGACGCTTCCCATTGATGCGCCCGACACGCAGTACGAACTCCTCATTGGCGAATTGGTCGAGACAGTGCTGCTGGAAACCAACTTTGATGCGGGGCTCCCCCCCACATGGTCCGCTGGTGGCTTGTGGCACTCGGCAACCACTGCCTGCGTTGATACCGGTGGCTGCGGCGACGGCACGGTGATGTACTTTGGCATAGACAGCAGTTGCACGTTTGATACAGGAGTAGCCGTTGCTGGCACGATCTCATCGGAGGCCATTTCGCTCAGCGGAATCGCCGGTCCATTCACACTCACCTACTGCACCGCACTCGAAACTGAAAACGACACCGGCTGGGATACCGCTCGCGTGCTCGTCAATGGCGTCCTCGTCGAACAGCCGCCTGAGGGGGACTGGCAGACACGGACCATTGAACTGCCGACGATTAGCGGCGACACGCTGACGATTGCCTTTGATTTTGACTCGGTTGACAGCTTCCTCAATGACTACAGAGGTTGGCACATCGATCACGTGCAACTGGTGGCTCGAAGCATCGACTGCACTGATCCTGATCCGTGCCCAGCGGACATCGACGGAAGTGGCGATGTGGGAACCGACGATCTCCTACAACTCATCGCCGACTGGGGCGCCACGGACAGCCCGGCCGACATCAACGGCGACGGCGTCGTCGGCACCGACGACCTGCTCGCTCTGATCGCCGCATGGGGAGACTGCGGGTAGTCGACACGCTGATGATGACCAAGAGTTCATCGGCGTCCGCCAGCATGCCGTCGGCAATCTGCCCATAGCCCACGATGCCGTCACTGTTGCAATCGGCATCCCATTCGATGAGTGCCGACCCTACACAGTAGATGTGAGCACCCAACGCCTCCCAGCAGCGTGCCAAGCCGATGGGTAATGTATCTCGTTGCCAGCAAAGGATGCATCAATTCAACTGCATCGAAACCCATTGCCTTGCAATGAGACAAACCACTCGTCGGGCCGAAGCAGGAGCAGCCATGCCGGATTCCAACTTCATTTCTGAACTCCACAAGTCTTTCATTGCAGCGCAGGAGATGTTCTTCGTCGCGACAGCGCCGTTGTCGCCGGACGGTCACGTGAACGTTTCGCCCAAGGGGCTTGCCGGAACCTTTGCCGTCATTGACGAGCACACCGTCGCATACCTCGACTCGTATGGGAGTGGCATCGAAACCATAGCCCACCTGCGAGAGAACGGTCGGGTGTGCGTCATGTTCTGTTCGTTCGGCGAGAAGCCGCAAACCCTTCGTCTCTGGGGACAGGGCGAACCCATCGAGCCTGACCATGCCAACTTCACATCGCTTCGCGCACACTTTCCCGAACTGCCCGGCACCCGCGCAATCATTCGACTGAACGTCTCACGCGTCGCGACCTCGTGCGGATTCGGCATCCCCCGCTACACCTTTGAAGGCCATCGCACCGAACTGCCCGACTACGCCGAAGAATGGGGCGAGGAAAAGGTCCGTTCGTTCACGCAGAGACTCAACGAAGAGAGTATCGACGGGCTCCCTGGCACCAAGTACTGGATGAAGCAGCCCGAGTGATTTCTATCACTCTGCCTGCCACGCAGCAATCACTTCCTCGCTTGGTATGTCGACGATGCCTCGCTCACGGAGCCGGTTCGCCGCCTCAGTGAAGGCGCCCCGCACCTTGCCCTCGGCATTGAGTTTAAGAATAGCTTTTCGGATCTGCTCGGCATCCTTAGGCTTACCGATCGCCACATACACTTCCCAGTCCCGTACGCCGTGAACGGCGGCGCGTTGGTTAATGTTTGCTTGAAATGATTTCCTGTCCGGAAAGTCATCGCCTAGAGCCACCGGCTCCAAACATACGAGCATCTTCGCCAGCGGACGAGCAGAGGCGTACTCCAAAAACCGCCCGGTTTCGTACAAGTCGTCGGTCATCATCACAAGCACCGCATTTCTGGTGACTCCCTGATCCATCGCATCAACAATCCGAAGCCTCTCGGCAGCGCCGCGCCCCAGTTGCTTGCTCAATGCGACCCAGTCCATGCCCATTTGATAGTCGCCATCCCCACCCGCAACCGCCCGCTCCGCAGCATCATGCCATTGCTGCATCTCGGCAGCGGCCGCGGGATAGACCCGCGCCAGACTTGAAAGGTCGCTGAGCAGGAAACTCCGCCGCACGCCAGAGAATGGTGGGTCCGTATGTCCGTCAACCCAGCAGATCCGGTAGTGATCCAAGGCCTCACCATTCTTCTCGGCCCTTGCGAGCGCCTGGGCGAGTTTGAGCCGAGCGATCATCGATTGCGGTTCCGCATCGAATGCTTCACGAGCACGGCGTAGCGGAGTGTCGCCATTCAACGCCGCCGGAGCCTGCTTGAGAAACGCCTTCGCGTCGACATAGCCGACCAAGCGACCGATCGGCTCTCCACTGCCGTCCAAGAAGACCATCGTCGGATACGCACGAACCTTGAGACGCTTCGACAGTGGCACGTGCTTCTCGGCATTGAGTTTGAGTGGCACGGTGTGCTCATGCAGCCAAGCCTGGACCTTCTCATCCTTCCACGTTGTGCGATCGAGCTTTTTACAGGGGCCACACCACGTCGTATAGAAGTCAATGAACAGCGGCTTCTGCTCAACCACCGACTTCTTGAGCGCGGCTTCGTACGAGAGATCTAGGAACGGGGCACCCCCCAGTGCATTGCCCACCACGCACGCCACTGCCGCTGCTACCAGAATTCGCACCATGGCCGACTCCTTATCTCGCCCGCACCGATGCGGGCCGATCGATTGTGGCAGATATGCTCTACCAATGCAAAGCGTGGACGTCCTGATCATTGGTGGCGGCGTTGGAGGCCTGTCCTGCGGCATGACGCTCGCGTCGGCCCACTCCAAACGGTGGTTTGGCGATCGGACAATCCTGATTGTCGATGATGCGCAAAGCGATCTCGACAAGGCAGTTCTCAGGAATGCGCCTGGTATCGAACCGGGAACAACTGGCCGCGCGGTGCTGCAGCGAATGCGGTCTCAGGTGGACCAGTATGGCTCCGCTGCATTGATCGAGGACGAGATCATTTCGGTCGAACGATCTGGCGAGCACTGGCTCGCCCGGAGCCGAACCGGCCGATGTTGGCAATCGCAAGTGCTCGTACTCGCGACGGGCTTCAAGCGGTGGGAGATCGACGGGCTTCCCTGCAGCCCGCAGTCGCATCCGCGTGGAGGTAAACCAGACCGCATCATGCTCGAACATGATGGCGCCTACAGGATCGATAACACCCTCTACGTCGCCAGTTTGCTCGGCGGCGGTTCGAGCCAGTTTGCGATTGCCGCTGGCATCGGCGCGCAGGTTGCGGTCGAGATCCTGAGCGGTTGGGCAGGAAAGCGCACCCACGTACACGATGTTCCTGAAACTCCGTAAATGATTCAACTCACACTCACCTCACAGTGTTGCTTGCCGCAGCGACACCCCTGCAACCCCGCTGGGTTGATCTCATCAACGAAACACCGACGCTCCTGTGCCGCCGCCCTGGGGAAGCCGGAGCCGTCCAGCCAGTCAAGATTCTCGGTGAAGTTGCCGCGGGACGGCGAAATGGCTTCCCTCGGCTCGCCCCCGTCGGCAAAGTGATGCTTGCAGTGCGGACTCCCAAAGACCTCGAAATTGGCCTTTCAGCGGCTGTTCTGCACTATTTTCTGCCCGATCCGTGACTTTTGGCAGAACATGCACGCCCATAGCAGAGGTCGAGTACAATACGCGGCGCGGCCATGTGGTCGCTCTCCCGGTTTCTGGCGTCACAGGCGGAAACCGAGTTCTTCCTCCCCTGTGATGGCTCTGGTTCGAGGTTACTCCCGTGAAGCTCTTTGTTGGAAATCTTCCGTGGCGCGTTCGTGATAACGATCTCGTCGAAATGTTCTCCGAGCATGGTCATGTCACTTCGGCAAACGTCGTGATGGACCGCGACACCGGCCGCTCCCGTGGCTTCGGTTTCGTCGAAATGAGTGACGATGATGGCCGCAAGGCTATTGAAGCACTCAACGGCTCCGACCTTGACGGTCGTGGCATCAACGTCAACGAGGCACACGCCAAGACGCGTTGAGACCGGTTTCATCAACGAAACATCGAGCGGCCGTCGCACTCAGGTGCGGCGGCCGGCTCGTTTTTCGAGTCGCTCACTCTTGGCCCCCTCGCAACACCGATGATCAGACGTTGAAGTACTTCGCATCCGGATGATGCACAACAATCGCGCTGGTGCTCTGCTCCGGATCGATCTGCCAGTTCTCCGTCAACGCACATCCGATCCGCTCAGGCTCCAGAAGGCGGAACAGTTTTTCCTGATCAGCCATGTCCGGACACGCAGGGTAGCCAAATGAGTATCGACTTCCCCGATAGTGCTGCTGAAACAACTTGCTGATGTGCGGGCTGTCCTCGCCCCCAATTCCCAACTCCTGCCGCATTCGCTTGTGCCACAACTCAGCCAGCGCTTCTGCGCATTCGACGCCCATGCCATGGACGTAGAGGTACTCGGTGTATTCGTCACGTTCGAAGAGCGATCTTGCAATCTCGCTGATCCGAGACCCCATCGTGACACACGACAGACCGAGAATATCTCGCACGCCCGAATCAATAGGCCGGAAGTAGTCGCTAATGCAAAGCCGCCGACGCTTACCCTGCCGCGGAAACGTAAATCGCTCGACTTCCGCCTCGGCATTTTCAGGGTCAAAGACCACCAGATCGTCGCCGTCGCTCCCGCAGGGGAACCAGCCATACACCGCGGCAGGCTGCAGGATCCCCGACTGCGCACACTCCGTCTTGAGCCGCTCAAACACCGGCTCCGCTTCTTCGTGCAGCACGCGAAGGAACTCACCCCGACTTCGCTGGCCGCGACGAAATCCCCACTGCCCCCGAAAGAGCGCCGTCGTATTGACATACGGATAGACCTCGGACAAAGGAATGTCGGACACGACTCGGGGGCCACGAAACGGCGGATCGGGGACCTCCTCGATCGACGCGACAGAACTGCGTCCAACTTCAATTGTGGCAATGTCTCCCTCGTCCCGCTCGGCGGTCTCCATATTCTCGACTCGGGTGGCCGCCGCAGCGCGAGCGGAAAGCCGCCGATCAATTTCAGCATCGATCGCAGCACTTCGTCCCTCTGCCAATGCGTTGCAGATGTCCAATCCGGCAAATGCGTCGCGCCCGTAGTAGACGGGACCGCCGTATACGCCTCGCAGGTGCGACTCGCAGTAGTGGCGTGAGAGCGCCGCACCACCAAGAAGAACCGGCACGTCGATTTCCATCTCGTTGAGCGTCCTGAGATTCTCTTCCATCACCATCACACTCTTGACGAGAAGCCCAGACATACCGATCGCATCGGCGCCGGTTTCTCGCCACGCCTGCACGATTTCATCAATCGTTCGCTTGATCCCGATGTTTTGAACAGTCCAGCCGTTGTTCGTCAAAATGATGTCTACGAGATTCTTGCCGATGTCGTGCACATCACCTTTGACGGTCGCCAATACGACGCGACCCTTGGTAGACCCGTCCACTCGATCCATATGCCTTTCGAGATAGGTCACCGCCCGCTTCATAACTTCAGCCGATTGCAGCACAAAGGGAAGTTGCATCTGACCTGACCCGAAGAGATCCCCCACTGTCTTCATGCCGGCCAGCAAATGGTCGTTGATTATTTCCAGCGGTGAATACTGCTCCATCGCTTCATCGAGATTTGCCTCGAGGTCTCGCTTTTCGCCGTCAACAACATGTGATTGCAAACGCTCTTCCAAGGATCGTTCAATAGCTGCGTGCTGCTCATCGGTCGTTTCGACCTCGGCGAACAGATCGATGAAGTGCTGGAGTGGATCGTGGCTTTCATCCGTCGCTCCAGGAGGAAGACCGGTGCCGCCGTGCGTCAACGCTCTCCGGTCATAGATCACATCAAGCGCGGCCTGTTTGTGCGCAGGGTCTATTCGATTCATCGGCTGAATTTTCGAGGCGTGCACAATCGCGCTGGACAACCCCGCGTCGAGCAACTCCCACAGCAGCACCGAATTCAGCACCTGCCGCGATGCGGTCTTCAAGCCGAAAGAGCAATTGGAGAGACCACAGGTGATCTGAACATCAGGCCAAGTGGACGAAATCCGACGGACTGCGTCGACCAACTCCAACGCGCTCCGTCGGTCACTGTCCATCCCCGTTGAAACGGGAAGGACCAGCGGATCGATGAAGATGTCCTCAATAGCCAGCCCATGAACTTCCGTGGCCCGCGAGATGGCGCGGCGAGTGACTTCAAACTTGCGATCCGCCGTTCGGGCCATCGCCTCCTCAGGATCCTCGTCAATCGTTCCAATGACGAGTGCCGACCCGAAGGTCCGAGCCAACCTGCACAGGTGATCAAACTTCTCGTCACCGTCTTCGAAGTTAGCGGAATTGATAATGCACCGACCGCCAGCGTGCCTGAGGCCCGCTTCGATAATGGAAACTTGCGTGGAGTCGATCATGATGGGCGCATCAACCTGCCGCACGAGTTCCGACACGGCCCGCGCCATATCCGCAGCGCTGTCACGCCCCGCGTAGTCGACGTTGATGTCTAAACAGTTGGCCCCCTCGCGAACCTGCTGGCGGCCGAGAGACACCATTTCATCGAAGTCGTCGGCCTCCAAGAGCCGCTTGAATCGGCGACTTCCCGACGCATTCATTCGCTCGCCAACGATAAAGAAGGACTGCTCCTGACGGTAGGGCATTGCCGTGTAGAGGCTCGCACATGAGGAAGCCTGCGGCACGACCGCCCGTGTCGCCCGAGGTGTCTGTGCGGCAATCTGGGCAAGTTTCGCGATGTGCGCGGGGCCGGTCCCGCAGCATCCCCCAATAAGATCGACGCCCAATCGACTCACCAGGTCCGCCACTGTTTCTCCCAATGGCTCCGCCCCGAGCGGAAACTCGGTTCGACCTTCGACAAGCACAGGCAGACCAGCATTGGGAATGCAGGACACCCACCGATCCCAGTGCCGGCAGAGGTATTCGATGTGGGGAAGCATCTCGCGGGGCCCGGTCGCGCAGTTCAGGCCTAACCCCGCAATAGGAAAGCTCCGAAGCGCCGCAACAGCAGCAGCAATGTCCGTCCCCAGAAGCATGGTCCCCGCCGCCTCGATCGTGAGGTTCACACAGATTGGCTTCTCGTATGGGGATCGCCCTGCCTCCTCAAGAGCCAAGAGGCACGCATTGATCGCGCATTTGACTTGAAGGAGATCCTGCGCCGTCTCGATCAGAAACGCGTCCACACCGCCAGCAAGGAGTCCTCGGGCTTGATCGGCGTATGAGTGCAGCATGCAGTCCCAATCAACGTGCCCCAGCGAGATAAGCCTCGTACCTGGGCCCATCGATCCGAACACAAACCGCGGCGACGCGGCGGTTGCATGCGCATCGCACGCCGCCCGCGCGACCTCGGCAGCTTCTCGATTGAGATCAACGGTCCACTCTGCAAGTGAAGCATCAAATTCATGAAGAACGAGACGATTGGCACCAAACGTATTGGTCTCGACAGCATCACAGCCAACCTCGAGATATGACTCGTGGATGGACTGAATGAGTTCCGGCCGTGATCTCACCAGCAGGTCGACGCAGTTCTCGTGGCCGAGATAGTCATCTTCCACGTCCAGGTCGATGCCCTGCAAGGTTGAACCCATAGCACCATCAAGGACGAGGGATCGCCGAGCAATAACGTCACGCAGCTGGTCTGGCATGCGGGGCAGCATAGCGCCACTTCTAAGTTGCTTCAACCGTGCATCCGGATAGGCGGATAGTTACCATCACGGAGGACCCGGGCGTATGATCCCCACCTTCTTGAGCCACCCACGCACCACCTTCGACCACCTTCGAGGCTACCTGCTGCTGATCCCAGTGATCTGTGGACTGGCAGCCGCTCCGAACCCGGTAACCCCGCTACCGAAAGCCAATACGCTCCTCCAGAGATTCATTCGAGCAGTTGGAGGGGAGGCAGCGATCCGGAATATCGGCGCGATGTCCGCTCAAGGCAAAATCATCCTTCCCAAGAGCGACCAAGTCGGCTCCTTCAACTGGATCGTGGCCGACAACAACCGGTGCCGATTCAACATGGAGTTTCCGCAACTCGGGCGTCGTTCATTTGGGAGCGACGGAGTCGTGGGATGGGAGTCTGTCGAACTTGATGATGCCGTGCAGGAGAGGGATCTGGAACTCGCTGAAATAGATCGGCGGCGAAGAAAGGCGAATTGGTTCGAACTAGCCCTCACACTCCCAGTCCGGGCGACGGAGTTCCACACGATTGGCCGCGCCAGTTTCGATGGAACCGAGACCTTCGAAGTCCGAATGCTTGATCCCAGCAGACGAGTCCACCACTTGTTCTTCGATACAGACTCGCACCTCCTGCTCGGTGTTCGACTGATTGAACAAGGCCCGCTTGGCCCGGCCGACGTCACGATCCGGTTCTCGGATTGGAAACCCGTCGGATCGTTACAACTCTTCCATAGCGTTTCGATCGATCATGCTGACCTGCAGTTGAAGCTTGAATTCGAGAAAGTATCACTCGAGCCAATCCCCGCTGCCGCATTCGCGCGTCCCGAAGTCGTACCCGCCTCGAAAGTCGAAACAGAATGAGCAGTGCCGTTCCCGCCATCGCCGTCCAAGGCGTGACCAAACGATTTGGAGATGTAACCGCGGTAGACGACTTGAATCTCGTCGTGCCATCGGGGTGTCTCATCGGATTCCTCGGTCCAAATGGAGCTGGCAAGAGCACGACGATCCGAATGATCATGTCGATCATCTATCCGGATTTTGGAACTGTTCAGGTCCTCGGCCGGACAGCACTCGACGCCAAGGACCGCATTGGCTATCTCCCTGAAGAGCGTGGGCTCTACCGCCGAATGCGGGTTCGCGCATTTCTTCGCTATATCGGACGACTCAAGGGGCTGACAAACCGAGGTGCCGACGAGGCTGCGGTTCGATGGCTTGAGCGATTGGAATTGCCCGAAGCCCTCACGCGGCGATGCGAAGAGCTCTCAAAGGGACAGCAGCAGAAAGTGCAATTCGTCGCTGCCGTCTTGCATGACCCCGATCTGATTGTGCTTGATGAGCCGTTCTCCGGGCTCGACCCAGTCAATGCAGCGCTGCTGTCTCGCGTGATCTGCGAAATGCACCAATCGGGGAAGACCATCGTCTTCTCGACCCACGTGCTTCATCAGGCAGAACTGCTGTGTGATCGCATCTTCCTCATTGACCGCGGTGTCAAACTTCTCGACGACGACATCGAAGACATTCGGGATAGATTCCGCGAACGAATAATCAATGTCGAACTCGCAAATGGAGCAACGCTGCCAGAAATCTCAGGGACACATCTTCAAGGCGATCAGTCCAGCGATGTGCTGGAACTGCATGTCGAAGATGGTGTCGATGAGCAGACAATTATGCGGCGCGTCGTCGAGGCCGCCCCCGTCCGGGCCGTCTCGCTCCGAGAGCCATCGCTCGACGACATCTTCACACGTCTGGTCACCGAGGACCATGCCTCATGAACCGCCTGTTAATTGTGGCCCTTCGCGAGTTCCGGCACACCGTCCTGACCAAGGCCTTTTTCATCGGTTCGGTGGTGGTACCGATCCTGATCGTCCTCATTTCAATCGGCGCGGATATATTCCTCAAGCCAAATATCCCGGCAATGAAGGGGCCCTTGGCTGTCATCGATGGCAGTCCCGCACTCACCGAGGCGATTGCAGAAAACCTCGCGCTGCCAACCCCTTCCTCCGCCACGCCAGCGGCGTCCGGCCAACGACCGAAAGAAATGCTCGGCGCAGCCATCGAACAAGCGACCGAGCAGGCCGAAGCCAAGACTCGGCCCGACACAACTCATCTGACGATTGAATCGCGACCATCGGATGAACTTGAAACTATCAAGAAGGGCATCCGCGAAGGGACATGGGTTGGCGCGATTGAAGTTCATGCCGGAAGCCTCGAATCCAGTGCGCCAAACGGTGGTTCGGCGGTCGTCTGGCTTGCGCCATCTGCCGCGGCGAGTCATGTCGACCTACTCACCAAGAGCACTCGACAAGCCGTCGTCGACACTCGGCTACGCAACATGGACATGTCGCCGGAAGTCATTCGAGCCGCGGTCGATCGTCCATCGATCGAGACCATCCGGATCGGGAGCGAAGGTGGTGAGCAAAGCGAGTCCAAACTGACACGATTCCTTGTGCCAGTTGCATTCATGGGGCTCATGTGGATTGTCGTCATGACCGGTGGGAACTATCTCTTGATGTCCACGATCGAGGAGAAATCAACGCGGGTCATCGAAGTACTGCTGAGCGCCACAAGTCCAACGGGACTTCTTGCAGGCAAGATTCTTGGATTCGCTGGCGTCTCTGCTGTCATGCTCGCGATGTACCTGGTCGTGGCTGTCGTCATGATGGTTCTCTTTGCCGCGCTCGACATCGTGTCACCCGGAGATATTGCCCTGGGCATTGCCTTCTTTGGAATCGCCTATCTGATGATGGCGGCGATCATGGCAGGGATCGGAAGCGCCGTGAGCGATGTCACCGAGGCGCAGTCCCTGATGGGACCGGCAATGCTGATCCTCATGCTTCCCCTGCTCCTCATTCCGGTCATCACCGAAGATCCCAACGGCACTGTCGGCGTCGTCGCCAGTTTCATTCCGCCACTCTCCCCATACGTCATGGTGCTGCGGATCGCCGCGTCACCCGAGCCGTTACCGCTCCTTGAAGTTCTGTTGGCGCTCATCTGGGCGATCATTTGCGCAGGCGGCATGATCTGGGCAGCAGGGCGAATCTTCCGAGTTGGCGTGCTGATGCAGGGCAAGCCCCCCTCACCATTGGAACTGCTGCGGTGGATTCGCTACAGATGAGGCCTCACGCCTACCTTGCCCCCACCACTACTGCCGGCAGATTGAGCAGCACATATCCCGTTGCGAACATCAGCAGAACTGCCTGATACTGCCCGGCCCCTGAGTCGCCAGTCAACATCATGCCAGCGCCCACTATTCCGACGAGGTATCCAAGCGACCCCATCGCATGCACACCGCCCATGTCCACGGAACCACCTCCGGCACGGGCGGCCAGAATGAGCGTCGTTGGGTACAGGCCGGCACCGGCTATCCCGAGCACAATCAAGACCAACAAGACCGAAGTCATCGTCATCCACGGCGCCGCCGCAATCGCTGCAAAGGCGCCCGCATAGCCGATGACCGAAACGACTCGAACCGGCATCGCCCCAATGCGGTCGGCGAGGATTCCAGCGGGCCAGGCACCGATCGCAAGGATTGCCAATGACACGCCGACAGCAGCTCCAACAAAGCTACTCGAACGATTCAATTCATCCACCAGATACAACGTCGCCGTTACCGAAACCACTGCCCCGAGCGCTCGATCACCAAATGCGAATGTGAGCGCGGGCCACAAAGGCCTCTTCCGCCCGGCTCGGACCATGGCTGCGGCCACTCTCGCCTGCCGCTGAGCAATGCCATCAAGTGGGCCGGACCATCTAACTGCAGCCAAGGCCAGCAGCAGGCACATGGCAGCTCCGATGAGAAAGACACCGCTCCCGATCGATGGCGCGGTGACCCCACCGACCACAGCGCCTGACGCCAGCCCGAGCATGAGCGCGAGTCCGGCTGGCCCGAATCGGCGGCCAGCGCGGTTCTGACTTCCGGCCTCAAGCAGCCCAAGTAGAACGGCCAATGAGAGTAGATCAGCCATGCCCTCGACAACCCGAATACCCATCGCCGTGCCAAATCCGATCGGACTCCACAATGCGACCAATGCAAGGCCGTTGATCAATGCGGCCCCCGCTACAAGTTGTCCGGGGCCGAACCGCAATTGCAGCCTGCGGAGCATCGGAACCGCCACGAAAGCGCCAACCAACGATGCGGCGACAAACCAGTGCGCCGCCGATGGGGACACTCCCCAGCGATCCATCACGCCATCCTTGAGCGCGAGGGGCACCATCGCGTCCGGTAGCGCAGCGAGCCCAACGAGTAGGCACACCATGAGGACCGATCCGCGGCCAGCATGCAACTCAACTCGCTCCGACGTCACGGCCACCTCCCGAACCCACATCGCACGCTATGCTGCAGGACGCATGTGAACAGCGACATCACTTTGGATCCTCGGCTTGCTGGGCCCAATTGAAACACGAAAGTACGATCGTACCACCATGGCACAGAAGATCTGCTCCACACCCACTGAAGCCCTTCAAGGCTTGCTTCGTGACGACATGATCGTGGCCGTCGGAGGCTTCGGCCTGTGCGGTATTCCGGAACAACTGATCATCGCTCTTCGCGACTCCGGAGTCACGGGGCTGACCGCCGTTTCGAACAACGCTGGAGTCGATGATTGGGGCCTTGGACTGCTCCTGCAGTCCCGCCAGATTCGCAAAATGGTGAGCTCCTACGTTGGCGAAAACGCCGAGTTCGAACGGCAGTTCCTGGCTGGCGAGTTGGAGCTTGAATTCACCCCTCAGGGAACACTGGCCGAGCGTATGCGTGCAGGTGGAGCTGGAATTCCAGGCTTCTACACACGGACGGGCGTCGGCACGATCGTCGCTGAGGGCAAAGAACACCGAGATTTCGATGGATCCACCCACATTCTTGAAGCAGGCATCCGAGCTGATCTCTCGCTGGTCAAGGCATGGAAAGCAGATGAGTCCGGCAATCTGATCTACCGAAAGACTGCAAGGAACTTCAATCCCGCTGCGGCCATGTGCGGCGGCGTCACGGTCGCTGAAGTCGAGGAGATCGTGCCACTTGGCATGCTGGACCCGGACGACATCCATACGCCGGGCATTTATGTTGACCGTGTGGTTCAGACCGAATCCGAAAAGCGGATTGAACAGCGAACCACCTCACCTTCCAGTTCCTGACCCCTTCAGCAGTACAATCTTGCCGCGGCGGGGTACATTCCTGCCATAAACATCGCCGAGGCTCGTTGAAGAGCCTCAGAGGCGGATCTGGACCTCATTGCCGCCTGCAGTTTCAGAGATATCGCTTAGAGAGCTTGGAGAACCCCCTCATGCCCCGCCCCAACATATTCCGCCGCATCGCCGCTTGCGCCATTTTGAGTCTCGCGCCCACCGCAATGGGGCAGGGACTTGGAACGCTCCCGGAGATCATGAAGCCCGAGTATTTCAGCCGGGACCTCCTGCTTTTTATCGAAGGACTCAATCTGACGGATGAGCAAGCTGCGATTTCCGAGATGATCTTCAAGGATTACGAGCGAGGCTTCCAGGCCGGTCTGGATGGCATGAACGACAACGTGACTACCGTTGCTGAGACCATCGAGCAACATGGCGATGACAAGCGAGCGATTGTCACCGCCGTACTTTCTCCTATTCAAGACTGGGCGAGAGAGCGAGATGTTCTGGGCCGCCAGCTCATCGAGAACATTCGCATCATCCTTGACAAAGATCAGCAGGCTGCGTGGACATCATTCACACGCCAACTTCAGCGAGAAAAGCATCTTCCGGATGGCACGCTTTCGGGCGAAACAACCAATATCGAACATGTGTTTCGCGACCTGAACATCCAACCTGCCGAAGGATCGCCGCTGGCCGAATCGTTCCACGCTTGGGACCTCGCTCTCGCGGTCGCGCTCATCCAGAGAGCGGAAACCACATCACAAGGGTTCAACATCCTTGAGCAAATCGAGAGCGACACCGCCAACCAACATGACATTCAACGCCGGCGTGCAGAACTCCGTGCCCGCGTCGAAGTTCGAGACATCAACGACGCCACGATCGAGGAAATGACCGCCCTTCTCGGTGAGAATGGAGCGGCATTCCGTCAGGAAGCACTCAAACGAGGATATGGCGGAGTCTTCCGAACAACTCCTGTACAGCGGCTATTTGTCGCTGCCATTGCGAGTGAAAAGGTCACTTCAGACGCAAGCCTGCTTGAGGCCGTCAACGCGTTGTACGACAATTACTTGGCCGAACTCGGCGACATCAATCTCCAACTGCTCGCAACGACCCGATCCTTCGAACCGGAACTAGAGTCCATGAAAATCGACAACCGCCACCGCCGCACCAACGGTGAGAGCAGACTGAAGATCGATGATCCGATTCGACCGCTCAAGCAGAAACGCCGCGAGTTGGGCATCAAGTACGCCCAGTTGCTCCGCGATCTCCTTGGAGATGACATCTTCGCAACGCTTGATGGTGCCGCGAGGTTCATTCCGCGAGAGAGGATGCCAAGAGACGAGAACGGGGCGAATCCAGCCGGTGGATCGATCAAACCGTCTGGGCAGATTCGCCCTGGCAGCCCCGATGACTTTCTTGGAAAGAAGCGAGGCGGGAACCAACCCACGAAGCCATCGGGACTCTCCGGAGGCAACAACTGAACATGGATCGAGATCCAACGCAACTCAACGAACCGCCAGAGGTCGACGAACTCGCGGAAACTCTAACTGCCGCCCAGACCATCGACGAAGAGGCTGCAGCCATTCGAGAGCGTGCCGACCTGCTCGGCCTCACGTGGCACGAACGACCGGTCGAAGCGAGTGAGGAAGCCATTGTCCTCGTTGATCCGGACGTCGCCGTTCGACTTCGAATCGTACCGATCGACCGCAGTGGCGATCGGCTCGTGCTTGCGATGTTTGATCCGCTGGACACTCAAGCCGCCGACGAAATCGCCGTCTTGACTGGGTGCGTCGTCGATCGACAAGGCATGGAACCGGGGATCTTCGCCGAACTGCTTCGGAAGCACTACGGCACGACCGCCTCAAAGATGGCCGACCTGTTGGGCGGTCAGGCTGATGCCGACGACAGCGATGCCGAGCATAATCTTGCCGCCTTTGAAACCGATGACATCCACCGGATGGCCGAGGAACCAACTCTCGTCAATCTGGTGAATCTGATTCTGATCGAAGCCATTCAGTCGCGGACGAGCGATGTGCATGTCGAGCCGTTCGAACAGGAATTGACCGTTCGATATCGAATTGACGGCGTCCTGCACATGCAGCCTCCTCCCCCCAAACACCTGCAACCTGCCCTCATTGGCCGTATCAAGATCATGGCTGGCATGAATATCGCGGAGCGATACGTTCCGCAGGACGGCAAGATCTCCCTGCGGTACGAAGGTCGAAAAATTGACATTCGTGTGTCGACCGTTCCCACGCTCTACGGAGAGTCGGTGGTCATGCGTATTCTCGACAAGAGCCAACTCCGGCTTGATTTCGACACGCTCGGCTTGCGACCTGAACTTCAGGCTGACATGGATCGACTCCTCGCGAAGCCACACGGCATCCTTTTGAATACGGGACCGACCGGGTCCGGCAAGACTACGACGCTATATGCGTCACTCACCCGAATCTTCGATCCCAGCAAGAAGATCATCACGATCGAGGATCCCGTCGAATATGAGTTGCAGGGCATCAATCAGATTCCAGTCAACGCCAAGAGAGGTCTGACATTCGCGTCGGGACTACGATCCATCCTTCGTCAGGATCCGGACATTGTGCTTGTGGGTGAAATTCGTGATGGCGAGACCGCGGACATCGCGATCCGCTCGGCACTCACTGGCCATCTCATCCTTTCGACGTTGCACACCAATGATGCAATCAGTTCGATTGGCCGGCTGGTCGATATGGGCGCGGAGCCTTATCTCGTCGCATCCGTGCTCGAAGGGTTGCTCGCGCAGCGTCTCGGCAAACGTATTTGCGAGTTCTGTCGTACCCAGATTCCCATGCCCGAGGATATCGCAGCCCGGATTCGCCCCAAAGAACTCGAGAAGTTCGATGGCAAAACATGGATCGGATCCGGGTGTGAGAAGTGCAGTGGAAGTGGCTATCGCGGCCGCGTCGGATTCTTCGAACTGCTGCGGCTTCGTGGCGATCTCCGAAATGCCATTGCCGACGAAGCGGGGGCAGCAGCAATCAATCAGAGCTTGCCGGAGGACTTTCACACGATGCGTGAAGATGGCATGTCCAGAGCCATCGAGGGCGTAACGACTGTTCCCGAGGTACTGCGAGCCACGCAGGACGCCGAGGAAGTCTACGAGTAGCCAGCGGAGTACCCGATGCCCTCCTTCGAATACGAAGCCATCACCAGTAACGGCAAGCCACGACGAGGTGTCATTGAGGCCGCCAGCCGCGCAGCAGCTACGCGGGCTCTGCTTCAACGTGGTGAAACGGCGACAGCCATGGTCGCTGCCGCAGGTCCTGGAGAAGTATCCAGCAGCCACACGCGGCGATCCGCCCGATCGAGTCGCCCCTCGATGAAGCGAACTGACATCGCCACGATGATTCGCGAACTGGCGACGGCACTTGAAGCCGGGCTGCCGCTCGTCCAGTCTTTACACACCATGCGTCGCCAGGCGACCGGGCGGGGAGCCCCTGCGATACTCGACCACTTGATCGATCGCGTGGAGGCCGGCGAACCGCTTCACAAGGCAGCCATGACCTACGGGGCGCCCTTCGATAACCTCATTTGCGGCATGCTGCGAGCGGCGGACGCTTCAGGCGAAAGCAGTGTCATATTGCACCAACTGGCTGACCTTCTTGACCGAGGCATCGAACTGCGGCGCGAGGTACTCGGGGCGATCTTCTACCCAATGATCATCGCCGTCCTGATTCTCGTGAGCGCCATCATTCTCGTCACGGTGCTCATACCTCGCCTGATGGAACCGCTGATCGCCGCAGGTGTCAAGCAATTGCCTCTGCCGACTCGGATCATCCTCGATACTTCCGAATTTGTGACCAACTGGTGGCTCCTGTGCGTCGCCGTGATCGTCGCCGGGTCATTCACGTGGAAGTTCTGGATCAGTGTGCCAGAGAACAGGCTGCGTTGGGACATGTGGAAGCTCAAAGTGCCTGTTGTTGGGCGTCTTCTTCGCGATGTCGCAGTTGCTCGCTTTACTCGCACCATGGGAACACTCTCCGAAGCCGGACTTCCGCTGCTTGAGTGCCTGAACATCACTCGTGACACCTTGGTCAACACAGCCATGATGCACGCCATCGACGAAGTGCAGGCTCAGGTCACCGAGGGACGCCCACTTGCCGAACCACTGGAGCAGTGCGGGCTCTTTCCGCCGCTGTTGATTCAGGTCGTCAACCTTGGCGAACGATCGGGACGCCTTGAGAACATGCTGGCTCACGCCGCCAATGCGTTTGATCGCCAGGTCGGGATCTCGATCAAGATCTTTACAAAGGCGTTCCCCCCACTCCTCATCATCATCATGGCCTGCCTCGGCGGGTTCGTGCTGGCAGCCATTCTTCTTCCGCTCTTGGAACTTCAGAACATCGCCGGATGATTACTCGTCCCGCATCAAGGAACTCCACACATGAATAACGGGCCGACACATCGCCGCCGCCGAGCACGCCGAGGCTTTACTACGATCGAAGTCATCGTCATCGTGACGATTCTGGCGTTGCTCATGACCGTGGTTGCGACCAACGTTCTGAAAACCCTCGGGAAGGGACAGTCAAAGATCGCGCAGGCTCAGGCTGCGAAGTTGCATCATGCGCTTGTCGATTACCTCATGGATATCAACCAGCCGCTCCCTGAGGACAACTTCGACCTTACAATTCTGACGCTGCGACCTGAAGAAGGTGGCGGCCCGGGCGGCCCCTACCTGCAGAAACGAACCGACATTTTCGATCCGTGGGAGAACCCCTTCTTCGTGATCGTTCCGGGCGAAGTCAATGCCGACTTCGACGTTCTCTCGTACGGCGCCGATGGCGTACCAGGCGGGGATCAGGCGAACGAAGACGTCACGCAGTAGCGCCATGTCCAGACGCCGCGGATTCACAATGATCGAGATCATCGTCGTCACAGTCATGGCGGCGATGCTTGCGGTCCTCCTCGTCACTCGACTGACCGGCGCGCGAACACGGGAGTTTGATCTCGCCGCGGACAAGGTCAGCGACCTGCTGTTGATGTATGCCATTCGCAGCGAGTTTGCCGACGAGCCTGTCGGAATCAGCGTGGACCCCGATCGCAACAGCCTTCGACTCCTGGTTCGCCGAGGCGAACGCAGTGACGCCTTCGATGGCTGGGTTCCGGATGTGTCGGTGGTTGATATTCGCCTTCCCGATTTCATTCTCGCTAGCGACATGGAATTTCTCGCCGATGGCGACGCAATCAATCCGGCAGACCGCCCGCTCACAAGCCTCCCTGGGCAACCACGGCCAAGAGTCGATATCACAATGCAGAGTGCCGATGCGAGGCTCCCGAGAACCGTGCGGTTCTCATTGCCACCAAATGCATGGCGTCCAATACGAACCGACTCCATGCGGGATGAACCAATAGGAGCCATCTCGCGTATGCCCATCGACTTGGACACTTCTGGTCAATGGCAGGAAGACTGGTAATGGGGCCTCACAAAGCACATCTCAGACTTCCGATGCGTGACCGCCGTGGCGTCGCCCTGCTTGAGGTCATCATCGCGGCGCTCATGCTCGGCGTGGGCCTCGCTGTCACGCTCTCAACCGCCGCACAGGCACTCCGGTCGGAACTTACCGGCGAGCGACGTCTGACAGCCACGTGGCTTGCCGACGAAGCGCTCGCACTTGTACTGGCTCAAGGCCCACGCAAATACATGCTCACCGAGCCGATGGAAGGACGATTCCAGCCACCATTCGAGGAGTTCGATTGGATCCTGGACTTAAACCAGCCAAGTGACTGGGAGGCATGGAACGCATCCGCCACCGTGAGTTGGAGAAATCGATCCGGCACCATGTCGGTCACGATCGATACCCGTATCGCTCCTCGGCAAGGCGACGAAGACGATGCCAGCAACTGGAAGCCGCTGGAGATGTTGGATCGCGAAGCGAGAACGTGGGATGAGGATGACGCCCAACCACTTGAAGGCGGCGGATTATGAGCGGCTTTCAACCCGCCCATAGAAGGCAAAGGCATCGGCGTGGGTTCACGATGGTGGAGTTCATCCTCGCCGCCGTGCTCCTTGCGGCTGTGCTGCTTGGCATGACCGTCGCGATGCAGCAAGTCATCAAGTCTCGCAACAAGGCTCGCGGACGAATCGATGCGTACATCCGAGCCGATGCAGCATTGCGAATGCTCCGCCGCGATCTTGCATCGGTACTTCGACGCGAGGACCTCTACTACACGAGAGTGCTTCTCGAAGATCAGGCCATCGAACAGGACCGCATGAGCCTCGATCGCGATGAGATCCTTGTCTTCAACAATCGCCTACAGGCGACGAGGGACATTGAGTACAACGGCGATGGCCTGGAGTTCGAAACCCAGTATCGCATCGAATCAGATGATTTCGGCCCGGCGCTTTGGCAGAGGCGAGACGCAATGCCAGACGCCTACCCTCGCGGCGGTGGCATCGTCTCACCGGTTGTGGAAGGCCTCATCAGTCTTCAGATCGAAGCATGGAACGGTATCAATTGGTTCGATCAGTGGGACAGTGATGAAGAAGGCCTTCCATGGGCACTTCGGATCACGGTAACTGCAACTGGCGCAGCGATCGGCCAGAGTCCAACTGAACATCCACTTGCAATTCTTCGCACCGTTGTTCCAATCGATCGAAGCCGCATGCCGTTGGAAGTCGCAGATGCAAGGCTCGCCGAAGACATCATGGATCGCTTCGGACTCGGGCAGGATCAGTACGACACCATTGTCGAGGCAATTGCCTCGGGCAATCCGCCGCCGATCCCTCGCACCACGGGCGGCGCTCCCGGTGCCGGACTCGACGCTGGAACAGGCGGTGCTGCTGCCGGATCTTCGGGCGGAGGCAGCACAACGATCGACACACCCGCAGGGAAGGTCACAATCCCAGGCGACGGCAGCACCCCGACTTTCAACGGCGGCACAGGTGGATCCGGGGGACGGCAATGAATTCGTCACGCCGAGGACTTGCCATGGTGGCGGTGCTGTGGGGCATCACAATCACTGCCCTTCTTGTGTCAGCGCTTCTTGTCGGAACAACCCGCATGTCTATGCTTGGCCGTGACACGATGGAGCGCGTTCGTGCGAGATGGGCGGCGCGGGCAGGTGCCGAGGCGACAATTGCCACGCTCGCCTACCACACGCAGTACCCGATGGCAGACGACGCCTATGCCCTCGTTCGTGATTTGGAAGCAGTTCACGCTGGCGAAGTTTCGGGCGGCACATGGCTGATCCAGCATGTCAGCGGCGATACGTCGCGTCCGTTTGCTGGCCCGCAGGACGAGCATTCAAAACTCAACGTCAACGGACCATACCGCGGGTACATCGATGTAATGTTCGGCCCCTTGGCATGGGGCGTGTTTGCCGCAATCGAAGACTGGATCGATGAGGATGACGAGCCGTCCGAATTCGGCGTGGAACGAGACTATTACCTCTCTCTGGATTCTCGATATGAGCCCCGCAACGCCCCCTTGCAAAGTATTGCTGAACTTGAGTTGATTGCGGGCATCGAGCCCAACGACATCCGAGGCGAGGACTGGAATCTGAATTCCTTGCTAGATCCCTCCGAAGACGATGGCGATGAGACGCTTCCTTGGGATAACGAATCCGGCATCCTCGACGGCGGCTGGGCACGAATGCTGACGGTCAGATCAGCCGCTGACGGTGCGACCCAAAGTGGAGCGCCACGGATCTGGCTGATGGCCACAGATGCCGCTGAGTTGATCGAGCGATTCGACGTCTTGGGTGTTGAACTCACGGAGGAGAAGGCGGAATCCTTGATCAACGATGCCGTGGGCGGAACACTCGATCCGACCGTTCTGGTGACGTCACTCGGGGTAGAACCCACCCCTGCGGATCCAAACCAGGAAGAGGAGGAGAGTCAGGAGATCATCTGGACGCCCGACGAGGTTGCCGTCATCCTCTCAGAAACCTCCGTATCTCCACCCCATCGCCGAGATTGGGGAGGAATCAACGTCAATACTGTCAGCTCAGAGACGCTCTACGCCATGTATGACGGCGATGAGCGGCTTGTGGAGGCCCTCCTGAGCCTCCGGACGAGGCGAGCCAACGGCCTGACCAGCCTCGTAGATTTCTGGGATCTCCCCGGAGCCACTCAAGAGAGTTTGGCGCAGCTCCTGCCCTTGTTCTGCACCGATAGCAGCGTCTTCTCGATTACTTCGCGTGGAAGAAGTGACGTAACTGACGAGGTGTCAGAAATCAATCTGGTGGTCGATCGTTCCACGCTGCCTGTGCGAATTCTCGAATACCGCGAGAACTGATCATGGGTCGCCCGCATCCCTCGGTGGATGGTCCTCGACGGCTGATCGCGGCGAGTCCTCTTCGGATATCCTTCAAGCCCCGATGAGCAGGCTGAGCCCCGATTCGTCATCCTCAGGCCTTTCAGAGGCCTCCGCATCTGCCGTTCTCCACTGGGTTGACGGCGGCTGGAGTGCCGTCCGCTTTGAGCCAAATGCCGCCGGGATACACATTCTCGAGTACGCACGCCTTGAAGAGCGTTCGGTTTCTCAGTGGTTGGGCGACGCCGCTCGGGCCACCCGCGTTGTCATCCCGGCTCGCGTCACCGTGGCTCGGTCCATGCGACTCGGACACGGAAATGAATCGGCGTTAGATCATCGACTCCAAGCACAGATTCAGGATCGCATGGACGACTCGGTCCCAATGCATCGGATGGCAGCCGCGGTTGCGCCTGCGATGCCTAGCGAGGAAGATCGAACCGGTATCGCAGTCGCATGGCCGGAACGGCAGAAAGTGCGGTTTCCTGGTCAGACGGATGAATTCCTCGGTGTTCCGGATATCGCAGCGTTACTGTCACTGATGGGCCGCCAGCGTGTTGACTTGCCGATTCTTTGGCATGACGCATCCGATGGAAGTACTGCGTTCGTTCTCGCGGGACTCGGCCGCATGGCAGTTCGTTCGACACGTATGGATAGCCTTGCTGCACCCGAAGCGTTGTCACGATTCATCATGGAATCAGCCTTGCAAGCGGGTTGGTCCGCGGCCGAGATGCGGTCACTTGGTGAACACACCGAATCTATCAACCAAGATGGTCCCACGCTAATACTTCCAGATTCGATTCGTACTGCTGGATTGCAGCGAGTCCAAGGCGACATCCCGGAAGATCTGGGGAACTTTGGCATTGCAATCGGTTGCGCACTCGCAACAACGGACGACTACGCCGCGATGACGGTGCTCCGTCCCTCCCTTCCGACACATGAAGCAACCCGAGGCGAGCGAATCATCGAGAAGTTTTCTGATCGGTCATTTGCCGCCAAGCTGGCAGTTGCACTGGTCCTGCTCATTCTCTTCGGGCCCCTCGTCACAAATGCAATTCGCTACGGGCTTCTAAGCCTCTCCCATGGAAACCTGGATGAAGCAGTGGGCACAGCCGCAACGGTTGAGCAACGAAACACGCTGTATGCCAACCTCGGGTCTGGTGCGCTTCCTGTGACAAAACTGCTTGCAGATGTCGCCTCGGCAACCCCACTTGGAATCAAGGTTGACAGCATCAAGATGGGCACTGGTGAGCCGCTACGAATCAATGGTGACGCAACGGCGTACAATGGCCAGTCTGCGGCTGAGCTGATCGGGATCATGAAGTCGCACATGCAGGTGTCCCGGGTGTTCAAGAATGTGACCGTCGAGTGGGACGGGCAGACAAATCTCGGCGAGCGATCATTCTCGCTGTCTGCCGACATCGCTACGGCAGCCATCCGCCCGCGTTACGACGCCGAGCAAGACTTTGCCGCGTGGACCTTCCAGCAGCGACGACACAATCTCCCCAACACAGCCGAAGGTGGTCCGGCGGCGCGGCCAAGTGAGGCGGCCAAATGGGATCCGAACAAGGTCGCTCCAGCAGCAACCGATGGTACGCCGCAGCCGGAGCAAACAGCGGCCGCCAATCCCTCCGCTACGACCCCTACCCCGCCTCGCGTCACTGGAACTCCCCAAGCCACGACAACCACTCTGGATGGTGGCACCTCTGGGCCTGTGCAAAAGACACATCCGCCTGCCTCCACCACACCTCCGACAACTGTTCCACGCCGTTCGGGCAGCACCGCTGGAGGCAATCGACCGGACCGATCCGGAGGCGGACTCTCTGCACGCGATACGGGTTCAGGAAGTATTGCTGATCAGGGAGCAAGAAGCGGCGACCTCTCCGCCGGAGATCTCGGTGCGCTGCCAGAGATGCTAAGCAAAGAGCAGATCAAGGTGCTTTCACGCGAAGAAACGCTTGCCAGGGTTCGGGAGGTTTCTGCCGCCAGACAGCACATCCCCCCTGGAGAGACTGCCGACGAATTGCTCGCCTATTGGCAGGATCTCTTTAACCATCTGCGGAGCTTGCCTGCGGAGGATGGCACGTGAGCGAAAAGCAAAAAGTTGCAGAGCGAATCCAAGCCGAGTTCGGCGCGATGTCTCAAGGCGGACGCCTCATCGTTGTCTTGGGTGGAGCACTTCTCCTGTTCGTAGTCTGGTCTGAGTTGGTCTCACCAATCTCGACGAGCTGGGGAGAATCTGCAGATGCAATTACCGAACAGGTCGATCGCGTAGACCGTGCGGCATCTCAGGCGAACTCGCAGCGATCCAACGTCATCGCATTCGGGCCTCTTACACCACCCTCACAGCGGGCCCCAGAGTCTCAGGCCATGCTCGAGGCAGTCAACACCATCATGGCTGAGTATGACATCCGAGATTACGAATTCAACGAAGCCGCCAGCGCAGTCAGCTTGGGAGGCGCCACCCTCAGGGGAATCGATCGAATCAAAGCAACGCTAGATTTCGAAGCTGAGCACGAAAAAGCCATCGAAATTCTCGGTGCCCTCGAAGACAGCCCCGAACTTGAGGCGATCAGCAATGCCCGTGTTCAGGTCGGCAAGTCGGCAAGGAGTCTCGCCGTGCAAGTCACCATCGAGGCATGGATCCGGGAAGGACGCCGATGATTGACCGCGATTCTCTTCGTGGCCCACTCGGAGTCAGCTTGGCCTGCGCTCTGGGGCTCGTGATTGTCGGACTTTGGCTTCTTGTGCCTGTTCTCGGCTCACTGGTATCGCTTGGCGGTGGCAACAGCCTTGATGAGGCCACCTATGAGAAATTGATCGCGTCACATGATGTGGCACACCGGACAGATCTCAACCGTATCCACGGACGATCATTCTTCTTCGAACCCAAGGCACCGCCGAAACCCAAACCGCCAGAGCCCACAGGGGCCTGCTGCGTCGATGAAGAGTGCACGATCATGCGCCGCGACGCATGCCGCGCCAGAAGCGGCCGTTGGCAGGGCACTGACACCACTTGCGGCCCCGACACATGCAAGCCCACAGAAGCTCCCAAGCCTGTAGAACAACCAAAGATCGACACTCGGCCAAAGCGTTATGACGGCCCTGAGATCATCGCCATCTACGGCTCCGACGTGTTCTTCCGCTCAACAAAAGGGATGTTGGTGATTCCCGTCGGCCACGGCATGGATGACATCGAGGTTGTCTCAGTCAATGCACCACGAAGTGCAGAACTGCTGTGGAAGAAGGGCGGCCCATTTACAGTTCCACTGATCGACAAACCGGAAGACCCTTGGCAAGAGAATCCGCTTCGAGGGGTCCTTGAACTTCCCTCGACGCCGCCAATACGGGTCATCGATGAAGGACGTCCTGAATGATCACGTTTGACAGGATCTCCAAGGAATACAAGCCGGGATGCCGCGTTGGCATGCCCCGGTTGATGAGAGGACTTCTCGTGCCAATGAAACCCACTGTCACATGTCACGTTCTGGGATCGCTCTTGGCGGTAGCAGTATCCACATCGGCTATTGCGCAAGACGGCCGACCGGAACCCACCGAGCCACCTGCTCCCGAGCCTGTCGTCATTGAACCGGATCCGATTGAAGAAGAAGTCGATGTCCAAGTAGAGGATGAGACCGCGACTGCGGATCCCGTGGCCGAAGCCGAGGACGCAATCGAGATTGTTCCAGAGAGTCCATCCGATGAAGTGGATGCCGAAGAACCGGTCGAAGTCGTCGTCTGGAGTACCGAGGGGCTCAGGTCCGGCCGCCGCGCCGTCAAAGACGAGCCGGTCGTGCTTGCTTTCAAAGAAGTGAAGTTGGATGAACTCATCGAGTTCATCGCGCTCGAAACCGGCAAGGTCGTCATGCCAATCAAACTCCAGACGGCAGGTGCGGCAGGACGGAACACATACAACATCGTCGCCGATCGACCGATGCCTCGAACCGAGGCACTTGACTTCATCTTCACCTATCTGCGGATGAACGACATCGGAATCATCGAACGGCCTCAGGTGATCTTCGTCGGCAAACTTGAGGATATGATTAGCCAACTCGGCGAAGTCGAAGTCATCTCGGCGAGTCAATCCATCGCCGACCGAATGGATCGCGGAACGCTGGTGTTCAAGATCTTTCAGGTCACCAGCACCGACGCGGGCCAGATCAAAGATGACCTCGATGACTTCTTCCCTCAGAATTGGGCCAAGTTCCGAGAGGACGATCTTTCCAACCAGATCATGGTGCTCGGCGATATTGGGCTGTGCCAACAGATCGAAACGATCATTCATGATCTGGATCGCAAGTGGCTGCAGCCGATCATCAAGACGTTCCGGCTGGAGTACGCCGATGCCCGCGAGATCGAAACCAACATCATGGAACTCTTCGAGCAGAGTTCGGGCACCCGAACCTCGAGTGGCAATTCCGGAAACCGTGCCAACCGGCAGAACAACCGATCGAACAACAATCGCAGCAATTCGGCAGCGACCTCACTCGAAGGCGTTCCCGAGGCAGAGTTGCGTCTCACCGTCAACGAACAACAAAACACTGTCACCATTCAAGGTGAACAAAAAACAGTCGATGAAATCGCCGGGCTCATACAGACCGAGTGGGATCTTCCTCGCCCGGAAGGCACGTCGCGTCTGTTCATTCTTAAGCACACCGATCCCATCAAGGTCAAGGATCTTCTGACGACCGTACTCGGCGGTGGTTCCTCCTCCAGCGGCGGAACCGGCGGGCGCAACAATCGAACCGGCGGAAATAGCGGTTCTCGCACTGACGCCACAGCCGGCATCGCAGGCGTCTACCAGTTCGAAGCCTTTCCCGACCGCAATGCCCTGCTTGTTCTCGCCAAGACGGAGCAGAGTTTCTCATTCATCAAGAGTGTGATCGAGGACATCGACCAGGCGACCGACGCCGGACTTCCGGAAGTAATCCCGCTGAAGTACGCCGACGCCGTCGCGCTCACCGAAGAACTCAACATCCTGCTCGCCACAGCCGGAGCCCGAGCCTCGTTGCCTCGCCCGGCAACCGGCCTGAGCGCCGTAGGGTTCTCGGCCGATGGTGGCTCGGACGTCAGTGGCCCAGATACGACTGGCCAGGCAGGCGATCTCCAGTTCCCTTGGGGAACAGCCAACAGTGACGAGCAGTCACCGGAGTCGACACTCATCGGCAAGGTCCGGGTCGTACCGATCGTCCGCCAGAATGCCCTCGCAATCCTCGCGCCGACAGCCTACCGAGAGCCCATGCGAAAGTTGATCGAAGCGTTTGATCAGCCCCGCCGCCAGGTGATGCTATCCGCGACGATCGTGGAGGTTGACCTCGGAGACGCACTCAACCTCGGCATGCGACTCGGAACTGGATGGGAGCCGGACACCGGTGCCATCGTCTCGGGCGGCATCAACTTGGACCTCGGCGCGATCAGTTTCATCACCAACATGCTGAACGGAACGCAATCAAACTCCTTGACGCTTGGCCCCTTCGGCATCAACGTCATCATCGAGGCCCTCAACTCAATCACCAACACCCGTGTAATTCAAGAACCTAGGGTCTTCACAGCCGACAACGAGGAGGCTGTCTTCTTCTCCGGGCAGGAATATCCGATCGCGACAGGGTCGGTCGAGGGTGGCACAGGTCTCCAGAACCTCACGACGACCATCGAGTACAAAAACGTCGGTGTCTTCCTGAACGTCAGACCTCGCATCACCGAAGAAGGCGCGGTGGATCTTGCCATCAGCCTCGAACTCTCACAGGCAAAAGGCGCTGTGAACGTCGGAAACACTCGGAGCGAGATTTTCGATCGCAAGCAAGTTACTACTCACGCAATTCTTCTGGATGGCCAGACAATCGTCCTTGGCGGCCTGCTTAAAGAGTTCGAACAAATCCAGCGGGATCGCATCCCGCTCTTGGCGGACATCCCATTCATCGGTCAACTCTTCGAATTCAATAGCGAGAACCTAACGCGGACAGAACTGATCGCGTTCATTACACCGACCGTCGTCCATCGGCCCGTCGACAACTTCGACAACTTTAATCTGGATGACTTGTCTCGACTTGAATCCGTTGCGCAGCCACTGGCCGAGCAGCTTAAGGAGGGGCAGAAAGTCGTCGACCTCAACATTCATGAGCGACTTCAACACCGCGCCGTTCAGCATGGTGGTTCGCGAATCGTCCTTCCCGGCGAATCGAAGATCGAAACGGAGATCGATACGTTCCAGCCAACCCTGATTGAACTGACCCCACGGGGCAGCGACAAGGTCAAGGACCAGGACGGTAGCGAGTGATGAATCGCCGGTGCTGCATTCTGATTCTCGCTGCCATTGCGATCCCAAGTTGTCATGAGTCGAAGTGGCCCAAACGAACACAACTGACAGCATCGCAGGCTCAGGCAATCAACGAGATTGCTTCACGGCAGAACGAGATCAACGACGCCACCAAGGGTGCCTTCCGGGGAGAGGTCTGGACGGTTGGTGCCATCCCTTGGAATGCAACCGTCATGCCGATAGCCAGCCCCCAAGGCCGCTGGATTGCGACCGCCTCCGGCACTGCCCCCAGCAACGCGTGCCTGATGGCTTTGGACGGCTCCCTTCCACCCACCGACAGTGAAATCGAAATCTGGGAACTGCTCCCCGGGTTCTCCGGCGCTAGGCATCAGACGACCCTAACCGCCCCCCTCCTGTTGACGAATGCAGCGGATGCCGAGGGCTTTCTCGTGGAAGCGCCTCAATCAAATGGCTCTCGGTGGATCGGAAAGGTCGACTGGCGAACAGGCACGACTACATGGCTGGTGCAGGATGATCAGGTCAACGCCATGCCGACGCTGGGCCCTCAGAATCGACTGGCATGGTCAACTCGCTCACGCGACGAACGATTGTTCTCGCTCGCAGTTCGCTTCCAAGATGGCCGCGAGTTCTCCATTCCCTCGAATGGATCGGATTGGCTAATCCCAACATGGAGCTCTCGCAGCATGCGCCTCTCAGCATGGCGGCTGAGCCCAGAAGGCGTCTTGAGATTGATCTCGATGGATGCCACGGATTCTCAGACACTGACGCAGCCAGCAAAGCAGATCTCGGTCATGACCGGAGCATCTCGCTGGGACGCCTTTACGGCGACTGGGAACCAGACATCGGTTCAAGGGCTCGCCCCTCCGCCCGTCGAAGAAGTCATGTTCTACCATCCGACACAGCAGCGTATGAGTGTCTGGATGCCCACGGGAATCAATTCCGATCAACTCGTGTCGCTCGCTCCGGACTCGATCGACGCCGTTCACGATGATCAGGGCAACTTTCTCCTGACCCTTCCGCGAGGGCTCCACTGGCAGAGCCTCACCGACCTTCGCAACATCGTGAGAGTAGACCACATTCCGGTCTACGCCCGGCCGACGACCGATCCCATGCGCCCGTTCATGCTTCTGGATCCAGGCAGAAACGTCGTTCGGATCCGTGGCATGCGTCCTGCGCAGCAGCCGACAGACAGCACCAAGATCACATCCGGGAACTGATCAAGCGGAATCTTCCAACTGCAGATACGTCTGCGGCCGGTAGATCCATCCGACCGGCACAAACACGACCGCAGTTCCAAGCATCAGCCAGGTGAAGAACCAGAAGTATGCCGCGCCGGCCAGCGTCGTTGCGCCACCGACGTCCCACCTGATGTCACGGGCAAAGGCGCCCGGCTCACTCTCTGTGTCGGTCTGATCGGTTTCGGCCTCGCCACCTCGCTCGGCTGCGATTTCGTCCTCACGCCGCTCGATCCATGACTTGTCGGGATGCGCCCATGCAAGAACATCACCGCCGCCAGCCTGAGCCTCCTCAAGATCGAGCTGGCTCTGCATCTTCGATGTGACCGTCACCTCGCCGCGAATGTCATACACGCTCTGCCACGTCTGGTCGGGGCCTTCACTGCTCACGATGAACTGGTCGCGGCTCTTGAGTTGATAGTGAAGCGGGTTGCCCCACGGGTCCTTCAGGCTCGAGGCGATTGCTTGGCCAGCCTCCGGAAGTGGCAATCGCCCGTCCTTCTCCCACACTTCGCCAATGCGATTGATCGCGGTCTCAATGGCGTCGGCTTCATCATTGATGAAGCCCACCATGGTGCCGTCTTCTGCGAAGCCGAGTTTGATGTCGTCCTCGGATCCAAGAACACCATCAATGCCAGCGAGGCTGACCGCGAACTTCTCGCCTGGCATGGACTCGTACAGAAGTCCCTTTTTCTTGGCAGCTTCGTCTCGATCCTTCACTTCGACAGACTCGGAATCGCTTGCGAACGAGGTCGCCAACTCCTTGGCATCAACGGCCGATGAGTCAACCAGAATGACGTGGTTCACAGCTGCCGTAAAGACGTTGCCGAGCGACACGCTCATCAGGAAAATCGCCATGATCAACGACTTCATGGTGCGAGGCGCCTGGGTGTAGGAGAACTCCAAGCACGTAATCGAAACCATAACCTCCGACGCCGTCAGAATGGCGTATGCCGCAATCTGCCATCCGATGCTGGGACGGGCTCCAGCATCGATCGACTCCTGCAACATCGCAACCATCCCGAAGCCAATCACCATGACAAACAGTCCGATGGCGATTTTGCGAATGGGCGTCAACTTGAACACTCGGCTGATCGCCGGATACAGAAAGAATGAGAAGGTCGGAATCAGAATGAGAATCATGATCGGATTCACAGCCTGAATCTGGGAAGGCAACCAGTGCACGCCCAGCCAGTACCGATCCAGATCCTTTGCCTGCAGCACCCATGACGAGCCCGTCTGGTCAAAGAGCGCCCAGAACACAGCCACGAAGAGATAGATGACACCGAGCTTCAGAATCGCGCTTAGGCCGGTCCAACTGAATGTCTCGCGAACCCACTTCATCCCCCCCGGCGGCACATGAATAAAGACCTTCCGCCCCATCCAGAACATGATGGTCGCGATCACCATGAGCACGCCGGGAATACCGAATGCCAAGTGCGGCCCGTACCACTGAAGGAACCAGGGAGTCAGAAGTGTCGAGAGGAAGGCCCCGGTGTTGATTGCAAAATAGAACCAGCCAAACACTTTGGATATCAGATGGCTGTTTGTCTGCCCGAATTGATCGCCCACATGCGCAGAGACGCAGGGCTTGATGCCACCCGAACCAAGCGAGATAAGCCCCAGCCCGAGAAAGAGCATCCACGCTGGGTTGATGTCTTCGCCCATGCCCATGATCGCCAGCACACCGTGGCCAAGGCAGTACACGATGCTCAGACTGATGATGGTCAAGTACTTGCCAAGCAGAATATCGGCCAGCAAAGCGCCGAGGATCGGCGTGAAGTAGACCGCCGTCGTGAACAGGTGGTAGTTCTCAAGCGCCTTCGGCTCCGGCATCGGCTCGTTTCCGGTCGCGCCAGGGAGCATGAAGAGGTATCCCGTCATGAAGATGACGAGGATGCCCTTCATGCCGTAGAAACTGAACCGCTCTGCAGCCTCGTTCCCAACGATGTACGGAATACCTGCCGGCATGCCCGGGATCGGCAGCGGCGAGGTTCGGTATTTACTCAGGGCGGGAGTGGCTGCCGCGATGGGGCTGTTGCTCATTGACCTTCCTCATCTTGAACTTGATTGGCGTGCTCAAACTTGAGCGCCGCTCGATTCTTGACTACGCCCGGAAAGCGAAGCACATTGTTGTGCATACACACATACACACCGGCGGCAAGCAGCCGCACGGCCAGCAAGGCCTCTGTGAGATTCTGGAGCGCATCGCTTGTTCTGAGAATCCACGGACGCATCGCACCAGTCAGCACAACAGGAGCCGTCAATGAATCGCCCGCCATCCGAAAGATCGTCTCGCCTGTTTCGGCAAGCCGATCGGTCCCATGTACAACAATGACGCCATCGTGGGTGGCCGCTCTTTGAATCACCGCTTCTGCAATCATCGCATGATCCGTCTCGTTCATTTCAAGACTGTCCTTGTTCATGACAGACTCCTGATCAAGCGTCACGCCTTCGAGTTCCAAACTCGACAACATGACGTCCAGCACACTGACATCATTCTGCAACACACCATGAAGTGGGTCATACGTCTTCTCAATCGTTCCGCCTGTCGTCAAGAGCGACACACGCTTCACATCGCATGGGTTCACCATTTTCATGAGTTCGGTGCAGACTTCAACCGAATAGACCGAACCCTTGTCTCAGGCCTGAGACAGACTTGATCATCGCATGCCTGCCATGTAATCGAAATATCCACCTGGTTCGGAACGACCCCCTCACATACCACACGAATCGGAACGGAAACAGTTCCTTCCATCACCTGAGCTGCCCCAATCGGGCCCTCAAGCTTGATGCCCTTTGGCCATTTGGGTGTCACCACGACGCCAGCTGTTGCAGACTCGATTCGAGCGGGAAGGACAGAATCGCCACCACCGGGCAGACCGATATGCCATGACGTGCCGATATCAAAGATCACGGCACCAGTTCCGGTTCCTGCCTCATCGAGCTCCGTCACAGCTGGTTCAACTCGAATCGAAACGGCTGCATCTGCGGCAGCCGGCTTGGGTGCCGCGCCGAATCGTTCTGGGTCAGCCTGCTTCAGGTGATACAGGGCCGAGACGGCTTGCGCAGCGCCGCGAGGTGAGCGATTCAGCGAAAACGCAATTGGATTGACCGTGTCAGCCGCGGCATCAAGCCATGCGTCGTCGCCTGTCAATTGATGCAGACGACGTTGATTGTCAAGCATGACGGAGGTCGCACTCGGAACAGCGCCGTCGTACAGCGACCGGCCTCGTACAAAGAGCGCTTTGTCACCATCTTCGACGTCAAACCATCCGGCACTCTCATCAAAGAATCGGCTATGCGCCTGCTGCATGAGCAATACAGCCCACTCCAAGTCGGCCGGGTTGCCCGTTGCCTGATAGAGCTTCAAGAGGCCTCGAACCAGAAATGCATAGTCTTCGAGGTAGCCCTGAATCTCACTGACGCGTCCTTCACGCGCGGTGCGTTTGAGTCCGCCGTCCATCGTCCACATAGAGGCCTTGATCCACTCGGCCGCCCGGCTCGCAGCATCGGTGTACTTCGACTCGCCAAGCAGCCGACCACCATCAGCCATGCCCCCGATCATGAGACCGTTCCAGCCTGTCAGGATCTTGTCATCGGTGATCGGTTGATCTCGCGTATCCCGCCGTTCGAGCAGTGCCTTGTTGATCGCGATCACTCGATCATGAAAATCCGGAACTGTGAGTCCAGCCGCCTCAGCCAGTGCGCGAGGATGGTCAGGAAGGTAGAGCACGTTCGAAGCCTTTTCGCCGGGATGGTGTGGGTCGCGAAAGTTCGTGCCGCGGTCTAAGCCATACACCGACAAGGCAAAATCGCCCCACGCCTCAGGCAACCCGGCCGCAGCAAGGGTCTCCCGAATCTCAGAAGGCGTCCACAGATACGACGCCCCTTCGCGGGCATTGGACTCTGCGTCCTGTGCGGACCAGAACGCTCCCGTCGGGTCAACCATTTCGCGGAGTACATAGTCGAGCGTCTCCGCAGCAATCGCCGCGTAGAACCCGTCACCGGTTCGCGCTGCTGCCTCCGCATAGATCGACGCAAGCATGCCATTGTCGTAGAGCATCTTTTCAAAGTGCGGCACCAACCACTTCGCATCGGTGCTGTATCGATGGAATCCGCCGCCGACCTGATCGTACATCCCGCCTATCGCCATTCGGTCGAGTGTGTGCTTGAGCGATTCCTGCACATCACTACGATCCCAGCCCGTTTCCAGAAGCAGATCCAGATGGACCGGCATTGGAAACTTGGGAGCCTGCCCGTAGCCAGCGTGCTTGGCGTCGTAACTGGCCATGAGTTGCGAGACGGCAGCCTCGGCTAACCCTTGCTCAAGGGGCACTCGATCAGGAATCGAAGCAAGGCGATTCTCAACCGCGGCCCCGACCCGATCGGCCTGATCACGCATCTCGGGTTGCTTCTCAAGCCACGCCTGGTGAATGGCATTGAGCAAAGTGGTGAATCCTGGCCGCTCCCCCTGATCTTCCGGCGGGAAATACGTGCCGCCAAAGAAGGGCATGAGGGTGTCGGGATCGAGCCAGACTGAGAGCGGCCAGCCTCCGTGCCGCGTCATGATCTGCACGGCAGTCATGTAAATCTCATCAACGTCCGGCCGCTCCTCGCGATCGACCTTGATTGGAATGAAGTACGCGTTGAGCACCTCCGCCACTGCGGGATTCTCGAAACACTGCCGCTCCATGACGTGGCACCAGTAGCATGTCGAATAGCCGATACTCAGAAAGATCGGTTTATCCTCACGGCGGGCCGCCTCGAACGCCTCCTCGCCCCACGGATACCAATGGACCGGGTTGTAGGCATGCTGGAGCAGATAGGGACTGGTCTCATTGACCAAACGATTGGCTGGATGCTTCACGCTGGTTTCCATATCCTCACTTGCGTTCGCGACAGATACAGCCACACATATCGCGGCAAGCACCGTCACCGCGGCCCTCAATACTGGTTCCTGAGTCGGCATGGGGGGGACTATATCAGGGCCGTAATCATCGCTACCCCCCTCCCTCGATTCCCAAGATCGCCTCCCTCTTCCCTGAAATCGCCTTTCTTCGATTCCCAAGGACTGAGCATCCGATAGACCGTGACATGCAGTTGCTCACAACCCCCCCCATCCCGATTGAATCAGGCGAACTCGTCTGGGCTTTGGCTGCCCTGACGGTCGGGCTCATTCTCTGGGTTACCGGTGGATGTCTGCTTCGATCTGCAGTGGGTGTCCTCGGCCTTGGACTTGGAGCGATCGGAGGCCTTCTCGTCTGGATGCAAACAGGGATCGGTCCACCGTGGGCGGCCCCGCTCGTCGGAGCCATCATCGTGGCCTGCGTGGCGTTGCTGGCCTATCGGCTTCTGGCCGGGGCGCTGCTGGCCCTCTCGCTGGCCCTGCTTGGTGCCTGCACGACCTGGACCCTCATGCACCTCACCCAGCCGGACGTCCCTCCGCCGCCGGTAGCCGCGATCTTTGGATTGGAGTACGAGGTGGAGCCAGAGCCTGCAGAAATCGTGGCTGTTTCCCTCCCGGCAACCAAAATGCTCGACGCCTATGCCTGGACACAGGACGAACGCCTCATCCCCTTCAAGGAATCGTGGAGCCTACTCCCGGTTGACTCAAGGCTTGCCGTACTCGCGGTAGCGGGTGGCTCAGCCCTCTCCGGACTCGTCATCTTCACGCTCATGAGTTCACTCGCCGCAATTGTGCTGACCTCGGTCACAGGCGCGGGTCTGGTGCTGGCCGCCTCACCCCGGGTACTCGCCCACTGGGACATGGCTCCCGACTGGCTGCACGAGCATTCTGGCGGAAGCGCGATGGTGCTAGCCTGGCTCGGAGCCTCGGCGGTCGGGCTCGTTATTCAAACGATGGTGCGGCCAAAGCCGAAGGCCGCTCAGTTGGGCAAGACCTAGCCGACTGGCTCTGAAGAGTCATCTGCCGCAGTCATCTCGGAACGCATCGCATCGACATCACGAACTGCGTCGTCGGCTTCATTGAGCATGGGCTCCAGAAGCAGTGGCAGACCGATGAGAAGAATGCAGGCAAATACGCCCGCCACGCGGGGCCCGACTTCTCGTCGCCCCTCGACGGCACGGCTGCTTCCGGTCGCAGATCCCGTCAACGGCAACGCGACAAGGCGAAGGTAATACCAAGCACTGATTCCGCTATTGATTCCCGCGATGATCACCAGCACGAGATGCCCAGAGACGACGCCCGCAATAAACAGCAGGAGTTTGCCCCAGAAACCAAGGAGTGGTGGGAACCCCAACAGCGAGCCGGCAGATATCGCCATCACCCACGCAAGACCGGGCTGCCGCTCCCGCAACCCTGCCAGATCCTCGATCCGTTCAACCTCCTCGCCGCCGCGTCGAAGGCTGGCAAGCACTGAGAAGGTCGCTGTATTGCCGAGCCCGTAGGCGAGCAAGTAGATCAACACGGCAGCAAATCCAGCTCCGGGGCCAGCGATAATTCCGATGAGGATATATCCGCTGTGGGAAATCGAACTGTACGCCAGCATACGTTTCACATTGCTCTGGAGCAGTGCACCGATATTCCCGAGGGTCATCGTCAGCACCGACATGATCCAAAGCGTGACCAGTACCGCCGAAGGCAAACTGCCCCCCTCCCCGGCCCACCCGGTGATAGAGAGCAGCAGCATGATCGCCACGGCGCCACCTGCCTTTGGAACGAAGGCGATAAACGCCGTCACCGGTGCCGCGGCTCCCTCATAGACATCGGGCGCGTAGAGATGCATCGGGGCAGCGGCGAGTTTGAACCCAACACCGATGATCGTGATCAAGAGCCCGAGCGTCGCAAGTGAACCAATGGATCCGGTTTCTGCTGCCCGCGCGACAAGCACATCTTTCATGGCGGTCAGTTCCATCGTCCCAGTTGCGCCGTAGAGCAGGGCGAACCCGAACAGGAAGATGGCAGCCGCCATGGCGCCGAGGAAGAAATACTTCATCGCCGCTTCCTGGCTTCGGCGCTCACTCCGGCCAATCGCCACCATGATGTAGGTCGGCAGCGATGTCAGTTCGAGCGCAAGGAACAGCCAGATAAGGTCAGGAGCAGCACACGTCAGCATCAGACCAGCGAGGCTCAGCAGAAAGAAAGCGTAGTACTCGCCACGCGCGCTTCGAAGGGGATCGAACCGAAGCTTGCCAGCCCCAACAGCTGACTCGTACCCCCGGTCAACAAAGCCCGCTTGCACCAGTACCAGAACTGTTCCAATCAGTGCCACCATCGGAATGACGGCCCGGCCGAGCCAAGGCAACGCGACGGCTCCTTCTCCGAGCGCTGATTCCAGGCTCGAAGCGTCATAGACCGCCGTGGACGCGGCGCAGGCCGCCACCAACGTCAGAATCACGATGACAGGAAGCGTCCGACGGATACCGGCCGCATGAGAAAGACCGACGATCGCGCACGCAATAGCGCCGCCAAGCATCACCAGTTCCGGAAGAAGGAACCACAGTCGATCGATCATGGCATCCCTCCCGCTGACACGATGGTCTCGGCGGAGTTCGTTACCAACTCGGGGAAGGCGGCCAGTGTGTCCGCGATCGCTCCGCTCATCGCATCAATCGCAATGTCTGGCTGCACGCCAAGCAGAATGCACCCGATCGCCAATGGCACGAGCACGACGATTTCGCGGATCGACAGATCTGCAGGCAGCGGACCATGATCACCAGCCGGCTCTCGGAGTGGACCAAAGACGATTTTGCCGACCATGATCAACAGGTACATCGCCGCCAAGACCATCCCGATGGCGGCAATCGCGGCGAACCATGGACCGAGGACACCCGGATAGGCGCCGGTATCGCCCGCCACAAACGCGCCGAGCAGACATAGAAACTCACTGACAAATCCGTTCAGCCCTGGGAGTCCGACCGAGGCCAATACGAAGAAGACCATGAAGGTCGACCAGACCGGCATCTTCTTCGCCAGCCCCCCGACCTCACCCATGTCGCGGGTGTGGTAACGCTCGTACATCATGCCGATCAAGAAGAACAGGGCGCCGGTCGAGAGACCGTGGTTAATCATGTAGAGCACGGAGCCTTGAAGTCCCAATGGATTCAGTGCAAAGAGGCCAAGCACGCAGAACCCGAGGTGGCTCACCGACGAGTACGCCACCAGTTTCTTAACGTCAGTCTGCACCCAGCAGATAAGTGCGGCATACAGAATGCCGATGATCGAGAGAACGGCAATGAATGGCGCCCACTCGACAACAGCTGCTGGAACCATAGGAAGCACGAACCGATACAGACCGTATGTGCCGAGTTTGAGAAGCACGCCCGCCAGAATGACGGAGCCCGCAGTGGGCGCCTCCGTATGTGCGAGCGGCAACCACGTATGAACCGGGAAGAGCGGGATCTTCACCGCAAAGCCCGCCATCAACGCCAGCAGCACCCACGCCTGTTCGGTGCTGGTCATGGCATTCGATGCAAACGCCGTCAGTGTTGGGATCGAGAAAGACCAGGCGCCCGAGTGTTCAGCCGAGGCCCACGCTACGTAGAGGAAGCCAACCAGCGCCAGCAGTGAACCGAGGAATGTATAGATGAAGAACTTGATACTCGCCCACGTGCGATTCGTGCTTCCATAGATGGCGATCAGGAAGTACATCGGAACAAGCGTGAACTCGAAGCAGATGTAGAAGACGAGAAGATCACGCGCGAGGAACACGCCGGTCATTGCGGCCGTCAGTACGAGCAGCCATGCGTAATACTCGCGAGTTCGCTCGGTCACAGCGGTAAACGATCCGAGAATGGCGAGCGGCATCAGAAGCGCCGTCAGCAGCACGAGCATCATCGAAACGGAGTCCGCTCCGAGCGTAAACGTGATTCCAAACTGCGGAAGCAGTTCCCTGCTGAATTCAAGTCCCCAACCACCGATCCCCCAACCGCCGAACTCAATCGCGGCCGCCGTAGCAATGCCGGTGGTTGCGAGCGATGCAATGAGCGCGAACCCCCGCACCAATCGAAGCGGCACGAAACAGACCGCTATGGCAGCGGCAATCGGCACAATGAGTAGGAGGACACCCAACATCAGGCGGTTCCTCCAGGCCAACCGAACTGCATGAAGAGCGCCATGAGAAGCAGAATGATCATTGCGCCACCGGCCATCACCACTGCCAAGGATTGCACTGCACCAGCCTGAAGCGGCTGCAGCCACCTCGCGACACCCCGTGGAATCCTCGCCACGCCGTCCACGAAGATGCCGTCGATGATAAATCGATCGAACGCGTAGAAAATATGGCCGAGAATCCAGAGCGGCGATCGAATGAGCGCGTGGTAGAACTCATCCACATACCACTTTCGCTCCATCGCGCGAGGAAGCCAGCCCAGCCACAATTTCGAGAGCATCCACCGGCGGAGCGCGTCGGCGTGGTCACGTTTCCAGAGATGCAGCCAGGCCGCAAAGAACAGGCCGATCATCCCGACCGTTCCGGAAATCCAGTACATGGCAATGTGCGGGTCCATCCCAAGAATGAGCGCATGGGCATGTGAATCGTCGTGGCCGTGCGCCGTGCTATGACCAGCATCTGCGTGACCAACGTCATCGGGGTGGAACCCCGGAATGCCCTGGCGGGCCGTCGAGTCGTGAACCATGTCCGCCACCCATCCCCCGACGAGCCGTTCATCCGCCTGATTCGACATGAAGTACGGCAACGCTGCCATGAGCGCACCAACCGCCAGAATGATCAGGACGGTGTTGATCACAAATCGTGGCGCATGTGGGTGAAAGCCTCCGGTATGACCGTGGTCTTCATCGCCGTGATACTCGTCGCCTGCTTCGAATGCCACCGGACCCGCACAGACTCTGAACCACACACGGAAGGTGTAGTACGCAGTCAGCCCCGCCGTCACGATGGCCAGCCAGCCGAGAATTCGGAAACCGGGGCCCTGCGTGACAAATGTCTCAGCCAGAATGACATCTTTCGAGAGGTACCCAGACGTGAGGGGGAATCCCGCGAGGCACAAAGCACCGATGAACATGGTCCACGCTGTAATGCGCCACCCAGGAAGATGCCTGAGCCCGGAGATCTTGCGAAGATCGAGTTGTCCGGCAAACCCGTGCATGATGGCACCGCACGTAAGGAACAGCAATGCCTTGAAGAAGGCATGCGTGAACACGTGGTAGGCGGCGCCATAGGTCGTCAGCACACCAAGGCCAAGGAACATGTAACCAAGCTGCGACACAGTCGAGTAGGCCATGATCCGCTTGATGTCATACTGCGCCATTCCGATCGTCGCAGCCAACAACGCTGTCAATCCACCAACCCACGCCACGACCTGCAGCGACACCGGCTCCAAAAGGAAGAGTGGATAGGTTCGAGCAACCAGGTAGATGCCCGCAGTCACCATCGTTGCAGCGTGGATCAGCGCCGACACCGGTGTCGGCCCCTCCATCGCATCGGGCAACCATACATAGAGCGGCAACTGCGCAGACTTGCCGAACGCAGCGAGCATGAGTAGGAACGGGATGGCCGATGTTGTCCAGCCTTCAAAGGACTCACGCCAATTCTCCTGCTGCAGGACTGTCGTCAACTCGTCGTACTGCACTGTCCCGAAGGTCACCCAGATGAGATAGATCGCCAAGGCGAGTCCGATGTCACCAATTCGATTGACAATGAATGCCTTCTTCGCAGCCGCAACGGCTGCGGGCCGCTGGTAGTAGTAGCCGATGAGCCAGTACGAGGCGAAGCCGACGCCTTCCCAGCCCAGATAGAGCATTAGGAGATTGTCAGACAAGACGAGCGAGGCCATCGCAAACAGGAAGACACTCACGCCGGCAAAGAACCGGCTGTACCCCTTACCGAGGTCGGGTTCCATGTACTCGCTGGCATAGATCGTGATGAGCGTGCCCAGCCCGGTCACGAACATGATCCACAGCAGAGAGAGCGAATCGATATAGAGCGAGAAGTTCGCCGAGAATGACTCGATCGCTCCGCTGCCCCAACTGACATTGATCCAGTCGAACAGATGCACAACTTCGCCCGGAGGCTCGTAACTGAAGTAGAGCATCACCGAAGTGACGAACGCCCCTGCCAACGCAGCCGATGTGATGACGGCCGGCAGTTTGGAGCGCACCCGAAACGCGGCGCACAGGCCGCACAGCACCAGCGATACGAGCGGCAGAAGAAGTATCAGGCCAGCCCAAGACAGTTGCGGCGCTGATATGACATCGGACAGCGGCACAGCCGGTGTTCCAGGCGCCACGAGCGGCATGAAGAGTCCGTGAAGCATCATTCCCGAAGCTCCGTCCAAGCATCTGCGTCAAGCGTGGCTCGTCGGCGGTGCAGTAGTACGACCAGAGCCAGCGCCAGTGCAGCTTCGGCAGCGGCAACCGTCAGGATGAAGATCACAAACACTTGTCCAGAGAAGTCCCAGTACCAGCGACCGAAAGCCACCATGGCCACCACGACTGCTTGAAACATGAGCTCTGTACACAGGAACATCACAATCAGATTCCGCCGCGACACAAATCCAGCCAAGCCGATGGACATGAGTACACCGCTGAGCAGCAGTGCGTGTGCAAGCGACACGGATCCCATAGCCGAGGCAAGCAGGCACATCATGCGTCTACCTCCGACGAATCCGGAGCGGCAACGGCGGAAGCCAGTTCTTCTTCGGCATGATCGATCTGCCGCCGCGCGAGTATGACGGCTCCGAACATAGCCATCAGCAAGATGATGCCAGCCAGTTCCAGGCTGGCCGGAAAGCGAGCGACGAGGCTCCATCCCACATGCGATGTATTGCCTGGAGACTTCAATGGCACGATCAGCGCATCTCCCGTCGGCGAACTGGCGTGGAGAACCACTCCATCGCCCTGCACTGTGATGTGTCCATCAAGCGAATCTGGAAGAACAACGTCCTCCCCAACCTGCCGCTGCACTCCGCGAGGCGTGTTCGCCAGAAGCGCGGCGTCGGCACGAAGTCTGTCGACATCCGAAGCTGCGGGAGCCAGATCGTTTAGCCCGGTGAAGGTCACATTCACAACGACGGCCATGAAGATCGCAGCCACGCACACTGCTGCAACGGGATCGCGGGGAGTGCGGTCATACTCCGGCGTTTCGCCCTGATGCGATGCATCGGAAGCCTGCTGCGCGAGCATGAGCACAAACATGTACGTAATCAGAATGGCACCGGCGTAAACAATGACGAGCGCGAAAGCGATGAAGAAGGCTTCCAGCATCACCAGCATGCCGCAGACACTCATCACGACGAGCACGAAAAACAAAGCCGAGTACACCGGCCGCGGCGATCGAATCATTTGTACGCCCGCGGAAACAGCCATGGCAGCGAAGATCAGGAAGAAGACTTCGATGGTGACGTCTCCGACTCCACCTGGAATCGTCGAAGCAAGCATGAACAGCCACACCAGTCCCGCCATCCCAAGCACACCACCGCCCGCGCGAGTCAGCCTCACACCCGACGAGAGTACGATCAGCAATCCAATGGCCGCCACTGCAGTGGCGATATAGGGAAGGATGGAGTCCATCCGAGGCCTTCTGATGCGGCGAGGAAAGTCGCCTGGGGAACATCGATCTGGGAGGATCTCCGAGTGATTCTCAGCCGGGATCCAGAGGTGTGGGCGTCCCGGAGACGCGGAAGATAAAGCCCCCGCGTGATCGCGGCAAGGTCGGCCCATGGCCCAATCCGGCCAACCGAGTAGGATCCCACCAATGCCCAGAACCGTGCGTCGCCACATCCCGAATATATTGACGATGGCAAGAGGGATCATGGCCATCTTGTTCTTCATTTCCATCAGTCTCTATCGGTATCCAGATGAGGGCGTCGGATGGCTGGTTGTAGCCACGGTCTTGTTCACTCTTGCTGCGGCCACTGATTTTCTCGATGGGTATCTGGCACGTCGATGGCAGGTGGTCACAGGGTTCGGTCGGGTAATGGATCCCTTCTGTGACAAATTGCTGGTGCTTGGGGCGATGATCTGCTTGGCGGGGCCACGGTTCATGGTGCCAGAGTGGTCAACCGGGGCACACCTCGTGTCCACAGCCTCGGCATTGACGCCTTGGATGGTCGTCATCGTGATCGCCCGCGAATTGTTCGTCACCAGTGTTCGGGGCATGGCGGAAGCCTGCGGGATGGAATTCGGCGCGAAGTGGAGCGGCAAAGCAAAAATGGTTCTGCAATCCGTTGCTATTCCCGTTGTCATGGTTCTGATTGCAGCAGCACCCCCGGCCACCCATATCTGGTCTGCCTGGACGATTCGAGGAGTCATGTGGGCTGCGGTCGCGGTGACGGCTGTTTCCGGTCTGCCCTATCTCGCCGCATTGCCGGCACTGCTCCACGGCCCGAACAAGGCATGAACGGCAAACTCCTGCTCGCCACCGCAGGCGGCCTTGGCCTCCTCAAGCCCGCCCCCGGAACATGGGGATCGCTGCCGCCAGCCGTGCTTGCTGGTGGCCTCGCCTATGTCAGCGAATCGGCCGTGGTAGGCACCATGGTGGCCCTGCTGGCCCTCGGCACGGCCGGCTCAATTCTTCTCGCCCCGTGGTATGAGGCACACTTTGGCCGATCTGACCCCGGCGAGGTGGTGGTTGACGAAGTGGCGGGAATGTCCCTAGCCCTGCTGCTCGTGCCGTGGAGCATTGATGCAGCGGCACCCTGGTGGCCGGTTGTCCAGTGCGGGATTGTGTTTCTGGCCTTCCGGGCCTTCGACATCACCAAGCCGCCGCCCATCGGCGCAAGCCAGAATCTGCCTCGGGGCTGGGGCGTATTGGTGGATGATCTCCTCGCCGGGCTGGCCGCGGCTGGCGTGGCGTGGTTGGTGCTCCTGGCATTCTGAATCAACTAAGTCCGCCACTACCATGCCTTTCTTCTTGAAGGAGGTCCCTCGTATGCAAGTTCGCATTTCCGTCCTGCTGTGTGTTCTTGCCGCAGTTTCGTTCCCGATCCACGCCGATGACATTGGCGGCGGCGAAGTTGTTCCGAACCGCGAGGGCATCACAGGGTTCTCGCCCGAGTGGGATGAATCCGAGTTTGATCTGGCAGGCTATTTCGATGGCCTCGATCCCGACGCCGCCGTCTGGTATCAGCATGTGCAGACGCTCGCGAACCCATGGTTTGGCGGACGACGCCCGGGGAGTCACGGCGATGACATGACGGCCGAGTACATCGTCTGGAATCTCAAGGAGGCGGGCCTGGAACCGGCCTTTATCAACGAGGACGGGCAGGCATCGTGGCGACAGCCCTTCTCGTTCACGCTGCAGAACACACCGCCCGAAGTGCGCATCGCGGCCTTGTCGGTCGACGGAAAAACGCTTCAACGCGGCGAAGACTTTGGTGTACTCGCAAATAGCGGCAGCGGAGAACTGAACTCGCCACTGAGTTTCGCCGGCTACGGCATCGAGTCAGGACGAGACGGCTACACCTCCTTTGATGAAGGCGACGACCTCACCGGCCGCGCCGTCCTGTTGCTGCGATACGAACCGCTCGATGCCGAGGGCGACAGCCTTTGGAGTCCAGGGGATTTTTCACGGCACAGTGGTATCCGATCCAAAGTGCAGTCGCTGAGCGATCGCGGGGCTGCGGCCATCTTGCTGGTCAACCCAGAGACCATCCATGGTTCCACCGGGTTGGAGACCGTAGAGTCCTCTCTCGGATTTGGCTCCTCCGTAGAGGCGCCGATTCTTCATCTCTCGCCCGAAACGGCAGAACACTTCGTATGGCACTGCTCCAATGGCAAAACCACGCTCGAAGACCTGCAAGCCGCTGCCAATACACTGGATACACCAGAAGGTGACGTTGTTCACTTTGGCGAAGAACGGACAATCACCATCAGTACAGACATTGCACCCCACGCCTACAACACCTGGAATGTGGCGGGCATTCTCCCCGGACAGGGTTCACTCAAGGACGAATGGGTCGTACTCGGTGGACATTACGACCATCTCGGACATGGGTACACCGGGTCACGATCACCAGAAGATCACCGAGTACATCCCGGCGCCGATGACAACGCCTCCGGAGTTGGCTCGCTGCTGGTCTTGGCCGATCGACTCACCGAAGCGGCAGAGAGCGACGATGCGCCCCGCCGTTCAGCAATCGTCGCGTTCTTTGGCGGTGAGGAAGCGGGCCTTCACGGCTCACACCACTTTGTGTCACAACCTCCAATTGACTTGAGCCGAACCAACCTGATGCTCAATCTCGACATGATGGGACGGCTGCGAGGCGGAACCGTTGCGTTGACGGGTAGTGGTACGGCGGCCGAATTCGACGAATTGCTCCCGAGGCTGGTCGAGCCGACCGGGCTCATCGTCAAAACCACACCGAGTGGCCTGGGGCCATCGGACCATTCCAACTTCTACCGCGAGGATGTCCCCGTGCTGTTCTTCTTCACCGGGATTCACGATGACTACCACACGCCTCGCGACATCGCATCTCGGGTCAACCCCGAAGGAACAGTTCGGATCATCGACTTGTGCGAACGAATTCTGGATGAAACCCTTCACAGCGAGTCGCCGCTTACATTCGCCGAGGCCACGGCAGGAACGCCGGGTCGGCAGTCCGGCAGCCGCGTGCGGCTCGGCGTCATGCCGTCGTACACAACGGCAGACGAGCCCGGCGTGCTCATTGACGGCGTCAGCGAGGGGACGAGCGCCTACGAAGCTGGCCTCAAGGAAGGCGACATCATTGTCGCTTGGAACGGCGAGACAATCGACGGTGGAGCCGATCTCATGAAGCACCTACGCTCGCACGAACCGGGCGACCAAGTCACGATCACTATCGAACGTGACGGCGAGCCGCTGGATCTTCCGGTGACGCTCAAAAGCAGCGAGTAGGCCATATGCTCAACCCCTTCGGTGTCCCGTACTAAACCTTGCGGTCCAAATTCCAAAAAGGCCATCGGGGCGGGCTTTCACCCGCCCCGACGCTCGTCTGTGGACATAAGCCGGATTCTGTTCCCTGCCTCGCGGTCCTTGACGGCTCGGCTGGGCGGCGACCATTCATCTAGGACGCTCGTCTCCGAACGCCTCGAGCACGCGACCCGTTCTCATCCCGCGGACCACGGGCCGGAAAGCCGAAGCCTTCCGCGAGAACTGCTTGCGCTTGCACGCAGTGGGGTTTGCCCTGCCTCGACTGTCACCAGCCGAGCGGTGCGCTCTTACCGCACCATTTCACCCTTACCCGCCAAAGCAGGCGGTGTATTTTCTGTGGCACTTTCCCTAGCCCAACGCGGGCCGGTGGGAGTTACCCACCACCGTGTCCTGTCGTGTCCGGACTTTCCTCCGCTCCACATCGCGAAGCGGCGGTCACCTGTCCACTTCTGCATTGTAGACCAGAATGCCCACCCGCCAAGGATGGTCATGAAGCCCCCACTCGCCCTATCCTCCCATTCATGCCACGCATCGCCATCTGGGCCGCCGACAATCAGCTTCGCCTCATCGAGCGAGCACTCGCCGAAGGACCCTCCGAAAATCGGCTCGAAGCCGTAATCGTCGGCTGCGAGGATCAACAGGCGGCCGACTCACTCGCCGAGACACTCGGAGCTGGCTCGGCCACAAACGATGTGCGAGAAGTCCTTCAGTCCGCCGCCGATCTCGTCTGGCTCGCGGCTCCGAGAACGCTCGACACCGATACCCGATCCATGGTCCGCGGCGCGAACATGCCGGTCGCCACATCGGCGCCGCCTCCCGCGGCCCTCCCAGATCTACTGAGTGAGCCAGACGGCGGCATGCCCGCACTCTTCATCCCACTAATGCGCTCGGGCGAAGCCTTCCGGTCAGCGTCGACCGCTTTGGAGAATTTCGGCGACGTGCACTGCATCCATGTGTCGTCCACCGCGGGAGATCACCAAACATCTCGATCCGCCCTGGCACTCGACGCGTTCGACTTGGTCACGCACATCATGGGCACCCCCGATGAAATCTGGGCCGCGCACGCCGGCTCACTTCCAGTGTCACCGGACCCAACCGTAGAACGAAGCGGCCACCTCACGGCAGCGATGCGGTTTGGAACCGAGCGAGCTGCGTCAATCACGGTGAGTGACGGCGGCGGCACTTGGATTCGGCGGATTGTGATTCTCGGTGAAGGCGGGCGCATCATCGTCACAGATGAAGGAGTTTCATGGACCGACCCGGACGGCAAAGCTCAAGAAGCGCCGCCAACTGAAGGTCAGGCGAATGCAGGCGAACTCGCTGGCTGGCATCTTCGGCGGATTGCTGCGGGCGGAGACACTCCAACGATCTCCCTCAATGCAGCGATTGTGCTTGAGAGTGCGCGGCTCAGTTGCCTGACTCGGCAGGTCGAGGATCCGCAGCACGTACGAAACATGCTTGGCCGCGGCTGACCCGCCTGGCATCAGCCCGACATGATCCTCGCGTGCAGCGGCATCAGAATGCTCGGGATCACACGATCCTCCACCATGCGTTCCGCATGCCCTGCCAGTATCGCAAAGACATCCGGCAATTCCTTGAGATCGCGAAACGGGCCGTTTTGCCGAAGTGTCAGATACACGCTCAGAGGATCTGGCGCATCCGATGGCGCCCCCTCTCGATGACCGCCCCGCGTCTTCACTTCCACGCTTGCCTGCGTTCGCCCGCTTTCATCAAGGGACAATCCGATGAACGGCTGCACATCCGCCAGATGCTCGCGCCCCTGCTCAACCACCTCGGCCATGGCCGATCCGGACAGCAACGCATCGAAAACGACTTCATTTCGATCACCGGCAACCTCAAGGTCGAATCCGAACACGAGCTCGATGCACTCGATGTCGAGCGGTGTGATCGAAAGGAAATACGGAGACGTCTCTAGGAGCAAACGGTGCAGGCGATAGGGCCCATCCAAATCGTCAGGGTTGACCCACCCACTTCGTACGCTGGTTCGCTGCAAGGCGACCCATGCGTACCTCCCTGCGATCTCGGGTGACTCAAGCGCCAGTTCGGTCGAGTAGCGACGGAATCGATCGAGTTCGGGCATTTCACGCCGAAGCCGGTCAAACAAATCGAGAACCGACTCGCGGTGGCTCGGCAGATCCAACGTCAAACCAACCCGCTGATTGACATAGAAGTCGGTGCAGAGAGCGCGTAGAGATGTCGAAACGGTGCTCACGCCTCGGAGTGTAACGATCCTCGACGCATCGGCTGGAGTTGCCAGTACGTGAGTGATCTCCACAACCACTCCACAGGGCCGAACCGGAATGCCCGAAGCCAGAGGGGTGACCATGCCAACTGAAGTACCCAAACTGCCATCACGGCCATGAGTTGGGACGCGTAGCCGAGTTCACCATGCCATCCAAACCCCCAACCGTAGAAGATGACGCCGCATAGCACGCTCTGTGCAAGATAATTCGTCAGCGCCATACGACCGACGCTGGCCAAAACGGTGCAAAGAGCAGCCACCGCACCCGTCCTGCAGATAAGCAGCACCAACGCCGTCCAGAACGCCGCGACGCCCAGGCTCCCCCAGTAGTTCCAGAGGCTGTTCCCAAAACTCACGCTAATGCCTTCCCACCCATCGGTGATGTTGGCCGCAAGACCGATCGCCACCAGCGGTGCTCCGGCACATATTCCGCCCACTGCCAGCCAACCAAGCGTCTTCCGGCTGAAGTTACGGCTGAACAATCCCCACTTGTAACACGCCATTCCCAGCAACATGAGCCCGCCGCACCGCCAGAGCAGCCATATCGCAAACACAAAGGTCTCAAGCTCCACTGCAAGCGAGATCCGCTTCGAAGATTGATCGAGCCATGATCCTCGCCATGCGGCGCGTTCGGCTTCGAGTTGCTCAGGCGAAGGTGACATCTCGGCGACGTAGTCCACCGAACCGGTTGCCTGCGCCGCCGTCAACGCCTCTCCGATCCCCCACCACAGCGTTGTCCCGAACACCAGCAGCGCAAGGCCGATTCCAGCCTGCGTGAGCGGCTTCAGCCGCCGAAGTGGATACACCAGCATGCCACACGCCGCATAGGCCACCAGAATGTCACCCCACCACAACAACCACGCGTGGCACAGCCCGATCGCCAACAGCCACAGCATCCGTCGATACCAGTATTGGCCGCTCTGGGCCGAACGACGCTCCAGTCTGGACGTAAACAGCATGACACCGGCGCCGAAGAGAAACGAGAAGATCGCCATGAACTTCAGCGATGCCGCGGCTTCGACATAGATGAATGCCAAAGAGTCGATGGAGGTATCGCCCCCGCCAAACACAGGTGAGGCGTAGGCAGCCGACGGAAGCGCGAATGTGCGAACGTTCATCAGGAGGATGCCAAGCACAGCCACGCCACGCAGCACATCAATCGATTCGATTCGATCGGTCCCGATTGTCGGTGCCGGGTGCGCGACGATCACAGATTCGAGCCTTCGAGCCAACCGATGAGGTCTGCGAGATCCTCAAGATCATCAACCACACGGTCCGCCCCTGCCGCCTCGAGTTCGTAACGAAGAACCGGCCCGGTTGCCACAGCGAGCGTCCGACATCCATGCGCCTGACCACAGCGAACATCGTGGGGAGTGTCCCCGACAATAATCGCCTGAGCGCCGTCACCGGTACCTCCCATATCTCGCCACCGTTGAAGGGCTACTTCGACAAGTCCCGGGCGTGTGTCAGCATCTTCTGCCCATGCCTGCACTGCAAAGTCCTCAGGGTCGATCCCCGCCGCCTGCAGTTTCAGCCGCCCAGAATTCGACCAGTTCCCGGTCAGGACTCCGCAGATGTACTCGCCTGAATGGGCAATGTGATCGACGAATGCCCGAGCACCTGGCAGCGGCTCACTCCGCCGCGCTCCGGAATCGAGGAGTTCCTTCAATCGCCTGGTGTATTCCTCGCGAAAGCGGTCGTTGTCCGATACCTGCACGCCCGAAGCCTTGGCGGCATCCCGGTGAATTGCTGGATCCAACCGGCCTGCGAGCACAATGCCGTCAAGCGAAAACTCTTCACCGTACAAATGCTTGCCAGCTTGCAAGAAACCTGACACGCCGGCGCCGCCTGTTTGCAAGAGCGTGCCGTCGATATCAAAGAGAACCAGCATGCTGATCAGGCTACGGCAGCGCACACCTGCTTGGCGGCGTCACCGAGATCCATGGCGGTCCGCATCGTAGGCAGTCGCGAACTTGCCTCCTCCAGAACGGCTCGTGCCGCGTCGACGTTGGTGCCCTCCAGTCGGACGATCAATGGCACTTCGAACCCGACTTCCTCGGCGGCAGCCACGATGGCCCGCGCGATTCGATCGCACTGCATGATCCCGCCGAAAATATTGACTAGAACGCCCTTGACGGAGTCCTCGCCGAGAATAATCCGGAATGCCTCGGTAACCGCCTCTTGAGAGGCGTCGCCCCCGACGTCAAGGAAGTTCGCGGGATCACCGCCATGGAGTTTGATGATGTCCATTGTGCTCATGGCAAGGCCCGCGCCGTTGACAAGGCATCCAATGGTCCCATCGAGCGCGACAAAACTCAGACCGAACTCTCTGGCACGAAGTTCGTCGGGATCTTCTTCGGTGGGATCGAAGAGTTCGGCAATAGCTTGCTGCCGGAACATGGCATTGTCATCGAAGTTGAACTTCGCATCAATTGCGATTACTTGGCCGTCCGGATGCTCATCCGTCGCCGGAGTCACGACGAGCGGATTGATCTCAGCGAGTGACGCGTCAGTTTCTACAAAGAGCTGCGCGAGGTTGAGGGCAAGCGCCACGAACTGTCGCACTTGCTTGCCCTTGAGGCCAAGCGTGAACGCAAGATCGCGAGCCTGATATGGGCACAGGCCATCCAAAGGATGCAGTGGCACCTTGTGAATTGCCTCCGGCCGCTCAGCAGCCACCTGCTCGATCTCCACTCCACCCTCGGCCGATGCAATGACAGTGTTCGTTCGGCGCGTCCGATCCGTCGTGATTGCCAGGTAGATCTCGCGATCAATGTCGACACCTTCGGCCACCAGCAGTCTGTCCACTTCGAGTCCATCGGGAGGTGTCTGTGGCGAAATCATCCGGTTACCGAGCATAAACTCGGCTGCTTCGCGAACTTCATCCACTGTGCGAACGACTTTCACAAATCCTGCCTTGCCACGGCCACCGGCATGTACCTGTGCTTTGACAACAATCACTGGCGGCGCATCGGCAAGAAGCCGCTCTGCCGCAGCAACCGCGTCATCGACGCTGGTCACCATGTCACCGTCTGGTACCGGAATGTCCGCACCTGCAAGCAGCGCACGCGCCTGATATTCGTGGATCTTCATAGCAGTCCTTTTACTCCGGAATGAAAGTCGATGGGCTGCGAATCATAACGATCAGCGGGCGGACCGTTCTGCCACCTGCTATGATTTGGGATTGCTTTCAGGACAGATAGATTCGCGGAAGGCCTCTTTGGAAGCTGATGGCTGAAACACCCTCAACAATGACTCCGCTTGGCCGCATCATGCCGGTATTCGAGTTGCCAGATGCGTCGGGAGTCCTGCATACGTCCGCCTCGTTGAGCGGTGAGCGAGGGACGCTCATTGTGTTCCTATGTAACCACTGCCCGTACGTCGTCCATGTGGCAGACGAACTGGGTAGGCTCGGCGTCGAGTACTGCAATCGTGGTATCGGTGTGGCCGGTATCAACAGCAACGATGCCTCGAAGTACGCCGCCGACGCCCCTGCTCGCATGCCTATCTTCGCACAGACGCATGGCATCACGTTTCCCTACCTCTTTGATGAGACGCAGTCCACCGCCAAATCCTTTGGCGCGTCCTGCACGCCGGACTTTTTTCTCTTCGACCCAGACGGTAGGCTGGTGTACCGCGGACAACTCGATTCGAGCCGGCCAAACAACGACATTCCGGTGACCGGATCGCACCTTCGGCTCGCCATGGATGCCTTGATTGGTGACGACCTTATTTCTGAAGATCAAGCCCCTTCACTGGGATGTAACATCAAGTGGAAGCAGTACAACTGCTGCAGCGAAAGCCAATCATCATGACCAAGAAAAAGTCCAAAGTCCTCAAGCGAATGCCGACCGCCAACTCTCGAACCAATAAAGCCAAACTCTGGCATGACGAGTCGGTAATCCGCAAACTTTATGAGCAGGACAGCCGCACGCAGAAACAGATCGCAACCGAACTCGGCTGCTCGATGCTCACGATTAGCAAGGCCTTCAAGAAATTTGGGATCAAGGCCAAGCGTGGCAGACCGGTGGCCAAAGGACGCCGCAGCAGCGACACTGGCCAGTCACACCGCACCGTCACGGTGTCACGAGGCGGCATAAACTCCGCCTCGTTCAAGAATCGCTTTCTTGAATTGACCAGCCTGATGGACAGGCTCGGGCCACACGGAAAAGTGGGCGTCAAAAAGGACTTGCACGAGTTGGTCGATCGCCTCTAGGGCTGACCACTAGTGGCTCCGCGATGAACCTCCGCCGCGGCGATTGAACATCCAAGTCAGCCCGATAGATAAGGCAATCGTGATCAATACACTGCCCATGATGTCGATGTGCTCATGCACACCAAACCCGACAAAAATGGCGTTAAGCAGCACGAGAATGCCTACAAACACCAGAAGACCGACGATGTTGCGCTGGGACATGAACTTACTCCGAAGGGGTCAGCAAGACCCGATGACCGTAACCGCAACACGGCGTTGATGCGTGCCACGGCGATGTTCACACAGGTAGATTCCCTGCCAAGTTCCAAGTGTCAGTCGGCCCGCCAATACCGGTATTGACAGGGACACATCCGTCAGCATCGCCCGCACGTGTGCCGGCATGTCGTCGGGGCCTTCAGAGACGTGGGTCCATGAGGGGTCATCCTCTCTGATCGTTCGCTCCAACCAATGCTCCAGATCGCGCCGCGCCGATGGGTCGGCGTTCTCTTGAATCGTCAGGCTTGCAGATGTGTGCTGAATGAAGATGACACACACGCCATCGCTAACGGTCGCGTCCTCGACGCATCGACTTACTTCGGTCGTGATCTCATGCAAACCTCGACCCGGCACATCGATCTCGAGTACGGCGGTCATTCAGCGGCGACCAACGCCTAGTTCCCGAAGCTGCGAGGCGGTGTCTTCTCTGCCTTGTTGCAGAAGCATTCGTCGATCACTTGCTTCGCTTGCCCGCGTCGCACGTTCGACCCGCATGGAACGCGTTTCCTCGGGTCCACACCCACTTGTTGCAAACATTGCGGCGAGGCACATCATCACTACGGCGCGGCACGGCATGCTTCGATAGTGACTCAACTGATGTGGTAGGTCAAGCATCTTGGTCACCCCGAGTCGGCGGAGACGTGGCTGGGGGTGCCTCTGGAACCGACGGTACTTGTGATTCCGGGGGCGCTTGGCCATCCGGGGGTGCTTGGCCATCCGGACCGGTCGCTCCAGCCTGAATCCACTGGGTAATTGTTTCCACTTCGGCACTCGTGAGCGGTTCGGCCTTGTCCTCGGGAGGCATGGCACCTTCTTCGGCCCGGGGCATGGTGATGGCGGAATGGAGCGGGCTGGCCTCGACATTGCCTGCACGCACAACCCAGTCCGCCGAATCGCCACCAAAGATCGCGGTCCACGGGACGAGGCGGAGGCCGGCTTTCTGTCGTTTGGCCCCGTGGCATTTCGCACAGTGCGCCATAAAGATTGATTCAACGCGAGCCCATGTGGCGGGTCCGCCTGCCTGCCGGTCAGTATCTAGAGGTTCCGCAGACTCGCCAGAAGAGAGAATCCACCCTTCGCCCCAGACCAGTTCGGCGCCGAAGTGCCCACTGACCGCGACTAGGACGCCTGCGAGCAGCAGCATCGCAACGTGCGGTCCGGTCCAGTCACGCCCCTTGGTGCGGCGCATGACCCACGCCGCGGCGGCGAGGGCCGTCGCCACAAGACAGGCGATGGCTGTCCATCGGTGCAGGGCGATCTGACCTCCCGTATCCCCTTGCTGTTCGGCGAGTTCCCAGCCAGCCCACACGGCCAGGGCGGCCATAAGCAGTCCGGCCCACAAGCAGGTCGTGGCGGAGGGTGATGGCTGTTCGCGGCGGCCAAAGACATATCGCACTCCCTCAATGAGGGCAGCCAGCAGAATGAGGGCGATCGGAAAGTGAAGAAGCAGCGGGTGAAGCCGCCCCACAAAGTGTTCGAACCCACCGGCGGTGGCAATTAGCAGCATGTCGTCAGCATCTCCCTCATTGAGGCGTGGAGCGTAATGCAGGACCGGTTGGGGCTGCAACACCCAACCGAAGGCTACTTCTTGGGCAGTTGGAGCGATTCATACCCCTATTGATCCAAAAATCTTGCTAGTGAGCCGAGCCTCGTGTGGTAGGGTCATGGGACGGGGGGGAAGTTCGTCCAAACTAAGAGAGGAGTCCTAGACATGGTGACACGGATGAAATGCGCTGCCTTGGCAGCGGTGCTGTTGGCGATACCCGTCACAACAGCAACGGCAGAGGAGCCCAGCGGATCGACGCTTGATTGGCCGGTTGGCAATCACGCCTGGATCGGCGTTGGATCAGCGGATGTGACGAATCAGTCCAAGGCGGCTGCGGTCATGTTCGACGAGTTCGTCTCGGTGCAAGGGGCGGCATGGCTCAGGCTGCACTTTGGGGCCGACACAAAACTCGGCGAGGGCTCCTATATCCGGATCACCAGCCTTCGCGATGGTGAAGTGCAGAAACTCGATACAAAGACGCTCACCGCTTGGAACCAATCATCGGCCTACTTCAACGGGAACACGCTTCATGTCGAGTTGATCGCCGGCGGCCTAACCGCCAACAAACTCGTCATCAATACCGCGACCTGGGAACCGGTAGCCTCCGAACGCGGCGACGGCTGCGGAATCTGCGGCGCTGATGATCGCACGCCCTCTAGCGACAATCGCTTTGGCCGTCTCATGCCCACAGGCTGCAGCGCCACGCTATACAACGCTGATTCCTGCATGGTCACAGCCGGCCACTGCATTTCTTCGGGCGACGTCATTCAGTTCAACGTCCCCAATTCGAACAGCGACTGCAGCACCAATCAGCCTCCGGTCAACGACCAATTCCCTCTGACGTCAGTTGACGGCGTCAACGGCGGAGTTGGCAACGACTACGGCGCTGTCAAAGCTGGAACCAATGGTGATGGCCAGACTCCGTACGAGAAGTACGGTGCCTATGTCGAAATCGCTGGTTCGGTCCCGTCTTCCGGCACACTGACTGTCAACGGCTATGGCGTTGATTCAGAGTGCACACGTTCACAGGTCCAGCAGTTCTGCGAGGGGCCAATCCTCAGTGTTGATTCGACGGCCATCATGTACAACCTCGATGTCACCTACGGAAACTCCGGGTCATCGATGCTATACAACGGCCAGATCGTCGGTGTCGTCACGCACTGCTCATACAGCTGCGAGAACTACGGCACACGCATCGATCGCACCGGCTTCGAAACCATGCGTGACAACGTGTGCGCTGGCGACGGTGGCGGCGGCGATTGCCCTTCCGGTGAAATCGAAGATTGCAATGGCAACTGCTGCCCTAGCAGCTGGGTCGGCGATGGCTACTGCGATGACGGCACCTACACTTGGAACGGCGTTTCGATTTACCTCAACTGTGACGAGTTC
>JAAERN010000093.1 GCA_024230295.1 Planctomycetota bacterium
ATTGCGGTTGCGAGAACCTCGAAGCACTCCAGCAGCGTGCTCGCTTCGTCAGGGTGAGCGGCGCATCGCTCGTGGAGTCACATGCTCACGATATTCAGATCACCAAGGAAGCGCCAAATTACACGACCTCGCCTCGAGGGAACGAGTAGGCTGGAGTTACTCGGTGCCGCCGAAGAACGGCCAATCGCCCTATTGGGCCGGGGAGTTTCATGCCTAACGACTCGGACGCCTTCATGACAAAAGTTCCGCTTCGACGTCGGGACCGCATTCTCATGTTGGGACGCCGGAAGGCTGGAAAGACTGTCTTCCTAGCGAGGTTGTATGAGCAGGCGTGGCGGGGGGTAGATGGTTTGCATATGCGTGCTGCCGAAGGGGCTATGCACGAATTGTGCATGGAAATTGTCGAGCAACTGAGGAATGGCAATTGGCCTGCCGCAACGGCCGGATCACTGTGCAGTGAGGTCGAAGTCTCCTGGCATTCGATGAAGACGACCATGCAGATGCTTGACTATCCGGGTGAAGTGTTTCGGCAGGCCTTTGTCGATGGTGGTGGGAGCACGCAGGCCGACGAGTTACTTGATCATCTTGATCATGCTGCCGCGGTCATTCTGCTCGTCGACCCCGGAAACATACACGCGGGAACAGCCCGAGAAGTGGTGGATGACGACTATGGCATGGTGAAAGCCGTTGACTACCTGCGGCAATCGGTAGGGGGCGATCAAGTTCCGGTGGCAGTTGCGCTCACCAAGTGTGATGAACACGTGGGTCTGATTCGCTCGGCGGGTGGAGCGAGGGCATTTATCGAATCGAAGATTCCAAATCTGGTTCAGTACGGTGGCCGGATGCGGATGTTTGCAACAGCCGCTGTTCGTACCCGAAGTGACGCTGTGGGTAGACCGGTGCCAAATACGCAGCATGAGCCCGCCGGACTTTCCGATGCCTTGAAATATTGCCTGAAGCATGTCGGAGCTTTGGTGGCGAAAGCCGAAGACGAGCGTAAGGAAGCTTCGCGGGTCGATCAACTCCAGCGTGCTGCTGAACGAGATCGCCGCTTGGCGCAGCAGTCATATCGGCGTTGGATCGGTTTTTGGATCGGTCTTGGGCTGTTTGGCGTGGTCGTCATTGCATTGGCGTTGATCATTACATATTGGGAGCAGCCTCTGATTGCGCCTGTTGTCGAATCTCGACCGCAGGTGGAGATCGTCGATTCGCCAGCTGCACTGCCTCCATCGTCGTCCGCAGTGGAGGTCGAGGCGGCTCCGCCTTCCGATGGAATCCAGCCGTGATCTTCGAAACTCACCGCATGGGCTCAAGCAGTGGCTATGGCGAGCGAGCCTCTTCGAGTGGCTTGACCGATTCCGAACGGGTTGCTTTGAGGGATATCGATCTCGGCCAACCCAACTCACGGAGCTTTGATCGAGGCGGAGTCATGCTGTATGGGCGGTCGCTTCCAAGCAGGCGGATCGCATTGACGGCCTGTGTTCCTGGGCCGAGTGACGAGGCTGGGCGGGAGACCGTTGAGTTTCGCTCGATTGTGATGTCGTCAGATGATTGGACCTATCGGGTCCGCCATGATGTTCATCGTCTTCTCTGCCGCACATTCTGGTCTGCTCGTAATTTTGAGCACGGGGCTTCGCTGTGTGTCGAGCCTGGGACGTTAGACGAGCAAGGGCCATCTCCGGGGGCCGAGTTGTTGGGGCGTGCCGTGGCTCTCGGCATCGGGCCGGTCATGTTGGTTGAATCTGTTGAAACTCAGGAGGCCATGATTGGGATGCTTGGCAGTGTGACGGACACCCAGGCGAGGCGCCTCCGGTGGGGCCTGAGGTTGATGCGGGCTGTCCCCCATGTTGATATTGCCACGGTCGCCCCAGCAGCTCCGATGGGGAGCAGCAAGCCCATAACGATTGAGCGGCTCTCTGAGATTGTTATTGATTCGGAATCGCACCAGGTCAGTGTGCTCCCTGAGTCAGCGGGTGGCACGTTGATGCAGCGGTGGAGAGGTTCGACTGGGTGGCCAGCATGGTTGCCCGTCATTCTGTTCGGGCTTGTGGTTGGGCTCTTTGCTTGGGGTCTGTGGATGAGCTGGCCCAAACCCGCTGAGGACATCACGCGTGTTGTCGGTCAAGCCGATGACTTTGGCGATATCACTGCCGAACCTGTGAAAAACGAAGCAGTTGCAGTGCCGGCGGCAGTCGCAGCGTCACCACTCCAACTGCCAGCTTCCCCTGCGGCAACTGAAGTTTCTCAGGAAGCCGTTCCATCGGAGGTTCTGGCTCGTCCGATCCCTCCTCTGCAAGTCCCACGCCCAATGGAGCCGGCCCCAAGTGATGACACCCAAGGCGGCGCGCCTGCGGATGGTGAAGCGTCGCTGGCAGTGCCAACTGATCCCGCCATCGTGGAAGAGGCATTGGATGAATTCAATCGAGCCGCATTTCAGTGGTGTGAGTATGCCGGACGTGGGTTACTGACGCCGACGACTCGGCGGCACTGCATCAATCAGGCCGTGTCGCTTTTCTATGACTCGACAGATGGGTGGATGAGCGATCCCGCTGCCGGATCCGAAGCCATCGACGATGGATCGCTTTGCAGCGTTATGCGGTCCACGGATGCTGCGGACACATTGTGGGCGTGGATGGGGAATGCCGCCCCGCCAGCGTGGGCTAGCATTGAAGCGACCAAGCGGTGGCTTCTGAAACTTCCACCCCGACCCAAGTCGAGATGGATTGACCGAGTCAATGCTCGAATCGCTTCGCTTCAGGCGTGCCAAAGCAAGTTGGCCACCTTTAGCCGGTTCATCGAAGCCATGCAGTATGGCTGGCTGAATGGAGCCGGGCCTGAGCGGTCGCTGAGCCGCGCCGTGCAGGCATTAGTCGAGTATGGATCTGACTGCGATCGCATCGCTTCGGATCTTCTTGAGGTTCCCCCCGGCCAGCGGTGGCCAGTTGCGATGCTTCCGAGCAAATCTGTTGCAGAATCTCGCACATTTCTGCAACTGAAGCGGGATGCCGTGACGAAACCGAAGGAGTGAGGATGATCCATTCCCAACGACATGCTGCCTCTGTAATGCTCGGCGTTGTGATGATGGTGCTTCTCGGTGGCTGCGCCACCAAGCAGACGGATGGACCAGTCACGGTCTCGGAGCCGGCTTTGCTGCCTCCACAAGAGACCGAACGCTTCCAATATCAACGAGCCGAGCAGATCCCGCCACCGCCTCGGTATACGAGTCAGCCCCAATGGACTGCTGCGGCTTCCCAGCAGCCGCAGATCTCCTCGCCGCCTCAGAGCACGAGTTCGGATGCTGCTGCAAGTCAGCCGCCCGAGGAAGTCGCTTCCCCCAGGGCGGCCTCCCCGCATCAATCTCCAGCAGAACGGCCATCGGCCGATGCAGCGACGTCCTCCTCATCTTTGGAATCAACTGCTTCATCTGAGCTTGAGAGTTCACCCCCAAGCCAGTCTTCGCAACGGCAGCCATCGCGAGCCACCGCAGACGGGGCCCCGGCCGAGGGCAGGAGCAGCGATGGCGATTCAGCTGCTGGGTTATCGTCCGCCGGAGCAGACTGTGACGGGGAATCCAAGTCTGGCGGAGGGCTCGCGAGCAACGCTGCTGATGAAGCTCGTCGCCAAGGATCACTTTCAGAACTCCACGTTGACGAGTCGGCCGAGATCTCTCAGCGGCTAGGCGGCGGCCGCGAAGACAGCGATCAACCCCTGCCTGAGACCGAATACACGCCCCCTGCGAATGAGTTGCCTTCGGACGAGGAGTCATCCCAGCAATCGCTGGACGCCCAGGGCCTCGTCGAAGGCCAACAGCAAATTGACGGCACGAGCGGTGCGGCGAGTTGGCTCACCGAGCCCGAAGCAGGTCCTCGTGATCAACCGGGAACCGGTGGAGGCCACGATGGGCAGGCGAGCGGAGACCGAAATGGCGGCGGCCAAGGTTTCGACGGGCGGGGAACGGGTGGTATGCCAGGCGGCAGTGAAGCGTCCCCAGCTGGCGAAGCCGACGACGTTGAGAACGTCAGGGGATCTTCAAGTGGGGATCAGACGGCTGATCGCACTGTTGGTTCAGACGTACCAATAGGATCTGCCGCTGCCCAAGCGGAAGCAATACGCGACGAACAACAGTCCACTTCCAAATTCTCAGATGAAGCGGACATGGAATCGACGTTCGATGCCAGCACCACTGCGGCCGCTGCCGAGGCTGCGGTAGAACTTGCGAGACGTATCAACGCCACAATCACGGCCGATCCGTTGCTTGTCGATAAACGCGAGGAAGCCAATTCCAGGGGGGGTCACTTTGAACCATGGCACCGTGACGTTCGCGGGGTATGGGAACTTGATTCCATCGTAGATCCGTCGGCAGATTTTCTTCCCCCCGATACGGCTCGCCGATTGATCGGAATCGATCCCGTTCGACGTGAGTTGCATGTCTACGTTGCCACCGGTTCCGATTCATTGGAGTGGCAATCCGTTGCATACGAGGCGGCATTTCGTCGTGATCTCGTTGAGATTCGACCATTTTCGGATCGCCCATCGGTATTCAGCACCGACGCCGACCTGGAGCCGGCAGCAGTCGCAGTGCCATGCGAGTCCGCGTGGTTCAGAGAAGGCGACCAGTTGCATTTGGCCGGAGCTGTCTATGAACCAAGCGATCCTGCTGAAGTTCAGCGGATCATGGAACCACCGATGATGCCGGCGCCACCTTTGGCAGTTGAGGCCTCCGGATCGCGTGTGGGCGTGCAAGGAGTTGCCGCAGGGTCGCCGACGGTGGACTTCTTCGGTATTCAATCGCAGGGGCGATACGTGGCCTACATCTTGGATGTGTCCAGTTCGATGCGCGGCCGGATGGCTCGGCTGCAGGGCGAACTGGAGATGTCGCTCGGTGCGCTTCCCGGCAACGCTCGCTTCGTTGTGCTGCCTTTCAACAGCAAACTCTTGCAACTGCAATCAAGTTGGGCATCCGCGGGTTCGGCAAACGTAAAGCGAGTGGTCCGATCACTCGCGGATGTCGCTGCTCAGGGCGGCACCGACCCAAGCAAGGCATTTGAGTGGGCCTTCCGTACACTCACGCCCCGGCCCGACGAAATCTATTTTATGACGGACGGTGCTGTCATCCAAGCCCCCAAACTCCTTGAGCGGCTGAGGGTGCTGAATGCCGGGCCAGGAAAGACGCGAATCCACTCAATTGGCCTCGGGGCCGACGCAGAAACGGGGTTCTTGCGGGCCATCGCTGGCGAGCATGGGGGACGATTCGTGCATATCGCCCGGTGAATTGTGCGTTTACTGCGCGATTGATGTGCCACGGCGAATTGCGTCGTCATATCTGAGTGAGGGCGACGCGACAATGGGTTCGACATTGTGCTCGAGTCCTCGTTGGACAGCGAGCCGGCGAGCCAAGTGGAACTTGTCAAACGAATTCGGCGTTACGCGGAACGAGATGTACTGCTCGCTGGGATCGAGGTTCTCGAGCAAGTCGGCAATAGCGGCGGCGTCTTCTGGAGTCTCCATCGGGAGACCGCCATCGGGCCGAAGTTGCATGCTTCGTTCAATCTGTCTCGATCCAGTTCGGAATTCGCAGGTGCCGTTGTCTTCGAAAGTTGACGTTGAAGGATCGACAGCTTGAGTATTCCATGTTGACCAGAACCGGCAACGGTCGCTGATGGGGTTCGGCGTTCGCTTCCAATCGGACCAGTCGTTGACCAGATAGAAGCGGTCATTCGTCAGGTAGGCCTGCACGGGAATCCGGCGAGCGATGGCATGGCGACGTGGAGTTCGCAGCGGAATTGTCTGACGGTCCTTTGTGTCTTGTACTTTCTTGGCCAACGTACGAATGCGGGATCTCCGAAGTTCGGCTTCGCTCGTCGTATCGGCGGCTTGAAGGTGTGATCGAAAGCGATCGATGATCGCAGTGAGGTCAGCCTTGATTGCTGAGAGTCTGTTCAGTTCGTCCGCGGACTCGTCACGTTTGCTCAGCAACGCAGCGTCGTCGTTGGTCTTCAGGGCGTCGATCGTTGCGTGGAGCCTGTGTGCCTCCACAACGTGCTCGGGGGTTGCTTCCGCCACCGCCGCCTCGATGGTCCGTTCTCCTCGTGCTGCTGCGAGGACAGCGGCAAGAACTGCAATGAAGATCACCATGCCGAACATGTTGCAGATTGTGTCGAGCAACAAATCCAGGCTCGATCCGGTGTCGTGGGCACGTTTCATGGCTTGGATCGCCGCCCAGGAAACTGCCCCGTAGTGCTCGCATCTTCCGAGATCAAATCGATTCCGACAGGGGCATCCTTGTAGCGTGAATCTTCTGCAATTAGCCGCATAATCGCATGCCACGCCGCGAACCCGGACGGCTTGATACTGAGAAGCATGTGCGTCGGTCTTCGTGAGGACGCAGCGAGCCATGCTTCGAGCGTGGCCGCGGCAATCTGTTCGGGCGTGCCGGAACGCATCCGGGGAGCCTCACTCGCATCCGTGCGGGACATTACGACACGCCCACCCATCAGTTCAACTACGAGGGCGTCGCTTGCATCATCAGCGACGAGATATGAGATTTGGCGGCGTCGATGAAATTCGTCGAGTTCTTCTTGGAGTTGCTTCTCACGCAAAGCCAATCGATCGAGTTCGGCGATCTCGCCTCGTCGAAGCGAGTTTTCGATGTCCAACTGCAGCGACTCGAGTTCCCACTGGCGTGATTCGACGACTCCTGCTTCGAGTTCGAGTCTTGCTTGGAGTTGATCCAACTCAGTCAGGAGGTCATCTCGACTTGGGCGAAGTTTCAAGAGTTCCAATTGCTTCTGAAGTGATTCGATGTCCTCGGCTGTTTCAATTGAGCGACTCGTAGCCAGTGCGTGGCTTGTTCGCGTGCCGATGCTCAGCAGCAGGACCAATGTAATAATGAGCACCACGCCGATTGTGCCGACCATGACATCTTGAAACGAGAAGAAACTGATCGGAGCAGCATGGCTGGATCGCCGTCTGCTCATGTAGGCTCGTCCGGTGCGACGCGCACATGTGCAGTGATGTTTCGGGCAGCGTATTGCCTGCAATCGTCAAGAAGCCGCTCGTCACTTCGGCGGACGAACGTTAATAGCAAGTGCAACAGCAATGCAGCAATCAATCCTTCGCCGGTTGTTACAAATGCGGTGTCAAGGCCTGCGATGACTTCCGAGAGCCGGGATGTGAGCGTGCCCATGGTCGAGTCGCTGGCCTCAAGGACTCCACCAAATCCGGAGATGGCCTCGGTCAACCCGATGATGGTTCCGATGAATCCAAGGACGGGGATTGCCCAGATAAACCCTCGGACCACCGTGTAACCACTGTCCATCGCGTCTTCATCTGCTTCGGCTGCAGACTTCAGCATTTCATCAAGGTCGGCGATTCGACCGATGTTTCGGATTGACTTCAGCGCGATGACGACACGGTCGAGCAGGAGAAAACGGTGTGGCTCATCGACTCCGTGTTCAATCGAGTCAATGACGCGATCGACTGTTCGGACTGAGAGGACGAAGCCGGCGTCTCCGGGGACGAATCGAAGCCGAAGGGCTGCACGCTGCGCGGCAATCTTGCCGGCTTTGAGAAAGAGAATGCCAGCAGCCCAGCAAGAGAGCAGCATGATGGGGATCGGAATTCCGGAGAAACCGGTGAGATACTCCCAGACGACGCTGCCCCACGGTGTCCCGCGTACAGCCCAGCCAGTTCCGTAGATGACACCCATGCAGACCAAGCCGACAATGATCGAGGCTGGCGCTGAGGGTGTTGTGAACCTTCCCGACGGCAGCCCGAGCCGGCGTTCCGGATCGAGCGACGCATATGAGAGCACGCGATCGGGGGCGCGGTCCCAAGCCGCCGGTGGTGTCGGTCGTTGCGAAGAAGGTGGTGGTTGTGGCATCGGTCCCGTCATGGTTCAATGAAGATAATCGCTGGGGCGTGCGGCATGTCGGCCGGCCAGGCCATGTCGGCGTTGTCTCCGCCAGCGTCAATTGCCCGGAAATCCCAGCCTCGAGGTGTGCGGATAAGTACTTCCGCTGAATTTGTGGAGCTATCGGCTCGCTTTGCCTCGGCTCGATGCACATTCGAGTCTCGCGGCCGAAGTATTCCACCGATGATTCGAATTGTCGTATTCAAAGCGAGATCCGCAGTTTCTTGATGCCACGCCTGCAGCATATCAGTAGAACTGGGGGAATTGTGAGGAGCATGACGAGCCTGTCGACGCACCTCGTGCTGGGCCGCCTTGTGTGCATTGGGCGCGAGTTTGACCCAGTCCGCCCCGACGGCTGTCGGAGCCGGAATGGAGAGTGTGTCGAGCCAGTGTCCTCCAACTTCCGAAATGCCCGCCGGGAGGGGCATGGCAGGACTCCGAAGGGTTTCCCAGATGGTTCGCAGGATGGCCAGAACCAGCAGCGGGTCCTGCTCTTTCGATTGCTCGATTGCCTTGATCAACGCTGCTGCCCCCGCCGGTCCTCGATTCGCTTTCCATGCGTCCAGCCCCCGCCGAAGGGCCGTGACCGCAGCCGGGGGGCTCGGCTCAACGCCAGCGAACATGACTCGCTGCGATTCGTGCGAAAGGGGCTCAAGGTGTGATGGTGGAACCTTCAGATCCTGCCGCGATTCCAGACGCCGCCACCCGTGGTCAACTCGTTTGAGATACACGTAGCCATCACTGGTGTCCGCGCGATAGAGATCCATCAGCCCGGACTCTTCAAGTGCGTGGTCAAGTGGGTCGTTGAATTGCAGATCTTGCATCGCAGAGGCGAGTGTGATGAGTCGCTTGGCAACGTCTCGATACGGTGAGCGGTGTTGATACGCGTCCAGATGAGACTGGAGGCTTGTCTTGGCGCCGCCGACCAACGATATGTCGGGAGCCTCTTCCGAGGACCACAGATTGGCCTCTGCGATAGCAGGGAATCGGAAACGCCAGTCTTCCACCGACGCGGCGGCAGCTGCGGCTTCCGCTGCAAGTCCCCACTGGGATCGATCGGTGGACCTGATCACATCGGGGTACTCCGCAATCAATCGGTCCCACCTTTCAGCCCAGTCCGACTCGATTGTGGGAATGCGGCTCAGTTCCTCCAAGGCGATGTGTCCCTCTTTCAGCCGCATGATCTTGTCGGCTGCGAGTTCTCGGAGGCTGGAGGCTCGATGGCTCAGGGATGTGATCTGTTGCCGTGTTGTGATTTCGTCGGCTGCAGGGCGAAGTCGTATGGCTGCCAAAGCCTTGGAGGCTTCCTTCGCATGCCCAAGGCGTTTAGACCAACCCGCCAAGTCAGCGGGCAGGGGATTTGGGTGTGCGAGCAATGAGTTAATCGGCTCGAGTTCTCGCATACGGGCCGATCGTTCTTGATCAAGCAGCCCAGCCCGTAGTTCAAGGCCATGTTCGAGTAGCAAGTCGCGAGCGGCCAGCGATGCATCGGGAAGATCGGCCTGGGCCGACTGCAGAAGTGCGATGGCTGATTGGATAGATGGAAGTGAATCAGACTCTAACTCGAAGATAGATCTCGCTCGTGCGAGGGAATCTTCGGCAGCCACGCGGCGTCGCTGAAGTAATTGCTCGGCCCGCTCAATACCTGGTCCATGTGCGGCGAGTTCGGGAACCTCGATCAATCCAGCATGGGCAGCTTGACTCCAACAATCCAGTGCATCCGGCAGGCGGTCCGACTGCAGAGCCGACGAAATGCAGGCCGAGAGATGCTGAATTGTTCGGGCCCGATCGATGCTTTGCTGCCTGATGGCAATGATCACTGCTATCGCAGCCGCGATCGCGATGATCGCGACAGCACCGACGGCGTATCTGCGACCGCGAGCACGACGTTCGTCCGCAATGCGATGCGCAACCCGGATCTCCACAACCGGTGGAATTGTCGCGTCTGCCTCCATCGCGGCTGCGTACCTGCGTTCGATTCCGTGAACGGGTTCCAATTCATCTAATGCTCGCACCAGATCCGCGACCAAATGCTCTGCTGCCTGTTCATTTGCCGTCTGATGTTTGGTGGCGGCAAGCCACGTGAGCAGGCCGTGGAGTGGCATATCCGCTGAGCCTCCGGCCGATTCAGCAAGCGTTCGCCACTGCTCAATCAGACGCTCTGCTCGTACCGCATCCATCGCCGCCCATGCGAGGTGCAACTCATCTTCAATCAGCGAGAGTGTGTCTCTTGCCGTTGACTTGGCGATGTCCAGCATTGCGTCGTCTAATCGGTGGACAAGTTGCTGGCCATCTGCGCTGAGGAAGGCCATTGCGTGAACCTGTTTCGCCAAGGTCGAGATTGCGCGAGCATCATTTGATCTGAGGCAGAGTTCGACTTCTCCGGACCACAACTCAACCGCTGCCTGCTCGATGGCATTGTGATTTCGTTTCCAAGTCGGATTGTTCGGCTCCAAGACTCGCAGCGCCCGGGCTGCCTTCAATCGTTCGGGGAGTGGTGCATCACAGAGGTTCAGGTTCGTCCATGTTTCTACCTCGTGGTGGTGTGCTTTGGCCACAGCGGGCAGTTTGGCGAGTTCATCAAGGGTTGGGGATGTCGGGAGTTGCAAGCCAGTCGGTAGGGGCTGGCCGGATTGCTGCAGGAGCAAGCACAGCCCGATGACATTTCCAGCGTCGGAATTCAGCGCCGCGGCTCCGACTGCATCCCCTCGCTCTGCCCATATCGCGCATCTGCTCAAAGTCAATGAGATGGCTTCGGTCACCGGCCGGATCAATTCCGGGTCACTGGCGATTTTCAGTGCTGCGCGAAGTGTCTCAGCTTGGTTCATGTCGTCATCCCATGCCAGATCAGCAGGGCCAGCAGGCCCGCCAAGATGGCAACCACAATTGGTGCAACGATGTTGCGGCTGGTGGTTGACGGTTCGATGTAGAGCGATGCAGGTGTGGTTGCGGCGTCGTGTGCGAGTGGATCGTCGCCGCGGTTGAGGTCCTCCCTTGGAGGAGAGCTCGCCAGATCGATGATCTCTGCATCCGGAGGAGCGGCTGCGTTGTGTGCTAGGACACGAACCAAGACGCCATCGATATGCAGAGTACCCCCGATGAGAAAGGTGAGTTCCCACCTCCGCTCCGGCGGCAAGGCATCCTCGATTTGTGAGAGCATTTCGTATGGATCCGAACCTTCGGGGAGCCGAATGATGAAGCCGATTCCACGGAGCACCATTGTTGCGAGCGCTGCCGCCCACGCTTCATCGATTGCTGCATGCGGGCGCAATGGCTGAGCCTCGGGCAGCGGTGGCACATTGGGGCGGACTCCATCGTTCCATCTTGAAAGGAACCATCCGCTTCGCAGGAGTGCGGCCGGGCCGTAGTTTGCTGGGTGTTCCTCTTTGGTCAAGAGGAGATGGTGAGCGGTCCGATTCGGGCGTGCCTTCGTTGCTCCATCATTCATTGCAATGTGACTCAAGGCCGAACGCCACGTGCCATCGATCTTCAAGATTCGATGGGCAAGCAGTGGTGGGGTTTCAGCAGGCGGATGCATGGTCAGACCTGAGCGAGCTTCAAGCACTGCCGTAGCTTCTTTGCCAAGTTTGGGACTCTTGAAGAGCGTCGTGAACCCCGGCTTCCCGGAAACTGCTTCAGACGTCCAAGCATGGACAAGTTCAAGCATCTCGGCTGCCCTCATTAGATTGTCCTGCAGCGAGCAGAAGCACGGCGGCGAGCCCTTCGGGACCATCCTGAACGCAGCAGCCACCGGAGGGGTGTGATTCACATCGATCGAGCAGGACCTGCCCGTTCGATGAAATGAGGTTTGGTGGCAAGTCCGTGCCGGGTACGAGCCTGACGAGGGTGGCCGTACTCTGGGTTGAGCAGATCCCCGAATCCTCTGCAGCGAGAACGACATCAGGTGGTCCCGGTGTTTCGCCTGCCGCGATGAATACGGTGCTGTGGCTTCCGCCAGGAGAAGTAATCGTGAGGGCCGCGATGCGAGGACACTCGGCCGAGTCGGCGACCGGCTCGTGAAGCCCTCCATCAGAAACCTCGGTGAGTTGATAGTCCAGCGCTCGGAGACGTTGGCCGCCCATCGAACAGAGTCTCGCTGCGACATCAGTTGCCACGCCACCAGTAATCTGAAGCAGCCCTGCAGACTTGCTGGACCAGATTGCTGCAGGCCATTCGTGGCGGCAGGATTGGCAGGCGGGTATGGGGGAAAGCGTTCCCTCAGGATCAATCGGGCAGCCGCCCGCATCAAAACGAGTTGGTCTGAACCGAAGTTGATGATCTGGACCGAGCACTGGATCGCCTTGCAGTGACGGTGAGGCAGCAATGAATCGGGGATCGGACGAGGAGGCGGGGACGCCGCACCACGGACACGTGAAGTTCCTCATGGTTGCCAGTCTACGCCGAGGAGGCCACTCAAGATGGCTGCCGCTTTGATGCGTGCGATCTTCTGCCCTGAATACCCTGCCAAGCCCATGGGAGAATCCCTCCGGATCGCCAAGGGGCTGGACAGCACCTCAGTTGTTGTTCGTTCATCCGGTGTGCGAGGGGGCTGATGGCTTTGTTGTCTCTGCCCGGAGTCTGCCCATGACAACGTCCACGGCAGGGCTCGAACCTGCAACCTTCGGCTTCGGAGGCCGACGCTCTATCCAATTGAGCTACGTGGACCGAAGGGAGAATTGTACCCGCCGCCCCTTTGTCCGATCGTGGGGGGGTGCGAGTCCGAGGGCGGTGGCGTGTAGCATCTCCGCCATGACCGAGTCGAACCACACCGACCCAGCAGCCGCAATGCTTCGGCTCGCGAGCGTCCGCGGGCCGTCCCTTCCGCCGGTGGAGGTCACCCGGGCGGGGGGCGTGATCGGCCGCAGTTCGGCCTGCGAGGTGCGACTTGTGGATGCGACCGTGTCGCGGCGGCATGCTGAGATCCGATATCTCGGTGACCGGTGGATGTTGGTCGACCTTGGGGGCGCCAACGGTACCTGGCTCAACGATGTTCGGCTTGATGCCGAAGCCGCGACTCCGCTGGCTCCTAGCGATCGCATCGGTGTGGGTCCGTGGGTACTTCGTGTTGGGTCGTGGGCCCCAACGACGGTCGCCATGGCTGAGGTGGAGGGCAGCGAGGACGCCGCGCTTATCAAGCCCATGCAGCCGGATGTCGCCGGACAATTGGCGCACCACCGTTTGCAACTCTTGATCGACTGTGCCGGGCGAATCAATGATGCGGAGGATGAGCAGAGCCTGGCCAAGTCGCTGCTCGAGTCCGTGATTGAGGGGACGGGGTACTGCCGCGCCGCACTCGTCCGCTTGGCAGGGGATGAAGAAGGTGTCGAGGTTCTCGGGAGAATTTCGAACGTTGCGGGGCCAGCCGATAGGTTCAGCCGAACGCTCGTGATGCGGGCATCGGCAGGCGAATTCGTCACGTTGGCCGGCCAACAGCAATCTACTGACTGGGGCCGAAGCATTGCCGATCTGGCAATTCACTCGGCTATGTGCTGCCCTGTTCAAGTCGACGATCAGGTGGCAGCGTGCCTCTATTTGGATGCGCGGGGTGGCGAGGATCGGGTCGCCGGTGACGCGACTGGATTCTGTCACGCCCTCTCGCAACTCGGCGGGCTGGCGATGGCGAATCTACGACGGCGTGGGATGCAGGACCGGCAGCGGGAGATGGATGCCGAAATGGCTGCTGCCCGCGAGGCCCAACAATTGATGGTACCTCTCAAGCCAGCAGAACTCGCTGGGCTTGACTACGCCGTCGAGTTTCATCCGGGACGAGTGGCATCCGGCGACCTCTTTGATGTTGTAGAACTCTCAGAGGAACGCATCGCGGTGATGCTCGGCGATGTTTCGGGCAAGGGCGTCGGGGCGGCCATCCTCATGGCAGCGGCGCAGGCATTTCTTCATTCAGCACTGAGTCGCCACGCCTGTCCGAGTGGCGCTGTCGCTGAACTCAACGACTTCGTGCGGGAGCGAAGCGCATCGAATCGTTTCCTGACGTTGTGGGTCGGCGTGTTTCATCCCGACGGTACGCTTGACTACGTTGATGCCGGGCACGGCTACTGGGCGCATTGCCACGAGAACACCGCCGAAATGCATCAGGCCGCCGTTTCGCCACTGGTTGGGGCTTTGGAAGATATCGAATTCGTAGTGACAAGAATCAAAATTGCGGCTGGCGATCGCATCGTATTGATGACCGACGGTGTGCCCGAGCAGCCGGACCGCGAGGGGGCACAATTCGGCCTTGACCGGATCATCGCCGTTCTTGAGCGTACTCGGACCTGCCAAGAGGACGTGGTCGAACTGCTGGCAGCGGTCAGATCATGGGCTGGATCGGCATCACTGGCTGATGACACGACCGTAGCGAGTGTGACGGCGATGGACGGTTCTGCCGCCTCGGTATGATGCCCGCCACCGCATCGAGGGAGTCCGCATGAGACTGTTGAAGTTCTATAAGACTGCTGTCGGCAAAAAGGTTGTCGTGGCCATCACCGGGGTAGTCCTCATTCTGTTCCTGATCGCGCACATGGGTGGCAACCTCAAGGTGTTTGCCGGCCCCGGTGTCATTGACGAATATGCCATGCACCTCCGGACACTTCTGGAGCCGATCTTCGGATGGGGCGGTGTGCTGTGGATCATGCGGGCGGTCCTGCTGGTATGCGTGCTTGCCCACATCGTCACCGTGGCGTTGCTGATTTATCAGAACAAACGTGCACGGCCGCAGAAATACCACCGGCATGACCTGCAAGCTTCGACGCTGGCGGCGAGGCTCATGAAATTCTCGGGTGCCGTCATTCTCGTGTTCATCGTGCTGCACATTCTGCAGTTCACGACAGGCACCGTACAGCCGGCACCGGTTCTCTTTCATGAGGAAGACGGCCACATGATGGCGGACGTCTACCTCAACCTGTACGCGGCTTTCTCGATGTGGTGGGTTTCTGCCCTCTACATCTTCGTGATGGCCTGCATCTGCATCCATCTGTATCACGGCGGGTGGTCATTTCTTCAGACGTTCGGCGCGGATAACCAAGATCGCAACAAGGCCTTCCGGGTGTGGGCGTGGGTGCTCTCGCTCGGACTCTTCATCGGGTTCTCGTCCGTGCCGTTCTGCTTCTGGACCGGCATTCTTCCACCGCCGACTATCAGCGGGGTCGAACACGCTCCAGCATCCTCGACGGAGGGCCACTGACCATGCTTGAACTCGACGCAAAAATCCCATCGGGAGATATTCGCGACAAGTGGCGAAACCACCTAGAGCACGTCAAACTCGTCGGTCCTCGGAATCGCCCCAAGTACGACATTGTGGTGGTGGGTACCGGGCTTGCCGGTGCCGCCGCTGCGGCATCACTCGCTGCGCAGGGCTACCGCGTTCATGTGATGTGTTTCCAAGACTCTTCGCGAAGGGCGCACTCAGTCGCGGCGCAGGGTGGCATCAACGCGCCCAAGAACTATCGCAACGACGGGGACGGCATCAGCCGTCTGTTCTATGACACGCAGAAGGGCGGAGACTTTCGCGCTCGCGAGGCCAACGTGTGGCGGCTTGCCGAGGTCGCCACGGGCATCATCGATCAGTGCACTGCCCAGGGTGTTCCCTTTGCCCGCGAGTACGGCGGACAACTCGCCAACCGCTCGTTTGGCGGCGTGCTGGTTGAACGAACATTCTATTGCCGCGGCCAAACTGGGCAGCAACTCATGCTCGGCGCCTATCAAGCACTTCATCAGCAGGTCGCTGCGGGGAACGCGATCATGTATCCGCGGACCGAGATGCAGGACGTCGTCAATATCGATGGGCGGTGCCGGGGCGTCGTGTATCGCTGCCTGCAGACCGGCGAGATCCGCAGCATTGCCGCGGATGCGGTCGTGCTTGCCAGCGGCGGATACGGAAACGTGTTCTTTCAGAGTACGAACGCATTCAACTGCAATGTCACCGCTGCATGGCGAGCGCACAAACAGGGGGCCGGATTCGCGAACCCCTGCTATGTGCAGATCCACCCGACCTGTATTCCGGTCAGTGGCGACTTTCAGTGCAAATTGACGCTGATGAGCGAGTCGCTCCGGAACGACGGGCGAGTCTGGGTGCCCAAGAAGCCAGGCGACACGCGAAGTCCTGACCAGATCCCAGAAAACGAGCGGTACTACTACCTCGAAGAGCGATACCCTTCGTTCGGTAATCTCGTCCCGCGTGATGTGGCGGCTCGAAACGCCAAGTACGTTTGCGATGACGGTCTCGGAGTGGGGGGCAAGCGACAGGTCTACCTCGACTTTGCCGACGCCATTCGCGACCGGGGCGAGAAGGTGATCGGGGAGCGGTACGGCAACCTCTTTGACATGTACGAGGAGATCACGACAGAGTCACCCTACAAGGTGCCAATGCGGATTTTCCCGGCGGTTCACTACTGCATGGGGGGGTTGTGGGTTGACTACAACCTGATGACCAATATCCCTGGACTCTACGCCATCGGCGAAGCGAACTTCTCGGATCACGGCGCTAATCGCCTCGGCGCAAGCAGCCTCATGCAGTGTCTGGCCGACGGCTACATGATCCTTCCTCAGACGATCAACGACAGTCTGCATGACATCTACATGGACAAGGTGACGACGGAGCATCCCGCCTTCGCCCAGCACGAGCAGTCGGTACGTGAACACATCGACGGGCTGATGGCCCGCCGCGGTTCTCGCTCGCCCATGGCGATTCACAAGGAACTCGGCGAAGTGATGTGGCATCACTGCGGAATGGCCCGAACAGCGGAGGGATTGAACGAGGCGATCAGCAAGATTGATTCGTTGAAAGAAGCCTTCGAACACGACATGATCGTGCCGGGGCGAGCCGACACCACGAATCAGGCCCTTGAGCGAGCGGGTCGGCTCGGAGACTTCCTTGATTTGGCACACCTCATGTGCCGCGACGCTCTGGAGCGAGACGAATCCTGCGGATGCCATTTCCGTGAAGAGCACCAGACCGATGACGGGGAAGTGGTCCGAAATGACGACGAGTTCGCCAACGTCACCGTCTGGGAATGGAAGGGCGAGGGCTCACCACACGAGAAAAATACGGAGACGTTATCGTTCGACGCGCTTCCGCTGATGACCAGGAGTTACAAGTGATGCGCGTCATCCTGCATGTATGGCGACAAGATGGCCCTGATGCCAAGGGCGGTTTCGAGCGGCATGAACTCTCCAATGTCGAGGTTGACATGTCATTCCTTGAGATGCTCGACACCCTCAATGAGCAGCTCATCGTAGCCGGCCAGGATCCTGTGACATTCGACAGCGATTGTCGAGAAGGAATCTGCGGCGCGTGTTCATGTGTGATCAACGGACGCCCGCACGGGCCAGGGCAGAAATCGACGACGTGCCAAATTCGAATGCGGGCCTTCCGAGACGGTGACGAGATCTGGATTGAGCCGTTCCGAAGTGGCACATTTCCGGTTGTGAAAGACCTCATGGTCGATCGAACTGCGTTTGAGCGCATCATCGAGGCTGGCGGATACATCTCGACGCACAGCGGTCCAAAACCGGAGCCCAATGCGTCGCTGGTCCCGCATCCGATCGCCGAAGAAGCCATGGATGCGGCCGAATGTATTGGGTGCGGCGCCTGTGTGGCGGCATGTCCGAACGCTGCGGCGATGCTCTTTACCGCAGCCAAGGTCTCGCACCTCGGCCTCCTGCCGCAGGGGCAGCCCGAGCGGTGGAAGCGTGCGAAGTCCATGGTCGAGCAGATGGATGAAGAAGGATTCGGCGCCTGTACGAATTATGCCGAGTGCCAGGACGTGTGCCCGAAGGGTGTGTCCATTCGATTCATCGGTCGCATGAATCGCGACTACATGAAGGCATCGCTTTGCGAGCCCGAAGTACAGATCGGGCCGCTCAAGGCTCATTGAGTTGGCGAGGAGTTCGTCCGCACCCGTACTTCGAGCCGCCGCGGCGGCGATACTTCGTCATTGATCGGGGGAAGTCGGCCGAGTGTCCAACTGGAGACGCCACCAATCGAGGTTGCTCTGCCCCTGAGTGTCATGTGTAGCGGCGCATACCCATCAGCCGTGATCGTGAGTTCGTTGGGGCGGTTGCCCGCAAGCACAATATCGACGCCGCCGTCGCCCGCAGTCTCGAAGCGACCGCCAGCTGGATTTGCCCACGGAGATATCGGCGGCCCCAGAACATCACGCGGCGGTATAAAGATGTTCCCTCCGGTCGTTCGAACTTCGGCACCCCCAACCGGCGCGCCGGTCAGAGCATCCCGCAGTTCAAGATGAGCCGGCACGGGCGAAGAGCCAGCAAGGCACCCTCCCAGCAAAGCCGAACTCATCACCATCAGGCCCAAGACAATTCGACTCACCGCCACGCTCCTGATCACCTGTTCTACCGTTGGCGGCCCAAGGGCCGCCAACGGTGGGGGCGGGATTCGAACCCGCGATACGCCGAA
>JAAERN010000094.1 GCA_024230295.1 Planctomycetota bacterium
ATTAGCGGAGACACCTCGTTTCTCGAGATGTTGGACGCTATGAATATTCAGTTAACCAAAGAGGGTGGTGATCCGGTCGCCTTCGACTCCGATTGCCGTGAAGGCGTTTGCGGAATGTGCTCGATGGTAATCGACGGTCAAGCACACGGTCCGAAACCCGCGACCACAACATGCCAACTCTACATGCGGCATTTTCAGGATGGAGCGGAGATCACCGTCGAACCATGGCGAGCAACGGCATTTCCTGTGGTGCGCGACCTCGTGGTAGATCGCTCGGCTTTCGACCGAATCATGCAGGCCGGTGGTTATGTCACGGTTCACTCCGGGCCCAAGCCCGAACCGAACTCCATACCCATCGAACCAGAGATCGCGGAAGAAGCGCTTGATGCCGCATCTTGTATCGGCTGCGGAGCCTGTGTCGCTGCTTGCCCGAATGCTTCGGCGATGTTGTACACGTCGGCAAAAGTTTCTCACCTAGGTTTGCTGCCGCAAGGCGATCCTGAACGCAAACACCGCGTCCTGTCGATGGTGGAGCAGATGGAGGGCGAAGGCTTTGGGTCATGCCGGAATTACGGCGAGTGCGAAGCTCAGTGCCCCAAGGAAATCAGCATTAAATTTATTGGCATGCTGAATCGGGAAT
>JAAERN010000095.1 GCA_024230295.1 Planctomycetota bacterium
ACCAACATAGTTCACGCTAGGACTTGAGAAAGGAGTGCTCATGAGCATATTGACGTCAGCAGTGTCAGCTGCCGAGGGCAGTGAGTCACCTTCCGTACTTGCGGTTCCGCTAGACGAGTTCATTATCGCCGTGCTGGCCTTCTTCATCGTCTTTGGCTTACTGGCTAAGTTTGCGTTACCAGGGATCAAGAAGACGCTGGCAGAGCGGACTGATGCCATTGAAGGCGGTATAGAGCGTGCGGCGAAAGCCGAAGCGGAGGCTCAGTCTCTAGCCGAGCAGTACCGAGAGCAAATCTCGGGTGCACATGATGAGGCTGCGGCCATACGCGCCAAGGCTGAAGATGATGCTCGCTCGATTGTCGCGGAGGCCCGCCAGCAGGCGGAAGTTGAGCGTTCCACAATCGCAGCCCGCGGCGAGGCCCAACTAGATGCCGAACGGTCTCAGACCTTGTCCGCACTGCGGCAAGATGTCGGCGGCATGGCGGTGGATCTTGCCGGGCGCATCGTCGGAGAGTCATTGTCGGATGACGCTCGCTCGCAGGCGGTTGTCGATCGTTTTATTGCGGATCTCGAAGCGGCACCCGCGGAGGAGCGCAACTGATGATCGGAAGTTCACGCACCTCA
>JAAERN010000096.1 GCA_024230295.1 Planctomycetota bacterium
GCTGGTCCCCCCAGCGGCCGAGCGTGACCTGCGTATCCGGCTCCGCGGCCATGTGCAGTCGCAGACGTGCCGGCGTTTCGTCCTTGAGCACAAAATCAACAGACCACCCACCCGATTCCTTCGCCGTCCGCTGATCGTCGACAAGCCAGAACCGTCGTTTCATCGCATCAGAGGCACGAAACGCTCCGGGTCGCGCGGGCTCGGCTTGGCCGAAGCTGTGCAGCAGGTAGTCGTAGGTGTGCGGGATCCTGCTCGACGCATGGAAGACATCCAGCAGGTACTCGGGTGCGAGTGAGAGAGCCCGCGTCTGGTCGACGCCCTCAAACACACCACTCGCCGATATTGCCAGGAACTTCACGTCCGGGTTGAAGTCGTGTCGCAGGCCATTGGGCTCGGCGTTGCGTGTATCCTGCTCGTCAACGAGGAGCGTGTTATGCGCCACGCTGTTAGTTGTCCAACCGATCGACGGTCTCTCGTACTGGATGGCGTTGTAGTCGGGATAGAAGAGTCGTCCGGCTCCGTGCAGCGTCAGGCTGAACTTGTCACGATGGTCATGGCCGTAGCCCTGCCCCATGAGCTGAAAGACGGCAATGGCATCGCCGCTGGTCCAGTAACTGGGCGACTCGTCTGATCTCAGCATCGCCAGCCCGTAACTTGGCCAGACCTTCGATGGAGCGGCAGGTAGCGGCACTGGCTTTGACGGAAGCGGCCGCCTGTTCAGCAGGTTCGGCTTGTAGTCAGGGAGTAATGCGAGGAAAGCCGCGTAGCGTGAATCGCCCGAAACGTTGTACGCGTCGGCAAGCCCAGCGTGGACGAGGGAGCCTCCGCCACCCGGGTAAATCAGAAACAGATCACGGCCTCCGCTGGTTGCCCCGTCCCCGTAACTTGCGGCCCGGATGCGTCGCGTAATCCCAACCTTTTCCATCGGGTAGGCCGTGTCGATGTAGTAGTCCATCAACCCCCTGGGGCTGCCGCCGTCGGGCATCTCGCGTCTGAACCAATCCTGGCCATCCACCAGTCCGAGATAGCGAGACATCTGCGCGGAGAGGATCAGGCCCTGGTGATCGATCGGATAGATCGGGGCCTCGTGCCACGGGCCACCGTCACGTAGCATGTGATTGAGCACGGTAAAGTAACCGCCAATGTGTGGGCCATGCGGTTTGGTTCGGCGGAATCCCCATTCCAGGCACTCTCGATCGCGTGTCACCAGTCCCGTCAGCGCGACGGCGAATGTCGGCTTGAAGACGAGGTTCGGCGTGTGCCACCAGCGATCCATCGCCTTCATGCGGTAGCGAGCATTGATTAACAGCCCGTCGCGAATGGTGCGGCGGTCGCCAGCGGACAGTGCGTCATGCAGATAATCGAAGGCGATGATTTGTTCCGCTTCGATACGGTAAAAAATAACTCCCATCCACGGTCTACCGCCCGCGAAGAATTTGGGATCATCGAGTCTGTCTTTGAAACGCTTGACTTTATGAGGTGCAAAATTCCCGAGCAGCCATTTGGTCGCGGTGGGAACATATTTGGCATCGCCCCCGAGCGCGAAGAGGAATGCCGCCGCATAGCCGTCGCCGCCATCCGCTTTTTTCTTCAACTGCTCGTAATCCTGCTTCGCCCATCCTTCGCGAGCTATGAGCCCGCGAAGGCGTTGCCGTTCAGCCTCGGGCATGAGATACGGTCGCCCATGTTTTGGCTCCGCCGGCAACGGCAGCTCCGGTTCCTCGGCAAAAGCGCCCGGTAGAGAGGCGCTCCAGACGATCAAAAAAACGATCAAACAGTGGCAATGACTTTGCCTCTTCATTACTCAGTCCTACCCACCCCAGGCGCAGTCGGCAAGCGGGGAGAGGCTACGCCACGCGGATCGGGGCGGGGTGAGGTTATTCCCTGTCACGGGATCGCCCAAGTCCATCTATGCCACGTTGGGTTCTTCGGAAA
>JAAERN010000097.1 GCA_024230295.1 Planctomycetota bacterium
CTGCATGGCGGTCACCACGACGACCAGATTGTCGCGGTCGGATGCAAGGATGGTCGCCAGGCCCCGGGCTCCACGGATGTTCGCTTTCGCGAGGGCATCGGGGGAATAAGGTTCATCCTCGATCACCTGCACCTCGGGCAGGGCGCTGCGGAACTCGTCAAGGGCCTCGGTGTCGTTGTCGATGCAGACGCAGGTTCGTCTTGTGGCAAATAACTCTGCCGCGATGGTTCGCCCAACTCCTCCGGCACCGCAGATGATGAAATGGCCATGCAGTTCCAAGCCGGCATCCGCCGGTGCACCATCGACTGCGGTGGCCGTGTCTGCCGGTTGCCCTAGCTGTTGTTCAGGCACCGTTTCATGGGCCGGGCTTGCGGGAGACACGGCGATGGCTTGGGAGAGCTGGCTGATGGTCTCCTGGGTGCCGAGCATGATCAGTTCATCATTCTCAAGGAGAAGTGCGTCGTTCGCCGGATTGAAGGTATAGATTTCACCCCGGCGAAATGCCACGATCACCACCCCATCGATTTCATCCATCGGCAGACTTTCCAAGGTGCGCCCGGCATCTTTTTCTTGGAGGTGAATCCCGGAAATAACCAGGTCCTGTGCGTCATCGTGGCCAAGGATGATCTCGAGGAATTCAACCATGGTCGGCCGGATCAACTCGCTGGCAATCCGAAGCCCGATGAGTTTGGCCGTGTTCACGACGGAGTCCGCCCCGGCATATTGAAGTTGACGATTCGACTGTTCCCTGACGCAACGACTGACGATCCGGACGCTCGGCGAGAGTTGGCGTGCGGTGACGGTTGTTACAAGGTTCGCCCGGTCATCCGACATCACGGACACCACGCCCCGGGCCCGGTCGACTGCTGCAGCTTCGAGTGACTTGACATCGGTCGCGTCCCGGTTAAGGCATGCGATCGTGGGGTGTTTCTGCCGGAGTTCGCGAATCACCTCGTCGTCCAGGTCGATGACGACGCAGTTCACTCCCTCCTTTTGTGCCTGCTCCAAGACCGTGCGCCCGTTGCCGCCGCCGCCGCACAGGATCATGTGGTTGGTAAAACGCTTGATTTGCTTTTGTGCCCGATTGGCTGCGGCAATTTCCTGATACTGGCCCTCGACGAAGAACGAGGTCACTTGAGCGATGACATAGAGGAAAAAGGTAATCCCGATGATCGCAACCAAGGTGGTCAAAGTCCGCGTCCATGGTGTGAAGTCGGCGAACAACTCCTCGCTTGCTTTGTCGTAGCCCTCCTCGCTGGTGTGAGCGTCGGTGCTGCTCTCCCACCGGTAACGACCGTTGGCATCGCGGTAGACGACGCACTGCTCGGTGCCGAGCAGGTCGGTGTAGCCGATGGTGGTCAGGGTGATCGCGGAAAAGTAGAGGCTCTCGGTGAACTCCCACTGGTCGTCGGAGA
>JAAERN010000098.1 GCA_024230295.1 Planctomycetota bacterium
GATCGCTCGGTCTAGGAAGGTCTGCTGATTCATAATGCTCATTCTTTTGGATTCCGAGAATGTTATTGCTTAATCACCGCCGCCTTGATCAGTTCACGCGCCTCGATCGTTTCTTCACTCTGCGGGGCGAGCTCCTTCAGCTTCCGGTAGACTTGGCCGGCACCGGTCAGATCACCTTCGTTGAGCTTGACCTTGACCTGGGTCATGATCAGCAGGCGGCGCTGGCCGTCATTCATGTCTGTCTCGAGTATCTGCTCGGCGAGGATGGCTGCTCTCGGGTCGCCCAAATTAGCGTAGACGGCAATCACGCTGACCATGAATTCCGGGTCGAGACGCAACATCGGCCAGGTGACCAGCGACGCCTCGATCAGAGCCAGGGCATGCGAGCGGTCGTTGGCGGACGCTCCGGCCATTCGCCGAATCCGCATCCGGGACTGCTCCACGTACTCTTGATCCCTCTCCGACAAGGGCCATCTGCCGCGGTGCAACTTGATCAGCAAGGCTTTCGCTTCCTCGCGCTTCCCTTCTGCCAACAAGGCACCTGCCTGGAGACGGATGCCGGCGATGTCGCCCGCGGTCAAGGACCGGACGAACTCTCTCGGGAAACCGACGAACAGCCCTCTGGCAGGCTCGTCGAGTCGCTGAGGGTCTCTTCGCTGTCGAGCGTTGAGAAAAGTCAGCGTCAC
>JAAERN010000099.1 GCA_024230295.1 Planctomycetota bacterium
AGTCTTCCCCTCTTTGTCCTTCGCATTGACATCAGCACCCGCCTTGAGAAGCACTGATATCACTACTTCGGGGTTGACTTCGGGGTTGGGGGTGTGTGGATCATGATTGATCTCGGAGCGCTTGGACAACTTTCTGATGTTGTGTTTCGCTGCGCACATCAGCGGAGTCCTGCCATCTTCATCCTTCGCATTGACATCAGCACCTGCCTTCAGCAGAACTGTGATCACTTCGGGGTTGGTGTTGCCTGTCGCTGCCCACATCAGTGGAGTAAACCCAATCGCATCCCTCGCATTCACCTCAGCACCTGCGTTGAGCAGTGCTGAGATCACTTCGGGGTTGGAGTTCGCGAACGCTGCATAAGTCAGCGGAGTCGTGCCATCTCTAACCTTTGCGTTGACCTCAGCACCTGCCTTCAGCAGCACTGATACCACTTCGGGGTGTTCGTCGACTAACACTGCCCACATCAGCGGAGTCCAGCCATATTTACTCTTTGCGTTGACCTCAGCACCTGCCCCGAGCAGCAACGAGATCACTTCGGGGTTGGAGTTGTTTTTCGCTGCCCATATCAGCGGAGTCCAGCCTTCCTTGTCCCTCGCATTGACATCAGCACCAAGATCCAGGCACTCCCGAACTTGAGAAACCGTTGCGTCGCTTGAGGCGCAGAGTTTTTGCAAACTGCCTGTGCTGTCCTCACAACCAACCAACGCAACCACGCTCATTGCCAAAGCGAGCAGAAGTTTGCAAGTCATATCGTTCCTCCGTGAGTTCTGAAACAGCACGCTTTTACACGATACCGCACCCCCCAATTCACGCCTTCCTTAGTGAATGAACCGCAATCGCCCGAAGTCCGGGATGGGAATGCCGGTGCTACTTGTGAGCGGGGCCGGGAAGTAGACAACGAAGGCCTTGCCGATGAGAAGGTCGCGTGGAACAATGAATGGCATTGGGTCCACCTGCTCGGCAACGATCGGATCGGGGGCGCCCCAGAGCCGACCGTCCAAGCTCCGACCACTGTTGTCGCCAAGGACAAAGAATTGGTCGGGACCGAGCGTAACCAGTGAATCTGGATGCGTCCCGGCCGCTGGACTGCCAGGCCGGACCATCTCTTCGAACTCGGGCAGCGGCGCATGCTTTCGTGACATGCTCGTCAGGATCGCAGAGCGGTAATACAGGTCACGATCGACCTGCATGTTTGATACTTTCACAGGGCCACCCGAGAACTGCCATCGCATTGCCGGGCGAGCAGGCATTCGCCGCGCCAACTCGCCGTCACTCATCGACGCCGCGTTCTGCAGACCCGACGCAGCCTCGAGACGCTCACGGGGTGACCAGTCATACGCCAGTTCGAGTGCCTCATCACCATCAACTAATATCCGTGCCGTCTGGTCAATTTGCTCAGCAACAATCCGAACCGCTTGCCCCGGATGCATCGCTCCAATCTTCACGTCAACTCGCTGCACTTTGCCAGGATCAGAATCGGGCCACATCTCGATCGATGCGACGCCATCATCCAACCGATACTGAAACGTATGCATGCGAGACTTCAGCTCAAACATCACCTTCACACCCGAAGATTCGGGCGTCACCGTCGCAGACACTCGCAAATCGCTCACTGCGATATCGCCCGACACCGGCGTGAACATGTTGTATGAATTCCAGTCGTCGAGAGGGAACCTCACATCATCCCACACCAACGAGTCTGTTCCCTCGCCGGTTGATTCCAGAGATGCCCCCATGGGCTTCCATGCAGACTGGGGCGCACCACGCCATGGCCACCCCTTCCATGCACGCTTGAGCCGGCCGGGCGCCGTCGGAAGCTTGTTGCTGTCCCACACCTGCTGCCAAACTGCGCCGCGTACATCACGCGGCTTTCTCGCCACATGAAACCGCTCCGCCCCGAGATTGCGCACGAATATATCGCCATCGACAATCCAGATCGTCTCGCCCGGCAGACCAATGAGCCGCTTGATGTACGTGCCGCTGGAGCCCTCCGGATTGGCAGGATTGCGAAAGACGATCGCATCCCAACGGTCTGGCTCCATGAACGGATACAACCACTTTGCGACGAGAATCCGATCGCCCATCCGTGAACCGGACGCCTTGATGCTCGTCTTTTCAAACGGCTGCTGCCGACCAGCCAGATGATCGCGTAGCAGCGATGCATTGGGCTTGCGCCCCATCGTATCTAGACCGATCGGCGTAACCGAGCCCGTCTGCTGACTTTCAATCAACACGTGCTGGCCCATCAGCGTCGGAGCCATTGAGCCCGTTGGAATGACGAATCCCTCAACCACAAAGCCCCTGAAGATCATTGCGCAGGCGAAAGCCACCAACAGCGATTGGATCGTCTCGATCGTGGTTCCGGCATGGTCAACGTGAGAATCAGGCATGGTGGATCGCAGAGCATACTCCTGTTGACATGTGTATCGGCTTCACCGTCTCGTCCAAATTCAGCTACGACTGCGCAGCAGGTGGTCCCGATGAATCACCGCCGCCCTTGCCGCGACGACGACGTCGTCGCTTTTTCTTCCCCTGACCGCCCTCTGCCTGCGGCTGCCCACCAGCTGAACCAGCACCATCACGTACAACCTTCTTCCGCCGGCGGCGACGCTTCCGCTTGCCACCCCCGGAATCACCCCCGGAATCGCCCCCAGTTGACTCGCCAGTTGACGAACTGCCAGCACTGCCACCCGAACGTCCCGTCCCGCCCGCGTCGCCACCCCTGCCACGCTTCCGACGACTACGTTTGCCCTTTCCGCCCTTGGCCTTGTCTTTCGCCGGCGGTATCCGGTCGTCTTCGTCTGCCGCCGGAAAGGCTGAAACGTCCACCTCGCCAATGGCGGGGCATGTGTCCGGATCCATCAATTCCTCAAGCGGAACAGCGATATCACGACCGTCGTCGAGCCTGACCCGAACCAGTTGCGTCAGAATCTGGCCGTCCACAACGATTCCAGGCCCCTGAATCGTGCCCACCCGCGTCTTACGGTGTGGCAACTTCGCCTTGAGTTCCTTGTAGGTCTGATCCTCGTACCGCAGGCAGCACATCAGCCGACCACATCGCCCTGAAATCTTGAGGGGATCCAATGTCGCCTTCTGCTGCTTTGCTGATCGCATCGACACCGGCTTGAGCACCTTAAGGAAGCTCTTGCAACAGCAGTGTTGACCGCAGCGTTCGTAATCGGCAACAAGACGCGCTTCGTCACGCGAGCCCACTTGCCTCATGTCGATGCGGCATCTGAATTCGGAACCCAACTCCTGGGCCAGATCTCGGAAATCCACCCGAGCTTCAGAATGGAAAAACACAATCCCCCGCTCGGCCTCAAGCGTCATCTCAGCATCCACAATCTTCATCTCGAGGTTGTAGAACTTAGAGAGTTCCCGGCACTTCGCCGCTAGTCGGCGAGCATCGCCTGTTCGCTCCTCGAAGGCCCGCATGTCCTCAGCCTCGGCAATGCGAAGTACTCGCCCTCGGTCGTAGAAAGGGTAATCCTTACCCCCTGATGCATCGATGTAACCGAGCATCTCTTTGCGGGAGACGGATGTTGGGCAACCGCTGTTGGGGCACGTCGTTGTCAACAGAGTCGCCAACTCGATGCCACGGTGGGTCCGAACAACCAACTTGGAACCGCAACCGGCTCGAATATCACGGTTGCACTCATACTCGCCGATCATCTTCGTACGGCCAAAGCGGACAACCAACGTGGAGGGTGGCTCGATCGCCTCCAACTGCTCCTCGATCGTCATCGCATCACGCCGCGCCGGATCAGCGTCGTCTTCAAACATTGGAAGTGGGAAAATAGACATGGGATTCGCGCAAGCACCCTCTCATAGGCACGGGCACTGCTCACACAATGCCGCACCACACATCAACAGACCTGATTGTCACCGGGCCTTAGGGGTATCAGCCTCTTCGGGAAGCGGTCCGGTGGACCCGAAGAGTGGAACGCGAATCAGGGAAACATTGTACCTGCGATGACGCGTCAATATTGCCGCGTCTTGACGTCCTGCAGGCTCTTGCGGCTTCGTTTCGAGAAGAGCAACCTGATAGGGACCTCGCTGAAGGGCATCTCCTCGCGGAGACGATTCATGAGGTATCGCTCATACCTGCCCTCGAAGAGCTTGGGGTCATTGACCACCAGAGCAATCGTCGGTGGATTGATGGCGATCTGCGAGACGTAGAAGAGCTTGGCCTGGGTCCCCAGCCGCGATGATGGTCCACGCTGCTTCAGAATCGACTCTATGACGGAATTGAGCTGCCCCGTCGTCTCTCGGTGCGAGGCCTGCTCGCTGAGATTGAAGGCCATTGACACAAGGTCCTCAATGCCCTCGGCCTCTTCAGAACTCACCATCACGATTGGTGCAAAGTCCAGACCGCGAAGTTCGCGGGTGAGGTACTCCGCGAACTCCTCAAGGTCGGTGTCCTCGGGAACAAGATCCCACTTATTGAGAACAAGCACCGTCGGTTTGAATTGCCGTTGCAGCTCTTGCGCGAGCTTGCGGTCAACCTGTGAAACCTTTCGAGTCGCATCAATCATGAAGAGCACCACGTCGCTCCGGCGAATCGCCTGAAGCATCCGGTGATATGCGTAGTACTCAACGTCTCCGGAAAAACTCTTTCGACGGCGAAGGCCCGCCGTGTCGATGGCAACGAAGGGGCGGCCATTCATCTCGAACCGAACATCTACTGCATCTCTCGTGGTTCCGGCGATTTCCGAAACAATGCATCGTTCTTCGCCTGCCAGCGCATTAATGAGCGTTGACTTGCCGGCATTTCGGCATCCGACAATCGCCACCTTCATTTCAGCATCGGCCGGAGTCTCGTTTGTCTCGACGCGGTCCCAGATTTTCTCCAGGAGCTTTCGGACTCCATATCCACTCGTTGCCGAAACACACTCCGGAACACCCATCCCCAAGCCCGCCGCCTCCATCGCATGGGCTTCCCAAGATTCATCATCTACCTTGTTCGCGACGATGATGACACGATCCTCCAACTGCCGCTTGCGAATCAGATCAACCACAGTCTGATCCAGCGGAACAAGTCCGTCTCGTGCATCAACCACAAACAAAATCACAGCGGCACGAAGCATGGCCTCGCCGATCTGACCCTCGATATCTTCGGTCAACGCAGCCAGATCGCATCCGGCGTCATCGATTCGCTCTTCGTCGGTCGTGTAGACGCCCCAACCACCGGTATCTGTGAACTCAACCCAGCGAGCCTCTTCGGCATCGTGATCTCGTGGTGCGTCGAGCTCCACGATCGCACTGACTCTGTCCCTCGTCACCCCCGGTACGGAGTCGACGATAGAGATCCTCCGACCGACAAAGCGGTTGAGAAGACTCGATTTCCCCACATTCGGACGACCCACGATAGCAATCTGCGGAAGCGACATAGACGCATTGTAGATACCCCCACGGTGAGCTGGTCTCACTACACTGCCATCATGCCAATGCAGGCAGAATCCGGTCTTCTTCTGGTCGTTTCTGGCCCCTCTGGAGTCGGAAAAACCACAATTGTCCACCGCGTCCGCGAGCGGCTCGGTGGTCGTTTTAGTGTCTCGGCCACGACACGCCCAAAGAGCACTCGCGAAGTCGATGGCAAGGATTATCTCTTTGTGACTCAAGAGCAATTCCAAGACATGGTGGATACAGGGGCCTTCCTTGAACATGCCGAGGTTTTCGGCCGCCATGCCTACGGAACACCACGGGGGCCGGTCAAAGAAGCCCTTGAACAGGGCGAGCTCATCATGCTTGATATCGATGTGCAGGGGGCCATGCAGGTTCGATCTCATATGCCCTCTGCCTACATGCTCTTCATCCTTCCACCAAGTGATGACGAGCTCCGCCGCCGACTTGAGTCGCGAGGTCGGGAAGACGAAGAGGCTATTGGCCGCCGCTTTTCTGAGGCTCGCCGTGAGATTGACTTGGCAACAGGGCACGACACATACAACGCTTTCATTGTCAATGACGATCTTGATCGCGCTGTCGACGAGGCGTGCAGGCTGGTTGAAGCACGACGTGGAACCGCCGCCGTCGAACAATGACACTTCCACTAGGCTTGATTCTTGCGACTAGCCTCTCCTCAGGAACGGCAATCCCAGCAGTCAACCTCACGATCGGACTGCGAGGGGGTGCCATTGTCATCCCCCTCGTGTCTTCGCCGTCCGAGACACTCGAAGTATCGCTGACATCTGAGGACTGGTTCGATACCTCTCTGGATTCCGAAGTGCTGTGGATGCACGCCGCGCGGCGGGTGCGGCCCAGTTGGCCAGATCCTCCCATGATCACCACGGTGCACACACAAGAGGTACCGGGTGCGGCCGCTTTCCTTGTGGCGGACGCTCCCGCAGATGCCAATGGGAATCTGGTCGTGAATGGACACACTGTTGTGATGCACTGGCACGATCTACCCAGTGCCATGCCGGATCTGCGACCCCGGAGCACGAATCGTTCTGCCTCACCGCGGCCCCCCCTTGGCACACCCCCACTGGACGATCCCACCCAGTCGTGGCGCTGTGAATTGGTTGCGATGATGCAGGGGAGATCGAAACCACAACTCAGCCGATTCGATTCCGAGCAAGAACGGCGCGTTGCAACTGCAACTTCCGGGAACTGGCGCTATGCCATGCACCGACTCAACAACCGCGATCACGGAGTTGCCACGCAAGTGGCGGCCCTGTTGACTTCAACATTTGAGACCCCGGAAGGGCAAACAGCTGGTTGGCTCACTGATCCGCGATCAATTGCATCGCTGCTCTCGATTCTTATCGGCCCTGACTCTCCTGCCGACCCAATAGAAGTGCGCACACTGAGATGGTGTGAGCGGCAAACATCCATGTTGGTGTGGGTTGAATCCGACCAAGGCGACGTGGTCAAACTTGCGGCAGCGAACCCATCACAACACACGCGAATTGCCGAGGTGTCTTGGGCTCGCCCGTTTGAATTACCTCTAGCACTTGCAGTACAACCCCATCAAATAGGCAAGGAGTCTCTTGATCCACTTCCCGAGCAGGAATTGCAACAGCTGTTGATACAAGTAAATGAAAGCCACTTGGTACTTCCAATCAACCGCACCATCCCCACCGTCGAGCCCCCCGGTCTCATGATGGGGCCGTTTCATCCGACACGAACTTTGAGTGACGTACGGCATGGAGCGGATCCCCCGCCTCCCCACAACGATCGCCAGACCTTCGCCCAGTTACGACGTCTCGGAGGACAATGGGAACTCATGTTCGAATGCCGAAGGCCAACGGAGACGGACCAGCGTGAGGGGGACTCGGTCACTGTTTTCTTGGCTTGTGAACACAAAGAGGTCACCATCGTGGCCACACCAGACGGGACGGCGAGCCTTTCTGATCTCACGTTCGGAACCACTACCGCTCACACAGCGACACAGCCACATGCGTGGCTGTGCAGAATTGTTCTTCCAGGCGACTGGGCAATGTGTGAGAACCCATCAATTGCATTGATGCGATCTCATGCTGATTCTGACAGTGTGGAAACGTGGCCCACACCATGCACCCCATGGTCCATACATATGGACCCAACCCACGTTGACCTTGGTGGTTGGGATCAGGATGCCGAAGTGGTAACACCCTGAAGTGGAACAGTCTCAAGAATGTCGTTCAGAAGATCGTCACTCGTGACGCCATCTGCCTGCGCTTCGAAGTTCAATACGAGGCGGTGTCGCATGGCGGGAATAACGGCACTGCGAAGATCATCACCATTGACCTCCGACCGCCCCGCTCGTAGCGCAGATACTTTCGATGCCAAGGACAATGCCTGCCCCGCACGCGGGGAAGCGCCAAGTCGAACATATCGATCAATCCGCGCCGGCGCAAAGTCTCTGGATGGATGTGTGGCGAGAACCAAGCTTGCCATATCCGTTCGCAGAGAAGGTGGAATAGTGACGCTTCGAACCTCCTGCTGGTAGGCAAGAATCGTCTTTGCATCAAGCACTGGTTCGATTTTGGATTGGTTTGCGGCTGTTGTTCGTTCGAGAATCTCGCACAACTCATCGTGGGTCGAATATCCAACCACGAGTTTGAAGAAGAACCGATCAAGTTGTGCTTCAGGAAGAGGGTACGTCCCCTCTTGTTCGATCGGATTCTGCGTCGCCATCACCAAGAACGGTGGGCCAAGCTGACGCGTCTCGCCACCCACGGTAACCGAACGCTCTTGCATCGCTTCGAGCATTGATGATTGTGTTTTGGGGGTCGCCCTGTTGATCTCGTCAGCAAGAACTATCTGCGCAAAAACGGGGCCTGGTCGGAACACAAAACGGCGGCCCTGATCGTCCTCTTCAACAACAGTCGTACCCGTCACATCTGCTGGCATCAGATCGGGTGTGAACTGAATACGTGAGAAGTCAAGGGTCAACGCTTCTGAGAGGGATCGAACGAGCAAGGTCTTGCCCAAACCGGGTACACCTTCAAGCAACACATGGCCGCCCGCAAAGAGACTCGTCAACACGCCCTCGATGATGTCTTCGTGCCCAACGATAACCTTGGCCAGTTCGGCCTGGAGACGTTGCCAATCGTCGTGGAATGCATTCGCCATGGCCATAAGACTACCGTGCTATCGGTCCAGAGGTGGACGGTGGAGGATCTGGACTCGGAGGCTTGTCAAAACCGAATCGTCCCCTGAATACCAAGCACCGGAGCCGGGTCGTGATCGCTGGCCCACACACCGTTGCCGGACGAATCGACAGTCTTGAGCCGGCCATAGGCATTGATACCGACAAAGGCTGTCACACGTGCGGTTGCGCAGAGATCGACCGATACGAAGAAGTTCACGGGCAAGGCCTCGGTGACACCAGCACCGCCGGATACAGGGGCATCGTCGGAGAGCCGGAACCGCTGGTAATCGAAGACTGCCGAAACACCGATGTCCACGGTGTCACTGGCGGCATACACAATCTCACCGCCGGTCTGATTTGCCCATCCTGTCGTAAGACTCGTCGAGAGCTTCAGTCGTTTGGAGATGTTCCACTCTGCCACGACGATTGGGTAGATCAGCAAATCATCTTCGATTTGCGTTTGAACACCAACACCACCGCCGAGTACCAAGTCGTGCGAAAGTGCATAGGCCGCCCCAAACGCGCCGCCCCCTTCGAACCCGTCACCGAGCGAACCACCTTGCTCTGCGGCCCACCTCGCCATACCACCAGCAAAGACTTTCCATCGCTCGGTGGCTTGCCATTGCAATGCCGCATCGAATTGAGTTGTGTTCACACTGCCCCATGGTGACACCATGTCACTGAAACCGAAGTTGTCTCGCTGCTGGCGAATGCCAAGTAGAAGTTCGAGATCCTCTTGCAGTGGGATGCGGCCGCGAAGCCGCGCGTGTCCACGATCGTGCGTGAATCGGCCGTCGCCGGCGTTGTCCAGATCGGCACGCAATTGCCATGCCCAGCCGCCCTCAATGGAGAACTTTGGCGAGTATTCGTCCGACTGCCCGAGTGGCGCCACCTCCTGCTCTGTTGGTGAGGCAACCAGTGGAGCATCTGGCGCCGCAAAGGTCAGCGGAGCACTCCAAAGAGCAGGGGGTTGGGTTGTAGCGCACACCAGTACCACAGTCGTCATCATCACCATCACGAGCCTCTCTATATAGGCTCGCAGCATAGGACATCTAAGGGCAATGACGCCACCTCTGCGTCAATGCTCCAAGGGGCATACCGGTCCGTCCATGACCAGTACGCCCCTTGTGAGGTGAAACTCCTTATTCGGGAGGTAGGTGGTTGGCAATCAGGATTTCCTGGCGGGTGGGCAGCATCCTTCCTTCACTGATGCGGCAGCCGCTGCCTTGTCTTTGCCACCACAACAGCCCTTCGCTTGACTCGCGTGAGTCGCAGATCTTGCGGTGTCTGGTTCGGCTGGAAATATTCTGTAAGCCAGGAACATCTCGCCGCTTTCATCAACCATCGGTCGAGCAATTCCAATGGCAATGCCCTTGTGGACAATGGCCACGTACTCTTGATTGACCGGGCGTAGAACACACGCTTTCCCCTCGCATTCGACAGGCATTCCATTGAGGGCTTCCAGGCCGCTGGTCTCGTGACACGAGGTAGCTGCGGATGGACCGCATCCGCCCACCGAGGTGGCCGCCGGTGGCGTAGGCGCTCCGCCACAGCCTATTGAGGTTGTGAGGGCGAGAGCAAGAATGGACTGAATCATGGTGTGTCTCCATTTTTGGCCCCCAATTGGGCCTCAGAAGTTTGCTACGCACCATCACAGCCAAGAGTTCGTCACCGTGCTGCCAAAAAACGGGGGCACCAGTGGCCCCCTACCGTTACGCAACAACGCCGTATGGTTCCGCTTGGTAGCGAGCCCGTCGTGAGACACGCACATAAAGTGACGATGGTCGGAGCGCCGTCGAGAGGTCAGTCGTCGGACTTCTCGACCTGCCAGTACTCAAGCTCCACGGGTGCCTGGCGACCGAAGATGGTTACCAACACGCGGACCATGCCCTTGTCAGGCATGACCTCATCGATCGTGCCCTCGTAATTCTCGAATGGGCCTTCGTTGATCGTGACGTGATCGCCTGGGCTGAACTCGAGTTTGACCTCTGGTTCGGCATCGGGCATCTTCGAGTCAAAGAGCATCTTCTCAACTTCGGCCGGTGACATTGGCGTCGGCTTTCCGGCGGTGCCGACAAAGTCACCAACACCGGTTGTTTCCTTAATGAGGAAGAAGACGTCTTGGGGGATGCGCCCCTTCTCCAGCATCATCTCCACGAAGATGTAGCCGGGGTACAGTTTGGTCTCGGTGATTCGCTGCTTGCCGCCCTTGAGTGTGCGGGTCTTTTCAGTCGGCACCATGATGCGGCCGATGCGATCGAGAAGGCCCTCGATCTCGACTTTGCGTTGCAGTGTGTCTCGAACCGAACCCTCCTTGTTGGAGGCGACGCGAAGCACAAACCAATCCATGCCCTGCCGATACATCGGCATATCAACGGCCGGATCAAAGGACATGTCATCGGCAGCATCACCAGTAGTTTCCGGAGCTGGAACCCCGACCGGCGCGCCAGCCTCTGTTGTTTCGGTCTTCTCAATCTGTTCGTGTTCAGTCGTCATCGCTGCCCTGCCATCCTTCTATCTGTGCTTGCGGCCATTTCAGTACGGTCAGCCGGTTCGCAGTACGCTCATCCACCGGAAAATGCTGGCGAAGCCGATGTCGAATGCCCAGCAATACAAAGCGATCAGAATCGTCAACCCGATCACCGCACGAGTCGAAAGCTCGATCTCGCGGCGGCTTGACCAGTTGACCTTACGCATCTCGCCCTCTGTAGCAATCAAGAACTCCACCGAGCGACGGCGGGTTCCAATCAGAAGCCAACCCAGCCATCCAAATACAATCGCGGCCACCAACATGACCCCGACACGGGCGTAGGTCGGCTCGAGTCCGAAGAGCGAAACTCCTTCGAACTCCTTCCACAACCACGCGAGGCCGAGCGCGATAAGGGCCCCGAGGCCATACGCTGACATCAACCGCACCCAGTAGCCCTGTCCAGCCTTGTAGATCGCGGACATCATTCATCTCCACTCGGGGAAACCCCGACTCACAGTACCCCGCAGGGCCTGAAACACGCCGGGAGTGACTCGAACACTCAACCTGCGGATTTGGAATCCGCTGCTCTGCCAATTGAGCTACCGGCGTTCGGTACCGGGATATCCCGGAGTCAACTCACTTCCGTTTGATCTTGTGCAGGGTGTGCTTCCGAAGGCGGGGGCTGAACTTCTTCATGCCGGCCTTCACCTTCTCATCAATACCACCCTTGACCCGAATGCTGGTGCGGTAATTGAGATCTCCACACTCCGTGCATTGGAGCCACACATATTCACGATCAGTAGCCTTCTTGGCCATAACTCTATTCCGCCTTTCCCCGCCACCCGTCCCCGCGTCGCAGCAGCGCCGCGGGGACAAGAGGGGGTGCGAGTCGCCCGGGGGCTACTCGAGGATCTTGGTCACGACGCCCGAGCCCACGGTTCGGCCACCTTCGCGAACTGCGAAGCGGAGACCTTCCACCATGGCGATCTTCTTGCCGAGCGTAACCTTCATCTTGATGTTGTCGCCAGGCATGCACATTTCGGCACCGACGAGATCGAGTCCGCCAGTTACGTCCGTCGTACGGAAGTAGAACTGCGGCTTGTAACCCGAGAAGAACGGCGTGTGACGGCCGCCCTCTTCCTTGGTCAACACATAGACCTCGGACTCGAAGGAGGTGTGCGGCGTGATGCTTCCAGGCTTCGCGAGCACCTGACCACGCTCAACGTCATCCTTTTCAACACCACGAAGCAGCGCACCGACATTGTCGCCGGCCTGTGCATCTTCGAGGATCTTGTTGAACATCTCAACGCCGGTGCATGTCGTCTTGGTCGGCTCTTCGGTCAGGCCGACGATCTCGATTGGATCTCCGACGTGAACGGCGCCTGTTTCGATACGACCGGTCACAACCGTGCCACGGCCCTTGATCGAGAAGACATCCTCGATCGCCATCAGGAACGGCTTGTCAACCTCGCGCTCTGGCTCGGGAATGTACTCGTCGAGAGCAACCATGAGCTCGTCAATCGACTTGCAAACATCATCGTCTTTGCCTTCGCTCTCAAGTGCCTTGAGGGCCGAGCCACGGATGACTGGGATGTCGTCGCCGGGGAAATCGTACTGGCTGAGCAGTTCACGGATTTCCATCTCGACGAGTTCCAGAAGTTCCTCGTCATCCACCATGTCGCACTTGTTCATGTATACGACGATCTTCGGCACACCAACCTGACGGGCAAGCAGAATGTGCTCACGCGTCTGGGGCATGGGGCCGTCGGTCGCAGCAACCACGAGAATGGCGCCGTCCATCTGGGCAGCACCAGTAATCATGTTCTTGACATAGTCAGCGTGACCAGGGCAGTCGACGTGGGCGTAGTGTCGGTTGTCCGACTCATACTCCTGGTGACTGGTCGCGATCGTAATACCCCGAGCTTTTTCTTCCGGTGCGTTATCGATTTCATCGAACGCCCGGGCATCGCCGAGTCCCTTGGCCGCCTGTCGGGTCGTGATCGCCGCGGTCAGGGTGGTCTTGCCGTGGTCGATGTGCCCGATCGTGCCGACATTGACGTGCGGCTTGGTGCGAACAAATGTGTCCTTCGCCATCGGTGCGATTCTCCTGCGCGGGGCGCTGCGGTCGGCATCGTGCCGATGATCCGCTGTTGGCCTCGCAGCAATCTCCTGTTTGGCCCATCACTCTTCTGAGAGAAGGACCCCGGTCCGTTGTGGACCAAACCTTGTTGACGGCCTCGCACGCGCGAGGAACCGTTATGAAATACCTCACCCATGCGAGGCAAAAGCGACGCGGTCATCCGCGCCGAATTGTGTTCCAAGCCACCGACGGGACTTGAACCCGTGACCTCACCCTTACCAAGGGTGTGCTCTACCACTGAGCTACGGTGGCGGGGTTCATCCTGACCCACGCTCGACTTGGATGACGCCGACACAACCGTGCCGACGAAAAACCGTCCCGACAGGGACGGAAGCGAGGATTGTACTGGCATCTCGGCCCATGGCAAGTGGGGCCAGCCTCCCGGTACAGCAGGAGAACAAAAGAATCGAATCCAAAGGCCAAGTCTCGGTCCACGGGACCTGCTCCCGGGGGGACATAAATCACCCCTCACGGCCAATAACATGGTGTGAGCAAGTGGTTTGGGGGGGCTTTCGGTGGTATGTGGTGGAGCACTGAGCCGCCACAAGGCACTCAATGTTGGATCTATACACCGGGCCAATCCACTACGGCGGACAGAATCCGGTGTGCGAACAAGCCGCGCGAGGCTACGTCCTGGCCGCTTTGAGCGGCACTTCGCAGGCAAACCGGGAAATACACCAAGAATCGGGGGCGTGATCAGGCCGGAGGGCTGGGGTCAATTCCCAAGCCGGCTATCGAGGTCCATGACTTGGACGCCCATCCCGACCGTGATGTCGTTACCGACCAGTTGGTCGTACGTTTGCCAGCCCGTCATCGTCCTGACGTGTCCATCAAGAAACATCATCAAGGCCGCTGTATTGCCCGCGTACCGGAAGTCGATTTCCTGCGTCAATGGCTCGGAAAACGTTGTGCCGTATTTCGATGTGACACCACCGCCACCCTCGGACATCCAGTTCGTAAACGCCGCATGGGTTCGGCTCTCATAAACCTCTCGATCCGCCAGTGGGCTTTCGCCAATGGTCTCCCCACGAAATGAATCAACGAGGTACATAGCACGAGACGGAGCACGTACTTGAGCGGTGGCAACGAAACGATCTACATTCGGATCACTCGTTTCCCCCGTGACATCTGAGCGGCTCCTCGCATCAAAGAACCCATTGGCAGCAAAGAATCCAGGAAGATCTTTCTCCCACGCACCCCCACCGATAGGCGTTGGAAGCCCAGCCTTGCGACCCTCCGCATCACTCGCTGAGTCGATGATGCCACGGTCGCCCCAATCGGGGTTCGTCTGATTGCCCGCCCCATCAACCTTGGGAAAGTTCATCGTGTTGGGTGCCGCGGATCGAAGTGGATCTGCATAGCGATTTTCGTGGTTTCTGAACATCCACCACCCTGGTGCGGCTTGGCTGTTACGGCCAACTCCTCCGTACACACTTGCCTGCGTCGTACCGGCAACCGGAGATTCGTCAAAAGAAACCATGTCGCCAAGGTTGGCATCAACCCAAATAATGTCCGCCCAAGACCCTTGGTGCAGGCCACTCTCCCTCGGCCCCAACGTATCGTCAAACGGATTGGCCGTGGGTAGCCACTCCTCATTCGCTGCCGTTGACCGGTAGAACCTCGCACCTCCGACCCGATTGATGCTCGGCTCGTCGGGGATCCCATCACCAGTCACATCGTTCTTGGCATCCTCTCGCCAATAATCAAAGCGAGATGGGACCACTGTGTCGCGGTGATTGGACGCATATTGATCCATCCACTGAGCGATCTGCCGAAGATGGTTCCTCGACTTCATCATCAACTCACTGCTGCGCCCCGCTTGGGCGGCAATTGAAATGAGTGCGACCAAGGAGGCGAGTACGGCAACTACCACCATCAACTCCACCAAGGTCATGCCTGCACGATGTTTGATGTCACGCACGCGAGTACCTCCACGTAGGCTCATCCATCTCACAGAGTACGGACGATCTGACGACTGGGATGCACCTTCATCCCTACCCAAGGTTCATAGTCATCAAAAACTCGGCATTTGAGTTCGTCTTGGCCAATCTGGTGCGGAGAAGCTCCATGGCCTGGACAACATTCATGTCCGAAACGACCTTTCGAAGACGGCCTACAAGATCAAGTTCCTTGTCATCCAAAAGGAGCTCTTCACGCCGTGTACCCGATGCGGGGATATCAATTGCTGGCCAAATCCGCTTCTCGACCAGTTTTCGGGTCAGATGCAGTTCACTGTTGCCAGTTCCCTTGAACTCTTCAAAGATAACTTCATCCGCCTTGGATCCGGTATCGACCAAAGCCGTCGCGATGATGGTCAGCGAACCGCCATCTTCGATGTTCCGAGCAGATCCAAAGAACTTCTTTGGCTTAATCAGCGCCGCGTTGTCCACGCCGCCGGTTCCGATCTTCCCAGATCCAGACGCTGCATTGTTGTAGCCACGAGCAAGCCGTGTAATTGAATCGAGCAAGACGACAACCTTGTCGCCTGCCTCGACCATTCGGCGGGCCTTCTCCATGACGATTTCGGCAACCTGAATGTGCCTCGTTGCATGTTCATCAAACGTACTGGCAACTACTTCGACGGATTCCGCCGTGTTGCGTTTGAAGTCAGTGACTTCTTCAGGCCGCTCGTCCACCAACAGAACGATGACGTGGGCCTCAGGGTGATTGATTGCAATTGACTTGGTCATTTTTTGCAGCAAGACGGTCTTGCCTGTTCGCGGCGGTGCAACAATGAGTGCACGTTGACCAAATCCGATTGGAGCAACAAGATCTATCACTCGCGTTTCGACAACGTCCGGCGAGGACTCCAACGTAATACGTTCATCGGGGTGCAGCGGAGTGAGATTCTCAAATGTCGGCAAGTGCGCGGCTTCAACCGGATCCGTTCCGTTCACGGACTCGACACGAAGCATCGCGAAGTACTTTTCTGCTTCCTTCGGCGGACGAATCAGCCCGCTGACGATCTGACCTCGCCGAAGGCCGAAGCGCTTGATCTGTGCAGGGCTGACATAGACGTCGTCGGGCGAGGGCAGGTAAGAATATTCGGGGCTTCGAAGGAAGCCATAGCCGTCCGGTGATATCTCTAGGGTCCCTTCGCCGATCATCAATCCCTGCTTCTCCGCGCGAACACGGAGAATCTCGAAGACGAGTTGCTGCTTCGGCATGGTCGCCGCGTGCTCAACCCCGTCCTTCTCGGCAAGTTTGACCAAGTCTGGGCCGGACGTCTTCTGAAGTAGCCCGAGGTCCAACCCGTCCTTCTTTGCTTTTTCAAATCGCGCGCGTGTCTTGGCATCGAGCGATGCTTCGAGTTCCTCGGCCTCCTGAGCAAGTTGCTCATCGGTGGGAACGGCGCCCTGTTCGAGAACAATGGCCGGAATTGATGCTGCGTTACCCGAGGGCTTCTTTCGGCGGCGGCGTTTCTTTGCCATCTGCTGCTTCCTTTGGCCTCGGTGCTTGCTCTGTTTCTGAGACTGATCGCCACCACCCTCGTGCTTGCGCGGCGAATCTGCCGGTTGGGGTGCCTTGGATGGTGTCGGAGTCGTTGTTGTTGACATTGTGCTGTAGCCCTGTGTAACTGCTTCGCTCATGCAGCGAGAGTAGATCTTGCGGCGAAAGTAATGACCCGGGCGCCGCAAATACGGCAGGGAAGATCGCTGAATACAAACGGGTCAGTCGGTCCGCGGGTGGAGGCGATCCAGAATTCCGGCAACCTGCCGGTGGAGCGAGGTCCGATCCTCCGCGTTGACAACCACATCATCGGATCTAATCCGCTTCTCGTCAAGCCCCATTTGTGCCAACTCGCGAGTAGCCGCCTCTCCTGGGGGCCATCCATGCCTCGATTCTGCTCTGGCATGCCGCAGACTTGCTGGTGCATCAACATACACCACTCGGTCACACCAGTCATCGAGACCCACTTCAAAGAGAAGGGGCGCGTCGAGAATAATGGCGGGTGTCCCAATTGGGGCTTCTTTCAATCTTTGAGCACACAACGCACCGACTTTGGGATGAATCAGGGCCTCCAACCTGTGTCGCTCGGCATCACTCTTGAACACGATCGCTGCCACCTTGACAGGGTTCAACTCCCCATCAGGACCAGTGATAACTTTCCCCCACCACTGTTCGAGTGCTACACGAGTCTCGGGACGCGCCAGCACTTCTTTCGCCAACACATCGGCGTCAACAACAAAGCAGCCAGCAGATTCGAACACTTCTGCAACAGTGCTCTTCCCCGCACCGACCCCACCAGCAAGACCGATTACGGGGACGCCATCAATCATTGCAGCACACGTTCCCAAGCCGTGCCCCCCGCGCCGTCCTTGATTGCGATTCCCGCCTGAAGTAGTTCATCACGAATCTCGTCGGCACGCGCCCAGTCTTTGTTGTCTCGAGCAAGATTGCGAGCCTCTATGAGCGACTCGATCGCAGCAACATCGTCGTCGGCACCTGCCGGCGGAGCTACATCCAGATCCAGCACGCCAAACACGGAGTCCATGCTGCGGAGCGCCGCAAGTTCATCGGACCACGTGAGCGGACCAGCACCAATAGTCGGATTCGATTCCAGATCAAGCTCCCCGATCGCAGAGTTCAAGACACCAAGCGCTCCCGCCACATTGAGATCATCACACAGCGCTGCAGTGAACGGCTCGATCGCTGATCGCAGTGGACCCACTTCGTCAACAGCAGAGTCTGCGTGCTTCTCAAGCCATGCCGCAACTCGACTCAATCGCTCAACTTGGCGCTGCGCATCTCGAAGACCCTGCATCGTGAAGTTGGAGTTCAGTCGATAGTGTGTTCGCACCAATTCAAGACGAATGGCCGCCGGAGATGCGCCACGTTCGAGAAGGTCACGAATCGTGAAGAATGTCCCGCTCGACTTACTCATCTTGCCACCGTCCACCATGAGGTGTCGCGTGTGGAACCAATACCGTGAAAACACACCGCATCCGGTTGTGCCACGAGACTGTGCAATCTCGCACTCATGGTGAGGGAATATGTTGTCCTCGCCACCACTGTGCAGGTCTATCTCCTCGCCAAGCAATGTGCCTGCCATAACGGAACACTCGAGATGCCATCCCGGATAGCCCTCACCCCATGGACTTGGCCACCGCATTAAGTGATCGCTGTCTGGCTTCCAGAGCATAAAGTCTGCAGGGTGCCGCTTGATCGATTGCGTGTCCATGCTCACACGGCCGCCCTGACCACTGCGAAGTGCATCAACCGTATTACCGGAGAGTTCGCCGTAGTCTGGCCACGACGACACATCGAAATACACGACGCCATCATCGGCTTGATACGCATGACCTCGATCAATCAACGAAGCAACCATGTCGATCATGCCCTGCACATATTGCGTGGGACGGGGCAGACGATCGGGATGTGACGACGCCTCCAAAGCCACCTTAAGGCCAAGCGTTTGCGCGTCCTTCAAAAACGCGTCCGCATAGAAATCCGCTACTGCCATCGGATCGGACGGATCAATATCGGCGCCCTCTGGCAACGCGCCGGACTTCTTTGCTTCCGTCAGACGCTTTGCAGCGACCTCCATCTTGTCTTCACCGCCGCCATCGGCAACGGAATCGTCAGTCATGTGTCCAACATCAGTGATATTCATGATGTGGACGACCTCAAATCCGAGAAGCTCGAGGGTTCGCCGCAGGATGTCTGCATTCAGAAAGGAGCGGAAGTTCCCAATGTGCGCGTAGTCATAGACGGTCGGTCCACACGAGTAGAACGTCACCCGCTTTCCGTTTGGATCAATTGGGACAAAGGGCTCTCGCTCGCCGGACAATGTGTTGTGAAGCACCAGTTTCATATGCCGCAGGGTACTCCCGGGGAGCGAGCGGTAGCATGGGGGCATGCAGGATCCCGGCTTCACATGGCATGGACGCTCCGTACTCGTCACCGGCGGTTGTGGATTCATTGGAACCCACTTGTGCCGCCGGCTTGTCCGTGAAGGAGCTCGGGTTCGCATCCTTGACGACCTCTCCACGGGAGTTCGCCCCCATGGGCTCTTGGTGGAGAACAATGTGCAATTCATCGAGTCTTCGATTACCGAATATGGGTGCCTTCAAGAGGCTTCTGAGGGATGCCAGCACATCTTTCATTTGGCGGCGATCGTGTCGGTCCCCGAATGCGCCGCCGACCCATCAAGAGCCAGGTCCGTCAACGTTGAAGGCACCAAATCCTTGATCAACTTGGCGGCCGAGAATAACGCAAGCCTTGTCTTTGCAAGTAGTTGCGCCGTTTATGGCAACAAGGCCTCACTTCCATGCCTCGAAACAGACTGCCCCGCGCCGGGAAGTCTGTACGCAACGAGCAAACTTGAGGCCGAAAGTGCGATTCTCCAAGCGCACGCGGATGGCAATCTCCTGGCGACACCACTGCGGTTCTTCAATGTTTTCGGACCCGGCCAGCGAGCCGACGTTGCCTATGCAGCCGTCGTGTCAGCCTTCGCTAACGCGGCCACAACTGGATCACCTCTCACAATTGATGGTGACGGAACGCAAACCCGAGACTTTGTCCCTGTCTCACTGGCCGTCGATGCGCTCTGCCGCGCAGCGGCAGAGCCCGCTGGCGAACCGATCAACGTGGGAACCGGCCGCGAAACATCACTTCTCCAATTGATCGATACGATCGAACAACTTTGCGGCCATCCCATCGAACGGCAGCATGGGCCACCCCGGTGTGATGACATTCTCCGCTCAGTCGCTGACACACAACGCCTCACAAGCCGCTACATGCTCCCTGGAGATATTGGGTCACCCGAAGCTGTACGCCAAACGCTCAACGAACTTCTCGGTGATTGTGAGCGTCACGCATCCTGATCGACACCGAGCACCGCCGCACAAGAACCAAAGTGATAGCGAGCCAGCAGTGACTCAAGCTTCCGCTTCGTTCCGCGAGTATTGACATAGCACTTAAACCGACGGTGGAGTGGCATCGGTACTCGTGGACAGTCTGGCGCAAAGTCACGCGGGTGAAGGTAGATGACAGCAGGAAGACCTCTCGCATGTTGCTGCGAGAATCCTCTATTGATCATCCACATGGGCAACAACCGCAAGTAGCCGCCTCCCGAGAACGGAACACGTGTTGGACCGACGCGCATGATGCTCATCGGAAGTTCTGGCATTGGCCTTCCAGATGGTGCCGCCTCAAAGACGTGCGGGCCTTCGGGGCATGGATATCCCCCATGAGCGCGCTCTGCCGGAAACAAACTCGCGTCATACTTGATACCAAGGTCATGCAACACATCGAAGGCCCACTCAGTGCCTGGTGTAATTGAAAATGAGGGCGCACGGAAGCCGAGTACTTTGTGGCCCCCTGCCGCTTCGATAACATCAATCGATCGCTGCATGTCATCACGAAACGTGTCTGGGTCTAGTTGGTACACCTCACGATGCCAATACGAGTGTGATCCAACTTCATGTCCATGCCGAGTCATCATCTCGACGAGATGGGGATACCGTTCTGCAATCCATCCGAGCACAAAGAATGTGCACTTCGCACCCGACTCCGTCACCGTCTGAATGATCCACTCTGTGTATCGCTCCACCAACGACTCCATCCCATCCCACGCGGTGGGATCGGACAGCGCCTCAATCTCGACGATGTGAAACCAATCTTCGATGTCGAATGACAACGCATCCATGATGTCGGAACGATGCTGGCTCATGAAGTTGCTCATGCTGACAGATTCAGTTTGATCCTGCACCGCTGTGCATCGGTCACAAGACAAGTTCGAGTCCAACCGCGTTTCCAACACAGTTGGCAACTACAGACGACATCTGCTTGACGTACTCCAACTCCCGGCAGCATCAACAGCACCGAACCTCGTGGCATCTTCGACAGACCTAGCGCATGCGTCGGTATGTCACACACTGTTCTGAGAACAACCCACCAACGGTGACAAGAACGGACAGTCGAGCGCTTCCATGGATGGTCCATAAACCACTCACTTGGGTGAGAAACCGAGCCTTGTCAGGAGGCCGTCAAATTGCTCAAGGTCATAAAACTCAATGGCAAGTTTCCCGCGATCCCGCTTTCTGCCCGTGTGGATCTGGACACGGGTCCCGAGGTACTCGCCAAGCTGACGCTCAAGATCGTCTAGGTGTGCTCTTGCAGAATCAGGGGAGGCCTCCACAGACTTCGCCACCTTGGCCCGAGGCGTGAGTCCACGAACCCGGCGTTCTAGTTCTCGGACGCTCCACTCGCCTTCAATGGCCTGCTTTGCAAGATCGAGCCGGTGCTCGATCTTGGCGACACCCAACAGGCATCGCCCATGCCCACCACTCAAAGCCCCCTGCTTCACCAGTGTGCGGGAGCCCTCGTCCAGTTCACAGAGCCTGATCTGGTTCGTCACCGCCGACCGAGTCATACCAACCTGGTCGGCAATCTCAGCGTGAGTCAGACCAAACTCCGCCTGAAGCCTGCGAAAGGCATCCGCTCGCTCAATTGCATCGAGGTCCTCTCGCTGCACATTCTCAACGATTGCCCACTCAGCAGCCGTCTGATCATCAATATCTCGCACGATGGCCGGAACGCGATCGAGCCCCGCCTGGGAGGCAGCTCGCCATCGCCGCTCGCCAGCCACCAACTCATAGAGACCATCCGCGCCTCGGGGCCGCACAATGATCGGCTGCATAACACCAGCCAACCGAATCGACGCCACCAAGGGCTCTAAGGAGGAGGACGATATCGCTTGCCGTGGCTGCCTCTCGTTTGGCCGGATTTCCCCAACAAGGACGCCAACAAAGCCGCTCTCCGGCTCCGTCGACGAAGAAACAACGCCACCGACAAGGCCACCCCTTGAACCGGCAGGCTCGGCAGTCGGTTCAGCGACACCCACCTGAACAGGGGCCCCAATCATGCCACTCAGCCCCACTCCGAGTCGCCGCTTCTTCGCGCCCTTCTTTTTTGACGCCGATTTCTTCGTGCCCATAGTTTCGCCTCCTTGCATCAAAGCACAAAAGTCAAACCAATCCACATAGGCCATTCGCCCAAACATATCCATTCACACGAATGTTGTACCAGAACGTTTCACGTGAAACCCTGCGGCACGCCAAGCGACTACACAAATCAACAGGGTTCATGGGTGTCACGTGAAACATAGCCAGAGCCACAACAGGGGGCCATAGCCTGTCTGCCGATAACCTGCCGGCCACCAGAAGAATGGGGCACAATCGGCACACACACAAGGGCTTTCGATCGCCCGTGCCGTGTCTTCTTTTGTGTTTATACGCGATATGTCGCGCTACTTCGCCGTACTGTCTCTAATCTTCGAGAATGACAACGTTGTCTGGGTTCACAGACAGGGCAACACTGTCGCCCACAGCCGACCGCCGCCCCGCGTCGCCGAGTTCCAGAACCCGAACACTGGTCGATTCCTGGCTCTCACATTGCACGCTCAGCAAACACCTTTCGCCAAGGTACATGCGCCCCGCCACCTCGCCAACGATGCTCCCGCCTGGGGTCGGCTCGAAAGCCTCTGGCCTGACGGAACACGTGACATTCCCCGCATCGGGCACATCTTCATCGGCACACGTTGACACCAGCCGCCCGAGTGGGGTATCCAGCACAACTTGGCCACCACCTCGCTCGCAAATCGAGGCTGGGATAAGGTTCGTGTCACCGAGAAACTCTGCCGTAAACCGTGTCTGTGGCCGGGCATACATTTCCTCAGGTGTCCCACACTGTTGAATCTGGCCGTCTCGCAGCAGGGCGATTCGATCGGCCATAGACAGGGCTTCTTCTTGGTCATGGGTCACATAGACGCCCGTCAGACCATGGTCCTTACAAATGCGGCGAATTTCACTCCGCATCGACTGACGAAGCCGCGCATCGAGATTGCTCAGCGGTTCATCGAGCAGCACGACGCTCGGCTCAACCACCAACGCTCGCGCCAGAGCCACTCGCTGTTGCTGGCCGCCCGAAAGTTCATTCGGCCGACGGTCTCCGAGTGCCCCCATCTGGACAGCCTCAAGTGCGTCGTTGACTCGCCTATCTCGTTCTGCTGCAGAGACTTTGCGTACTTCCAAGCCATATCCGACATTCTGCCGGACGCTCATATGAGGCCACAATGCGTAACTCTGAAAAACCATCCCGGCTTGCCGTTTGTTCGCTGGCAGCCAAGTCACATCCTGATCATCGAAGAACAAACGCCCTTCGGATGGCTCCAAAAACCCTGCAATCATCCTCAAAAGCGTGGTCTTGCCGCAGCCGGAGGGGCCCAGCAAGAAAAACAACTCGCCAGACTCAATCGTGAGATCGATGCCTCGTACTGCGGTCACCTTGCCGTACCGCTTGACCAAACCGTCCATTCGGATCGTCGTCATAGAAATGGGAGCATACAGCGCAGCAGGGGAGTTCCGGGGCAACCCTGCCACCAGTAAACACACAACAGCCCTTACGAAAGAAACCCCGGCGTGTCGATAGGATGGGTGCCATGCCGTCGGCCACCACACGACACATCGAACAACTTCGCGCCTGGCGGAACCGAACACCACAAGCCAAAGCATTTGGCGATGTGGTGCCAGGATTGCAACGTCAACTCCGGCGAACACAAAGGCAGGTCGGCGAGTTTGCTGAAGTCTGGAACGATCTTGTTCCTCCGCCGCTCCGAGATCGCAGCAGGGTGGACTTCATGAGAAGTGGAACGGCGCGGGTCACCGCGGAGTCTTCAGCAATCGCATTTCAACTTGATCGAGCTCTCCGAAGCGGTTTGCTTCGCGAACTTCGCGCCTCGTGCAATGCGCCGATTACACGAGTGGATGTGCGTGTCGGACTTGTCCAGTCACACAACGAATAGCATCGGGATTCACAACTCCACTCGTGAAGTCCTCGAACCTGTCGCCGAGCGCACAACAAACACGTAGACAATCTTGGAGATCTGTTGGCCGGGTTTCTGGTGCGCTACCTAGACAGTGCTTGAATCTCGCCGGGAATCTCTCGGGGTGCCCCATCACCCGAGAGGCAAGCGAGAACGGTTTGCCCAGTCGCAAGAACCTCACCGCTTCGAGTCAACGAATATGTGTGCTCGATCTTGACACGACCACAAGATTCAAGCGTCGTCTCCAACTGAAGAACATCGTCATATCGAGCTGGCCTCTTGTATGTGACTGAGAGTTTCACGACTGCCAGGAACACACCCGCGTGTTCCAGATCGGCGTACTCCATGCCACTGGCTCGCAGCAACTCGGTGCGCCCAATCTCAAACCACACCGGATAGGCACTGTGATGCGCCACGCCCATGGGATCGCACTCGACATACCGAACCCGTATTGCCGTCTGCATGCCTGCTTCGCTCATCGCGGCTCCCGTGATATCTCTAAAGTCGCTCGTG
>JAAERN010000100.1 GCA_024230295.1 Planctomycetota bacterium
CCGATCGTCAGGAATCGGCTTGCTGGTCTCTCCCGAGCCCAGCCAGTGATTCGGGCGAGGGGATGGAATCGCTCGGTGGCCGAAGCCCCCGAATGGCCTCCACTGACTCTGCAATGATCTCAATTGCGAGTTCCAACTCCGCCCATGTGGTCTCACGACACCAACTGAATCGGACCGATCCGTACGGCTCTTCGAGAATCTGGCATGGCTGATGCCCCATCGCCTCGAGTACAGCCGACTCCTTGATCGCGCCGGAGGAGCAGGCCGAGCCTGCGGAGGCGTCGAGACCTCGTTCCGACATCACCAGCAGCAGTAGTTCGGCCTCGATAGAGGGGAACCCAACACTGGATGTTGACCACATGCGGCTCGCCGTCGCACCGTTAATACAGGCATCTGGAACTGCTTCCAAGAGCCCTTCTTCAAATCGATCACGGAGGGATGGCATTTGCGTGTGGCCGCCTGCATCAAGCCAAGCATTGGCCTGCGATGCCGCGACGCCGAGACCGACAATTCCTGGAACATTCTCGGTGCCCCCCCGCCGGCCCTGTTCTTGACCCCCGCCAATGATGAGTGGCTGCACCACAACGCCCCGCCGAATCCAAAGCACGCCTGTCCCCTTCGGACCATGAAACTTGTGCCCGGCACAACTCAGCATGGTGATCGGTAGCGAAGACACGTCAGTAGGCATCTTTCCGACCCATTGCGTAGCGTCTGTGTGGAACGGAACCCCGAACTCATCGCAAATCTGGCACAGTTTCTCGATTGGCTCGATCACACCGGTCTCATTGTTTGCCCACATCACCGACACAAGGGCAACCGAGTCTCCACGGGCCTGGAGCAACTCCCGCAGGGCCAAAGGCTCTACGCACCCTGCCTCGCTGTTCGGCAAATGAATCGTTTCGATCCCCTCGCCAGCGAGCCGCTCCAACATCTCTCGGACCGCGGAATGCTCCACGTCACTGGTGATGACGACCCGCCTCTCCGGAGTCGCATGCACTGCCGAACAGATCGCCGCGTTGACGGACTCGCTGCCCCCGGACATAAACACAATCTCATCGGGACTGCCGCCAAGCAACTCAGCGACTTGCATCCGGGCCTTTTCCACATCGCGGCGAGCTCGCTGCCCGGACACGTGAATGCTCGAAGGATTCCCCCAAGCATGCTCCATGGTTGCCACAACCGCATCGGTCACTTCCCGACATTGGAACGTCGTGGCATTGTGGTCCAGATACAGGCGGTCTGACGAATCGGACATGAGTAAGAACACTCCGAGGCTGGCGGATCCTTGATGAACTGCGGCCCATGGTAGGTACTCCCTAGGCACCGCTCCACTCTTGGCAGACCGCTCAAGATCGCTGACGAGTTTGATGTCGAGGGGGGTTTCGTCCTGATCGCTCCGACGATTCGAAGGCATATCCACGAGAGACGTCGAGAATCGACGGTGCGATCGGGGCGGAAGACCGCCGAAACCGGGCCGTCAGAGTTTTTTAGCGACCTGTAGAAGACTCACCAGCCAATCCACCGCAGGTGGCTCGCCGGTGTGCATCATCACCCGGCCACAAAGAAACAACGGGCTCCGAAACTCGGAGCCCGCTGAAACATGCGGCTGAGAGGAGTCGAACCTCCACGGGATTTTACTCCCACTAGAACCTGAATCTAGCGCGTCTGCCAATTCCGCCACAGCCGCGGGGAAGCGAGGGAGTATACCCATCACGGCTCCCAACGGGTGCAAGCGGATGTCTTCGTCAAGCCTTGGCGGCCGCCTCCTCGGGCGGATCAACAACGGCATCTGGATCGGCCACGACGCCCCTCGAAATAAGCACCTTGCCATGCAGTTCCGCAAAGAGTTCCGGGTTCCCGGCGATAAAGGCCTTGGAGTTCTCCCGCCCCTGTCCGAGCCGCATCTCTCCGTAACTAAACCACGCTCCAGACTTCTTCACGTGACCGTCGGCCACGGCAAGGTCCAGGAGATCGCCGGTAGCACTAATGCCCTCGTTGAACATGATGTCAAACTCGGCATCTCGGAATGGAGGCGCAATCTTGTTCTTCACGACCCGAGTTCGCACCCGGTTCCCGACGTTCTGGTCGCCATCTTTGATGGCGCCGATCCGCCGAATATCGATTCGAACCGAGGAGTAGAACTTAAGGGCCCGACCACCCGGCGTTGTCTCAGGGCTTCCGAACATCACGCCGATCTTCTCTCGCAACTGGTTGATGAAGATCACCACGGCGGTGCTCTTGGCGATGGCGCCGGTCAGTTTGCGAAGCGCCTGGCTCATCAAACGCGCCTGCAAACCGACATGACTGTCGCCCATGTCGCCTTCGATCTCCGCTCGGGGAATGAGCGCAGCAACCGAGTCGATGATGATGACGTCGAGCGCGTTGGATCGCACAAGCATCTCGCAGATCTCAAGTGCTTGCTCGCCAGTATCTGGTTGCGACACAAGTAGCGAATCAAGATTGACGCCCAATCGCTTCGCCCATGTCGGATCAAGCGCATGCTCGGCATCGATCATGGCCGCTGTGCCGCCGTTCTTCTGCGCATTGGCTGCAATCGTCAACGCGAGCGTCGTCTTGCCGGATGACTCCGGTCCGAAGACCTCCACCACGCGGCCCCTCGGCACGCCTCGACCCCCGAGCGCCAAGTCAAGACTGAGCGTGCCGGTTGAAACGCCTTCCACAGCGCGAATCTGATCACCGGCAAGCCGCATGATGGATCCGGTACCGAACGCAGTGTCAATCTGAGAGATCGCCCGCTCGAGCGCCTCGAGTCGACCCTTCTCCTGATTACCCTTCCCCTCGGTTGTTGATGCAGCCTTGCGTGGCATGGTTGACTTCGTTCCTTCCTGCTCGTGTCCTTTCGAGCCAACGCGAACCCTACCACGCGTGCCGCCATTTCCCTTGGTTGCTGCTTTCTTTCGTGAGCCATTGTTGGTTGTCGTCACCATCGGAGCGTCCTTTCATCCTTCAGGTTGGCCGCGCCGCGGCCCAGGGGAGAGTCTTGGGGGTGAGTCTGCCAAGCAGACTCGCTGGTTGAGTGCGCGGGGAGCAGTCCTACCTTGGATCTGCTGCCCGCAACATGTTTGGCATCTGTCAGGGTGATCATCCTTGCACACCTGATCGACCACCGCAACCGATGTTCGGTAGATTTTAGGGATTCTTTTTGGTGTTTGTTCGGGCCAAGCAGCAGCCACGAAGCCTCTCAGGCAACTGGCGGTGCTTCCCAGAACGGCGTTGGCGGCGTCCACTCGGCCAAGTCCAGACCGGCGAAGTACTCGATGGTCTTGGTCAGCCCCTCACGAAGGGCCACCTGAGGCATCCAGTCGAGATGATTGACCGCAGCCGAGATATCGGGGCACCGCCTCACCGGGTCATCCGGGGGCAACGGCTTGCGAATCAATGCCGAGCGCGAACCAGTCAACTCCAGCACGATTTCCGCGAGTTCACGAACCGTCCGCTCTTCCGGATTCCCGAGATTGACCGGGCCGGTGAAGCCTTCAACATTCATCAGTCGCACAAGCCCGTCCACCAGATCGGACACGTAACAGAAGGACCGCGTCTGAGAACCGTCGGAGAAGATCGTCAGATCATCGCCCGCGAGGGATTGCCGGATGAAGTTGCTGACAACACGGCCATCATAAGGGTGCATATTCGGGCCGTAGGTGTTGAAGATCCGAGCGACGCGAATTTCAAGATTGTGCTGCCGGTGATAGTCGAAGAACAGCGTCTCGGCCGCTCGCTTCCCTTCGTCGTAGCACGCGCGGCGGCCAATCGGATTGACGTTGCCCAGATACGACTCCGGCTGCGGCGTCACGGTCGGATTGCCATACACCTCGCTGGTCGAAGCCTGCAGAATCCTCGCGTCGTTTGCGCGGGCCATTCCCAGCATGTTGATGACGCCAAGAACCGATGTCTTGGTCGTCCGCACTGGGTTGTATTGGTAGTGCCCCGGGGCTGCGGGGCACGCAAGATTGTAAATCTGGTCGATGCCATCAAGGAAGATCGGATCGATGATGTCGTGTCGGTGCAGTTCCCACTTCGGGTCTTCACTGAACTGCGCAACTGTCAGTTCGCTGCTGGTCATAAAATTGTCGATGCAGACCACTTCGTGGCCCTCGTCAAGGAGACGCCGGGTCAGGTGGGACCCGACAAACCCCGCTCCCCCGGTCACCACGATTCGCTTCGACATGCGTTCCAATCCTCACGTTCATCCCCGGCGCCGAGCAACATCGCTCTGTGCTCCGAATAGGGCAGGCTATCAGATTGGGTAAGACTTCCTCTAGCGCAGCCCTTGTCAGACCCCTGCCGAGCCGGGCATGATGACCGCAGATGGCCACCAATCCACAATCCCATCGAGTCATTGCCGGGGCCATGACCGGAACCAGTATTGACGGGATTGATGCTTGCATCCTGGATGTCCAGGGAGAAGGGCTTCATGCCCGGGCCACACTCAAGGGAACAGCATCCGGCTCACTCGGGCCATGCAGTGAAATGCTCCGATCGCTCGCGTCCGAAGTTTCCCACTCGGCTGCAGAGATCACAGCCACTCGCCGCCGACTGTCGAAGCGAATTCTCCAAACGATTCAAAAGGCGGCGGGAGCGAGCCGTGTGGATCTCGCAGTCGTACACGGCCAGACCATCACACACGCACCACCAGACAGTTGGCAACTGATCGACACCGCGACGATTGCCGCCGGGCTTGATTGCCCGGTCGCTGGCGACGTACGGGCGGGTGATCTGGCCTGCGGCGGGCAAGGCGCGCCGATCACGCCGCTCGGCGATTGGATGCTGTTCCGAAGTGATCATCCAACCGCTGTCGTCAATCTCGGTGGATTCTGCAACATCACGTGGCTCCCGGAAACGTCTCGCATTGAAGACATTCGAGGAGCCGACGTTTGCGCCTGTAACCACCTGCTCGATTCGGCGGCGGTGCAGCGACTCGGCCAGGCGTTCGACGACGGTGGCGGCATCGCAGCCACGGGCTCGCCGCAGTCGCCGCTGGTGGACTCACTGATGGAGATCCTGCGGCAGAGTGCCGCAAGCAATCGGTCTCTTGGAACCGGAGACGAGTCGGTTGACTGGCTCAGCAGCCGGATCCCCGCCGAAACGCCGACGCCTGACTTGCTTGCGTCCATCGCCGATGCAATCGGCAAGGTCATCGGCAGCGCCGTCCGAGCCGAGGGGTGCGAGGAAGTGTTGCTCGCCGGCGGCGGCTCGCGGCACCAACCGCTCGCCCGTTCTATCGCAGCGGCAGCGGGCATTCCCACCTGTATGAGCGATACCCGCGGCATTCCCGTTGAAATGCGTGAAGCTGCCTGTCTGGCCCTGCTCGGCCTCCTTGACCGTGATGGAGTCCCCTTCACCCTCCCACAGGTGACAGGCCGAGCGAGTGAGCACTTCGTCGGGATGTCATGGTGCCAACCGACCCCGACTCCGCGTAAGGTTGAAGGAACGTAGCACGCTGCATACTCAATTGTTTCAGGAGGAATACAGGATGCTTGTGAAATCCACTACCGCCGTGATGCTGGGGCTCTCCAGCCTCGCATGGGCACATCCCCACTCGGATCAGGCTGCCGCCTTTGCCAACCAACTCTCCGAGGCGTTTCAGAATGCGGCGGAGATCATCAAGCCATCGGTCGTGCATATCGGGACCATCGAATCTGCGGGCATGGCACGCACCCGACGTGGGCATCGCATCAATCATGTTGTCGAAGGCACCGGCTCGGGCGTCATTGTGTCAACGGACGGACTCATTGTGACAAACCACCACGTTATCGCCGGCGTTGACCAGATCATCGTCACACTTCACGATGGAAGCACCCACAAAGCAAAGAGTCTGGGAATCGACAGAGGAACCGATCTCGCAATCATCAAGATTGACGGCACCGACTTGACACCCGCGGCGTTCACCGAATCGGACGGCCCTCGGGTCGGCCAATGGGTACTTGCAGTTGGTAGTCCCTTCGGACTCTCGCAGTCATTTTCGGCGGGCATCATCAGTGCGACCGGGAGGTCGGGGCTCGGCCTGAGCAAGTACGAGCGACTCATCCAGACAGACGCTGCCATCAATCCAGGCAGCAGCGGCGGGCCACTCATTGATCTTCAAGGCCGAATCGTCGGTATCAATTCGTCAATCAAGAGTGCCACTGGCACGCATGCAGGCATCGGCTTTGCCATTCCTTCGGCTGTGACACAAACAGTCACCGCCTCCCTTATTGAGCGGGGCTTTGCCGAACGTGGATTCTTCGGAGTCACGCTCGCTTCCATGCGAACAGGAGTCGATTCTCCGACCCAAGGCTCCGCCATTCGGTGTGTGTTGACCAGCGTCGGAAGTGGAACGCCCGCCCAACAAGCGGGGCTTCGTCACGGAGACATTGTCGTGAGCATCGATGGCCGCGACATACACACCGCCGACGAAGCCGTCTACGAGATCGCCGCATGCACTCCTGGTGAGTCGTGCGAAGTGAACGTGCTCCGGAACAATGCACCGTTGACGCTCTGCGTGATACCGACTTCACGACGCGCTGCACGTGGTCAGAGGCCGTAGATCTCACTGTACTTGCCTTCGAGATAGTCAAGAAGGAAGTCTGAACACAACGGTGCACCGGTCACGACTTCACAGAGTTTCGGTGGGAGGTATCGGCAGCCCTGTTGATGGATGTTCTCGTTGAGCCACACACGCAGCGGCTCGAACTCACCGCGTGCGAACCCATCTTCAAGGCCCGGGATCTCCCGCTTCGCCGCATCGAAGAACTGCGCCGAATACAGATTGCCCAGCGTGTAGGTCGGGAAGTACCCCATGGACACCATGGACCAATGAATGTCCTGCAGGCAGCCCTTGGCGTCATTCGGAACTTCGATTCCGAGATAGTCACGGTATTTCTCAGCCCAAACGGCCGGAACATCGCACACCTCAAGGTCGCCCTTGAGTAACGCTCGCTCAATCTCAAAGCGAATCATGATGTGCATGTTGTAAGTCGCCTCATCGGCCTCGACTCGGATGAAGTCGGGGCGGACAATATTGGCGCCGCCATAGACCGCGTCGAGATCAAGCGATCCCGCCGCATCGCCGAAGTACTCGCCCAATTTCGGGAAGCACCATTGCCAGAACTGGCGGCTTCGGCCAACCTGATTCTCCCACAGCCGGCTTTGCGATTCGTGAATTCCCAGCGAAACCGCACGCCCAAGCGGCAGCCCGGCATGGTCCTGACACAGACCCTGCTCGTAGATCGCGTGCCCACATTCGTGCATCGTGGATCCGAGCGCATCATTGACATTGTTCTCATGGAAGCGTGTCGTAATGCGAACATCCTTGGGATGGAAACCCGAGCAGAACGGGTGCGTCGAAACGTCCAGTCGCCCACGCCGGAAGTCAAACCCAATGCTTGAGGCGACGTCCCGCACAAATGCTTCCTGCCGATCGACCGGAAGTACAAGTTCATTGAAGGCGTTGCTTGGCGGCGTGCTTGATCCCATCACGCGGTGCAGGAGATCCTGCAGGCGTGTTCGAAGCGGAGTAAACACAGACTCCACCCAAGCAGCCGTGCAACCCGGTTCGTAATCTTCGGCAAGGGCATCCCACGGCTCACCGTCATCGGCCCAACCAAAACACTCGGCCTTTCTCCTGAGTAGGTCAACAACCTTGGTCAGCCACGGTTCAAATTGCAAAAAGTCGGCGTCGCGGCGAGCCTCGGCCCAGTGGTGCTGCGACTGCGAAGCGAGCATGGCCTCTTCGCCAACCAACTCTCCTGGAATACAAGTCGCCCGGTCGTAGTCATGCCGTATCCGTCGAATCGTGACGGCCGTATCCGACGCTTCGTCATCGACCAACTCGGCGATTCCTTCACACTCAGCGATGAGGTTTCCGGTTTCCTCGCAGGTCAACTTCTCATGCGCCAGTCTGGCCAGAACTGCGAGTTGCATCCCCCGCGGCTCGATGCCCTCGGGCGGCATCTTGGTTTCTTGATCCCAATGCAAAACACCGGCAGCGGAGCCGATGAGAGTGGCTTCTTGAAATGCGGTGGTCAACGCATCCCAGGCTGGATGTGTCGTGGTGGACTCGGCGGTGCTCGTTGACGACATGCAGGGGATTCCTTTTTTGTTCTGAAACTCACCCAGACTACCACACGATCGAGCCGAGGACAGCGGCAGGCAAATATGACAACGGAGGCCTTGTGCAAGGCCCCCGTTGCGAGGTTTCTCAATGAAATTTCAAGCCAAGAACTACTCGCTGGCGGGTGGACCAGCTGCGGCTGCCGGCTGATTCTCCGAGAGGTAGGCGATGACACCAGATGCATTCGCATCGGTGCGACGCTTGGCGAGGTCCAGTGCCGTTGCGCCAGCGTTGTCGGTGGCGCTGAGGTCAGCGCCCTTGGCCTTGAGCAGTTTCAGTTTGTCAACAGAGCCATTGGCATGCGAAGCGGCAGCGAGCAGCGGCGTCTGGCCGAGTCGGTTGCGGGCGTCGATCTTGGCCCCCTTGTCGAGCAGTGACTGCATTCCTTCGATCTTGCCGGTCTTGCACGCATGCATGAGCGGCGTTGAGCCATCGATGCTGTCGTTCGCCTCAATATTCGCACCTGCCTCAAGAAGCAGCACAATTGATTTGGGATCACCAAAGCCGGATGCCCAGATGAGGGGCGTGTAGCCAGTGGCGCTTCCGACCGTTTCGACTTGAGCACCAGCGTCGAGCAGATCCTGAACCGAAGGAGCCTTGCCAAAGCCACTGGTCCATGCAAGTGCACCGCCGATGAAACTGTCTCGTGTGTTGACGTCCGCGCCGCTATCGATCAGCAATCGAACGGCGTCGGGGCGTCCGGACGTGCCGGCATGCATCAACGCTGTGCGGCCGACTCGGTCAAGTTGGTTGACGTCAGCACCGCCACCGATAAGCACCGTCATCATGCTGACGTTGCCTTCCTTGGCCGCGATCGCCAGCAGCGGTGTGCCGGAATCGTCCGTACCTGCCGCTTTCTCGCCGGACTCGAGTCGGGCGGTCACTTCGTCCACCTTGCCACGACGGACGAGATTGGCCAGTGACTGGACCCGATTGCTCGGACCGGCCAGGGTGGGCTTCCCGGAAGCCGTAAGTTTCGGATTCGAACTGCTCTTGTCGCCCTTCTGCGGACCAACATCGGCCCCGCGACCAACATTGGCGTTCTCGCGAAGCTGGCCACGCTGTGCGGCATCCAGTTTGACGATCGTGAAGTGCTGTGTCGCCTTCGGGTGATCGAAGTAGAAGGTGATGCGGGAGTTCTTTGCCGTCGCCAGGAACTTGTCCCAGTCAATCTCGACTTCCTGCTTGGTGCTGGCCTCTTCTGGAAGTTCCCCCTTGAGTATTGCGGGCTGAACGTTGAGCACCTTGAACGGCGTCTCGTCGATCGACTCGAAGACAAGCTTCCCATCCGGATTGTCGTTGACACCGATTCGATCCGGCTTCATCGTCACGTAGGCGATGGATTTGCCTTTGACCGGCACCTTCAATTGGGGATACCCATCGATGGTGAACGTCACAGTCTTGTTGAGGACACGGGCGGTCGGACCACCACGCATGCGAATCGTGACTTCGGTCTCCGCCCCGGGTTCCAACACGGTGTTCTTCTTGAAGTCGGCAGTCGTGCAACCGCACGAGGCCTTCGCCGAGAGAACAGTGACCGCCGTGTCGCCTGTATTGATCAGCGTGACCGTACCGGCCTTCGTTTCGCTGGTGGAGAACTCGCCAAGTTCAATGATTGGCGGTTCGGCCTTGATAACGGGAACTCGCTCAGGAGCACCCGCTTGGGGTGGAACGTTGGCTGGTGGCCGCAGTGCTCCACCAGCTGGACCGCCCGGCTTCGGCACTGGCTTCGGTGCTGGTGCTGGCTTGGGCGCTGGTGCTGGTGCCGGCTTGGGATGGTCCTGACCCAACGCCGTGGAGGTGGTGAACAACACGGATGTTGCCGTGAGCGTCAGGGCACAGCAGCCCAAGGTCATCGTACGAAATGAGATCATGTGGTTGGTCCTCAATTGGGGGGCCTTTGGCCCCACGTAACTCTCAGTTGTCACCCACCCTCGGTAAAGCAGCGGGGGCTGGGCAGCCAGCGCGGAACAGGGCAGTCTAGCGAATTCAGCGGGACGATCCCGATTTGCAGGGCCACCGAACGACAAGTCGGCCATCCCATTGCCCTGTAGTTTGGCAAACGCTCAGATTTGGCCGACTTTCAGCCCGATCTACGCGGACTGGCAATCATGGGTTCGATTCCCCGTGCGTCTCCTTTATCGGCCAACTTGGGGGCCCAAATTTGGGGTTGAGCAGGTAGGCTTCCACATTCCATCCGAAGGAGTTGGATACCAATGGATTCCGATGCTGCAACTCGCCCGCCCCACATCGAACGACCGCACCTGAGGCGGGTACTCCCCCGCCCAGTTTCAGATGGCTCCAACCAAGGAATGGCCCTTCAGGATCCATTCATGCTGATGCCCCAGACGATGGTGGTGCCCACGGCCTTTGGCCCAGCCCTCCAGCATCTCAATGGCGAATGGACGATCGAGGAACTCGCAACCAACCTCAAGGCCCCTCCAGAGGCGTTAGAGAGTTTGGTGGCCAAACTGGATGAACTCGGTTTGCTTTGGGGCCCCACAGCCGAAGATCTGGAACAGGCCCGCCGTGAGGAAATCCAGAGCGACGGATGCCTACCGATGCGTCAAAGCGGCATGCTCGGAGAGAGCGAGGACGAGTGCCGCGCCACGCTTGATACATGGATGAAGGAAGCCGAGGACCCTGAAGTCGAGTTTGAAGTCCGCGGACTGTTCTCGCCTCGATTCGACTTTCCTGCTGCGGCGAACGTCTATGCGGGCACGTATCACGCCATCGCAGGCGGAGAATTCGACCGCGTACTGGTATTGGGAAATAACCAACTCGGCTTCGGGGACGGTGTCGTCGGAACCCGCTGGGGATTCCAAAGTCCTTTGGGACGGCTCTTGCCTGACACAGCGTTCATCGATGCGATGGAGTCGCGACTGGGCGACGCACTGTTCAACGACCAACTCGATCACATTGCCAGCCACGGCATCGAAATGCAGGTGCCATGGCTCCAGTTTTGCCTCGGCGAACCAAAGATCTTTGGATGCCTCATGCCGGACCCGCTCGACACTCCGATCGATGAGAGCAACATGGTCACGGCAACCGACTTCATAGATGCCGCCCAAAGCGTCATCAAAGATCTTCCAGGCCGCACGCTCGTCGTCGCTACAGGTGATCTCAGCCAAATCGGCCCTCAATTTGGCGAACCGCGGCCAATCGACGAGCAGCGGAGATTCGAAGCCGAGCGCGCCGATCGCGAACTGCTCTCCAAGTTCACGGGTGGTGACGCGGATGCGTTTGTCGCTGCGGTCAAATGGAACGCCAATGCAAATCGATGGAGCGGCGTCGGTGCCATGTCAGGCCTACTCGGTGTCCTGCAACCGTCTCATGTGGAACTGATCGACTACTGCCAGCATCCGCTGGACGAGGAGGGCACCGCCATGATTGCATCCGCGGGGCTCGTCGTGGGCTGATGATCTGCGTTGTGCAGCGAGTGTCGTCGGCTTCTGTTGAAGTCGAATCGCCCCAACACAAGTCATCGATTAAAAGCGGGTTACTCGTTCTTGCAGCAGCCGAGCCGTCGGATGATGACGCGGTGATTACGTGGACAGTGAATAAACTCGTCAACCTACGGATCTTCGCCGACGACTCCGGACGCATGAATCGGTCGGTGCAGGATATCGAAGGTGAGGTCCTGCTCATCAGCCAATTCACCCTCGCAGGAAACTGCAACAAGGGGCATCGACCGAGTTTCATCGGTGCAGCACCACCAGAGCAGGCCGCACCCATGATCGAGCAACTGGGACGGGGGATTCGGTCGACCGGGGTGCCGGTCCAGACAGGTGTTTTCGGAGCCACCATGCGAGTGACCTCGGTCAACGAAGGCCCTGTCACGATTATCGTGCAGCGGACCGATGATCGCTGAGAAGAGGTCTGCAAGGCCGTTTGGCGACTTCTGCGGCCGGGGCACCGACATTCTTTGTCTTTTTTCGTCCCGCCGGGGAACCCGCCGACCTCGGCAAGCGAACTAGAGACTGTAACCAAGCCCCCCCCACAAGGAGCCTGTACGTTGGCGGTCAACGGCGGGCTCTTTTTTTGCCTTGGTCAATGTGCGAGCAGTGCCATCACGGCCTGCATGTCCTGCCACATCTGGCCCCGCACCTCTGCCGTGTAGTTCCTGAGCAGGAACGCGGGATGGAAGGTCGGCATCACCGGGATTTCCAGATCCCCCTCCGGATCCTGCCACACCCCCATGTGGCCTCTGAGGCGGGTAATCCCGTCGTGCGTCTGAAGGAGCAACTTCGAAGCCGGCCCACCGAGGGCGACGATGACCGATGGTCGAATTCGCCGCAACTGCTCATACAGCCAGGGCGTCGCCTGAGCGACTTCATCAGGGAGTGGATTGCGGTTGCCCGGGGGCCGAGCCTTGAGAACATTGCAGATATAGACCTCTTCCCGCTCCAAGCCCATGGCCTTGATGATCTCGTCGAGTTTCCGCCCTGCGGGACCGACAAATGGTCTTCCCTGTCGGTCCTCATCGGCCCCCGGCGCTTCGCCGACAAAGACAAGGCTTGAATTTGGATCTCCCTCTCCGAATACACACGCTGTCGCTGCGGAAAGACTCTCACTGAATGGGAATGCGGCCTCGACCTCTCGCTGCAAGTCGTCCAACGAATCGCCCAGAACGGTCGATGAAATAGTCTCCACAGGCGCAGCACACTCGCTTGGCAATGGCATGCACGACACACCGAGCATGGCGTCAGACCGCGCGAGAAGGCGGTGCCGCGGGGATGCCTCTAAAGCAGCTTTTTTTTGAGTTCGCAAACAGTGTCTCCGCGACAAGTTCCGCCAGATAGAAGCACCGGCAATTACATGATATTGCCTCAGTTTCAAGATCAGGGGTTGCCAAATGATCGACTTCGGCAACAATGCACACTAGATCTCAAAGATGCTGCCATGGACGGGTTCAGGGGCTTTGTGGGCCCCTCAGCGTCGGCGAATGAAGGTGTGGAATGGATTCAACAATGACAGCACAGCCTCCGATCAGCGGGCTTCAGCCGTACAGCATGCTGCTGTATCGTGGCCCAATTCATCCGGAGTTCTTCAGTATTGCCGGGCGGCGTCAAACGACACACCCGGACTTCGATTTTGAGACATGGGTCTTTCCTGGCGGGCATGTCATCCGATTTGAGCATGCCACGACGACTCTGTGCGAGGTCGTCACTGACGATGTCACAGATCTTCCCGATCGAGGGCTCGTCACGACCATGCCCTGCTCAGGCGAGCGAGACTTTGAAGAAATCTTCGGAGATCGTATTACGTTCGTCACATCTATCCAGACTGAGACGCTTTCGGATCACCTGTACCTGAGCACCTATCAGGAAATGCTCGAACACGGCGAAGATCCGGCGTGCCTCATGACCACGTGGCAGACAGACAACAATCATCCCAGCCTCTCACTGGTGGAATTCCAACGGTATTCCGATCAGGTTCACGTGCAGGCCTACCACCTCCGGGGCGATGGCCTCATGGTGCTCCGCACGCAGTCGATCCTTCAGGCTGGAGTCGAGGAAGAGGAAGACTGAACCCAAACTCTGCAGACCTACAACAAAGGGGCCGCGGCGCACGCTGCGGCCCCTTGTTCTTTCCCCAGCAACCACTCGCCGCTGTACCATCGAAACGGCTCGCGGCCAAACTCTCCCGAGTGCCGCAGTCCTGGAGGTGATCCATGTGCGAGCGTCCCCCGGCCACATCCGTCGAAGAGATTCAATTCGAAAGCGTGTTTCGATACGGATCACTTCTGAAAGCAATCGGCTCGGCACTCAACCCGGGTCGTATCGGCATCGGCATGGTGGTGCTTGCGCTGCTGGTAGGTGGTGGGCAGATGTGGGACGCCGCGACTGTATCCGACCAGGCGGACAATCTTCTGGTTCCGTTCGGCAGCACGGTTCAGTGGGTCGACAAAGCAATCGGAGAGATCGTGACTGCGACGGTTGAACTTGACGCCGCGCAATTCACCAGCAGTACCCGGGATCTGCTCTGGGGCACGCCACTACGGCTGTGGGGTTCGGGACACCAATGGTTCGTCATTCTGTTCGGCCTTTGGACCGCCGCGGTGCTCGCGTTTGGCGGCGGACTGCTCTGCCGCATGGAAGCTGTTTCGATCGCCACCAATGATGCGCCGAGACTAAACCCCGCGCTCGCCATGGTGATCCCACGGTGGCCCGCATTCTTTGGCGCCTTGATCACACCGCTCGCTCTGGCAGGCCTTCTCTCGATCATTCTGATCGTGTTCGGTTTCGTGCTGTTCAACATTCCGGCAATCGACATCATCGGTGGATTGCTCTACGGGATCGCGCTGCTCTTTGGGCTGGGCATCGCGATGCTGGTGCTCGGATTCATCGTCTCGGGGCTGCTGCTGCTTCCAGTCGTGGCAACTGAGAACTGCGACGGTGCCGATGCCATGCATCGCGCGATTGCATACGTCGTCGCCAAGCCCCTCACGTGGATGCTCTACCTATTCACCATCATTCTTGGTCTTGCGCTTGGGCTCCTGCTCGTCCGCGGTGTCGGGAACTTCACGGTAGCGCTCACGAGCGAACTGGCAGGCGTATGGACCCCGGCCGACATGATGCAGCAAGTGGTGGCTATCGCCCAAGGCGGAGAAGCCCCGGATCTGTCATGGCACGTCCGCTGGACCGTCGGCCTTGTCGCCTTCTGGACCAGTCTGGTGAATTGGGCGATCGGCGGATGGATGGTCGCCTATCTCATGGCCGCTTCAACCCGAGCCTACCTGCTACTCAGGCGATCGTGCGATGCGCAGGACGAGCGTGAAATCTGGTGGCCGGGCCTCATTCGCGGAACGTTGGCTCCTGAGCCTCCGCAGGTGGGCGACGACTCCTAGCGGGACGCTCATAACCCTGGTGGTCTGATCTTGGCGATCTTCCGCCCTGATCGCTCAACATCAAACTCGTCAGCGTTCTTTCGTTACCTGCCTCATACTCGACGCAATCAGAAGCACCCCCGCGATTGCTGAAATGCCGAAGAAGATGTTCGCCACGATGTGCCAGTCGAGCGCGATCATGGCACCCCACGAGACGAACATTACAACGCCGCCGATGCACGCTTTCCAGAATGAAAGCCCAACGCCAACGGCCGAAGCACCGATCGCAATGAAGATCCCGATTTCGCTGGGTGTCAGTGGTTGCTCTGACGCGGGCTCATCGCCCACGAGATGGGCAAGCAGAAAGAACCCGAAGAACGCCACGTAGAACACACCAAGCCCACGGCCAATCCAAAGAAGAACGTGCGGCATCCAGATCATGGATCTAGTGGCATCAATATCCACAAAATGATGTAGACCAGTATTCCTGGAAACGCGACCGACAGGAGCGATATCAGCAGATACACAATCCGAACGAGCGTCGGATCCCAACCGAGCTGGTTGGCAATCCCTCCACACACGCCTGCGATCACACGATTTTGAGATGTTCGATGAAGTTGCACGCGACAACAATACCACGCCAATTGCGTCATCGAGACAACGAGCCGATGTGACCCCGTACCACGGGCGGCGATGGTCGGTCTGCATGCTGGCCACCAATGGAAAGGGCCCCACGATGACCACCTGCTGTGCCGAAGTTAAAGCCGCCATTCAGCACGCCAACCGACACTTCGAGCGGTGCCTCTCCGAAGCCGATCTGGACACACTGACGGGCATGTCAAGAGACTTATCGCAACTCCTACAGGCGAGCCTTTGACACGCTCTCGAACCTGTTCACCAACGGGTCGGAGATTCCCGAAGACCGCGAGAACGCTGCGTTCTCGGTTCGCGTCCTGCTCGGGACCCACTGTCTCTCAAGCCATCGGCTCGACGACCACTAGGCAGCGGCAAACGTCACGCAAGTAGCTGCTGCCCTTTGAGATGGACTGCCCCGCCAAAACGACCGCGAGTCGCCAACTTCGAAACTGGCGACCCGCTGGTTAGCAGAAAGCTCCCCCGGCTGGACTCGAACCAGCAACCTAGCGGTTAACAGCCGCTCGCTCTACCAATTGAGCTACAGGGGATCTGAGATGTTGCCCGCCTAGAGGGGCCAAAGCGGGCAGGACGGCACAGAATACTGACATGATGCCCCCGTAGCAATCCGTGGCTTGACATTCTCCGAAGGCCCCCTATCCTGCGGGGCTCGGTGGCCCTTGCCACCCCTTTGGAGGTTGCCCTGACCATGAAGAAAGAAACCCATCCCGAGTACTACCCCGAGTGCAAGATCACGTATCGCGGGGAAGTCGTCATGACTGTGGGCGCCACCGTCCCGGAAATGAACGTCGAGATCTGGTCGGGCTCGCATCCCTTCTATACCGGCAAATCGTCCTTCGTGGACACCGCCGGCCGGGTCGAGAAGTTCCAGAACAAGTTCAAGGGCGACTACTTCAAGAACAAGAACAAGAAGAAGTAGCGACACGACTGCCAACCCTTTGGAGCCGTGCCCTATCACAGGGTGCGGCTTCTTTATGCGCCTCAAGCGGTTCCATCCCCTCAAAAACGTGCCGACGATACCCTCAGCCCATAGATGTCAGAATTGCCCGCCAACCTGATCGAGAAACTTGAAGAACTCGCCGTTCAGTTCGATGCGTGCGAGGCAGATCTGCTCTCGCCCGAAATCGTCACGGATCACAAGAAGGTTCGGGAACTCTCCATCCGCCGGGCGGCGCTTGAGCGAATCGTCAGCCCATTTCGTGCGTGGCAACAGGCTCATTCCGAGCAGGCCGAGGCCGCTGCACTGCTCACCGATGAATGCGATGAAGACATGCGAGCCATGGCCAAGGAAGAAATAGTCAAACTCGAATCTGAAGCCGCCACGCTCGCAGAGAACATCCAGTCGAGACTCGTCCGAGCCGATGATGATGCGATCGGTTCGGTCATCCTTGAAATCCGCGCGGGTGTCGGCGGCGACGAAGCCGCGCTGTGGGCAGGTGACCTGCTTGAGATGTACCGCCGCTACGCCGAGACGCGGCGGTGGAAGGTTGAGGATCTGGAAATCTCCGCTGGCGATAAGGGAGGCGTTCGGAGTGTGACGCTCTCGGTCGGCGGGGACGCTGCCTGGTCATGTCTGGGGTATGAGGGTGGCACGCATCAAGTCAAACGAGTACCGGCGACGGAATCGCAGGGGCGGGTCCATACGTCGACGGCAACGGTCGCGGTGCTGGCCGAGCCCGAGGAGGTCGAGATCGACCTTGACCCGGGCGACGTGAAGGAAATGATCACGACGGCCACCGGACCAGGTGGGCAGAACGTCAACAAGGTCTCGACGGCCGTCCACCTCATCCATGAGCCAACCGGCATCGAGGTCCGCATGCAGGACACCAAGAGTCAGGCCCAGAACCGGCAGAAGGCCTGGAAACTCCTCCGGGCACGACTCTTCGAGCGTCAGCGGGCCGAACAAGAGGCCGCACGGGCCGAATCACGAGCTGCGATGATCGGAAGTGGATCCAGAGCCGAGAAAATCCGTACGTACAGGTATAAGGATGCCATCGTGGTCGACCACCGCATTGGCCGGAACTTCCCACTGCAGCCGCTGCTGCAGGGAGGCCTCCAGCCGCTGATCGACGAACTCATTGAAATGGATACCGCCCAGCGGCTGGCCGCCTTGTAAACCACTGGACTCCCGACCCCCCTCTCGGAGTATCCTGCAGGACTGGCTTTCTCGGAGAACACGCATGCAAGCCCTACGTAGCACGGCACAACGACCCGCATTCACCCTTGTAGAGATTCTCATTGTCATCGCGCTGATTGGCGTTCTAGCAGGCATTTTGCTCGTCGCCGTTGGTGGTGCTACGGACGCAGCCAAGAGAGCTCGGACCAAGGGGACTATGGAATCGCTCTCGGCAGCCATTGACGCATTTGTACTGGAGCACGGCAACCAGCCCAGCATTGTTCCGATGCACGTGCTCCACGAATCGCACTTGTCTCAAGGGGCGTGGCTCACAAACACCCAGAATATTCTTCTAGCCCTGCTCGGAGGTTCTCGTGTCAGCCTCCTCGACGAAGCCGGTGATCCACGCGATCCCACCGCCGAGGCCGAGTATCAACGATACCTTGCCGATGCAATCGCCAATGATGACAATGCCTGGTTCGAGTTCACACTCGAGGACCCGCGGTATCCGCTCCAGTATCAGGTCATCATTCGGCCCCGCCAAATCGGCAGAGGACCGTGGATCGATGGGCAGCAGTTTCCTCCTTACCTCTCGCCAAAGGATCACGAGCTTCGAGAGCGGTGGGCCGGCGATTATCAAAGCCAAACTCCCGACGGCCCCAACAACATTGCCGTCACAGAGGGATTCACCGCGTTGCCCGACCTGATCGATGCATGGGGACAGCCGATTCTCGTGTTCCAAAAAAGCCGTTCAACCGGCCCAATCGTTCCCATCGACAACGACTCGCTACCGCAATTCTGGCCAAGTGGGATTGATCGGTATCTGGGCGCGACACGGCTCGGCCAGTTGGGCGAGGTTCAACTCACGAAGCCTGCCGACGACCCGCTGGGGAGTCGCATTGGCATGAATGCGGCCAACGCCGACGAACGGCAGTACTGGCTCTATTTGCTTCTTTCTCATCCGACCATGAGGTGGGACTACGGTGCAAACGGAAACTATGCATACTCCGGCACAGCCCGAGCTGGATATGCCATGCTCTCCGCTGGCCCGGACGGCATATTCCTTGCACGACGAGACGGACCAATCGATGAGAACACCGGCGCTCCAATCGCACCCGGCGATTATCCCGCAGGTGCTGGTGACGCCGCGTACGAGAATGATCATCAACGCCTCAAGGAGTTCGATGACGTGGTCATGTACGGCGGCTCCTGAGACTGGCCTCGACCCTGCTCAAAAGAGAACACAGGCCGCGATTTGTATCGCGGCCTGTGTCTTTCTACGCAGTTAGGAGTGAACGAGCAGTCGCTGCTCAGTCAAGGAGGCCGTTGGCCTGAATCCCTTCAAGCACCATTGCGACTGATTCCTCAAGGCTCTTCTCGCCGGTGGGAACAAGCATCTCGGGATTTTCCGGTGCTTCGTACGGATCGTCGATGCCAGTAAAGCCCTTGATTTCGCCCGCACGTGCCTTCTTGTAGAGACCCTTGGGGTCACGCTCTTCGGCGATCTCCAGCGGCACCTCAACGTAGCACTCAGCAAACGGCAGGCCCGCTTCCTTGTGCAGCGCCCGAACAGCATCGCGATCAGCGGCATAGGGGCTGATGAATGATGCGAGCGTCACGACACCGGCGTCGGCAAAGAGTTTGCACACTTCACCGATGCGGCGAATGTTCTCGGCGCGATCCTCTGCAGAGAAACCGAGATTCTTGTTGAGCCCGAAGCGGATGTTGTCACCGTCGAGGCGGTACACCGGACGACCCTGCTGGCAGAGAACCTGCTCGACTGCAACAGCAATCGTGCTCTTACCGCTCGCAGAGAGGCCGGTGAGCCAGATGGTCCCACCAGTCTGCTTCATGCATCCCTTACGCTCGTCACGCGTCACGTTTCCGTCGTGCCAGTGAACATTTGTTGCGACCTGCTGAGCCATCGTGCTATTTCTCCAAATCGTTGACTAGGAAGTACAGAGCGGTCAGTTGGCGACAGGTGTCGCGGCCGTTGCCCACTCGATGAGAACGTCGGCCACCTCCGGACGACTGAACTCGGCCGGGGGACGCTGCCCCTCGGCAAGAAGCTCACGGACTTTCGTTCCACTCAGGAACACCTGGTCGCCCTTGATCTTCGGGAAAGTCTTCGCCGACACCATGCCCTGCGCCTTGTGGCTCCAAGCGGCATGCTCGAACTTCAGCGGAATCACGTTCAGATCGCCCTCATTGAGATCATTGAAAATCTCTTGAGCATCGTATGTGCCGTAGTAGTCGCCGACACCGGCATGGTCTCGACCAACGATGAAGTGGGAAACGCCGTAGTTCTGCCGCACCAGTGCGTGCAGGACCGCTTCGCGAGGTCCCGCGTACCGCATTGCTGCGGGCATGACGCTGAGCATCGTGTACTCGGGAACGAAGTAGTTCTCGATGATGGTCTCGTAGCACTTCATTCGGATGTCGGCAGGAATGTCACCCGGCTTCGTTTCGCCGACGAGTGGATGAATAAGAAGCCCGTCACAAATCTCCGTAGCGCACTTGCACAGGTACTCGTGGGCGCGGTGAATCGGATTCCGAGTCTGGAATGCTGCCACGGTCGACCAGCCCTTCGCTTCAAACGCGGCGCGAGTCTCAGCAGGCTTCAGTCGATACTCAGTGAACTGTTCGCCTGGCTCATGCTCGGGTGTCACGGTGATGACATGGATGTCGCCGGCAACAAGCCAGTCGCCCTCGTCCATTACCGCGCGAACGCCCGGATGGGCATCGTCGGTCGTGCGGAAGACACCGGACATCTCGATGTCGCGGTTGTGAGCGTATATCTCCGATACATCCATCACGGCGAGGAGCGTGCCGTCGGCGTGATAGAGCGCCGCTCGACCGCCTTCGCCCAGTGTCGCCTTCACATCGTCGTTGACGGCGAGTACCACGGGAATTGGGAAGATGGTCCCGTTCGACAGCCGCATGTCATTGCAGATCGACTCGAAGTCGGCCTTGCCAACAAAGCCAGTCAGAGGACTAAAGGCGCCGATGGCGATCATCTCGAGGTCGCAAGCCTGCTTCGACGAAAGCTCGATCTGAGGCAGCCCGGCGGCCTCCTCACGAAGCGTTGCGGCGTCGGCCTCAGAGACAATTCGATTGACGAGTGTCCCGCCATGCGGGGGAACCAGCGAACATGCAGACATGGTGATCTCTCCAGAATCGGGGGAAACAACGGAATCAGGGGGGAAACGTCCGATCGTAGAAAGACCTCGCCACATATGGGACGTCGGCAGGCCATAAAGCCTAAAAATTGGTCATATCGTGGCGTTCAGTCCTGACCCGGGCCGCGGCTGCCCTCCCCGCGGCCGCCGGACGAACCGGTAAACCGTCCATCACCCTGACGAGCATTCCGCCCTCTCTTGGGCCGACGCAACTCAGCGATTGCGGCCTGGTCTCCCAGAATGGCTCGCATCTCTTCCTGCTGCTCGGCCGTCAGGGCATCCCACAACTTCTCCTGCGCTTCGGCAAACTTCTGCCGCAACTCCTTCACTTTGGCTCGCTTCATTTGGCGGGCCGCTTCCTGCTCACGCGAGTTGAGATTTGCCTGATCGCGATCGCGGCCGTCAGTGTCGCCGTCTCCACCCTGCCGACGATCTCGTCTTGGCCGCTGGCGGCGAAGGGACTCGACCGCGCGTTCGGCTTCGTCTCGCTGCGCATCGGTGAGATCAAGCGACAGATAGATGAGGCCCCACATCCTCATATCCACATCACCGCCGCCCTGCATTGCTGAGGCAACGAGTTGTTCCTTCGTTGTTCCTCCGGCGATCCAGTCACGAACACGTTCGATTTCCATCTTGCTCAGCGGCTCACCCTTGGAAGGCATGATGTCCTCATGTCCCTTGGGAAGCATGATCCGCTCAAGCAGAATGCTTTCATCGGGCTTGCCTGGAATAACAACCCAGTCCTGCGAATCACCCATAAAGAGAGCGTCAATGGGAAAAAGTCGAACGCCGCCTTTCTGCTTCTCTGGGCCGTGGCACGAGCCACAACGCTGCTGCAACATGCTCTGCAATCCCGAATTGCCCCGCGGACCTGAAAGACCACCGCCCATTATCCGGCCACCCGATGGCGCCTCCTCACTGTCAACATCCGGTCCACTGAGCGGTGCAGTTTCCGATGCCTCTCCCCCGGACTGCCGAGCTACGTCCTCTGGATTGGTCGGATCCCACGGCGGGGCTGTAACAAGAGCCAGAATGGAGAGAACCACTGGTGTAAGCATCAGTGTCATGTGACGTGCTCCCTGAGAGTGAGTTTCGACTTTCGCCAGATCTTTCTTGCGTGCTCGATACCATCTTACGACTCGGCCCCCCTTTCCATCCCCAGACCTCGACCGGAGCCCCCATTGTGCCTATGACAGAAGCAACGGTTTTGGATGCACTCTCTCAAGTCATCGACCCCGATCTGAAGCGGGATCTCGTCACACTCGGAATGATTCGCTCGGCCAAGGTTGAGGGCGAAACCGTTCGAGTTGTCATCGAGTTGACCACTCCAACCTACCCCATGAAAGATCAGATCTTGGCCGATTCAGTTGCCGCCATTGAGGCAGCTGGCGCGAAAGCCGGATGCGTCCATATCGAGTTCAGCACCTCTTCGGCCGCCACCGACCGCCCTGTGCTGCCAGGCGTGAAACATGTCATCGCCGTAGGCGCAGGCAAGGGCGGTGTTGGCAAGTCGACGATCGCGACCCTCTTGACACTCGGGCTCTCACGTGCCGGAGCACGCTGCGGACTCCTCGACGGTGACATCTACGGACCCTCGCTCGGCACCATGCTCGGGCTTGATGATCTGGAAGTGATGGCAAAGGGAGAGATGCTGATCCCCTTTGATGTGCACGGCATCAAAGCCATGACGATCGGCAAACTGGTCGATCCAGAGAAGCCCATGATCTGGCGCGGTCCAATGGCTCACAAGGCGTTTTCGCAGTTGCTGCTCCAGACTGAGTGGGGCGAACTCGATTACCTGATCGTGGACCTTCCACCGGGAACCGGAGACGTGCCACTGTCTCTTTCTCAGGCCCTGCCTCTCTCTGGCGCCGTCATAGTCTGCACTCCACAACGTGTCGCTCAAGACGATGCGCGACGCGCGGTACGAATGTTTGGCGAACTCGGTGTACCAGCTGTTGGACTCGTCGAGAACATGAGTTGGTTCGTCACGGATGACGGCGTTGAGTATGACCTCTTCGGACGTGGCGGAGCCGAGCAGATGGCATCGGAGATGGAACTTCCATTTCTCGGACCGCTACCCCTGCACGTGAGCATGCGTAAGAACGCCGACGCCGGCACACCGCTTGGCAACTTCGAGATTAGCGACGATATCACCGCCGCAATCGATCATCTTGCTAGCGAACTAGCCCGACGCGTTTCGATTCAGGAAGCAAGCGCAGTGGCGCCATCTATCAGCGTCAGCTGACGTCTCCGGCTCACCCAAACATCATCATGAGCGTCGTCATCACGATGCCGTTTGACATGCCATGCATCACCATCGGCGCGACAAGGCTTCCTCGCCATTCTCGCGCAATCGCAAATGCCACCGCCATCGCGGACAGCACCGGAACAGCCAACATGCCCTGCGGATGAATCAGTGCAAACACCAGCGACGTCACTGCCGCGGCAATCACCACGGATCCCCATCTTGGAAAGCGGCCGGCCGAAGTTCGAACTTGGCGGTACAACACACCACGAAACATGGTCTCCTCCACAATAGGCGCGGCGATACTGGCGAGCACCAGCACTTGCAGTCGCACGATCCAGCCACCACCGGCAACCTCGCCCACGATGGGATGAGCGGCCGCCCCTGCCCCCTCTTCCGGCGCAGACAAGAAGATCAGCAACAACGTAATGAGCAGCCCGATCGCCACGATCGGAATCGCCATCGCGTATCCGATGACTCCACAACCCACTTCTCTGACCAATCCTGCCCCCTGGGTCCAGCCGATGTCTGCCTTCACATCCTGCCACGAAACGCCCCGAAGCACTGGCCACGCCAACGCAAACAGGCTCAAGAAGAATGCGACGAGCGTTGGTGTCATGCGCCAGTCCGATGAAGACGACATCCCGGGAATCATGCTGAACGCAAGGAGCACTTGGAAGAGAATGATCCATATCGCAAAGGTCTCGGCGTACACGCCATCCCAAGAGTGTGCAGGCGCCATCGTCCGAGGTAGCTGCCGCTGCACTGCCCGCACGATGTACAGAACTAACAGCACAAGACCAACCAATCCGACAACGCCCAGTGCGATGATCGCTACCATCACCATGCTAGCCATGAGCACAGACTGCTCCACAACTGGCTTCAACCGATCAACTCGATCGTCACTGGCAGCATCAACGGCGACCTGCCCAAACCATCCAAGACGTTCCTCCATATCGAGGGCAACGCCTTCGCTGGCACTTCCCGCGAAGAGTCGATCCAGCCCATCAATCTCAGCAGATTGGCTCTCACTGAGGAGCAATTCCATCTCTGATATCTGCCCTTGCAGATCGGCGAGCCACTCGCGGCCAGCCTCAGGTCCACCGATCGCGGCAGCGATCGCAGCGAGGCGAATTCGGCGATTGGGATCCGGGGAACGATTGATCTGCTCCAGTACCTGGCCCCCAGTGCCGGGCGCCATAGCCTCTTGGGCGATCACAAACCGCGATTCCATCTCTAGCGTTGCATCGTCTACTGACGAAACCGGTCCGTCGCCGGTAGCTCCTTCGTCCCCCCCCCCAAGCATCACCATAAGAACCAGCACCAGAATCACCCCCCAAGCAACTGCCTGGAAGGTACGCTTCGGGCCGCCTCTTGGTCTCGGCGTGGGCATAGAAGCCCCATACGTCGGGTCTGTCATGGAGGCCAGCGTAGCAGGCACTCCATCCCCATTGTTGGCCCTCTGAAGCCACTCTGGCCCTTGGCTGCCCTTGACACCACAGCCGGGTGCGGTATCCTCCTCGGTTCGCTGCGGCCCGCCGCAGTTTCGTTGTTCTCGTGGGGTCCCAAAGACCCCCACGGCACTGGAGACGCTCGACATGCCCCGCCAAACAACCTTCCTCAAGTCTGGAGACGTTGACGCTCAGTGGCGTCATGTCGATGCCGATGGGCAAGTGCTTGGACGCATGGCAGTCGAGATTGCTCGAACGCTGATGGGGAAGCATCGTCCAGACTGGACGCCCCACGTAGACTGCGGCGACTACGTCGTCGTCACGAACGCTGAAAAGATCGTGCTCACTGGCCGCAAGGCTGAGCAACGTATGGTGAAGTCCTACTCCGGTTATCCGGGCGGACTCCGCCTTCGCAGTGTCGGCAGCGTCATGGAAAAACACCCCGAACGAGTGGTCGAACAGGCTGTTCGTCGCATGCTCCCTAAGACCCGACTGGGTCGCCAGATGTTCAAGAAACTCAAGGTCTATGCCGGTAGCGAACATCCGCACACCGCACAGGCCCCGACGCCGCTCGCCGGCTGATGCACCCCAACGAGATTCGAATCAGATGACCGAAGACGCCCCTGCAACCGACGCAATCAACGAAGCCACTGCCACAACCGAGGAAGTCACGTCACTTCCGTCGGAGTTGTTGACGCCGGAGCCCGAAGCAGTTCGCGCGGCAACGCCAACAGCCGGAGGCTGGTTCTGGGGAACCGGCCGCCGAAAGGCATCGGTCGCCCGCGTTCGCGTACGTGCTGGAGATGGTGAATTCAAAGTCAATGGCCGCGACCTCTCAGAATTCTTCACTGAGGAACGCGACCACAAGAATATCGGCGCTGTGCTCGATGCCACCAAAACTACCGGTGGCGTCGCGGTTCATGTCAATGTCCATGGTGGTGGCTATACCGGCCAAGCCGGAGCCATCATTCTTGGTTTGGGGCGAGCGCTCATGCGGTACGACGGCTCGCTTGAGCCGGTACTTCGTGATCGAGGGTTCCTCAGCCGAGACCCTCGCCGTGTCGAGCGAAAGAAGCCCGGTCAGCCTGGCGCCCGCAAACGCTTCCAGTTCTCCAAGCGTTGAGTCGCTGCTTCATCCCCGAACGAGTGCTTGCTGCGCCGCGGACCATTTCCGCGCCAGGGCTGCTGTCGACTGCCCTCGCCCTGCCGCCACTTCTGCAAGTGTCCATGGCCTGACGCCGCCCAATCCCCATCGCGATCTCACGAGTTCCTGGGCCTCACACGCCAGTATTCCCACTCGTTCTTCCCACCGCGGATCTGGCAACAGATCTTGGTGCGGCATACACGAAGCGAGTGGCAGCCGAGCGATCTGCCCAACACGAACAAAGGCCAAGTCCGCTCTGGGCGGTTCGTGTTCCGCCAGCATCCGATCGACCGCCGCACGCACACGAGATTCCAAGCGATCTTCGTCGACCGGCATCTGATGCAGAAGGACATCCAGTACTCGGTGAACGCCAGAATGGAGATAAAGCCGCTGGGCGTCAAGTGGCAGCGACATTGGTGGACGCCCCGACCAAATCTCTATTGCGTACTGCATCAAGGGCTGAAACCGCAGCGCAATCCGCCAATGAAGTTTCGTCAACCACAACAGATCTGTATGAGCGCGATCGACCAGTCGGGCAGGTGGTTGCACTGGAAAACTGCGTACACACTCGTGGAACCGGTGCAACACCGCAGCCAAACCACGAATGTCCTGCGCGAGGGTATCTGCTTCGAAGGGCTCAACCTGCTCGAAATGCATGGACGCCGTCCACAGCGGAAGACCTGATTCGAACACCGAACTCTCAAGGCCTGACGAGTCATTGACACCAATGGCACCCTGATTCGAGAACAACGAAGAGATCGTCTCAAGTCGGAGTGCACGGTTTCGGAGGAGCATCCGGTGCAAAGTAGGCACACCTACACCGAGATGCGCCGCTACGCGTGACGGGGCGATTCCTCGCTGGTTGGCTCGCACAGCAACTCGGCAAGCGCGACCACCCAACGGGCCGGACTGCCTCGCAGGAAAGTCACCCCGTTCAACCGCCCGGCGAAGCATCGCACGATGGGCCGCGGCCGATCGTTCGGGAAACTTCTGTGCAAGTTCCGCAGCGAGATCCGCGAGTCCACCCCCAGAATCAAGTCGATGAGCAGTGCGGAGAACCTCCTCACGATCTACGGTTGGCCGCGTACGCGTTGCCCGCGAACAAATCGCCTCTCGGCTCCGCCGAAACCAAGCGAGCGTGTCGGGCTGACATGCCAAACGAAGGTGGCCATCCGAACACTTCACATAGCGCATGACCAGCCCGTGCCGCCTGTATCGAGCCAGCGATCGCCTCGACACGCCTAGGGTCGTGATCAACTCATCCAACAGCAGCGGTGGCTGTTTCGAAGGCATGTCCATGGCGCACCGCCTACTAAGCCGCTGAATCATCGTGACCAAATCTGCAATGAGCGCATCGCCCGGAACCGATTCGACGAACTCGTCAGCGTCGTGCTTCCAACCGGTCAACCTCCATGTAATGAATTCGACCGGATAGGCACGATCCAGATCTGCCTCGCGGACGAACAGTTCTGCCGATTCCAGCAGACGAAGAAGTGCTTCCCGCGACGCCCATTCCAACTGCAGAAACAGGTCATCCAAAGCCGCAGAGCGAAATGTCGCCTCCCTCGGCATTCACAACGCCATGGGAGCTGGAACATCGCGATCTGCCACAGCATGCGTTCGGCAGCGGGCCAGAAATGCCTGAAGCCCGTCCATTTCACGGTCGCCAAACGTGTATCGAATATGCGATCCGAGATACTTGGTCGCGGCCGCCTCGGACCACCCCAGATCGGTTGCCGCTTGCGACACCACGTGACCAATCCGAGTTCGATTCAGCCTGAATTGACGATCAATGACTCGACCAGCTCGCTGAATTCGCCGTGAGTTCGACGCCTTCCCCATCCACACGGCAAACACGAATGGCAGTCCGACATGGTCGAACCACGCTTCGCCAAGATCGACTTGCACTGGCCACGCGTCGCGAGTGAGGGCCCCATCGACGACCTTATCGCCTATGAGCATCTTCGCTTCAACATCGTTCCCATCACCCAGTGGCACAAGCTCTGCAGAGATACCCCAATACTCAGCCAGCAGGATTCGAAGGAGCGCAACAGATGTGTGACTATCGGTATCGCAATGAATACGAGATACGTTCTCAACTGGCCCACGCGTAAACAAACGGACGGTCTGGGTTGCGCCACAACATCCAAGCGGTGTTGATGCCAACCAAGCAGGCTCAAACGGGGCGGTCAGCAGATCCACCGATGAACAGAGTGCGAGATCCACCTCGTCATTCGCAACCAGATCGATCAACTGGCTCGGCGGCGCAGGATGGATTACCCAATTTCGCAATTGCTCCAACCCCGCCACAAGGGGACGAGCATTCAGAAAACTGACGACTCCCACCCGGACCGACGAATCCGGCGTTTCGAGCCGAGCCATCGTCTTCGGTTGTACTTCAAGCGTGGTCATTACTTTCAGGGTAGCGACCATCACCACCGATCGAAGGCCTGATTCAGATCGCGGCGGCTTGCCATTCCGAGGAAGGCTGCGCTACCTGTGGCCTATTGACGGCCACCCGCGGAACGCGAGGACCGATACCGACGAGAAGTTGATGTGGCGACACGCCGCAGGCCTCTGCAAACCCCCGAAGCGAATTGGGGCCGATATCAGTGGCGGCGATTATCTCAACCGCCCGGCCAACAAATGACTCCCTGCATCCACTGGGCGTACCAAGATCAATGGCAACCTGATCCATACTGACAGCACCGACGATCTGAGCGTTCACTCGGTGGCTACTGCTGGCAGCACCACGCTGCCCAGGGCCTACTCGGAGAGACGCTCCGCCATGCTCATTCGTTGCACCTGCCGTTGGAGGAATTCCATCCGCATATCCCACAGGCACAATGCCAATCACCGTGTCCTGCGGCGCCGTCCACACCCCGCCGTATCCCACCGGTGTTCCTGCTGTGACCTCATGAACATGACACACAGAACTTCTCCATGAGATCGCCGGAGTCAGACGGTGCTCCATGCGAGTGGCGAGATCCTCATGCCCTGGCACACAGCCGCACCAACCCAAGCCAATCCGAACACAGTCCCAGTGATATGCGGAGTCGCGGACAGTGGCTGCGGTCGCGGCCGCATGAATCAGACATGAATCGGGCACCGGTCCTATCGCATCAATGACCCTTTGGAACCTCTTGTGCTGCTCGCGTGTTGTCTCGGCATCCCAACCTGCACCTGTGAAGTGCGTCATAATTCCGGCCAATCTGAGGAATGGAGTCCGAAGAATCTTGTCGACGAGATCGCACGCAGATGACGGCTTCATGCCTCCACGGCACATTCCCGTATCCACCTCCACGTGGACAGAAATTGGCCCCGAGCCGAGTTTGGCCAGTGCCGCCAGATCCTCAAGGATGCGGTGGTCATGCAGCACCAACTCCACGTGGCCTCGCTGAACCGCTGAAGCCAGCGGATGTATTGGTGAGAGAGACCGAACCGGGGCAAGAAGCAGGATCGGTACAGCCGATCTCATCTCGAGAAGGTCGAGCGCCTCTTCGACACGAAATACAGCGAGCCGGTTCATTCCAGCGTCAATCAACGCTTTGGCGACGCGGCGAGCACCGAGGCCATAGGCGTCTGCCTTGACGATGCCACAGCAAGTCGCCCTAGGGGCCGCCAACTCGACCATGAGCCGTGCATTTCGACCGATGGCCGCGAGATCGACATGAAGAAGACTGTCCGTATCCATCCGAGCGGTGCTGTCCCGAGGTTGTATCGACTCTCGACTGATCCTACCATGAGCCGCATCACTGAATGCGACCGCAAGGACGGACGCCCAACGCTTGAATGAACGGCGCCGACCTCATGAGTGAAATCTTCGACACACAGCGATCCTTCAGCGATCTCGGCCTCAAGCCGGAGGTCCTCTCTGGCATTGCAGAGGTGGGGTTTGAGCATCCAACCCATGTCCAATCCGAACTGATCCCCTTGGCCATCGCGGGACGCGACGTCATGGGACAATCCCGAACCGGGACGGGGAAGACCGCCGCTTTCGGCCTGCCAATTCTCCATCTGCTCGAGCCGGGTGATGCCTTCGGCGCGCTTTGCTTGGTTCCCACGCGTGAACTTGCAATTCAAGTTGCTCGCGAGATGGATGTGCTCGGCAAGAACACCGGTCTACACAAACTCGCTGTGTACGGCGGCCAGAAAATTGACATCCAAGCAAAGCGGCTCCAGCGGCGACCCGAGATCATCGTCGGCACACCAGGCCGCGTCATGGACATGAATCGCCGTGGCATGCTTCCCTATGACAGACTTCGCATCGCCGTGCTCGACGAAGTCGACCGGATGCTGGATATCGGCTTCCGCGAGGATATTCGCAAGATTCTCGGCACGATCAAGCACAAGCACCAGACGATTTTCGTCTCGGCCACAATCTCAGATGAGATCGAACGGTTGGCTCGAAAGTACATGCGAAACCCGGAGAATCTCTCGACGGTTGACGCGAAGAGCCTCACTGTCTCGCAGGTGCAGCAGCGGTACGTCACTGTGCACCCGTGGGACAAGCGACGGCTCCTGAAGCACATTATCGAAGTCGAAGATCCAGAGCTCGGCCTTGTGTTCTGCCGAACAAAGGCAACTGTGGACAAGGTGGCCGGTTACCTCTGCGATAAGAACATCAACGCGGCTGCCTTGCACGCAGATATGCACCAGAGCAAGCGGAACCGCGTGATGGAGCAACTTCGCGGAGGCGACTTGCACATCGTGGTCGCATCAGACGTCGCCGCACGCGGCATCGACGTGGATGGCATCACACACGTCTTCAATCTCGATATTCCCGAAGACCCCGAAGTCTACGTACACCGAATCGGCAGAACCGCTCGCACCGGTCGAAGCGGCCAGGCGATCATGTTCGTCGAACCCGAGCAAGGCCCTCTGCTCATGGGAGTCGAGCGGCTCACCAACGTCGAGATCACTGAGGTGTTCTACGATGCCTTCGAGCCCGGCCCTGAGCCTCGCAAGGTGCGTGAGCGACGTGCCCAGATTGATCAGGACCGAGAGACCAACAAGCAGAATCTCAGTCGCAGCGTCAAGCAGGCACCCGATGCTGAATCTGCCGAGGATGCCGAGCGGTTCCCCGGTGGCATCGTGCCGTCAGCGCTGCCAAAGAAGCGGATGGGTGGGCGGCTCCGCGGCCGCCGACGATGACCTCCACGATTCAGGTCCATGGTGAAGTGATTGCTGCTGCGCGTTCCGGGAAGCGGATCGTGCTCCTAGAGACCGCGGTGCTGACCTGCGGACTTCCAAGAACCCCTTGGAAGTCATGCCATGGGCCTTGCCCCCCTTCCATTGAAGCAGACGAACCGCTCAATCTTGCGTGCATGCGAGGCATGATCTCCGCCATCCGCCGCGGTGGATGCGTTCCGGCAATCACCGCTGTTGTGCGAGGCACACCGCGGATCGGTCTCAGCGAGGATGAACTCACGACGCTCGCAATGGACGCGACTGCCGGCAAGGCCTCTCTCGCAACCATCGGGAGAAGCATGGCAAGCGGAGCGTCCGCGGGCACAACAGTGTCTGCAACGCTCAGGCTTGCTGCAACCGCTTCGTATGAGGGACTACCCCATCCCCGCGTCTTCGCAACAGGCGGCATCGGAGGCGTACACGAGGGGTGGGCGGATCATCTGGATATATCTGCAGATCTGGGTGAACTCGCATCACGCCAAATCTGTGTGGTGTGCGCTGGCGCCAAGTCAATTATCGATGCTGGAGCGACAGCCGAACTGCTTGAAACTCTTGGCGTACCGATTCTCGGCTTGAAAGTTGATCGCATGCCGGGCTTTCAGTGCGATCCCTCAGAATCATCACCAGCAGTCATGCCTGTCGATGCGGTTCGCACTGCTGCCGCAATCAGCACAGCCCATTGGTCAATTCCGTCAACAGGCGGCGTACTCCTTACTCAGCCCCCGCCGCAAACCTCCAAGATGAGCGTTGAACGGGTTGCCGATGCAGTTCGGCTAGCCGAAGAAACCGTGACCTGTACAGGGCCAGCGCGAACCCCCGCACTCCTCGATGCCATGGCCCAACTGACCGATGGCGCCACGCTCCGCGCCAATATCGACCTGCTGATTTCAAATGCCACTACGGCCGCAGAACTCGCCCTTGCAATTGATTCGTAGGATTGGTTTCGGCCTGCTATACTCGGTCCCGCACCGGCCTTGAGGTTGGAGCAATCAGTCAACCCATACGAGGACTTGATCTGGACCGACGCGGTGAATGCGCGTCTAGGCGACCCATGTCAGAAACCTGCACAGGTATTCTCGACTGGCACTCTCCGAACGAGTGCAAACTCAGGCAGTTCGACAATGGAATCGTGGCGGCCCCCGACGATCCTCTTGTACCGCCAGCTGTCGCTGCGGAGTATGAGCTTCGCCCCGGCCAGCAGATAACAGCCAGCGTCGTTCACAAACGCCCTCGCCGGCGATCGGGAAAGCGCCGCGGGAACTCCCGCGCGGTCGTCGAGACTGTTGTGGAAATCGAGGGACTCTCGCCCGAAGACTGGGCTACGAAGAAGCCGTTCGAAGAATTGACACCGATCGATCCGCAGCCGCGACTGAACCTTGAGTATCCGGGATGCCCCGCCGCGTGCAGACTCATCGACCTCTTCTGCCCGATCGGGTACGGCACGCGGGGCCTCATCGTCGCGCCGCCCAAAGCGGGCAAGACTGTACTCCTTCAGAATATCGCAGCCGGCATCAAACACAATCATCCTGAGGTTGAACTCGTTGCACTGCTCATTGACGAGCGACCCGAAGAAGTCACGGACTTCCGCCGCAATGTGCCAGCCCATGTTCTCGCTTCGTCAAACGACGAAGATATCGAGCGACATATCACGCTTGGCCAGATGGCGATTGACCGAGCACGCCGAATGCTCGAAGCGGGCCGCGATGTCGTAGTGCTGCTCGACTCACTCACAAGGCTCGGCCGAGCTTTCAACAACTCTCGTCGCCACGGCAATAGCGGCCGAACAATGTCCGGTGGCCTGGATTCTCGAGCACTCGAAGTCCCCAAGCAAATGTTCGGATCGGCACGCAACATCGAAGGCGGTGGATCGCTGACGATCATTGCCTCGTGCCTGGTCGACACGGGTTCCAAGGCTGATCAGATCATCTTCGAAGAGTTCAAGGGCGCTGGCAACATGGAACTCATTCTGGATCGATCCATATCCGAGCAGCGACTCTACCCGGCGATCAATCTGGCAGCCTCGGGGACCCGTAAGGAAGATCTGCTTCTGAATCCTGTCGAGTTCAAGACCATCACTGCACTTCGCCGGCGGCTGCTCAGTATGCCTCCCCCGCTGCAGATTGAGCAATTGCTCAAAGCGCTCGAGCGATTCCCAGCAAACGCCGATCTGGTCAAGGGCTGACCTGTGGGCTCTCAGGAAGACCGGGCTCTGCGTCAACATGCACAATCTCTGATGCAGGCTGGTCACATCGACGCTGCCGAAGAGTTGCTGACGCAGCACATTTCTAGCAGACGAAATGATCACGAGGCGAAAGCGATTCTGGCACAGGTCGCCACCATGCACCGCGACTTCCAGCGAGCCGAATCGCTGCTCATGCAGGCGATTCGAGGTGACCGCAAGCGTGCCGATTACCACGCCGTCTTAGCCGAGTTGCTGACAACCGCAGGGCGACACCGAGAGGCCGTCGCTCGATTCGATCATGCCATCAAACTGCACGCCGGTTTCGACGCTGCCATCGCAGGTAAGGCGGAGGTCTACCTTCGGACCGGAAAGCCCGAACGAACCATTGAAGTGCTCAAGAATGCGGCAGACACGCCCATTACCGCCGTACCACGAACTCGCGCGCTCATTCGGCTCAAGCAATTCGATGATGCAATTGCCACAGCGCAGCGGCATCTTCCTGCAACAGACGCTCCGATTGATGCGCAGCGAGGTCTTTGGTTCGCATTGGCTCAAGCATGCGAGCGAGCGGAACGCTTTGATGAAGCCACCGACGCTTGCAGTCACGGCAATGCGATCTCAGCGCATGGCTGGACTAGCGAGGCCGATGCGCAACGCAACCAACTGCTCATGGAGACCTTCTCGAGCGAACATCTTCCGACACTCCCCCGCGCCGATTCACCGGACGATCGCCCTGTATTCGTCGTCGGCCTGCTCCGAAGCGGGTCCACGCTCGTTGAACAGATCATCGACGCCCATCCCGATGCATTTGGAGCGGGCGAGTTGGAAACGCTTCCAAAGCTCGCCATGACGATGCAGGAGCGGCTTGGCACTCGGCTGCCGTGGCCTGCGCTGCTGCAGGAGACGAACGAGTCTGGTCTTGAACAGATTGCGGCAGCATATCTCTCGGAAATTGAGCCGCTCGCACCTCAGGCAAAGAAGATCGTCGATAAGCAACTTGGCAACTTTATGCATCTGGGGCTGATCGCCCTGCTCTTCCCAAAGGCGAGAGTCATCCACTGCCAGCGGCACCCAATGGATCTAGGCGTCTCTTGTTGGATGCAGAAGCTCCCCCCCGGCACCAACCCGTGGGCGGCCAGTCTCGAAGCGATCGGCGCCACCTATCGGCTCGCTGAGTCACTGATGGATCACTGGAAGCAAGTCCTCGATATCCCGATTCTCGAAGTTCGGTATGAACACCTGGTCGAGGATCTTGGGGGTCAGGTCAGACAAATACTTGAGTTCTGCGATCTTGAGTTCGATCCAATCTGCCTCCGATTCTGGGAGACCGGCCGAACCGTCCTGACGCTCAGTAGCGATCAGGTTCGCAAGCCAATCTACGCCTCGTCGGTTGGGAGGCACGTGGCCTGGGGGGACCATCTCACGCCGCTGCGAGAGGCACTTGGTGAGGCCATTGAGCGGTACGAGCAGCCTCCAAAGTCTGCCAGTTGAAGGATGGGCCCGAACACAAACACCCCCACGGACAAGCCGTGGGGGTGTTGAGAGTGCGTGGGATCGAACCGTAGGAGATCCATCTGGATTCCTACGAGTAGATCTACTCCAGATCAGCGACGTCGGCGACGTCCGGCAAGACCGGCGACACCGAGAAGAGCCAAAGCACCAGGTGCAGGGATGTCCCAGCAGACGTTCAGACTCTGGAACGTATCGCCATTGGCGTCTTTACCCTGGAAGCTCATGCAGCCAACGACATCGGCAAAGGGATTACCCGTGCCACCGATGACTACCCACTGAGCAATCAGGACGCGGCCACCCTGCTCTTCACCCTGTGCATCGACAGGAGTGACGAACCACGAACCGTTGTTCGTGTCGATCGCACCGCCAGCTTCGAAACTGGTCCAGTCGATGCCGATATCCAGAAGCTTGTTTTCCGCGAAGGGGGTGCCGTCAGCGTAAAGCGCACCGATCGTCACGTAGCTGTCCCACTCGAGTGAGGGGGCAAGCGCGAAGAAGGCACTGTTGATGGACGTCGAAGTGGGTCCACCAAGTGCGTTCTGATAGAACGAAAGACCAGCAGAAGGACCCACGTTCATGGGGCCTACTGAGTTGCCGAAGACGGCATCAATTCGTTCGCCATCGCCGATCTCTGCGTACATGCGATAGACCTCGCCATACCCAGTGTCGCCGAGGACATCAAAAGACACTCCACTGACGTCTGCGGACGCAGCAGCTGTAGCAATGAGGGTACCCGCAGCACCCATGGTTCCAATGATCTTCATCATTTCCGGTCTTCTCCTCGTTGGCGTCATCTTTGACCCAACTCTGGTTGCAGTGTCCGCAGCGTGGTGACTGAGGCGTTCGATTCTCCCTGAAGCAGTGTGCTCCTTGCGGCCTCCGAATCGCACCACCGATTCATCGCCAGAGCACAGGCTTCCTCCGCTTCCGCACGCAATGTACTCCACTAAGGGGTAGGGTCAAGTTGATCTCAGCCACAGAACCTCCCAGTTTTTCAAGAGATACGGGTTAGGAGGGTCATTTTTGCGCGTCCCCCGCTCAAAGGCCCTATAGGGACAAGCCTCACATCGTCAAAAGGCTGAAATTATGCGCAAAGTGGCGCCTTTTGAACTCGCGGACCGCCTCAACTATTTTTTTCACGCCGTCCCATAACCCGCGCAGGGACCGCTGAAATCCGTTCAAAAAGAAGCCCGCCGCTGCGTGGGGGTGCAGCGGCGGGCATTAACTCGTTACTGGGAACCGGGACTATCCCGAGCTACCCGATTTCCAGGTCATCTCGAAGCGATCAGGCGCGACGACGACGACGGCCGGCCAAGCCAGCGAGACCCAAAAGGGCCACGGCGCCTGGAGCGGGAATGCTAATGTCAACAGAGTGACCTGCCTGCCAAGTGTCGCCCGAACCATCTTTGCCTTGGAAACCAGCTTCAAAGTGGATATCGATAGGACCATCGCCTTGGAATGTGGTGAACTGAGCAATCAGGACGCGGCCGTTCTGCTCTTCACCCTGCGGGTCGACGGGAGTAATGAACCAGGTGCCGTTGTCGGCAAAGAGGCTGCCGCCATCGGGATCCCAATCGTCCCAAGTGATACCAATGTCCTGGAGGGCATTGTTGGCGAAGGGGGTGCCGTCAGAGTAAAGCGCACCGATCGTCACGTAGCTGTCCCACTCGAGTGAGGGGGCAAGCGCGAAGAATGCGCTGTTGACGGACGTCGAAGTGGGGCCACCAAGTGAATTCTGGTAGGCCGAAGCACCGTCGAGGTAATCCATACGCAGGTTGTAGACCGAGTTGCCAAATACGGCATCGACTCGGTTGCCACTGTCCAGTTCTGCATACACGCGGACGGTGTAGTCGCCCTGATCAGCAGTTATGAAGTCATAGGTCAGGCCATTCATGCCTGCCGTTGCAGTGCCCGCGAGGGCAAGGCCAGCGACTGTGCCGGCAAAGATTGAAGCGTGCTTCATGTTCATTTCTTAGAACCTTTCTCTTCTCACTTGAGAACCACTTAGTACACGATCTGGATCGTTCCCCACTCCTCACTCGGGATTGAGGCGTTGGCCTCTTGTGGAGTTGATCAAAGCGACGGGCCACGCGCCTGTCGCAGAAACATCTCAGTTAGTTTGTCGGAAGGGGCCTTGGTCTGCCTCGTCTTCTCCAAATGTAGTTCCTGTGCCGGCCATCCATAATCTTCTGAAACGGATGTCGAACTCATCAAAGCAGGTACTTACCTTCAAAAAGCAAGTTAAGTACCCTGACGACCATACCTTCCGTCCCTTGACAGTCAAGGCTACAAACACGTCGTCCGCTACATTTTTTACGCCCCGTTCGCCAGCCGGATGCACCATATGGAAGAATCGGAGCAAATCCTCGTATTCTTCGTTAACAATCAGGACTCGGAAGATCAGGAAACGTCCTACGAAGGCTCCATATGCCCAATGAGGAGCCGGGGAGAGGCAGAATCGACCCTTACGTCAATGATACGGCCGATCAAATCGCGGGCAGCCATGTCAGGGGGGCAATCAAAAACTGTAATCAGGTCCCCTGAAGTTCTCCCTGACACCTGCTCTTGGGGCGATTCCCACCCCAGTTCGACTCCACCGTGACTCTTGCGAGCGGATTGACCAAGTTTCTCAACAAAAACTCGGTGGACCCGCCCTATTTCCCGCTCATGGACCGCCTGACTCACTTCTGACTGAATCGCTAAGAGCCGGTTAATGCGCTCCCGTTTGACTGCCTCTGGAACATCATCAGTGAACTTATCAATCGCGACTGTCCCTGGGCGAGGCGAATACTTGAACACAAAGTTGTTCTTGAACGGCACGCTTCGAACCAGATCACACGTCTGCTCAAAATCTTGGTCCGTCTCTGTCGGGAACCCCACGATGAAATCGCCAGCAATGCCCGCATCAGGCAGCATGGCCTGAACGCGGTCAACGAACTCGCGATATTCGCCCACGGTGTAACCCCGGTTCATCAATTTGAGAATGCGATCGGAACCCGATTGCGCCGGAACATGCAGGTAGGGGCAGATTCGAGCGGAATCACGCATGACCTGCAGAATGTCATCACCGAAATCGCGGGGGTAACTGGTCACAAACCGAAGGCGCTCAATCGTCGGCACTTCCTCATGAATGCGGTGCAGGAGTCCTGCGAAGGTGGTCACACGCCTGCCATTACCACCACGATCCTCTCGCCGAAAGGCTGCCAGGCCGGGGCCAACCTGCGGAGACTCTCTGCCGTCAACTGTCACGGCCGCGCCGTGGACGTAGACGTAATGATTGACCGTCTGACCAAGGAGCGTCACTTCGACGACGCCCTGATCCGCCAATCGCTTGCACTCCTCCACGATTGCGTCAGGAGGACGATGAACTTCGGCCCCACGTGTGTTGGGAACCACGCAGTAGGTACAAAACTTGTTGCACCCCCGGGTGATTCGCACATACGCGGTGCGGCCACCAGCCGCCCCACCCTCGGGATCAAACGCTCGAGACAGATCTAGCGTTTCCAGCCCATCCTCCGCGGCGGACAACGTCGTCGAGCGGCGACTCCGTGATCCCTGCAAAGCGGCGCGTTCCCGAATCGCCACCGACTCACACTTCAAAATGTTGTCGAGAAGCATCGGCAGACGATCGAGTTCCCCTGGGCCGCAGAGCAGATCGACCTCTGGTCGCGATGCCAGAAGGGCATCACCCTCGCGTTCCGCCAGACATCCAAGGAGCCCAACGACGACCTCCCGACCGGCTGCCTTCTCCTGCTTGAGCCTTCCGACCCTGCTGAGCACTTTGTTCTCGGCTTGCTCTCGAACCGAACACGTGTTGAAGAGAATGACATCTGCTTCATCCCGCGATTGTGTAAATCGATATCCCAACGCGGCGAGATGACCCGTCACAAGTTCGCTGTCCAACTCGTTCATCTGGCACCCGAAGGTTTCCAGGTACACAAGTGGTCCGGTAGCCATGTCCTGAGATATCTGAATGGCCATAAGACCCGCCATGATAGATATCGCCGGGTTCTGCGGGGCCTCCGCAGGCCTATCCGGCCAGAACACCGTTGATCGCACACAAACTCGCCGAAGTAGCAAGACCCCTCGGTGTACCGGCCCAGAAACCTCATGAACATTCCGCCCCCTGCCATGTCTGGCGAACAGCCCCGCCGAAGACCGATATCAGCGGCACATGGCCCCTCGAGATCTCGTGCTTACAACGACCTTGGCCCTCCTTCTACTTGGAGCGGTCGTTGTGCAATCAGCTGGAATGACTGTCACGGCGCCCGGCACGGCGTGGGGCCTTCTCACACATCGCGCCGTCCTTCTTGCGGGGGCAGCAGCCGCGGCCTTGCTTCTGGCTCGGCTCTTGCCAGTATCGCTTATCACTTCCAAGGCGGTGGCCATCCTCCCGTTGGCAGGGGCCACGATCTTGTTGGTGCTGGTCCTCATTCCAGGTGTCGGCAGAGAGGTCAACGGCGCGAAACGCTGGATCGAACTCGGTCCCATCGGATTTCAACCCAGCGAGATCGCCAAGTGGACCACCATCCTCCTTGTGGCGTGGTACGCGTCACGACGAACACTGGTGCTGGGCCGACTTGTATCTGGCCTCGGCCCGATACTGGTCGTTGTCGGCCTTGTCTGCGGTTTGACCATGCTCGAGGATCTCGGAACAGCACTCCTGATCGGAGTTGTCGCTGCCATCCTCCTACTCGCAGCTGGTGCACGGCTCTGGCATCTGGCGATCCTGGGACTCCCCGCAACCGCTGCCGTCGCTGTTGCAATCCAGACTGAGGGCTACCGGATGACGAGGCTGCAAGCCTTCCTCGACCCATGGGCCGATCCGTCCGGGAGCGGCTACCACATCATTCAATCGCTCAAAGCCATTTCTGGTGGTGGCGTTGGTGGCCGAGGACTTGGCAACGGCATCCAGAAGTTTGGATACCTCCCAGAAGATACGACAGATTTCATCTTCTCCATCGTCACCGAAGAGCTTGGACTGCTTGGATCCATCCTTGTCGTTGGCTTGTTTCTCAGCCTCATGTGGGCCGGTTGGAGGATCGTCCGGGAGCAGGTCCATCCTCAGCGACAACTTATCGCGATGGGAATCGTGGCCACAGTCACGATTCAAGCGCTCGTCAATCTGCTGGTTGTCACTGGTCTCGCGCCGACCAAAGGAATCGCCCTCCCTCTCGTTTCATCAGGCGGCACCGGCTGGATCTTGACAGCCTTCATGCTTGGCATTCTGTGCCGGTTGGACACCACGCCGCGAGAACTAGGTGCAAGGCCCCGTACTGAAACACCACTCCTGCGGAATGCACCTGCGTGAGTGGGCAGACCGTCTTGCTTGCAGGCGGAGGTTCCGGAGGCCATATCAGCCCTGGGCTCGCGATCGCAGAAGCGCTTCGGCGGGCCGATCCTTCCATCACGTGCCTCTTTGCGAGTTCCGAACGACTCATTGACGCCGACATGCTCTCGAAAGCGAATGAGGAAGCCATTCCACTGCCGGCAAAACCGCCATCGCTGCGACCCGCGGGCTTTCTGTCCTTTCTTCGAGGCTTCCGCGCGAGCGATCGAATGGTGTCGCAAATCATCCGCGAGCAGAAGGTCGATGCCGTCGTGCTCCTCGGTGGATTTGTTGCAGCGCCCGCGGCCCGCGCTGCAAAGAGAGCTGGCGTACCAGCGATTCTGATCAATCTTGATCGTGTTCCCGGGCGTGCCAACCGGTGGATGCGTCCTCATGCAACCCGGGTTGTCTCGGCGGTCACAACGGTCACCCCCTTTGCAGAGACCGTCACTGGCATGCCCATTCGCGCGGCAGCATTGCCACCAGGAGATTCTGCCTCCTGCCGAAAGCAACTCGGACTCTGCGAAGACGCTCCGGTTCTGGTGATCACCGGCGCCTCGCAGGGTGCCACCACCATCAACACACTGCTCCCTGAGCTCTTTCGAGAACATCCGGGCCTCCGAGGGCCATGGCAGATCCTTCACCTCAGTGGACCCTCAAACGCCGCCTCGGTCCGCGCCGCATGGGCGGAGAACGATCAAGGCGTCACCGTGATCGAGTTTCGTCACGACATGGGGGCCATCTGGGGGGCGGCCGATTTGGTTGTCAGCCGAGCTGGCGCATGCTCGGTAGCCGAGATTGAGTACGCCGGTATTCCGGCGGTCTATCTGCCCTATCCGCACCACCGCGACCAACACCAGCGACGAAATGCTGAACCCGCGGTCGAGGCGGGAGCGGCTTTAAGCGTCATCGATGGCCCTGATCTGACCGTGACGCGGAAGCAGCTTCGAAGTACGTTGGGGCCGCTCTTGGAGGATCCACAGGCCCTTTCCCGCATAAAGGCTGCCGCTCAGGCCCGATCGGGAAGCAACGCAGCGGAGGCGGTCGCGGCCATGATCCTCTCACTCGCCTGAACAACCTGAAAAACGCCAACAATCGTCACGGCAGCCGCTTACGGTCAAATAGAACTCGCCCTCACCGCTCAGCGATATACACTTGGTGAAGGCCTAAAGAGGAGCATTCAGTCGGCCATGCCGCCCCGGAAGACCAGTTCGAAGAAGCCGAAGACGACCCCCGTTCAGCCTCGGCTGGTCGGTGGTGAAGACGATATCGTCGAGCCACGTGTGCTGCGGCCCTGCGTTGTCCTTGCGCAAGCCTCCCAGCCGCTGGACGAGACCCTGCACGCTGCCCTGCATGAGGCAGGTCTCACACCTCGGGTTGAACACGATCCTCGGATGGCGATGGCTGAAGTGTGTCTGCTCAGACGAGAGGCTCGGCAACGACGGGGTGCTGGCGGCGATCAAGATGAACCCGCCCCACTTGTGTTGACCACCACACAGCAACAGGAAGTCGATGGGATGCTTGCGGCGATGCAGAAGCATGTACCGGATATCCCAATCCTTCGGTTTGATGGTGCCGCACTCGTATCAGTTCATGCAAGTACACCTGAGGCTGCCCCGCCGCTCGTTGTCAACCCATCCAACTCACCGGAACTGACTGATGACGAACTCGCGACGCTTCTCTCTGCAGACGGATCTCCGTCTGCTAAACCATGGTCTACGCGAAAGCCATGAGTGCCACCGCACCACGAAGACGAAGACGACGCGTACTGACGCTCGGACCCATTCCGCCAATCGAGAGCAACGATACCGTAGAGGCGGAGCAAGTTGACTCATTGTTTGACGCGCTTGGTCTCATTGCCACCTGCCCGGCCCGCAGACCGATTGAGGCCATTCTCGTCGCTCCCGAATCGCCCATGGCCCTGCATGAAGTAGTCCGCAACGCAGAAGCTGTGAAGCGAGTGGATCCGACGGTTCAGATCATGCTCGTTTCCGATCAAGGGGCGACGTCGGCCATTGCATCGCAGGTTGATCGGTGTCTTCCATCGCCGCTCAATGCCGAATTGCTTGAACGCGCTTTGGATGGCGACCCGGCCATTAACGACGTGCTGCCGCAGGAGCCAGCAGCATCATCGCCGACGGAATCCGAATCGCAATCACAAGAGATTGGCGACACCGATCTCCTAGAAGCCATCCTGCAAGAAACCGATCAGGTCGTGCCACTGGCCATCAGAGCGATTGAACAACGAACTGGGGGCGGCACCATCGAGTACACCCAGGGTGGTGCAGGCGGTCCTGACGCAGCCCCTGTTCGTCGCGGACTCGTCACTTGGGGCAGCCTTCGCGGTAGACCTGTGGACGTGCTGGCACCTTGGGCCAGTTGGCTCGCTCGATGGATCGCGCTCGACGAAATGGTTTCGGGTCTACGTCACGATGCTCGGCGAGATCACCTCACCGGAGCTTGGAACCGGTCGAGTTTCGAGCAGTACGCAACACAATCCATAGAAGAAGCCCGCCATCTTCGTCAGGAGTTGACGGTATTCGTGTTCGACATCGATGGCTTCAAACAGTTCAACGACCGATTCGGACACGATGCAGGCGATACGATTCTCAAGTCTTTGGTACAGCTGCTCGGATCGGTGATTCGCGACGGGGATCGTGTGGGTCGGCTCGGCGGAGATGAGTTCGCTGTGCTGTTCTCGGATTTTTCGGGGCCGCGTACACCCGGCTCCCGTCACCCCGACACGGTGGAAGTACTGGCACATCGGTTTCAGAAACAGATATCGGATCTCAGATTCCCAGAACTTGGGCTCGCCGCACCGGGCCGGCTCAGCATCTCCGGCGGTCTCGCCAGTTTCCCGTGGGATGGCGATACGGTGCAGTCACTAATTCGTATCGCCGACCAACGGGCACTTGCTTCGAAGCGTCGTGGCAAGAACTGCCTCACTTTTGGTCCGGAGTCGTAGTACACCGACCTACAACACCGCGAATCCACTGACCGATGTCAGCCACAGCCGCCGCATCGACACCTGTACAGAATCCCATCGAATCACACAGGCTGAGCAGTGTCTCGCTCGCGAGATTTCCTGGTGCGCCGGGCGCAAATGGACATCCACCAAGGCCCCCGACCGCAGCATCAAATCGCCGCGCGCCCAGTTCTAAGGCACGCCGCGCACATGACACGGCGCCCCCACGCGTGTCATGAAGGTGCAGGACCAGTTCATCAATGGGCACTATCTCGCCAACACATGCCAGTAGTCGCTCAATATCACTCGGCTCGGCAGCGCCGATTGTGTCTCCAAGGTCGATCTCCATAGCCCCGAGTGCCTGCAACTGTTCGATCACGCTCACCACATCGCCAGGATCAACAGCACCTTCATACGGACATGCCACCACACAACTGACATAAGCCCGAACCATTAAGCCTTCCGCCGCTGCGATCTGCACGACCGGTCTGAACCTCTCGATGGTCTCAGCAATTGTTGCGTTGGTGTTCTTCGCGGCGAATGTCTCACTGGCCGCGGTGAACACCGACACCTTCTGCACCCCCGCCTCGATCGCGCGAATCAACCCCCGCTCGTTCGGTACCAGAGCTGAGTAGACGCCACCTGGTCGCCTCTGAATACCTCCAAGCACCGATGCGGCATCTGAAAGTTGCGGAACTACATCAGGGCGCACAAATGCCGATACTTCAATCTCGGGAAACCCAGCTTGCGACAGCCGGTCGATCAACTCGATTTTTGTCTCGGCCGGAATCACTTGCTGCTCGTTCTGCAGGCCGTCGCGGGGACCAACCTCGGTAATGACAATTGACTCGCCGGAGTTGCTCATCGCTTACGCTCCGAGCGAGTTTCTCGCCGCTGCTGCGTAATGAAAAACGTCAACATAAATGCTGCCACGCCTATCGTGAGCAACACGGCAACTCCAAGCAGAATGAGTTCTGCCCACGTTGCGCCCGTTGACTCGGACACAGGTGCCGCTGAGAGTAATGGAATCATGATGTCTCCTCGATCTCCTCAAGTATGCCCATCACTTCCTCGCCATCTGCAAACAGTGTGACCGATTCGCCTGGGGAAGCCGCCGACCACTTGACCATCCCCATCGCAACGGCCTGATTGCCTCGCATTGGCGAAGGAGCGCTTGATGTGATCACCCCGATTGGATTTCCAAGAGCCCCATCGTCGCCACCAAGGATCTGCCCACCCGCAATCGGTAGTCGTTCATCCGAAACGACGATTCGCCTGAGTATCTGTTTGGGATTGCCGAGATGCTCCATCCGAGCGACAATCTCTTGTCCGGTATAGCAGCCCTTGTCGAAGTCCACGCGGCTTCGAAGGACTCCGGTCTCATGTGGAAGATTGGTCGGTCCGAAGTCGATATGCCACCACGGTGAAGCGGCCTCGACTCTGGCAATATTGACGGCGTACCACCCTGCGGTGCGGCATTTGGAGGCGACAGCTTTGCCACGACCGTGAAGCGTCTCCCAGATCGCGGGGATGTCTTCCCTACTCGCTTGAATCCGCAGTCCCGGAACTCCGAGCAGGTCGCCCCGCACGCATCTCACCGGCTTCGCTCCGACAGCACCAGCGATCGACGAACCCACCTCGGGCATTTCGATTGAACACGCTGCAAGAACTTCATGTGCCTCGGGGCCATGCATTTCGATGGTGTAGAGATCTTCATCGAGTTCCAACTGAATGTCCTCGGAAAAAACAAGACGGTCGATCTCCGACATGACTGCAGGAACGTCGCTGCAGTCCACATCGATTAGCAGATTCGACTCGGTCCTCACGACATTGAAGTCGGACAGTATTCGGCCGGTCCGCTCCAACAGAAACGTCGATCGAACGCCGTTCACCGGCAGGTCTTCCAACTTGCGGGTGGTCAGTCGATTGAGTAGATCTATTGCATCGTCGCCTGAACATCGAATGACCGCGCGATATGCGGTATCCACGAGCGCTATACCACTTCGCAGCGCCGCGTATTCCAGTTCAACGGCGCCAAGCGTCGCCAGCATCTGACGCTTCGGCGCTGACTCTTCGTCACTTCCCCAGATGACATATTCGGGTTCGCCTCCCGCGAGGGACGTCGCCGCAGCTCCGGGGCGAGTCGCGGCCGAACGATCAATGCTCGATTCCGTCAACTTCCGCGCTTCTGCTGCATGATGATCACGAAGTGGCATGATGCAACTCCCTAGCCGCTCCAACCAGTTGCTCAAACAGTCCGCTCCCCAGCGGTCCCGGCTCGCATCGCTCGGGATGCCACTGGACTCCGAGTACAAAGTCCCGAGACTTATCACGAACTGCCTCGATCATACCGTCGTCCGATTGGGCCACGATTTCAAGCGTTCCGGAGGTCCGGAGCGCTTGATGGTGCCTGCTGTGAACTTCACCCGAACCGAGCAGGCCCGATACACCGTGACTCTTGCCATCTGAATGCAGACTCGCAGTTGGGCAAGAGTCCGGCAAGTGCTGATCCAACTCAGAGCCGCACTCCAACCCCATCAGTTGCATTCCAAAGCAAATTCCAAGTACAGGCAGATTCTGGCTCATGGCATGCCCTCGTACTGCTCGGTCAAATGCCTGCCGAATCGGATCTACTCGGAGCGCGCTGGGGTGCGTCGGGCGGCCCCAATCCTCCATGATCGGATCGTCCCCACCGGTCAAAATGATGCCCTGGCATCTTGATACCAATGCCTCGACGCTCTTCACAAGTGGTGGCAGGACCACGGGAAGCCCCCCAGCAGCGATGACCGCAGCGGCATATTCGGGACTGAGCCGAATCCGACCTTCTTGAATGTCAGGCGTCAATCCAATCAGGGGGCGGTTCGAGTCCACGGTACGGGGCCCTTTCGCTTTGGCAGCATTTCGTCTAGACTCCATGATTCGTCGCCCCGGACACGCGTCCGAGGCTGCTGGCCCCCAGTATCCACGACGAGGATTAAATTCGCCATGCCCGCTCCCAGAGGAAACCGCCGAACCCGCCGCACCAAGATCGTCCACAAGGACGCCAAGGGAAATCCCTGGGTGGACTACAAGGACATCGATGATCTGCGGCGGCTCATGACCCCCAACGGAAAGATCTATTCCCGCAAACGACTTGGGACCAACGCAACGGAACAACGTCGCGTCAGCCAAGCCATCAAGCGGGCCCGTTTCATGGGGCTGCTCCCCTACACCAGCGGCACGCTGTAGCCAATCCTGGCTCGAGTAACCCTTCGACCCACCAAAGCGATCCGTCGCCTGAGTTCCGTTGCGCCAGCCTTTCTTGACGGCTGAACACTTGGTCTCGGCGATACCGCAGTCGGACTAATTGACACCTGCGATTCGCCGTAATACTCGCGAAGCGCCCCGCAGCAGGATTCTGAGACGAATACGACGGAGCGGTTCGTCACGGGGATGCAGCCGGCGACCTCTCTTCGCCCAGGCCCACGCCGTCGAAAGTCGATCTTGCTCAAGGGCCACGATGGCGAGATTCGAGATCGAGGCGACACATAATTCGTCAAGCCTCAGTACCGACCGACTGATCGTCCGACCACCATCAAAGTCTCCGGACAAGTACCGCGCCTTGGCGAGCATTCGGAGCAAGTCGACGTCCTCTGTGTCGCCCAACCGGCATTGCCGCTGTCGACAGCGATCCAGCACAAAGGCTGCATCTGCAGGCATTCCAGCGGCAAGGAGCAATTCGCCGAACGAGTGTTGCGACTCCTCCGAAGGTGCGCCCGGACTGTTCTCTCGAAGCCGCTGAACAGATCGACTCAAAAGCCGCTTGGCATCGCCAGCCTGTCCGAGATGCAGCAGGCATTCCGCAAGAAGGCGATCACAGTCGGAATAATCTCGGTCAAGTCGACGTACCAGTTGGAATGTCAGTGCAGCCTGCTGGTATCGCTGGTGCTGCATTGCAATCAATGCGAGTTGAAAATGAGCATGCGCATTCGTCGGCTCAATTCCAATGATCTGCCGAAGCACAGCTCCTGCCTCATCAGACCGATCTGTTCGAACGAGTAGGTTTGCCCAAGACAGTGCCACACTCGCATCGACCGGTGCACCCTTGACAATCCGCTCAAATACCTCTGTAGCCTCATCGATCCGGCCACTTGCTGCCATTACCTCGGCAAGAAGATGGTGTGCTCTCAGATACCGTGGATCGATTCGAACTGCCTCCTCCAAACACCAGCCAGCCCGGTTCCAATGCTGCCGAATGAAAAGGCTCCGGCCAATCGCAGTCAAACAGCCAGCGGTTGGACACGTCAGTTGCATCTCTGAGAGATAGAACGTGGTTTCGGCTTCATCATGACGCCCTGCATCCACATGGGCATCGATCAGCCGGATCCATCCCTGCTCATCGGTCGGATCAATTCGGATCAATTGCTCCAGCCGTGTCACGGCAGTATCGAAATCACCTGCGATCAAACTCACTGTCGCAGCAGCGTCAACGTGATCGACTACGCCAGGTTCCAGTTCAGCCGCCTCATCGAAGCAGGCCCTGGCCTCTGGCAGCCTTTCCGCATACTGAAGAATGAGCCCAAGGCGGTGATGCCACTCAGGATGGGTCCGATCAATGGCTATCGCTTGCCGCAAGGCTGTTTCAGCCTCGCCAAGCCGACCTGACTCGAAGAGATCTTCGGCACGTTCAGCCAAGATCTCGGCATCCAACCAGTTGCTCATCGGTCCTCCGTGTGCGGGCTCTTCCACCGCTCAGTGCCCAGTGTACGCTGGGTTTCACCTCCGAGGAGCAACTGGGCCGATTCCTCGACCATGATGAGTGTCGCAGGCGCGTAGAATGCCCTCCAACTCGATTCATGCACTACCAATCACTCACTTTGATGATCGTCCTGCTGGCAGGGGCCTGCGCATCGCCACCTCATCTCGGTGAGGCGCCACCAGCAGACCCGGTTCCGGTTGACCTCGCTGCGGCCGATCAACGCAGGCTTCAGTTGTCATCGCTCGTTCTTACGAGCGACGCTAACGATGTAGATGCACAGGTCCGAGCCGCTGCAGCGGCCGAACTTCTTTCTCTGTATGCGCCTCAGGCCAGAGAACTCTTGATCAAAGCACTCGGAAGTGATCGGCCGGAAGTCCAGAAGGCAACCCTTGAGGCGATCCGGGACGCCCCTTCAATCGATCTCTCGTTCCGTGACGTCTTGGTCGAAACCCTTCCGCAAAGTACCGATCAATTGCAGCCGCTAATCATAGAACTGGTTGCTCGGTATGGACAACATGACGCCAACATCATGGAACAAATCACATCAATTGCACTTGATGACGATCGCGCCGCATCGGAGCGGATTGCCGCTATCCACAGCCTCGGATCATTTCACCACGCACCCGCTCGCGCAGCGGGCAAACTCATGCAGGTCCTTGGACAGAACCATGGCTCTGACTCTCCAATCGAGTTGGCTGCCACCCGTCAACTCGCAAGCCTCACCGGGCTGCCGAAGCAGGACAATGCCCAGTACTGGCTGACTTGGTGGCGAGAGAATCGAGACCGTCCGTCCGAGCGATGGCTGCAGGACACAGTCGACGCACTCACCAAACAAGCAACAGTTCAAACGCAACAATTGACCGAAGCGCGAGCCGAGCAGCAACGAATGTCCGAGCGTGTGCTCACAACGTACCGGGATTTCTGGCCGTTTCTCTCGATCGAACAGCAGCAGGAGCAACTGCTGCCCCTTCTCCACGATGAACTCCCGGCCATCCGGCTCTTTGGCCTCAATCGTCTTGCCGTACAGCTTCGAGATGGCCATGCCAACCCACAGGGCGAAGCAGCAGGGCTGACACTTCTGGAGGACCCCGATCCAATAATTCGCCGTGCAGCCGCATCACTGTTACCAGAATTTGGTCCGGATGAAGTTGCAACTGCAGTGGCAGCTCAATTCACCGTCGAAACCGATGCAGCAGTTCTAGCAACATTGCTTCCTCGGATTGCATCATCACGCCCCGATCTCCTCTCGCCCCAGAAACTCACGGCACTTCTTGGGCAGGATGCCGTTCGGCCGGCTGCAATGCATGCCGTCCAAACAGTCCTCTCAGACCCCGCACGCAGAACTGCTGAGTTCATTGATGCACTCCGTCCAGCCGTGCGAGCGGCCTACGGTCAATCTCCTGACCCGGAAGGTGCAATCGCGCTCGGCCTCGTAGGTGACGAGAATGATCTCGTCGTGCTCGCCCAGAAGCTTGATGAAGACGATGCCACGTGGCGAGCTGCTGCCGCTCAGGCTCTATTCATGCGAGGGATGCACGAGCCGCTGAAGCAACGAGCTACAGATCCGGCCGTATACCCATTCGTGCTCAGCGCTGCCGATGCCATCGAGGGTCTCCCAGGTCTAAGAGAGATTGCAGGCCTGAATCCTCCAGAGGAGTTCAAGCCTCGGTGGACAAAATCGCTGCTCGAATCGGCCGCACAGATTGATCCAGCGGATGCGGTGCAAGCGGACGAGATTCTGGCGACACTTCCAGACATCTCGGCTGCTCAACGGGCGGCCGCGCTGCAGCGTGCCTTTGGTAGCGACCAACTGGATGGTCAGGCCAAGGTAGATCTCGCAACCAGACTTGGGCCGCTTGTTTTGCAGACTGGCGATCCACGGGCCGTGGTCACAATGATCGATCAAATTCCAGAAGGGCGACGCACACCCGAGCTCGGCGCCCTGCGGTTCACAGCCGCCATACGAGGTCGACTGTTTGACGAAGCCGCCGAGACACAAAACGATTTGCCCGCATGGATCGAAGCCTTCGAGGAAATGAAAGCCACGCAACCCGAGGCTGCAGACCTTGTGCGCACGGAGATCGTGAAGCGATTCCAGGATGACTTGGATGAATCTGCACTGGAGCGACTCGGTCTGGCCGCCGACCCGATGATGGGAGACGCAGCCGAGCCCGAGCAACAAGAATAGTCCTCGGCGTCGTCGTCGATCGCGTCCACGAAAATTCCAATGCCACCCGCAGGACATCAGGAGAGCTCTCTCATGGCAACCACACGAACCCGCACTGATCACGACTCGATGGGAGAACTTCAGGTCCCCATCGATGCGATGTACAGCGCATCGACACAACGGGCCGTGCAGAACTTTCCGATTTCAGGACGGTCTGTGTCGTGGGAGATCATTCATGCCTTTGCAATGCTGAAAAAGGCCGCAGCTGAGACGAACAACGAACTTGACAAACTCGACGCCAAGCGAACCCGGATGATCGTCAAGGCGTGCAGCACGATCGCCAAAGCACTGGAAAATCCGGCGACGCGCCCGGACATGATGAAGAACTTTCCGGTCGACATCTTCCAGACGGGATCCGGAACATCAACAAACGTCAACTTCAACGAAGTCGTTGCCAACATAATCTCGGTATCCGCCGGAAAGAAGCTCGGATCATTCGCACCGGTGCACCCCAACGACCATGTAAACATGGGCCAATCGTCAAATGACACATTTCCGACTGCGGTTCAGATCGCAGCGGCGAGCCACATCAAGAAAGTCATGGTGCCGGACATCAAGAAGCTCGCTGCTGCCTTACATCGCAAGGCGAAGCAGTTCGACACCATTGTCAAAATTGGCCGCACCCATCTGCAAGATGCGACACCCATCCGGCTTGGGCAGGAGTTCAGTGGTTTCGCCTCGCAGATGGACTTTGGGGTCGAGCGTGGGCTTAAGGCGGTACAGTCGCTCGCGGCGAATCTTCCCATCGGTGGCACCGCCGTGGGAACCGGTATCAACACGCATCCGAGGTTCGCCTCACTCGTCGCAAAGCGACTCTCCAAAGAGATCGGTGTCCGATTCCGTGAGGCCGCGAATCACTTCGAAGCGCAGGCCTCCAGAGATTGCGTCGTTGAAGCTCATGGCGACTTGCGTACCATCGCCATCAGCCTCTCAAAGATCGCCAGTGACATCCGTTTCATGGGATCCGGCCCTCGCTGTGGAATTCACGAGCTCGAACTTCCGGCGATCCAGCCCGGTTCGTCGATCATGCCCGGCAAGGTAAACCCGGTACTCGTTGAGTCGGTTATGCAAGTCGCGATGAAGGTCTCTGGTAATGATGTCACCATTGGCATCGGTGGCTTCGGCGGGGCGGGATCGCTCATGGATCTCAACGTCGCCCAGCCGATGATGAGCGATTGCCTCCTCGAGAGCATCAAGATCATCGGCAATGTGTCCCGGCTCTTCGCCGAGGATTGCGTCAAGGGAATCAAGGCCAACCGCAAGGCGATCAAACAGACCGTGGAACAGAGCCTCATGCTCGGCACGGCGCTCGCGCCTGTAATTGGCTACGACCAAGCCTCAAAAATCGCAAAGGCCTGCTACAAGAGTGGGCAAACGATTCGAGAGTACTGCCTTGAGCATGACATTCTGCCCGCGGCAGAGCTCGACAAACTGCTTGATGTCACTTCGATGACGTACCCGCACTGAATGCGACTGGATCCAGCCTCGGTTTCAGATCGAATCACCAACGCATCCACCCCGCCACCGTCGCGAGAGGAAATGCCGGAATACCCTTGTCGCTGAGTATGTGACGGTAACCCTCAGATGGATGGATCCATGGATCCGTACTTGTGACGATCGCCACGGACGGCAGGTCCGCCACCTGCTCGATAATCCACCCACCAAGCCCAGCTCCCTCAAGCCGCACGTCATGGCAACCGATCGTTTCGAGCAGTCGGCCAAAATCATTGACCTCCAAAGGCCCCAACGAACACGCACCCGGGGCACCGTCATGCCCTCGCAGGCACGGAATCAGAATCCGCTGAGTACTCGGCAGCAACTCACGAGCTCGCTCGAGCATCGACAGCGGCGCGTCTCCCCAGTTATGAACAAGCACCGTCACCGCACCGTCACCATCACCGGAAATATCCCACACAGGAAGATCCAGCCCGTCTCGCGTTCGCAACAGCCATCGCTCACAATTCATCCCCGCCTCATCCGGATCGAGGGGGTTTCCAGCAGCTAAAGCTCGCCCCGCTGCACCGCCGGGCGGCCGCTTCGCGTAACGCATCAACGCCGCGCAGCCGATGACAAGCCACAGCACCACCGCAATCAAAAAGAGACCAAGCAATCCCATAAGCGTCCGATGGTAGCCGCCCTAAGCACCTTCACTACCATGGGGTCTCCATGAAAGCCTCGCTCCAAACCGGAAACACCGCCGAAGTCGAAGTCCACGTCACTGAAGACATGTGTCCAGCATTCGATGGAGTCATCGTCCACCGCGTCTATTCGACGTGGTCGATGGCCCACCATATGGAGCTGGCCGCGAGAAAGGTGCTCGCCCCCCACTTGGACTCGGACGAGGAGGGCATCGGAGAACACCTGTCCATCGACCATATCGCTCCAGCCGTGCTCGGCACAACTGTCCACGTCCGTGCCGAGGCCGTCGAATTGGTGGGCGATCGGGTGACCTGCGAGGTCACAGCATGGGAGGGTGATACCCTGCTCGGCCGCGGGCGGCAGGTGCAGCGGGTGCTGCCGAGGGCCGCCCTCGACCGGATCATCGATCGGGCCGCACAGCGGCGCTGCGTGGAAGGGAGCGAAGGATCATGAGTGAGCCATCACATCTGCTTACGGAAGTTGACCGGCACGTCGCCGTCATTCGAATCAACAGGCCAAAGGTACTCAACGCGCTCAACCTCGAACTTATGCAGGATCTCGCAGCCCTCATGGAGCAGTACGACGCGGACGACTCCATCCGCGTCATCTTGCTGGCCGGATCACAGCGTGCCTGGGCGGCCGGCGCAGACATCAGCGATATGGCGACTGCGACCCGCGCGGATATGGAAAGCCGCGATCAGTTTGCCCAGTGGAACCGCATCAAGGCGATTCGAAAGCCGATCGTCGCCGCTGTCAGCGGATTTGCACTCGGCGGCGGGTGCGAACTCATGATGCACTGCGATGTCGTTGTGTGCAGCGAAAATGCCAAAATCGGCCAGCCCGAAATCAACATCGGCGTCATGCCAGGCGCTGGAGGAACCCAGCGTTTGACCCGCGCTGTCGGCAAGGCGGTCGCCATGGACATCGTTCTGTCCGGTCGGTTCCTCTCCGCCAAAGAGGCGATGATCTTTGGGCTCGTCAGCCGCGTCGTACCGAAGGAGCACTGGTTCGACGAAGCCATGAATGTGGCTCAGACCATTGCCACAAAGGCCCCGATATCACTGCGCCACGCCAAAGAGTCGGTCCTCAACGCCGATGAGATACCACTCAATGATGCGCTTGGCCGCGAACGTGAACTCTTCTACATGCTCTTTGACACCGAAGATCAGTCGGAGGGCATGAGCGCCTTCCTCGAAAAACGACGTCCCTCCTTCACCGGAAAGTAGCCCAGACCATGACAACCGCCACCGAGCTCACCACTCTGACACTTACTGTCGCCGACCACGTCGCCACGATCGCGATCAACAGGCCCGACGTGCTCAATGCATTCAACGACGACCTCAGCGGCGAATTCATCGACACGCTCAAGGCGGTCGGCCGCGACGATGATGTTCGGGTCGTCGTAATCACAGGATCAGGCCGCGCTTTCAGCAGTGGGCAAGACCTCGGTGACCTCGAAGCCAAGTATGTGCCAGGGCATGTCCCTGCGATGGGGAACGACCTCAAGAAACGCTACGACCCCTGGGTCAAACTCATTCGCACCATGGAGAAGCCCGTGATCGCCGCAGTCAACGGCGTCGCGGCTGGCGCCGGGTGCAGCCTCGCACTGGCATGCGACATGCGAATCGCCTCGGAACACGCCAAGTTCATCGAAGTGTTCGTCAATGTTGGTCTCGTCCCTGACTCAGCAAGTACATGGACACTGCCTCGCCTTGTCGGCCTCGGCCGCGCGATGGAACTGTGCATGACCGGCCGCCCGGTCAAGGCCGACGAAGCACTTGCAATTGGCATGGTCAATCAGGTCGTACCGGCCGATGAGTTGGAGACTGCTACTGCGGCGCTCGCGGGCCGACTTGCGTCGCTGCCGGGCAAGGCACTCTCGCTCACCAAGCGACTACTGAACGAGTCCTTTGAGCGAAACCTCACCGAACAGCTCGACGCAGAGTCCTTTGCGCAGGAGACAGCGGGAAAGACATCCGACCACTTTGAGGGCGTCACCGCCTTTCTCCAGAAGCGGTCCCCCGCGTTCACAGGAAAGTAGCCATGTCAACTGTTGGAATTCTCGGCGCCGGTGCTATGGGCGCAGGCATTGCACAGGTCGCCGCCTCCTCTGGATGGAGGGTGCGCCTTGTCGATCTCGATCTTCAAACCTGTGAGTCCGCCAAAACTGGCATTGTCAAACGGCTGACTCGCAACGTCGAAAAAGGCCGCATGAGTCAGGCCGAGGCAAACGTAGCAGCCGATCACATTCTGCCGTCTGGAGTAGTGGACCTCGCTGATTGCGAACTCTTCATTGAGGCGATTGTCGAGGACATCGACGTCAAGGTCGCAGCCCTGAAGCCGGTCATCGAAGTACTCCCCGCCGCTGCCATCATCGCAACGAATACATCCTCACTTTCAGTCTCCGATATCGGCGATCGCATCGGATCCGCCGAGCGAACCTGCGGCATGCACTTCTTCAACCCCGCGCCGATCATGAAGCTCGTTGAAGTTGTTCGTGGAAACCGTACTGATGAGCACGTGCTCGACCGAGTCGAGGCCATCGCGACTGACTGGGGCAAGAAGGTCGCTCGATGCGCCGACACTCCGGGATTCATCGTCAATCGAGTAGCGCGGCCGTACTACCTCGAAGCATTCCGCTGTCTGGAGGATGGTCTGGCAGACCCGCCCACCATCGATGCTGCCATGAAAACGATCGGTGGCTTCCGGATGGGCCCCTTCGAACTCACCGACTTCATCGGACACGACGTCAACACGGCGACCACTCGCAGCGTCTGGGAGCAGTGGAATCGCCCCTCGCGGCTCGCCCCAAGCGCTGTTCAGGAAGCAATGGTCGCTGAAGGGAACCTCGGCAGAAAGAGTGGCTGCGGCGTCTATAACTGGTCCGGCGAGTCGCCGGTCTGCGTACTTCGGCCGACCCAAGACGCTGCATCCGGAATCGGGGACATTGGACAACTTGCCGGTGAGCTTTGCGCAAAGGCAGTCAATGACGTCGAAAAACTCTCAAAAACGAACGATCGCCAGCAAGTCTGCTTCGCACGCATTCTCGCCGCTGTCATGAATGAAGCTTCGTGGGCCGTGCACGATGGTGTAGCGGCGCAGGCCGACATCGATACTGCCATGAAGTTCGGCGTGAATTACCCCGAAGGGCCGTTCGCCTGGAGAGATCGCATCGGCAGTGACCTTGTCAACGAGATTCTTGCCGCGTTCGAATCGAGTTCTGGCAGCGGCAGATTCATCGAACCGCCGCCCACATGACCTGACGCTATTCAAGGTGCTCGCGGTATTCCTCCAGCGTCGATGTGATCGGCATCGGCGACCATCGCGGCGCGTTCCTGCCATTTCACGGCCTCGGACCATTCCCGGATTGCTGCATACACCAGTGCTATCTCGACTTCCGCGCGGGGCGCGTCCTCGGGCATGATGTCCTGGCACCGAATTGCCGCTTCAAGCACCAAGTCCGAAGTAATCCCAAGGCTACGCCAGCGAAGACCCCCACAACTGAGCCGTCCCGTACAATCCGCCCTCTATGACACGCCGAGCAGCCATCGTTTCCGCGCTTCGAACCCCGTTCGGCCGATATGGCGGCACCCTAAGCAGTGTCCGTCCGGATGATCTGGCCGCCCATGCCATCAAACATGCTGTTGAGAAGGCGGGGATCGACCCGGCCTCAATCGAAGATGTGTACCTCGGCGCAGCCAATCAGGCCGGCGAGGACAACCGCAATGTCGCCCGCATGGCCGCATTGCTTGCCGGACTTCCCGTCAGCGTGGGCGGCTGCACTGTCAATAGACTGTGCGCCTCCGGCCTCGAGGCCATCAACATTGCTGCGAGGATGATCGAAACAAATTGCGGCGATGTCTTCGTCGCTGGCGGCGTCGAGAGCATGAGCCGCGCTCCCTTCGTCATGGCCAAGGGCGAACGTGCCTTTGACCGATCGCTCAACGTCCACGACACGACCATCGGATGGAGATTCACCAACCCAGCGTTGGCTGCCATGCACCATCCATATGGAATGGGTGAAACGGCCGAGAATCTGGCAAGGCAGTACGCCATCAGCCGCGAGGATCAGGATCGCTTTGCAGTACTCAGCCAACAGCGGTGGACATTGGCAAACGAGATGAACCTCTTTGATGACGAGCTACTCGCAGTGGATGTTCCTCAGCGCAAGAAGGACCCGATTCACTTCGATACCGACGAGCACCCACGACCAGACACAACCATGGAGACACTCGCACGGCTCCGCCCGGCATTTGCCAAGGATGACCAAGCGAGCGTGACAGCAGGCAATTCAAGCGGGGTCAACGACGGCGCAGCGGCACTTGTGCTCATGGAGGCCGAACTCGCCCGCAGCGAGGGCTTCGAAATTCTGGCCCTCGTCGGCCCATCGGCCTCCGCCGGCGTCGACCCTGCCACAATGGGTCTTGGCCCCGTGCCAGCCACACTAAAGGCGCTGGAGCGGGCTGGACGCACGATCGCCGATGTCGGTCTCTTTGAACTCAACGAAGCCTTCGCGGCTCAGTCTCTGGCCTGCATCCGCGAACTCGATCTGAATATTGACCAAGTCAACGTCAAGGGCGGCGCTATCGCCATCGGGCATCCGCTCGGCGCGAGCGGCGCCCGGATCGCAACCACGTTGGTCCATGAGATGAAACGCCGGGAGACGGGCCTCGGGATCGCTACACTCTGCGTCGGCGTCGGACAGGGCCTTGCGACCGTGTTCGAGAACCCGGCTGCCCCCTGAGGCCCGGCGCCACTGGAAGGACCTCGAAAACAGGCATTTGTGAACAAGGATTTTGCGCATGAGCGGCGCCGCCAACCCGGTTTCACCACCGGACATCACCATCGATTGTGACCCCGACAAACTCGCCGAGTTCGAGCAGCGCATCGCCGACGGCGTCCTGATTGAACCCGGCGACTGGATGCCCGAGGCGTACCGCGCCTTGATGCTCCGAATGGCCGAGCACCACGCCAACAGCGAGATTATTGGTGCGCTCCCAGAGGGCGAGTGGATCACCCGCGCCCCGAGCATGCTTCGCAAGCTCGCCCTGATCGCCAAGGTGCAGGACGAAGTCGGCCACGGCCAGATGCTCTACCGCGTCTCGCAGGAACTCGGCAAGAGCCGCGATGACATGCTGCGTGACCTCATCACGGGTAAGACGAAGTACCACAACTGCTTCAACTACCCGTGCCCGACTTGGGGCGACATCGCCATGATTCAGTGGCTCATCGATGGCGCCGCCATCATGAACCAGAAAACGCTCGCAGACGGCGCCTACGGCCCCTACGTGCGAACGATGAACCGCATCAACATGGAAGAGGCCTTCCACTTCAAGAGTGGCGAGGACATGGTTCTCACGCTGATGGGTGGAACCAAGGGGCAGCAGACGATGGGGCAGGATGCCTTCGACCGCTGGTGGCCCGTCGCTTTGATGTTCTTCGGCCCCGCCGACAAGCCAAACGCGGAACAACTTCCCGCCATGAAGTGGCGTATGAAGACCGAACGTAACACCTCGCTACGGCAGCGGTACGTCAATCGATTCGCCCCTGCCGCCATGGACATGGGCCTCGCCATTCATGTGTGCGAGAAGGACGCCGATGGCATCGTCACGTCGAAGAAGCCTGACGAAGCAATTGGGCTGAATGAAGAAACCGGCAACTGGAACTTCACGGAGCCGGACTGGGACGAATTCTGGCGAGTCATTCGTGGCAGCGGCCCATGCAATGCCCACCGCGTCGCGCTTCGTCGGTTCTCGTACGAGCAAGGTGCCTGGGTCCGCCGGGCCATCGGAACCGGAGCGGTGGCGACGCCACCGGCAGCTTGATGTCGAAAGTACGCCAACAGGAACTGACCTTCAGCCATGATCTTCCGGAACCGACACCCGATTCCAAACATTGGGTGATCTACACCAGAAAGCGTGATGGCGCTCCCTACAAATGGGCCGGGTATGTCGACGCTCCAGATGTTGCGTTGGCGCTCCAATTCGCGCGTGAGCACTACGGGCTGGACGAGGCCTGCATCGGAATCATTGCACACCAACACGAAGATGCATCGGATGGCGAGTATTCGCTGGAGCCACTGCAGCCAACCGATGCGGCCGGCGATGATGGTCAGGCGTGGACGGCATTCACGCTGGAGAGGCGCGGAGGCAATCATCAGACCGCCGGCACCGTCAACGCCTTGGACGCAGAGACCGCCATCGAGCGAGCCACTGCGGCGTTCGCCGGCCCAAAAGTTCGAAGCATTCGAGTCGTGCCATCGAATTGCATTCACGAGACCACCGAGTCCGAACTCACCATCTGGCGAACCCACGACATGACCTACAAACTCGCGAAGGGGTATGCCAAGGACGTTCGAGCCAAGTGGTCACGCTTCCGAGACGAAAAGACCTACGAGCAGTATCGCAAAGACGACATCGCCAAGCACTTCTGAGAAACACACCGATGACCATGCAGGACATGATGAAAGATCCGTTGGCGAACATCGTGCTGATGCACGCCGATGACAAATTGATGCTCGGGCACATGCAGAGTGACTGGACCGGGCTCGCCCCGATTCTTGAAGAGGACATCGCCGCCTCCTCTATGTCTCAGGATGACCTCAGCCATGCGCTTGTGCTGTATGACCATCTCGCGGCGCGATTCGATCTGACCGCAGATGCCATCGCCTTCGAGCGAGACGCCGCCGACTACCGATGCTGCGACTTGATTACGATTCCCGACGAGTTTGACTGGGCGATCGCGCTGACGAAACGGTGGTTCGTCGCCACACTCACCGCACTGGGCGTCGACCGCCTCGCAACAATTGACGACGAAGACCTGTCCACTCGATGTAAACGTCTGATACCCGAGCAGGCCATCCATGTCCGGCATCTCTCCGAGTGGATGATCCGCCTTGGCAGCGGCACCGAGGAGTCTCGAAGTCGGATGCAGGCGGCCATCAACACTCTGGAATCTGACGCCGGCATGATGTTCGAACCGCCGGACCACAGCATCGATCCGGTGGACAGCTTCTGCTGCGGGCGCGAAGGCATCTTTCAGGAGTGGAAAACATCCTGTGAGGACACACTCCAGAGAGCCGGCCTCTCAGCGAATCTCGCGCTTCCCCCCGAATCCATGATTGGAGGACGGCGAGGCACACACGCAACCCACTTCACCGACCAACTGGCCGAGTTGACCGAGGTCCGCCGCGCCGAACCGGCACCGGCATGGTGAGCACCGACGATATTGGTGCAGCGCTCGAACAGGTCCCGGATCCGGAGTTGCCGGTCAGCATCGTTGAACTCGGCATGGTCGAACAGGTCGAGGTAGCGAACAGAGCAGTAGTTGTCCGCCTCATTCCAACCTACACGGGATGCCCGGCGCTGCCGATGATCGAACGAGATGTTCAAGCGAGGGTCGCCGATATCACCGGAATTGACCACTGCAGAGTCGAGTGGTGCTACGACCCGCCCTGGACGCCTGATCGCATCACCGAGGCGGGGCGTGCCAAACTCGCAAGCCACGGCGTGACCACACCTCAATGTGGATACGTCGATCCGAATCACGTGCCACTTCATACATCCGCACTGGCATGCCCGTATTGCGGCTCGTCAGACACACGGCTGGACAGCCCATTCGGTCCAACCCGCTGCCGCGCCATCTACTTCTGCGACGGTTGCCGCAATCAGTTCGAGCACATGAAGCCTCGGTGATGAACACACGAAGGACTCTCCGTGAGTGTCAACTACACTACACCTCTCATGCCCGACTCTAGCCCTGACAAAGAGGCGAGCGTCTCCCGGACGCCCGGCGAAGCCACGCCCCCACCGCCCGCCTCCGGCGCGTTCGATGCGAGGTCGATCGATCTCGGCCGGATCGAGTGCCTTCAGATTCTCAATGAGCGAGGCGAAGTAGACGAAGGTCTGCGCCCTGACATGGATGACGATGAACTGCGGCAACTGCACCGCGCCATGGTGCTGAGCCGTGCTTTCGATGCGCGAATGCTTGCCATGCAGCGGCAAGGGCAGATGGGCACGTTTGCTCCCAATATCGGCCAGGAAGCGTGCGGCGTTGGACAAGCCTGGCCGCTCGGCGGCAAGGACTGGTTCTCCCCCTCCTACCGATCGTTCGGAGCGCAAATCATTCGGGGTTGGCCGATGGATCGCCTGATGACCCTCTGGGACGGATACCACGACGGGTTCCCTCCACCGGAAGGTGTCAACGATCTGCCGTTTTCGATTGTCATCGGATCACATGTGCTTCCGGCCGTCGGTATCGGCATGGCAATGAAGCGAGCGAATGATCCGCACTGCGTTGTCGTCAACTTCGGCGACGGGGCCTTCTCCGAAGGCGCCGTTATCGAGGCGATCAACTTTGCTGCCGTAGAACAGGCTCCCGTCGTTTTCATTGCCGAGAACAATGGCTGGGCCATTTCGACGCCGCTCTACAAACAATGCAAGAACGATGTACTCGCCTCGCGCGGAATCGGCTACGGCGTTCACTCCATCCGAGTGGACGGCAACGACATTCTGGCAATGACGACCGCGACGCGGGAGGCGTGCGAGCGAGCGAGGAACGGGGGCGGCCCCACGCTGATTGAAGCCGTCACATTCCGGATGAGTTTGCACACGACCGCCGATGATCCCACCGTCTACCGCGACGAGGCCCTCGTCGATCCGTGGAAGGAACGCTGCCCTATCCGGCGATTCGAGGCATGGCTGCAGCGCACCGGCCGGTTGACATCCGGCGACGCCGACACCATCCGAGGAGAATGCGAGCAGGAAGTGCTGGATGCACGCGAGACCTTCCGCGCTCAGGCCAAGGCCAAGCCTCGGGAGATCTTTGACTACCTCTACGCATCCAACCCACCGGAATTGGAAGCGCAGCGAATGGCCTATCTCCGCAGGCTCGACCGCAAGGGGGTGTCCTGATGGCGAAGCGCACCATGGTGGAAGCCCTCAATCTCGCGCTCGACGAGGCGCTTGCTGCCGATGAACAGGTCTGTCTCATGGGCCAGGACATCGGCGTGAACGGAGGTGTGTTCCGAGTCACGAAGGGTCTGCAGGCCAAACATGGGGCCGACCGCGTCATCGACTCGCCATTGGCTGAGTGCGGGATCATCGGCACTGCTGTTGGCATGGCGGTGTACGGCATGAAACCTGTCGCCGAGATTCAATTCTCAGGATTCACCATGCAAGCCTTCGATCAAATCGAGCAGAACATGGCTCGGCTCCACAACCGCACACAAGGCCGGTTCCCGATTCGCATGGTTCTCCGAACGCCCTACGGAGGCGGAATCCGCGCAGTCGAACATCACAGTGAGTCCCGGGAAGCCTACTGGGCCCACACCCCCGGACTGAAGGTGGTGATCCCCTCGGGACCACGCAATGCCAGATCACTCCTCGCCGCCGCAATCGCCGACCCAGACCCCATCATCTTCTATGAGCCGAAGTCCGTGTACCGCGCATTCCGGGAAGAGGTGCCCGATGCACCGGAGTCCCTTGAGATCGGCAAAGCGCAAGTCGTTCACGAAGGCGCCGACGTGACGATCGTCTCGTTCGGCGCCATGATGCGACCCGCGATGGAGGCGGTCGAAGACCTCGCCGAAGTGCACGGGATCGAGGCCGAACTGATTGATCTGCTCACGGTGTCACCGATCGATACGGAGACGCTGGTTGCGTCTGTGACGAAGACGGGACGATGCATCATCTTCCACGAGGGGCATCAAACGTGCGGTATCGGGGCTGAGGTTGCAGCCCGCCTAGCCGAAAGCGGCGCCTTTGAGTATCTCGTCGCCCCTCTACGCAGACTGACTGCCCCGGATCTGCCCTATCCCTTCTTCCAGGTGGAGCAGCACTTTCTCCCCGACGCCGAGGATATCCTCGCGGCGGCGAAGGAACTCGTAGAGTGGACGTGACGACCATGAGCATGGACCAACACGAGTTCAGACTGCCCGACCTCGGCGAGGGTGTACACGAAGGCCTCGTCATTGCGATGCACGTGTCGGAGGGCCAGCAGGTCCGCGAAGACGCCCCGCTCATGGAAGTCGAAACCGACAAGGCCGCCGTCGAAATCCCGTGTCCGGTGACGGGACGTGTTACGAGAATCCACGTATCTGAACAACAACTCGTGCATGTCGGCGACGTCATGATCACCTTCGAGCCTTCCGGCGCATCGGCTCCGCCAGCCACCGTCATCGATACGCCAGCAGATCCCAAACCAATACCAACCGCAGCGCCAGCCGCCATACCACCAGCGAGGCGACGAAAGCCTGCTTCGCCATCGGTGCGGAGGCTGGCCCGCGAACTCGCCGTAGACCTCGACAAAATCAATGGTTCTGGACCGGGCGGACGTGTAACTCGTGATGACGTGCGACAGTTCGTCAATGCCAGCGTGCCGGTACAGCAGCCTGGCACCATTGCATCCACACCGCCGACGCCCACACCCGCAGCACGAGTGACTCCACCGTTACAGCGCCCCTCGGCCGAAATCGAAGGCACTGCGGACTCAGATCAATACGGTCCAATTGTGCGCCAGAGTCTCTCACAAGCTCGGCGAACAATCGCGACTGTCATGCAAACCTCGTGGCAGACTATTCCGCATGTCACTGACAGCAACGACGCCGACATTACCGACCTCGAGACCATGCGGGCGTCGTTCGTCGACACTGACAATCCGGATCGCCGCATCACAACATTGGCCTTCGTTATTCGCGCCGTCTGTCGCGCCGTTCGCAAACATCCCATTCTCAACGCCATGCTTGATGAGCCACGCGATGAGATCATCTTCCGGGACTACGTCAACATCGCCGTGGGTGTTGAGACACCACGAGGCCTCGTCGCTCCAGTTATTCGCAACGCTCACCTTATGGGCGTCGGCGAACTCTCCGACCATCTTGCGGTGATGACCCACAACACGCGATCTGGTGCGTTCAGCGTCGACGATACACGCGGGGCGACGTACACGATCTCCAATGCAGGCGCCATGGGTCGGACCAGATACTCGACTCCGATCATCATGCCTGGAACCGTTGCGTGCCTCGCACTTGGCCGCGCACGGAAGATGCCATGGGTCGTCGATGGTGAGATACTCCCTCGACTCATCCTGCCGCTGAGCCACTCCATGGATCACCGACTCGTCGATGGTGGGCGGGAAATCCCTTTCATTGGGCACGTTATCGACGATCTCGAACATCCAATGCGGTTCTCGCTCTAACGCTGGCGTCCCGCCTGCTATCGTCCTCCATTACCCCGGCGGGACTCTCCACGAAAGGAACACCATGCGAAGATTCATCACCACGGCCACTGCCGTTGCTTGCACACTGACGTTTTCAGCGCTTGCGCAAGACCATCCAGATCACCCTGATCACCCCGAACATCCCGCCGCTGCTCCAGAGGCAGAAGAAGTCAAACTGCTTTCAATCGGCGACAAGGCTCCAGAGATCAAGATTGCAAAGTTCTTCCGTGGAACTCCCGCAACCGAGTTTGAGTCAGGCAAGACCTACATCATGGAGTTCTGGGCGACATGGTGCGGCCCGTGCGTGGCTCAGATCCCCCACCTTGCCAAACTCCAGAAGGAGTATGAGAACAAGGGCGTGCGTGTCATCAGCACTGCTGTCTGGCAGCGTGAGGCGACTCAGGCCGACCGCGAGAAGGCCGTCGGCGACTTCGTCGCTTCCAAGGGCGATGCCATGGCTTATACCGTGGCGATTGATAATGATGGATGGATGGCCGACAATTGGATGAAGCCTGCAAAGCAGAGCGGCATTCCGGCCGCATTTCTCGTCGGGAAGACCGGCGAGATCGAATGGATCGGACACCCGGGCTCGCTTGACACCGTACTCGCCAGCTACCTTGGTGGAACGTGGGATCGCGCCAAGGCCAAGGCTGATTTTGATGAGGAACTTCGATTCGCGACCAAGGGCCGCGAACTCATGATGAAGTACATGATGGCGCAGCGATCGGGCAACCGAGCAGACTCAAAGGTGGCGCTTGACGAACTGGCGAAAGAGTTTCCAACGAACACCAACGTTCTAATGATGCGATTCGAATTCCTACTCGGCGACCCAACGACCGCGGGAGAGGGTTATGCGATCGCCAAGAAACTCATCAAAAATGATCCGGATCTGACCCCAGGCATGCTCAATTACATGGCTTGGCACGTAGTCGATGACACTACTGTCGCGCGGCGCGATCTCGACTTCGCCCTCGAAGCGGCGAAGAAGGCAGATGCGATGACCGATCACAAGGACGCCTCGATCATCGACACACTCGCGCGGATCTACTGGGAGAAGGGCGACAAGGGCAAGGCCGTCTCACTTCAGAAGGATGCAATCGCAGTGGCGGACGATCACAACAAGTCTGAGTTGGAAGCCACGCTCGCTTCGTACCAATTGAACGAATAGGCGCCTCCGCCCACAACTCAAATGTGCCATTCGCCGTGGCCCGCCACATTCGTGGCGGGCCA
>JAAERN010000101.1 GCA_024230295.1 Planctomycetota bacterium
GGCCTCGCGAATGATCGCCAGCGCCTTCTCCGGACCTTGCTTCACATCGTTGGCCCCGTGCAGCACGTTCCACACCATGACGCGGAGGTTGTCCGTATCAGCAGAGGCTGCCATCGACGACGCTATCGCAAGAACTGATATTGCAGTGAAACCCATCCCTGATCTCTCCTGATACTGAGATTTTGATACTCACAACATATCCACAATGCTATCTCGCGATGCCCTGAATTGAATCCTCATAATTGACTCTCTATGGTTGGCGACACGGGCATTGGGTCCGGTGGTCCGGTGGAGGAACTACATGCGATTCGATTGGCATCGTGGCGTGATCGGCGTTCTGGTCGCTGCCATCACAGCAAGCACACATTCGGTCATTCGGGGCGACGCCTGCATCGTGGAGGATGGGTACTCATCCGATTCAGGTTTGTGGCTGCTCCAGAACTCTCAACCGTCGTACCTAAAAATCACGCGATCCAGCAATCGCATGAACATCACAGCACCCTCATCTCACAATCAGATCGACCCAGCACGCTCGTACGCCATGTCCAATGGCTGGGAGATCGACATGACACATGATTGGACCATGAGTGTCCACGGCCGCTGTTCGCCTCCGACCCCCTACGACGGGCAGTTGTCGGCCTACTTCATCATCGTCTTTGACGCCGACTATGACGACCACGATCCGATTGATGCATGGGCATATCAAGCCGGCGCTGTGAGAGACGTTGCCTCAAACATCGACTTTGATTTTGAAGGGGTGTTCTACTGGATCGATGGCGTGGCATACCTTGGCGATTACGACTATGACTACCCGCACGAAGAAACCCTCTACGTGTGGTATCACGCATCCAGCAAGATGATCTACGCCGGTTCTGACCTTTACAACTACGGATACGCCTTTTCGACCTACCTTGGATCCGTCTCAAGTCGACCCAGTGCTGTGGTAGCCATTGGCGGCGACGCGCATGGGCACACACCGTCTTACGGGAACGGTTACATCTGGTGGGATGACTTCTGCCTGCTCGATGGGCAGGTGGTTGGTCCAGCCGTCGGCGCCTGCTGCGTCGACGGGATGTGTCTGCAACTTCCCGCCGCCGGGTGCGACGGGACGTTTCTTGGGACTGGGTCCGAGTGCAACTCCTGCAGTTGTGACCTCGGAGGCTGCTGCCCGCATGACCTCAGCGGTGATGGCCTTGTCAATCTTCCAGATCTCATGCTCATGATCGAGCAGTGGGGGCAGGCCTGCGATCTGTGCCAGGCGGACCTCGACGGATCCGGCGACATCGGAATACATGATTTGCTTCTAGCCCTGCAGCACTGGGGACCATGCGACTCCAACTAACAGGCCGCCAAGAAGTGCTCGCGAGTTTGACGTCGAGCGAGGGTGTGTTGTTATCACTCCAGCGATTCGCTGGCGGATCCACCCCAGTCTTTGGACCGGGGCTGAGCTGGCGCTTCTTGCCCCGCTATCTCTCGCAGGCGGACTGAGAGGGCATCACCAGAAGATCGCCCGTGTTGACAATGTCAACGGGGTCGGTGCTGATCTCAATCATTCCGCAGTCAATCGGATCGCTTACATCGGTCTTTTGATATCCAATGAAGGTGCTGCTTGCGATGGCAAGGGCGGTCACCGCCAGTACCAAACACCCGCCGAATCGAATTCTCACAGGCATACTTCTCTCACATAAACAGCATCCC
>JAAERN010000102.1 GCA_024230295.1 Planctomycetota bacterium
TACTCAAGCAGATTCGCACCGACTGGGAACAGATCGAAACGCTGGCCGCCTCGTGCGATACAACCAAACGTGTTTCGGCTTTCGCGGATTTGAATCAGCGGCAGGAAACCGCCAAACGGCGTCTCGATGAGATCGAATTGGAGTTTGAATCACTCACGGCGGAGCACATCGACACGGCCGAAGTCACCGCGGCACTGTCAAACTTTCACGAGCTTTGGGCGCAGCTAAGACCCAAGGAACAAGCCCGGCTACTCGCCCTACTGATCGAGCAGATCGACCATGACGGGCGGCACGGGAACGTCTCGATCACCTTTCACCCCACCGGCATCCGAACATTGATGCAGGAGTCGGTCGATCTCTGTGAGGTGGCTGTATGACCGGCAAACTCACCGTCAGCCGCAAGTTCCACATCGCTCGCGAGGGTCTTGGACGTAAGCGGTTTCGTGAAGGCGAGGAGGCGGCCAAGCCCGCCGGTCGTGTTCAGCGTGTGTCGCGCCTCATGGCACTGGCGATTCAGTGTGACCGGCTGATCTCTGACGGCGTGATCAAGAACCAGTCCGATCTTGCTCACTACGCTCAGGTTACCACTGCCCGCATGACGCACATCATGTGGCTGACCAACCTGGCACCTGAGATTCAAGAGGCGATTCTGTTCCTGCCACGTGTCGAGTCA
>JAAERN010000103.1 GCA_024230295.1 Planctomycetota bacterium
CAGTCAATCGGATCGCTTACATCGGTCTTTTGATATCCAATGAAGGTGCTGCTTGCGATGGCAAGGGCGGTCACCGCCAGTACCAAACACCCGCCGAATCGAATTCTCACAGGCATACTTCTCTCACATAAACAGCATCCCCCATGCTGCTGAGCGCGTCGCCCAATATCAACACATTTGCGTGGCAACCCAAGATCAGCGATTTTCGGCAGCGGCCTTTTGATGCCGAGCGATCTGCTTGCGTTTCCCTTCATCGAGAATACGCTTGCGAAGCCTAATGGCGTCGGGAGTAATCTCGACGAGTTCGTCGTCTTGAATGTACTCCAGCGCTGATTCAAGCGTGATCTCACGAGAGGCCTTGAGCACGACCGTCGCTTCCTTGGTCGACTCACGCACATTCGAGAATGCCTTGCCCTTGACGATATTCACGCCAAGATCGCTATCGCGTGCGTTCTCGCCAACGATCTGTCCTGCATAGATAACATCTTGCGGCTCGACAAAGAGCACACCTCGCTGACTAAGGCTGAGCATCGAATAGGTGGTCGCATGACCGTCGGCCGTCGCAACCATCACGCCGTTTTGCCTTCTGTACAACGTCGTCCGAACGGGAGCGTACTTCTGAAAGCAGTGATACAGAACCGCTTCGCCACCGGTGGCTGTGAGCATGTGACTCCGCAGGCCGATGAGCCCCCGGGCGGGGATCTCCGCCTCGATGTGCATACGGTCGCCCCGTTGATCGAGAGTCTGAACCTCACCGCCTCGGGCACCCAGCAATTCCATCGCCGGGCCGACGTGATCCTGGTCGACGTCGATCGTCAGGAGTTCGATCGGTTCGCTTCGCACGCCATCGATCGTCTTCTCGATGACTTGTGGCCGTCCAACCGTGAGCTCGTATCCCTCGCGTCGCATGTTCTCAAGCAGAATGCCCAAGTGGAGCAGACCGCGACCAGATACACGAAACTCTTCGGCGCTCTCGCCGGGCTCGACCCGCAGTGCCAGATTGCTTCGGAGTTCACGTTCCAATCGCTCGGCAATTTGGCGACTCGTCACATACTTGCCACTACGACCGGCATTGGGCGAGTCGTTGATTCGGAAAAGCATGTGCAGTGTCGGTTCGTCGACCGCAATTCTCGCAATTGGGCTCGGTTGCTCTGGGCAGGCAATCGTGTCGCCAATCTCAAAGTCGCCGATCCCTTCGACGGCGCACAGATCCCCGACAGACACAAGCTCGGCAGGTGCGCGTCCGAGATCCTTAAATCGGTACACCTTTTGAGCGCGTGCCGTGCGATGCTTGTGTTCGTGACAGATCGTCACCGCCTGGCCAGCACTCAGCGCCCCGGCAAAGATACGGCCAATCGCGATACGACCGGCGTATGGTGAGTAATCAGCGCTCGCTATCAACATTTGTAGCGGCACATCCGCATATCCAACCGGTGGCGGAATGTAATTCATAACCGCTTCAAGCAGCGGCTGCATGTCGCCCTCGTGGACGCCTTCCTCGGTACTGGTCCAACCGTCGCGGCCACTGGCATAGATGATGGGGAAGTCAAGTCGTTCGTCACTGGCGCCAAGCGCCACGAGCAGGTCGAAGACTTCATTGACGACACAGTCGGGGCGGGCGTTCGGCCTGTCACACTTGTTGATCACCACAACAATCGGGTGGTCGAGTTCGAGCGCTTTGCCGAGCACGAAGCGGGTCTGGGGCATTGGACCCTCAAACGCGTCGACCAGCAGCAAGACACCATCGGCCATCTTGAGTACACGCTCGACCTCGCCTCCGAAGTCGGCGTGCCCCGGCGTATCGATGATGTTGATTCGGCACGTCCGCCCGGCATGATCACCGACAGTCGGCCGATATGTCACAGCGCAGTTTTTGGACGTGATCGTAATCCCCCGCTCCTTTTCAAGCGGATCGGAATCGAGCACGCAGTCGGCCTCGTCGCGGTTGAGTTCCATGGAACCGCAATAGGCGAGCATTGAATCGACCAGCGTCGTCTTGCCGTGGTCGACATGCGCAATGATCGCGAGATTTCGGAGGTCCGGATCGGCTGTATGAAGCATGGGTGCGTCTGCTGTGCGGGGCTGCGAACTGAAGGGAAGCCGCACATTGTACGTCAGAAGGGCCGCAATCCGATAGGCTTCCTCCCCATGGCCGATCTGCTCGCCGCCCGAAACCTCTCCAAGGCACATCCCGCCGCCACGCTGTTTGAAGGCGTCTCAATCACGGTTGGGGAGCGGGATCGAATCGGCCTTATTGGGCCCAATGGCGCCGGAAAGTCCACGCTGGTACGAATTCTCGCTGGCATCGAGAATGCTGATGAGGGGGACCTCATCCGAAAGAGGTCGCTGCAGGCTGCCTACATTCCACAGGACGACATCTTTCCGGATCGTGCCACTGTCTTGTCAGTTGCGGTCGAGTCAATCGCCTCTCAGCCAGACGGCCGGCTGGATGCAGAAACCAGGGCAAGCATCGCCTTGTCCCGACTCGGGTTTGAGAATCACGACCGCGCAGTCGCCGAGCTTTCCGGCGGTTGGAAGAAGCGGCTCTCGATTGCGTGCGCCATCGGTCTTGAACCAGATCTTCTGATGCTCGATGAGCCAACAAACCACCTCGACCTCGAAGGTGTGATGTGGCTTGAATCGCTGGCGAGGTCATCAAGCACAGCCATGTTGTTCGTGACACACGACCGGCACTTTCTTGAGAACGTCGCAAGCCGCATCATTGAACTCTCACCCGCATATCCGGGCGGCATGTTTGAGGCGGCTGGAAACTACACCGAGTTTCTTGCTCGCAAGCATGCGTTTCTGGATGCGCAGGCCGCTGCCGAATCAGCGCTGGCGAACAAAGTCCGGCGCGACACAGCGTGGTTGCAGCAGGGCATTCAGGGTCGACAGACTCGCAACAAGACCCAAGTCGAGGCCGCTTCCGAGCGGCGTGCGGAACTCAAGGCGACCAAGGGCCGCAATCTGGCGCCGACACGGACAACCACCATCGACTTCCAGGCTTCTGAACGCAAGACCAATCGTCTGTTGGCGCTACACAGCGTGGCGATGTCGATGGGCGAGAAAGATCTCTTTCGCGATCTTGATCTCGTTCTGACTCCTGGGAGGCGCATCGGGCTTCTCGGAATGAATGGTGCAGGCAAGACAACACTGCTGCGCCTCATGAACGGCGAATTGCAGCCGGACTCAGGAACAATCAAGCGAGCCACCGATCTGCGTACGGTGACGTTCAGTCAACATCGCGGCACGCTTGATCGATCCAAGACTCTACAAGAGGCGCTTTGTCCCGTCGGTGACATGATCGACTACCGAGGCAAACAGGTGCATGTCACAGGATGGGCACAGCGATTTCTGTTTGAAGCCGATCAACTCGCGACGTTGGTGGGCAATCTCTCCGGTGGCGAACAAGCGAGGCTCCTCATCGCCAACCTCATGCTGGAACCGGCGGATGTCCTGCTGCTCGACGAGCCGACCAACGATCTCGACATTCCCTCGCTTGAGGTTTTGGAAGAGGCGCTTCTTGAGTTTCCTGGAGCGCTCGTGCTTGTGACGCATGACCGTTTCATGCTGGAGCGAATCGCTACCGAGTTTGTCGGACTGGACGACTCGGGTGGCGTCAAGGAGTTCCAGACGATCGAGCAGTGGCGGTCGCACCGCAGCGAAGTGGACGCAGTGAAGCGTTCGCGCCGCGCCGCTAATCGCCCCGCCGGCGTGCAAGCAGCCTCCCGAAAACGCGCGGCCAAGCGAACATGGAATGAGCAGAAGGAATATGAGGGCATGGAAGCGGCGATTCTTGAGGCCGAGTTGCTGGTCGAGTCGCTTGAGACAGCGTCCCAAGACCCCTCGCTGGCGGCCGATCACACAGCAGCCACCGAGACATTCGCGAAACTGGCACAGGCTCAGGAGTCGGTACAGAATCTCTACGACCGCTGGGCGGTGCTTGAGGCCATCCCGGACTCATGATTCCCCGACGCTCACGTGGTTCAGTGCAAGGTGCTGACATCATCTGAGTGCTCGGACGAACAACGCAGTCAGCCCGGCGCCAAGTGACACCGGGCTGACTGAGAATCTAGAATAAGAGAACATGGCTTCGCTTGCGGCCTAGAGATTGCATGGTCCCCATGCGGCAATCAACTCGAGCAAATCTTCAATCTCCACTACATCGTTGCCATTGAAGTCAGGCAAGCAGTAGTTGATCGGGCAAGCAACCAGGCCGCACTCACTTCCAGCACCTCGGAATGTACCGCCGATATCGGCGCACATGCCTGCGGTCGTATCGATGCAGTTGCCGTCATAGCAGCAACCTCCAAACGGATCGGGCAATGGAGTTGTGTCGATCAATGTCATAAGTTCGAGCCAGAGACCAGTGTCATTGACATCAACGAGAAGGCCATTCACGTCGATTTCAAGAATCATGATCGGCGGTGACGCCTCGTTGAAGTCATCCTCATCAAGCCCGTCCGCTGCTTCTGCGAATCGACATCCAACACCACTTGCCTGCATGACATCAAGCAGCGCGCCATGAACCTGCGACACTGTCATACCTGGAGTGGTTTCGACAATGAACTCGCGCCCACCTGCGCCAATGGTGACAGATCCAGGAGAACCAAACCCCTCACCTGAGGCAGCACCTTCGAAGCCCACTCCGCCAATATGATTGGCGATGTCTACCGCAAACACGTTACTGGCGCTGCGTTCGTTGGTTTTGTCCGGCCTGAGCCCCATGGAGTCGATCGTGCTTCCACCCTTTGACGCCGCAGACACCGTGTTCATGGTTCCGCCGATGGTCACGTCCGGATTGTTCGTAGGTGCCGCTGATCGAATCTTTGCGGCCTTCACGGAAGCGGAGTCGGCATCCTCAATTGACGTTGTCCACTCCACCGTGTCTTTCGTACCATTAGCCCGAGTCACCTTGATCTTCACGGTCACATTGCCCGATCGCTTTGGGGCACCACAACTGATATTCGCGGTGTTCGCCAAACAGACGGGCGCAAGAAGTCCCGATATCGCCAGAATCGCTACCGCGGCGGAGACTGCCCAGGGCAATCGCTTGTGCTCTCTATGTGTCATTGCCGTTAGTCCTTTCGGTAGGTCTCCCAGCCCATGGTCACACACCCTTGACCGGCTACCGCCCCTTCAAGCGAGAACGGCACTGATCGTCCGCATTTGCAATGCCGAGATTTCCACCCGCCGAAGATCTGATCCCGATCGGATAGGTCGAAATGGAGCCCGAAAGGGCTTACACAGAGGCGGCGGCATGTATGCGGCGCATTGCACGAATCTCTATGCAGAGTCATGCTTCATAACCAGCAATACCGCAGGAAATCCGGGGTCATACCGCCCGGAACCCACTGTTCTGATCTTGCATCAGAGTGGCAACCACGATTCCACAAAGGCCAAGTACAGTTTCGGTACCTGACCCCATTTTCCTACGGTAGGATCGCAACCGACTTACATGTGCCAAGTTAGCAGTAGCCCAGAGCAACGATGTACCAAGGTCGTGCACCAAGGCAGGCCACCTCACTCACCCACTAGAAACCGAGATGCCGACCCTTTACGGGGCGTTTTTTCGTTTCTGGCTTCATTACAGTGGTGGATGTCCACCCTTCAGGTCCACCCCAACAGAGCTCCTCAGAACAATCACCGCCCACTCCCATAGACGAGTTTCAGAGTGAACGACTGCACCAGAAAACGACTTGGCTTTCTTGACCGCTTCCTGACGCTGTGGATCTTCCTTGCCATGGGAATCGGCGTCGCATTCGGGTACTTCACACCATCCTTCGGCACCTGGATCGGGTCGCTCCACTCCGAAGGATCCAACACCAGCGTGCCGATCGCCATCGGGCTCATTCTCATGATGTATCCGCCGCTCGCCAAGGTGAAGTATGAGGAACTCGGAGACGTCTTCCGGAACGTCAAGATTCTCGGCCTCTCACTGATTCAGAACTGGATCATCGGCCCGATCCTGATGTTCGTGCTTGCCATTGTGTTCCTCCGAGATCACCCGGAATTCATGGTTGGCCTCATCATGATCGGCCTTGCTCGCTGCATTGCCATGGTCATCGTATGGAATGATCTGGCCGATGGTGATACCGAGTACGCCGCAGGCCTCGTCGCCTTCAACTCGATCTTTCAGGTGTTGTTCTATAGCGTCTACGCTTGGCTCTTTGTCACCGTACTTCCCCCACTGTTTGGACTCAGCGGAAGTGAAGTGGCGATCAGCATGGGCGAGATCGCGGCAACAGTCTTTATCTATCTTGGCATTCCCTTCCTCGCAGGCACTTTGACACGGCTCGTTCTTGTGAAATTGCGCGGCAAGGACTGGTACCACGGCGTGTTCATTCCATTGATATCGCCCATCACGCTGATCGCCCTACTCTTTACGATCATTGTGATGTTCTCGATGCAGGGCGAGAAGATCATTGGTCAGCCTGTTGATGTCCTACTCATCGCCGTTCCGCTGCTGATCTACTTCGTCGTGATGTTCCTGCTGAGTTTCTTCATGAGCAAGCTCGCCGGAGCAAACTATCCGCAGAGCGCAACGCTCTCATTCACCGCAGCGAGCAACAACTTCGAACTGGCAATCGCTGTCGCGGTAGGCGTATTCGGAATCAGCAACGGCGCCGCCTTCGCCGCCGTCATCGGTCCGCTCGTCGAAGTTCCAGTCTTGATCGGACTCGTCAGTGTCGCATTCTGGATTCGATCTCGGTATTTCAAAGAACTATGAGCGGCCTGCACAGCAACGGCATCTCGTGCTATGGATCCAATTATTCCCGCGCCTTCCAGAGGCTGCCACCAATGTCCCAACTGACCCATTGCAGCATCAAGGCACAACCAACGACCCCACCGATCTAAATGAGTGGCGACCATGTCGCACTTCCGTACACGATGAACTCGATGAGTCCTGGTGTTCGGGGCGTTGCATCATGTCTCATGACAAACGCGGCATCGCCCCGACAGACCGCTAATGGGTCCATGTCGCACGCACGCCCACGATCAGCGAATCGCCAAGGCCGAGATCATCGTCCATGATGTACTGCACAACCGGCCCGATATGCAGCGAATGTGTCAAGTGCGTTCGCCAGTACCACTCGGCCATATAGCGGTTGCCCTTGACCGGTCGTCCGAGGCGCGACATCGCCGAGTACTCAATTGCAATGCCGGTGTTGTGGTATTTGAGACCAAACGGGCGATCGATGCCAACGCCGCCCGAAACGCTGAAGGTTGCAGGCGTGACTGCACTGTCGCCTCCACCGATGCGCGCGAAGATCGACATATTCTCAGTAATCTCTTGGTCAAAGTTAAAGAGGCCACCCCAGCCACTGGCATTCCCCGTATCTGACGCAATGCCGTTGTGCCACACAATGAAACGATAGTGTCCAACGCGATCTTTGCCACCAATTGTCGGGTAAGCGGTCAGATCAAGTTCGGCAATGGCAAACAGATGTTCGGGGGACAGCCCCTCAAACCCGGTACTGTTGCCAGTGCTGGCCGTGTTGGCCGTGTTGGCGACTCCCGCACGGAACATGATGTCGGTATCGATGTCCAACTCGATATTCGCGCCAAAGCTGTAATTAGGCAATGGATCGGCCACCGACTGGTTGAAGTTCTGCGACATGAAGTCGCTGAACGAGTCGTAAGCAACCGTGTTGATGTCGAAGAACGACGAAAACTGCATCTTCCCAACCCGCAGCCGAACCTTGTCGTTAGCAACGGCCTGCTGCCAGTACAAGGATGAAATCGTAAGTTCTGAGCCTATAAGAATGTTGTTCAACGCAATCGGATCGCCCACTGATTTGCTCAGTGGCGGGTTCAAAGGTGTGCCAAGACCAACATTCCCCTGCACCATGTATACGATTTGACCAAGTCCCTCATGGGTATTCCAGATCGTGGCAAAGCCATTTGCGCCGTACCACAGCACCGCACGAGAATCAGGTCTCCCAGGCAATACCTTGTTCGCATGTTGCCATGTCCACGAGGCGGATGGTTCAAAGGTGATTGCAGCCGGCTTGAGCGCATCGCGAATCGCCATTGCCAAGCCGTTTGTCACCGCCATGGGCTCGATATCGAGTAACGAATTGGCTTCAATTCTCATTCTCGCTATCACCGCATCCTTCCCACCCTTCTGACGGTGGTACCAGCGATGTACATCCGGCTCAGACTCCTGTGCCATGGCAGGGACAACCATAAACAACAGAACCAGTAGCAGTTGTCTACTCACTATGCGTCCCACTCAGCATTACCTCTAACATCTGGGTCAGTCGCTGATCACTTTAATGATGCCGTTGCTGCCATCGACTTCGATCTACTGGCCGTCCTTGAGAATCGTGGCGATGTTATCGATTCCCACCACACATGGTTTACCGTATTCACGCGCGACTAGGGCACCGTGCTGGAGCATGCCGCCAACTTCCAGAACGACGGCGGCGGCGTTAATACACAAGGGAGTCCAGCCTGGGTCGGTTGCCCTGGTCACCAAAATATCACCGAATCGGCCTCTAGCAGAGGCCTTTGGTCCCCACTTTGGCGGGTGTCCAGTATTGCCCCACCACAACGCATCACTCCACAGCACCTCCGTATGCACGGGGATGTTGTTCTATAGATCGCCGCGAGTTGCTACCGAACCCAATTCTGAAAATTTCAGAAGCGCCACCAACTTACAAATCAGCGTTTTTGATGCCTCCAAGCCCATCGCCGGGGGTTGGGTAGGTGTCCAACAGTGCCCAGTCAATAGTGCCACCACATCGCCGCGCATCGATCGGCACTGCCGTGACTATCTGGAGTAGTGGGAGTACGCCCACGGCCAGCATTGGCTTGAGAGGCATTGGAATTCCAACACGCAGGAGGTGTCAAAATGGCACAGAACACTCAATATGAAATGACAAGGCGTTGCGTTGGCTTCTGCCTTCTTACAGCCATCATCATCGGTGAAGTACCCGCAGTCGCGGGGAGCGGAACACCAACGGGCGCCTGTTGCTTCCGGGAATACGACTGGTGCATGAACAACCTTACTGAGACGGAGTGCCAGCAAAACGGTGGTCAGTATCAAGGCGATGACATCTCGTGTTCAACGATCGAGTGCGAGTACTTCGGCGCGTGCTGCGTGATCGGCGATAACAACATCGCTTACTGCATTGATACGAACTCTGCCGAAGAGTGCTTTAACAGCCATGGCGGCACCTATCAGGGTGATGGAACGACCTGTGACAACACTACGTGCGACTCGGTCGGTGCCTGCTGCGCGTATGACGACTATGGCTACGGCGATTGCTATGAGTTAACCGAGGAAGAATGCTACGAGATGGACGGGCTCGGCTACTACTCCAATTACCTTGGTGATGGGACGACCTGCGAGGAAGTCAATTACTGCGCGGCACCCACCGGCGCCTGCTGCCTTGACGATGGCAACGGTGGCATTGTTTGCGAACAATACTCCTTTGATGAGTGCGCCGATAACGCCGGCGATAACTTCGAGGAAGCATGGGGTGGAAGCAACACAACGTGCGACGATGGAGGCTGCAATTTGGAATCGACCTGCACGGGCGATATCGATGGCGATTTCACAGTGTCCGTGAACGACATCACCGCCCTATTGGGTGCGTGGGGATCACATGAGGGCTCCGCAGATATTGATCAAAGCGGAACCGTGGACCTGTCAGACCTGCTGATGCTGCTGGGACACTGGGGCCCCTGCCCTTAGTTCCCCACCACAACCCACCACCCCACAGCACCTCCGTATTCACGGAGGTGCTGTCGTGGCGAAGACGGCCCGGTGTTTGTGCCTCGGAATCATGGAGCGTCGGTTCTTCAGATTCGGGCTTGGCGGCGTCTGGGTTCGGATTGGGCGGCTGATCGCTCATCACGCCTCGGGGTACAGCAGGTTCGGTTGTTTCGAATTTGCTTGGCCATTTTTGATGTGCAGCCTGTAGACTGCTATGGCCCCTGTGGGGGACATGAAGTGGGTGGCAACGCTTACCCCATATGAACCCTGAGGAGAGACCAAGAATGAACGCCCTGATGCAACTGGCTATTGGCACCATGACAGCAGCCGCAACGACGCTTGCAACTGCCAATCCAACACACTCAATCATTCCGGATGAGAATGCGCTCACTCACGAGCACGTCCCTAACGCGCTCTTTGTGCGATTCAACTCAGAAACATCGGCCAAAATTCAGGACGATCTACTCGCTGTAGTCGGTGGTTCAATACGCGAATCATTCTGGATCGTGCCAGGGCTTGTGAGCATTGATACATCTCTACCCGTTGATGAGGCATTGGAAATTTTGTCCACGCGCTCCGATGCCATCGACTATATCGAACCCATCTACACCGTCCGCGCCTTCGAGACGATTCCGAATGATCCCCTTTACGGCCAGCTCTACGGCATGCCGCAGATCCGTGCCAATCTGGCCTGGGACGAGCACACTGGCGATCAGGACTTTGTCATTGCCATTATTGACACAGGCCTTGACTACAACCATGAGGACATCACAGGCAACGCATGGACGAACCCAGGAGAAATCCAGGGCAACGGCCAAGATGATGATGGCAATGGATATGTAGACGATATACATGGGTACGACTTCTACAACTATGACAGTGACCCATATGACGACAACAGTCACGGCACCCATTGCGGCGGCACGATTGGCGGCCAAGGAAACAATGGCGTAGGCGTCGTTGGGGTGAACTGGAATTGCCGACTGGTGGGCGTAAAGTTCCTCAGTGGTGGCGGATCAGGATCAACCGAAGGTGCGATTGCCGCCGTGCAGTATTGCGCCGCAAACCAATTTAAAGTCTCAAGCAACTCTTGGGGCGGCGGGGGATTCTCCCAAGCGCTCTACGATGGCATCCAAAATGCCGGTGATCAGTTTGGGCACGTGTTTGTTGCTGCGGCGGGGAATAGTGGTTCCAACGGGGCCTCATATCCCGCGGCCTACGATTGCACGAACATCATCAGCGTTGCCGCTTCAGACAGCAACGAGAATCGAGCATCCTTCTCTCAGTACCACG
>JAAERN010000104.1 GCA_024230295.1 Planctomycetota bacterium
GTGGTCCGAACGAAAGGACCCAAATGTCGCGGGCCGATAAGACTAAAGCCGTAGCTGATCTGACCGAGCGTTTTCGCTCCGCAACCGGCGTTGTCCTCACCGAATACCGTGGTATTTCCGTCTCGGGTTTGCGCGAGTTGCGCGAATCGCTCCGGGGCAATGCGGAATATCTCGTCGTCAAGAACACCCTCACAAAAATCGCTGTCGAAGAAGCGGGTGTTGAGGGTCTCAGCGATATGCTGGTCGGACCGAACGCGATCGCCTTCATTACTGGTGATCCCGTCGAAGCATCTAAAGGCCTCAAGAATTTCGGTAAAGAAAACGCGGCTCTCGTAGTCAAGGGCGGACTGCTCGATGGGCAGCCATTGACTCCCGACGAGATCAACAAACTCGCTGACCTCGAGTCTCGCGAGGTTCTGCTGGCCAAGCTTGCTGGTGCGATGAAGGCTTCTATGTCTGGCGCGGCTGCCATGTTCGCCGCACCGCTATCCCAGGCAGCTCGCACACTAGGCGCGCTCCAGGCCAAGGCGACCGAAGACCCCAGCGTGTTGGCAGGAACCGGCGAGGCTGAGGTCGCTGAAGCAGCGCCAGCAGAAGCCGCCACCGAAACCTCGGACGACGATGCGTCAACCGAGGAAGAATCAACGACTTCGGCCGACGACCAGTCGGCCGATGCCGAGGCTCCGGCCGAGGCACAACAGGAGGGCTGACGCCCTGACCCGATAGACCGTCGACAACGACGGTTCCGTCAAGGAGTCCGGCCCCCGCCGGAGCACAGAGAAAGGAACGCCGAGATGGCGAAGCTCAGCACGGATGAACTGCTGGATGCATTCAAGGAGATGACCTTGGTCGAACTCAGCGAGTTCGTCAAGCAGTTCGAAGACACATTTGAAGTAACTGCCGCCGCACCTGTTGCGGTTGCAGCAGCAGGAGCCCCTGCGGCTGGCGGCGACGCCGGTGCAGCTGCCGAGCAGGACGAGTTTGATGTCGTCCTCGAGGAGGCCGGCGACAAGAAGATTCAGGTCATCAAGGAGGTCCGCGGACTGACTGACCTGGGACTGAAAGAA
>JAAERN010000105.1 GCA_024230295.1 Planctomycetota bacterium
AAGTTCTGGCGAGACTCGGTGAAGTGACGCTCCACACGAAGGGATTCTTGAACCATGCCAGAAGTCAAACTTGGGCTCGATGCAACGCTGACGATCGACGGCGCGGAGATCAAGAACTGCAAGGACTTGACAGTCACGCTTGAGAAAGCGGAAGCCGATGCCTCGACACGCGACAACAACGGCTGGCGAGCGACGGTCGGCACACTGAAAGATGCCTCGATCGAGTTCACCGTACTCAACAAGGACGGTGACACGTCGTTCGCGCTGCTGCAAGGACTGTTCATGTCGGGCGATCCGACCAACGTCAGCATCAGCGACGCCGGCGGATCATTGGCTCTTTCGTGCGAGGTGATGCAGTTCAACGTGAATCAGAACCTTGAAGAAGTGATCTCCGCCGACGTCACACTCAAACCGACCCAATCCGCCAGCGGCACCGGGTTGAACGTGCCAGGCCCATAGGTAATCCGTGATGCAGAAATTTGTTGACAGGAAATCAAATGTTTGGATCGTCGACATTGATTCGACGACCTTGCGACGCGTGAAGGCGGTCGCGGGCGTGAATCTGCTGGAGTTTGTTGAAGGTGACCTGGTTGAGCGACTAAGTCATGACTTCCTGTTACTGGGAGACATTCTCTATGCGGTCTGCAAACCACAAGCCGACCAGCAAGGGATCAGCGACGAGGAGTTCGGGCAGGGATTGGCCGGCGATGTGATCTCCGATGCAACGGCGGCGTTGCTGGAAGGATTGGTCGCGTTTTTCCCGGAGCCCCGACGCCGTCTGCTGAAAACAGCGGCGGCGAAATATCAAAGCGTTCAAACGAAGGCGATGGAACTGGTGCAGATGAAGCTGGACAGCCCGGACCTCGAGGCGGAAATTCTCGACAAGTTGCGAAGCGACTTGGAGCAGGCGACATCGAACGGCTCATCGACCGACTTGCCGGTATCGTCGGCGTCGACCCCGGACCACTGACACTTCGTCAACTCGTACGAATGGCCGACGCGCGCCGGGAACACGACTGGAGTATCGCTAGCAGCTTGATGGCGATGCTCGCCGAAATCCATCGCGATCGTAAACGGCGAGCCCGTCCGTTCCGTGCCGAGGAGTTCAATCCGCTTTCTGCAAACCGCTCGAAAGCAATTCCGACCACTGTTTCGCAACTTGCCCAAATGATGCGGCAGCCAGCAACGCCCTCCAAACCTAGCCCATGTCACAAGTCAAAGCAGGAGCCGCCTACGTCGAATTGACGACGAGGAATTCAAAGTTCCTCAAAGGCTTGGCTGCAGCGAAGAAGCGACTGCAGGACTTCGGCGCATCCACGCGGATGCTTGGGCGACAGATGTTCGCGGTTGGCGCTGCGGCGACGGCACCGATCGCCGCCAGCATGACGATCTTCACGTCATTCGACGATGCGATGCGTGGCGTGCAAGCGATCACACAAGCATCCACCGCCGAATTCGAGAAACTGCGTGACAAAGCGAAACAACTGGGCGCCACAACAAGTTTCTCTGCGACGCAGGTTGCATCGTTGATGACTGAGCTTGGTCGCGCCGGTTTCAAGCCCGACCAAATCATCGACATGACGTCCGCGGTGATGAATTTGGCCCGCGCGACTGGCACCGATGCAACGCTCGCGTCGGGCATCATGGCAGCAACGATCCGGCAATTTGGAATGGAAGCCGGCGAAGCCGCGCGAGTCGCTGACGGTTTAACAGCCGCAGCCAACAAGAGCTTCAATAGCGTTGAATCGCTGGGCGAGGCTCTGAAGTACGCCGGTCCCGTCGCGGCCGATGCCAATATGAGCTTGGAGGAAACACTCGCGATCCTCGGCTCGCTCGGCAATATGGGCATCCAGGGGAGCTCTGCTGGTTCCGCACTGCGTCGGTTACTGACGCTGAGCGCTGCCGAGTCCGAAAAGTTCCAGAAGGTCTTCGGCGTGGCAACCAACGATGTGAAAGGCAACGCTCGTTCATTGGTCGATGTGCTCGGCGAAGTCGCCGCGGCGACAAGCAATATGGGTTCCGGACAAAAGGCGGCGAAATTCAACGAGGTATTCGGGCTGCTGGGGATCACGGCTGCCAGCGCGATCGGCAAGTCTGTCGCAGACACGAGAACGCTTTACAAGGAACTGCAAGCTGCCGGTGGTATCGCTGAAGACACAGCTACACAGATGGAATCGGGAATCGGTGGTTCGTTTCGCATTCTGAAAAGTTCACTCGAAGGCGTGGCGATCGCAATTGGCGAATCGATCAGTGAACCGCTTAAGAGAATGACTCAAGCGGCTTCGGGCGCTCTTTCGGGACTCATCAAGTGGATCGAGCAAAACCAGGAAGTCGTGCGGGTTGCGGCCAAAGTCGCCCTCGCGGTGATGGCGGCCGGCGCGGCGCTATTCGGAATCGGCGCCGCGCTGAGTGCTGCGGGGATCGCAGTTGGAGGTTTGGCAACATTGTTCAGTGTGGTTGCCGGCGCGATCACCGTGGTCGGCAGTTTGCTGGGCGCATTGCTTTCACCGCTGGGCCTGGTCTTAGCCGGCATCGTGGGAATCGGCGCCTACTTGGTCTACTCAACCGACATCGGATCGCAAGCTCTCAGTTGGCTCGGCCAGAAGTTCGCCGCACTCAAGAGCACCGCAACGAAGGCGCTCGGGGCGATTGGTCAAGCGCTCGCCGCTGGCGATATCGGTGCCGCGGCAAAAATTCTTTGGCTGACGCTGAAGATGGAATGGCTCAAAGGAACGAGCACGCTGAAAGCCTACTGGATCGGTTTCAAGGATTCGATGTTGTCGACGGCCAATGCAATGATCTATGGAACTGCGGCGATCATCAGCGATGGCTGGGCTTCGATCGAAGTCGCATGGACGGAGACCATCGGCTTTCTTGCCGACGCCTGGTCACTATTCACAGGCACGCTGACGAAGACTTGGCACAGCACGGTTGGATTCATCAAGAAAGCGTGGGTCCGACTTAAGGGATTATTCTCCGACGACATCGACGTCGATGCCGAAGTCAAGCGGATCGATAACGACACGGATGCCAAAAACAAGTCTGCGACCAAGCAGATGCTCGAATCGATTGGCGATCGTGATCGTGAACGCAAAGCCCGCCGCGCGAAGATCGAACAGAATCGTCAAGGTCGCGGCGACGCACTCGACCAGATGCAGGCCGCCGAAGAAGATCAGCGGAAGACACAGTTCAATCGCGACTTGTCACAGGCCCAGGCCGATCTGCAGCAGGCACGAAGCGAATGGCAAGATGCCATCGCTGCCGTGAACCAGCCGGATGAACAGAAGGACCAATCGGAATCGTCGCCGACGTCTGACTACTCTCTGCCCGAGATCAAGGCGGCGTTGGCCTCAAGTGGGAAGGCATTGGGCGATCTTCAAACCAATGTTGAAACCAAGGGTGGGTTCAACGCGTTTGCATTGGCGGGCCTAGGTGCCGACAGCCTTTCTCAGCGCACCGCAAAAGCGACCGAACAGGTCGTCGCGAACACGAAAGTCCTCGTCGAACAGGCTAAGCGTGGCCGACTCGTCTTCACGGAGTAAGCGGGAACGATGCCGATCACGATTGACGAAACGTATCGAAGCCGAGAAGGGACGGAGGGTGACAACCCGACGGCCGAGCTGCGGTTTGTGATCCAGGGCACGAACGATGACTTGGTCGTGCGGGGTTTGCTGGAGGCTTCATCGCCTTCGGTTTACCTGGGCCTACGCCGCACGGAATATGCGTTTGAGCCACTCGGTGGTGATGTCTGGGACTGCAGCGTTCACTACGCAGAGAAGGAAGAACCACAATTCACCTTCGATACCGGTGGCGGTACTCAACACATCACTCAAAGCCGATCGACCGTCGGCATCTATCCTGCCCCGGGAGAGATCGCCCCGACATTCCAAGGTGCGATCGGCGTTAACGATGACCAGGTTGCCGGCACCGACGTCACGATCCCCGTATACAACTTTACGGAAACGCATTTCATCGATGATGATCTCGTCACACCGGCCTACAAAGCGAATCTGTTTCTGCTTACGGGGCGCGTGAATGGTGACGCCTTCAAGGGATTCGCAAAGGGAGAAGTGCTGTTTCTCGGCGCTAGTGGGACCAAGCGAGGCAAGGACGACTGGGAGATCACCTTTCGATTTGCAGCCAGCCCGAACATTCAGAACCTGTCGCTCGGCAGCATCACCGGGATCAATAAAGAGGGCTGGCATTATCTTTGGGTGCGATTCGCGGATGACGAGGATACTGCTGCCCACACGCTGATCAAAAAGCCGGTCGCTGCGTACGTCGAGTTGGTCTATCCGTACGGAAACTTCTCGCTCCTCGGACTTGACGAGGCGCCGGCGTGAGCGGAGATAAGTTTGCCAAGACGCAACCCGGTCGCCCGCTGGAGATTCCTGCGCCGACGTGGAACGCCATGGTGGATGCCGCCCGCGCGCATTCTCAGCACCAGCACGACCAGGAAACCGACAGTGACATTCCGTTTCGCCAGGGGGACATTGTCAAAGTCCGCAATCAGAGCGGCAAAGACCTGAATCAATTCGGTGTGCTCGGACTCAGTACACCGCTCATTGATCCCGCTGTCAAACTTCGCGAATTCAAAAACCAGGTCGCACTGAATGGTGTGACGCCAACCGAAGACCACGCTGGTCAGTTCTGTGTGCTGCTGGACCCGCTTCGTAAAGATCGCATCGGTCGCGGTTGGGTCAGCGGTGCTTGTCCGGCAAGGATCAATGTCGACGAAGACTGGCACACTTACGCGGACATTGACGAAGGCGACACGACTTCACTAAAAACGAAACCAGCCGGCGGCGCACAAATCCTTTGGAGAGAGCCAGGTCTCGGGCTGAAGTGGGCGGTGTTGCGTCTGTCGAATGCCCATCGCACGCACTACCTCGCAAAAATTCCCGCTGATGGCATTCCCGCTCGATCTGGAACACGTACCGGCGAGGCCGAATGCGAGTTGCACACGATCGATGAAGATGGCGATATCGAACCGGTGCTTCGACCCGGTGGCGAAACGGTACTCATCACGGCGCGTCATCACTCTCTGCAACCGATCCGCCGGCCTATCGATCCGGAAGAGCCGCAGTTTCTGGGCGTCACCTTCGACGGGCACGAGTCGTGGATTCTTGAGCCACCGAAGCAGACGTTGCTTTGCAAACCTGGCCGACGAATCAAATCCAAGTCATGGGGATCGGCCAGGGAACTTCGGTTCGTCGACGGCAGTTGGCTTCCCGTCGGGACCGTGGTCTCGGTTTACAACGTCTGCGACTACGCACTCTTGCCGACCCAACAGATCGTTTGTCACTTTCACGAGGACACCAGCGCGTACCTGACGATCGGATGTCGTTGTTGTGACGGCAGCAGTTCCAGTTCGTCATCAAGCTCCAGTAGTTCCAGCTCTAGCAGCAGTGGATCCAGCAGCAGTTCGGGTTCGAGCAGCAGCTCCGATTCATCCTCATCCAGCAGCAGCGGATCAAGTTCGAGTTCCGGCTCGAGCAGCAGTTCCAGCTCATCAGATTCATCTTCGTCGTCCAGCAGTTCCTCGTCTTCGATCTCGTCGTCTAGCAGCAGTTCAATCAGCGCTAGCAGTAGTTCGCCCAGCAGTAGCTCGTCGAGTTCAAGCAGTTCATCCGATAGTTCATCGAGCAGCTCTTCAGACAGTTCGAGTTCTTCCTCGTCATCGAGCTCCAGCCCGAGCAGCTCTTCTTCGCCGTCGTCGAGCAGTGATTCATCGTCGAGCAGCAGCGAGTCGAGTTCGAGTTCCGCCAGTAGTTCACCATCGTCTAGTTCGGAAAGTGAATCATCGAAGTCATCATCGCATAATTCATCGAGCGTGAGCGCGAGCGACAGTTCCAGCTCCAGCTCCGACAGTAGTTCTCAGTCCTCATCGGATTCATCGTCATCTGATAGCGAATCATCAATCAGCCTCTCGATTAGCAGCAGCTCGTCAGTTGAAAGTTCCTCAGGTCCATCATCAAGCAGCCAGAGCAGCGATTCGTCTAGCAGTGATAGCAGTGGATCGAGTGATTCAAGCGAATCCTCCGAATCACGAAGCGTCTCGAGCTCAATTAGTGTCAGCGTTTCGAGCGAATCGGACTCGAGCAGCTCGGAATCCAGCGGTTCGTCATCCGATAGTTCGTCGGCACCGTCCAGTTCCAGCGAATCAGGATCGTCAAGTCGCTCGGTATCAGTTCCGTCGTCAAGTTCAGCAAGCCAAGTGTCGTCTTCGGTAAGCGATTCGTCTAGCTCAGCAAGCGACTCATCTGGTTCATCCGGTTCAAGCAGCGAGTCGCAATCAAGCGAATCCGAATCAAGCTCCGACCGATCCGAGTCATCGCAAAGCCAAAGTGTTTCCGCCAGCAGCGACTCAAGCCAATCGGACTCGAGCGAATCTTCGCAGTCCAGTGATTCGGAATCGAGCCGTTCCGAATCAAGTGAATCTGCATCCAGCGAATCCATTTCAAGTCAGTCACGATCTTCGGAATCCGATAGCAGCCAATCCGTTGCATCGAGCAGCGATTCGGGTTCGAGCGATCAAAGCGAATCCAGTGCGAGCGGTAGCGGCTCCAGCGATTCAACGTCAGAGAGCGAGTCAGATTCCGACTCTGGCAGCGAATCAGGAAGCGAGTCACGCAGTGGATCGGCAAGTGAGTCCATTAGTGGGTCGCAAAGCAAATCGACAAGTGACTCCGAAAGCGAATCACATAGTTCCAGTCACAGCGAATCGGCTAGCGATTCACTGAGCGGATCGGAAAGCACATCCAGCAGTGACCGGCCGAGCCATAGCAGCAGCGAGCCGAGCACCAGTTCGGATGCGTCGATCAGCAAGGGCGACTCGGCTAGCGAAAGCACCTCCGCGAGTGACTCAATCAGTGAGTCCC
>JAAERN010000106.1 GCA_024230295.1 Planctomycetota bacterium
CTATCTACCGGAGAGCGCGCCCCTCTACACCGACATGACCGTCGAGGGTTTCCTCGGCTTTTGTGCCGAGGTGCGCGGCGTCACCGGAGCGGACAAAGCCAAGGCGATCGATCGAGCCATCGATACGTGCTTCCTGAAAGCTGTCCGTCACCAAAGCGTAGACACCCTCTCAAAAGGTTACCGGCATCGCACCGGTTTCGCACAGGCGATCATTCACGACCCGGACATTCTCGTCATGGACGAGCCAACCGACGGGCTCGATCCCAACCAAAAGCACGAGGTTCGCTCACTCATCCGGCGCATGGGCAAGTCCAAGGCGATCATTTTCTCCACGCACATTCTCGAGGAAGTCGAAGCCGCCTGCACACGGGCGATCATCATCGACCAAGGCAAAATCGTCGCAAACGGTACGCCGGATGAGCTCAAAGCCAAGTCCGAGTCGGCGAACTCGTACGTTGTCTCCGTCAGCGGCACGGAAGCCGAAGCAGTACGCGAAAAACTTGGCACCGTCATACAAGCGGCCAAGGTCAACATCGTGAATGACAAATCGCCGACCATCGTCGCCCGAGTATTCCCGAAGAAGGCCGGAAGCGATGGAGAACTTGGCCAAGCGATCTTCGCTGTCGCTACGCAAAACAACTGGCAGGTCAACGAGATCAAAAAAGAGGAGGGCCGCTTGGACGACGTCTTTCGAAACATCACCCTGTCCGACACAAACACCCAATAATTTAACATACAATGAAAAGTATTTGGACCATCACAAAACGAGAGCTGGCCGGTTACTTCAACTCGCCGGTAGCCTATGTGTTTCTCGTGATCTTCCTGCTCATGACCGCAGCATTCACATTCCTGATCGGCCAGTTCATGGATCGAAATCAAGCGACTTTGCAGGCATTTTTCATGTGGCACCCGTGGATTTACCTGTTCCTCGTGCCGGCGGTCGGTATGCGACTCTGGTCGGAGGAACGGCGGTTGGGCACCATGGAACTACTGCTCACCATGCCCATCTCGCTCTGGCACTGTATCATCGGCAAGTTTCTAGCCTCGTGGATGTTTCTCACTCTGGCACTGGTGATGACGTTCCCGATCTGGATCACCGTCAACTACCTCGGCGACCCGGACAACAGCGTCATCGTCGCCAGCTACATCGGCAGTTTCTTCCTCGCCGGCGCGTATCTCTCGATTACCAGCATGACCTCCGCGTTCACCCGCAACCAGGTCATCAGTTTCATCCTCTCGGTGGTAATCTGCCTGTTCCTCGTGCTATGCGGCTGGCCACCGGTAACCGACGTCGTCGAAACGCTGGCGCCGCGCTCAATTGTCGAGTTTGTCGCCGCCTTCAGCGTGATGCCCGGCATTGAGCAGTTTAACAACGGCCAGATCGACAGCCGGGCGGTGATCTACTTTTTGTCGGTGATCGGCTTTCCACTGTTCGCCACGAGCGTCATCATCCGCGGACTCCGCGCCTAAACCTCAACCCCGAAAGAAACTCATGAAAAAAGAAACCAAGTATGCGATTTTCCTGAACTCCGTCGGCGGCACGCTGGTCATCCTGCTATGCGTAGTCGCCTTCAAC
>JAAERN010000107.1 GCA_024230295.1 Planctomycetota bacterium
CGTTGCCAGGGATCAAGAAGACGCTGGCGGAGCGGACCGATGCCATTGAAGGCGGGATAGAGCGTGCGGCGAAAGCCGAAGCGGAGGCTCAGTCTCTAGCCGAGCAGTACCGAGAGCAAATCTCAGGTGCACATGATGAGGCTGCGGCCATACGCGCAAAGGCTGAAGATGATGCTCGCTCGATTGTCGCGGAGGCCCGCCAGCAGGCGGAAGTTGAACGTTCCACGATCGCAGCCCGCGGCGAGGCCCAACTAGATGCCGAACGGTCTCAGACCTTGTCCGCGCTGCGGCAAGATGTCGGCGGTATGGCGGTGGATCTTGCCGGGCGCATCGTCGGTGAGTCATTGTCGGATGACGCTCGCTCGCAGGCGGTTGTCGATCGTTTTATTGCGGATCTCGAAGCGGCACCCGCGGAGGAGCGCAACTGATGATCGGAAGTTCACGCACCTCAATCGCCCTGGTTAGGGAAGAAATCAACAGCGAGTACCAAAATCCGGCACTCGCTGATGCAGGGCGTGGGCTACTCCAGGTTGCGGACCTTCTCAGTCGGGAACGACTACTGCGCAGTTCGCTCGCCGATTCCGGTCGGTCTGCTGCGGATCGTTCCGCTGTGATCGATCAAGTCTTGAGCGATCACACCAATGACTTGACGCGTAAATTGTCTGGGTTCTTGGTCGCTCAACGTTGGTCGTCAGAGAGCGACCTTGTCGATGCGTTTGAGATCGCAGGCGCACAGGCACTACTTGCTGCTGCTGAGAATGACGGGCGCTTGGACCGAGTTGAGGATGAACTCTTTCAGGTGGGGAGCGCACTGGTCGCTGATGGTGAACTGCAGTTAGTGCTGTCTTCACCGGCGATGAGTACGGAGTCAAAGCAGGCTGTGATCACTGACCTGCTCTCAGATAAGGCTGATCCGGCGACTATCGAGTTGTTGAGCTTTACCGCAAGTCACTTGCGCGGTCGTCGCCTCGAGCAGTCGGTTGACACCTTGTCCCAGTTGGCTGCTGAGCGACGTGACCAACTGGTAGCTGCCGTAACCGCGGCCGAGCCGCTGTCAGCAGATCAAGAAAGACGTCTGGCGGCAGCACTTGAAAGAGTTTACGGCAGTGCCGTAAACCTAAACATCAATATTGATCCTGCCCTCGTGGGCGGGATCACCGTAAAGATCGGCGATGAAGTCATTGACGGCAGCATCGCCAGTCGCCTAGAGACAGCACGACGCCGGCTTGCCGGTTGACCGAAAGCGCCACGCGCCGAAGAAAGAAAGCGAGTCACGATGACTGAGCTGACGATTCAGCCGGATGAGATCCGGGACGCGATCCAGCGGAATCTCGAGACCCTAGAAACCGGGAATCCTCGAGATGAAGTGGGCCGAGTACTCGACACCGGTGATGGCATTGCCCACGTTGAGGGTCTGCATTCTGCGATGACCAACGAACTTCTGGAGTTTAAGGGGGGTCTCAAAGGCCTCGCGCTTAACCTGGACGTTCGAGAGATCGGCGCTGTGCTCCTGGGCGATGGCGACGAAATCGAAGAGGGCCAAGAGGTCCGTCGGACCGGTGAAGTGCTCAGCGTGCCGGTTGGCGACAACTTCATGGGTCGAGTTGTCGATCCGTTGGGTGCGCCGATTGATGGTCTAGGTGAAATAGTTCCCGAGGGCCGTCGAGCTCTTGAGGTACAGGCCCCCAGCGTCGTCCAGCGGCAGCCGGTAGAAGAGCCATTGCAGACCGGCATCAAGGCAGTTGATGCCATGACCGCGATCGGACGCGGTCAGCGTCAGTTGATCATTGGCGACCGTCAGACAGGTAAGACGGCGGTATGCCTCGACACAATCATTAACCAGCGTAAGAACTGGGAGAGTGGCGATCCCAACAAGCAGGTGCGTTGTATTTACGTTGCTATTGGCCAAAAGGGATCCACCATTGCCGGCGTTAAGGGTGCTCTGGAAGAGCACGGTGCGATGGAGTACACCACCATCGTGGCTGCGCCAGCGTCCGACCCAGCAGGTTTCAAATATCTTGC
>JAAERN010000108.1 GCA_024230295.1 Planctomycetota bacterium
CCAAAGTCATACAGTGGGCAGGTGGGAGTGGCGGCTAGGTACTCCAGCACCGGGACCCTCGTCTCCAGCAGGGACCCCCGTCGGGCCGAGACAGTGTGGAGCTGTCAGGGTTCGGAGCATCTTTACAAAGACGATGCTTGGACAGACAACGGCGGCAACACCGTCAGTGACGAGTGTCCACCAGACTGCCCAGACGTCGACGGCGACGGAATGGTTGGCGTCAATGACTTGCTTACAGTTGTTGCGGCCTGGGGCAGCGATGATCCGGATGCGGATGTTGATGGTGATGGCATTGTTGGCACCGACGACCTGCTCGCCGTGATCGGTGCTTGGGGACCGTGCGAGTAGCAGCACCTCCGTATTCACGGGGGTGTTGTTGAGGCGATCGACTTATCGCCTCACGAACGCATGATCTTCCGGGTCGCGGCCACCTTGACTTCGTCTGGCAGCGGCAGTTCAGCGAGCATTGAGAGCACCGTGGAGAGGTCCGGCCAGAGTCGGGATGACCTGCCGCCCTAGCACACCGCAGAGAGCATCTCATCAACACTCTTCTTCGCATCACCGAACAGCATGCGAGTGTTGTCGTGGAAGAAGAGCGGGTTGCCGACGCCGGCATAGCCGGTGGCCATGCCACGCTTCATGACGACGACGAGGCGGCTCTTCCAGACCTGCAACACCGGCATGCCGGCGATGGGACTGTTGGGATCGTTTTCAGCACCAGGGTTCACGATGTCGTTGGCACCAATGACGAGGACGACGTCGACCTCTGGAAGGTCGTCGTTGATCTCGTCCATCTCCAGAACGATGTCGTAAGGGATACCAGCTTCGGCGAGCAGCACATTCATGTGTCCGGGCAAGCGGCCGGCGACGGGGTGAATGGCGAATCGCACATCGACGCCGTCATCTCGAAGCTTCTGGGTGAGGTTGGAGAGCGAATGCTGGGCCTGCGCAACGGCCATGCCGTAGCCGGGAACGATTACAACCTTCTTGGCCAACAGCATGTGATCTACGGTGTCCTCGGTGGAGATCTCAATCACCTCACCCTGCTCACCATCACCCGTTGCGACCGTGCCTTCGGCAGCGCCGAAGCCGCCGAGGATGACGCTCACGAATGAGCGGTTCATGCCGCGACACATGATGTACGAGAGGATGGCACCGCTGCTGCCGACAAGCGCGCCGGTAATGATCAGCAGGTCACTGCTGAGCATGAACCCCGCGGCCGCCGCGGCCCAACCCGAGTAGGAGTTGAGCATCGAGACAACAACGGGCATGTCCGCGCCGCCGATCGCCATGACCATGTGAACGCCGAATAAGCCGGTGAGCACTGTGGCACCGATCAGAATGATGACGCCTGTTGCGTCCACAACGAACATGCCTTCATCTGTGACGGCGCCGCCGACAAACCAGATGCCGAGCAGCACAGTGATGATGATCGCGATGAGATTCAGCAGATGGCGGCCCGGCAGCATGAGTGGCTTGCCCGACATGACGCCGTGCAACTTCAGACCCGCGATGATGGAACCCGTTAGCGTGATGGCGCCGACGCAAATTCCGATGTACACCTCGATCTCATGGACCGTGGCTTCAGCAACGGTCAGACCCCCGTGGGGATCGAGAAAACTTGCAAACCCGACTAGGACAGCTGCTGCGCCTACGAAGGAATGCAGCAGCGCGACGAGTTGCGGCATTTCGGTCATTTGGACGCGGGACGCCAAGACGCCACCGATTGCAGCGGCTGGAACCATGGCGATGACAAGCACGCCGTATCGCGTGACATCCGGACCGATGATGGCCGCGGCCAGTGCGATCACCATGCCGATGATGCCGTACCACGTGCCGCGAGTTGCTGTCTCCTGTTTGGACAATCCGCCCAGACTCAGGATGAACAGGATTCCCGCGACGAGGTAGGCGATGGTGGCGAGCGAACTGCCACTGCTCTCTGCCGAAGCAGGGAGGGCCGCGTCACTTGTAGCCAGAAGCGTCTGGAAGAAGGATGGCACGCCGCTATCTCCTGAACATCGCCAGCATGCGACGGGTCACCATGAACCCGCCGGCGATATTGATCGTCGCGAAGAAGACTGCAATGGCTCCGAGAACCACTGCGCCGAGAGTAGAACCGGCGGATAGATGAAGGAGTCCGCCGAGAATGATGATGCCGCTAATGGCGTTGGTGACACTCATGAGCGGCGTGTGCAGCGCAGGGCTGACACTCCAGACCACCTGCCAGCCTACGAAGCAGGCCAGTACGAATACGGTGAAGTGTGTGGCAAAGGATGCTGGAGCCCAAAGGCCGATGACCAAGAGAAGCAGCACGACTGCGATGCATCCAACGATGGTCGAGAGTCCCTCGATCATTCGCTTGGAGGCAGCCGGGCTCGTTGCTTCGTCGGCGGGTTCGGGTCGCTTGCCGAAGTCCTTGGAGTAGTCCGGCGCGATGCTCGGCTCTTCGGGCTTTGGGGGCGGCCAGGTAACCGCCGCGTCGTGCGTGATCAGCGATCCTCGCACAATCTCGTTGTCTAGATCGATCGTCAGCGATTCCGCGCCGCCCAACTCGTCGAGCATGGCGGCGAGCGCGTTGCCGTAGAGCCTGCTTGAGAGGGCAGGCATCCGAGCCGGCAAGTCGGTGTAGCCGATGATGGACACACCATGATGCTCGACGATTTTGCCCTTTTCGGTCAAAGCGCAGTTGCCGCCGCGTTCAGCGGCGAGGTCAACGATGACCGAGCCTTCCTTCATGGTCTCGACCATGCCTGAAGTAATCAGAACGGGTGCATCGCGACCGGGGATCATTGCGGTCGTGATGATGATGTCGACTTCGAAGGCCTGCTCGGCGAAGAGTTTCATCTCCGCTTCGAGGAAGGCCTCACTCATGACCTTGGCGTATCCGCCTTCGCCCTCGCCTGACTCTTCGAAGTCCAGCACGAGGAAATCGGCGCCGAGACTCTCGACTTGTTCCTTCACGGCGAGTCGTGTGTCAAACCCGCGAACAATGGCGCCGAGACCCCTCGCTGTCGTCATCGCGGCAAGTCCTGCCACACCGCCGCCGATCACAAGCACCTTGGCCGGTTCGACTCGTCCGGCTGCGGTCATTTGCCCGGAGAAGAAACGTCCGAACCGATTTGCCGCTTCGATGATGGCCCGGTAGCCAGCGATGTTCGCCAAGGCACTGAGTACATCGAGTTTCTGCGCACGGCTGATTCGTGGAACACAGTCCATGGCGATCGTCGTGACGCCGCGGGCGGCGAGTTCGGCAACCAGTTCCTCGTTCGATGCGGGCCAGATGAGACTGAGCAGGATGGCGCCCCGCGAAATGAGTGCGATTTCGCTGCTGGTCGGAGGATTCACCTTGAGGACAACGTCGGCCTGCGCGTAGACATCGGTTGCGGTGTCACAGATGGTGCCACCGGCTTCCAGATACTTTGCGTCAGAGCAGTCCGCTTGAGCTCCGGCACCGGTCTCGACCAGCACATCAAAGCCCATTTTTCGCAGCCGTTCAACGGTCCGAGGAACGACCGCGACACGGCGCTCCTCGCTTGTGGTTTCGCGGGGAATGCCGATTTTCATAACGGGTGTGTTTCTCCGGTGTGGAGCTGGAAAACAGGCCGCGAATGGCCATAGGGGGAGTGATCATAATGACCTGAACGCATCCCTGTGGCTGAATCACAGACCATTTGGTCTGGAATTTCAGGGCGAGCCAACCAGTTGCCAGAGAATGGTTGTGGCACAGTCAAATATAAGAGGTTCTTTTTATTGGAAATTGTGACACCGCAGCGTCGGCGTTGCCGCATGTCTTTGTATTGGGGATGTGTGTGAAGGCCGAGCCCAACGGGGGTGTATCGGGGCATTGGGGGCGCGACGGGGGTCGAAGAAGCAATGGGGTACTGCAGTCAACGAAACGGGGGGTCGCGCGTCAATCCGGCGGTGAGAAGGACAAAACGATGGCGGAAGCCTCGTGGATATCCATTTCCTCCTCGTGGATATCCATTTCCTATGGGGCTCTACCAGTCGCCGCGGTGTTGCAGACGATCGTCTGCAATACCGCGGATTTGATAGCGTGAGAGCCCTTGAGTGGCCATCAGTCGGCAAGAACGACTCTTGGATGATCTTGTCCGGAGTAGTACCCTGTTCGCTTGGAGGGCCCTTGCATGTCGGATCAATTGGCGTGGTCGTTGGTGGCTTCGGTGGCGGTGGCAGGTTCTGCGATGGCTCACGACCATGAGCCGGATTGGCTTGAGTCAGTCGGTCAGATATACGTTGAAATCGGCGGTGCGAGCTCGGTTCGCGGCAAAGGGCAGGCGTGGGGCGATATTCGAATCGTGAACCTCAGCGATGAACCAGCATCGCTGATCCGTGTTGAGCTGGCTCGAGATGGCCATGTGTACGAGGTCAACGACTTGGTAGCGCCGCTGCCTGCAGTCGGCAAGGCCGGGCGGACCTATGCCGAACTGGATGCGCTTCTGGGCGATCTGGTCTCGGCGGCGACGGGCGAGGTTGAGCAACTGCTCGATTCGCAGGCCCGCGCTTTGGAAGATGTGCACGCCGCGTCGGTGTCCCGGCGGCTGTACCCCGGTTCCGATCTCACTGGCGAATGGGCTATCACGATCACGCTGGATTGTGAGGAGGGGTGTGACACCCACGTGTATCCCATTGACTTTCAGCGGCATCCGCTGCTGCCAAATGGCACTGCGGCTGCTACACGCCTCCATTTCGACGCCGAGCATGATGTGTGGGTCAACTTCCCGCCACGATCTGGAACTGGTGAGGTATGGAGCGCGGGTGATCAGCATCTGCATACGACATGGTCGCTCGATGCCTACGCGCTCGAAGGCACTGAAGAGGGGCCAGCTGGATATGCCGATACGGCTCGATCCTATGGCTTGGACTGGATCATGATCACCGATCACTCCAATATCCATGCTTGGTACTTCGGGACGTGGTTCTTTACGCCGGAGCAACACGAGATCGCCAGACAAGAGGCGGCCGACTACAGAAGCAGCGAGGATTGGCCGCTGCTTTACAGCCAGGAAATGGGCCTCGGACGCACCGGATTCTGGGATCTCGCATCGCACATGCTCGTGTATCCACTCGACACGTTCGACGCGCCCTATCTGGAGAATCCATCGAGCGGACTCATCTTCGGCCATGCCGAATGCGAGGACGAGCAAGTCATTATTGATCGCATTAACAACAATGGCTGCTACGGCTTTATCGCGCATCCATATGAAGAAGGCACTTTGTCATTTGCCAAGTGGAACTGGGACAACGGCGCCACCGGTTGGGCGGGCCTTGAATTGTGGTCCAATGCGGCGAGCGAGTTTCACGAATCCGATCTCTCGGCGCTTAACAAGTGGCACGATCTTCTCGGCGGCATCGCTGCTCCAACGAATGGATCGCTGGCAGATCGGGCTGGCTTCCCAACCCCATTTCCTGTCGGTATCGGAAACAGCGATGCGCATACCTCCGGCGCCATCGGCAACGTGTTCACGTATGCGCGCCTCGACGAGGTGACGCCGTCAACGCTTCGTGAGGCTTTTCTGGCAGGGCGATGCGTCGCTTCGGATGGCCCGCTTGTGACCATTGACGTCAACACCGCGGGAATCGGAGATGTCGCGATCCTTCCTGACGGTCGTGGTCGCGTGGTGGTTCGGCTTGAGACAAACTCGCAGTTCGGTCCCGTGAGCGACTACAACTTCGTTCTGCAGGCTGACGGAGAGACGCTGATGGAACTGCCGACCGGCGACATCGCTGGCTATGCCGCCGAGTTTGTGATCGATTCATCGACCATGTTTGCAGATGTCACCTACCTGACAGCCTGGGCGCAGCGATCGGATCTCGATCGCCTGGCCTTGACGAACCCCGTATGGCTTCAGAATGCGGCCGCTGGCGACGTCGATGGCGACGGCGAGGTTGGCGTCAATGACCTGTTGGCGATGCTTGCCTCGTGGGGCGTGTGCGAAGGATGCCCGGCCGATAGTGATGGTTCCGGCGTGGTCGATGTCAACGATATTCTGACGCTGCTGGCGAACTGGTCTGCGTGAGCGATGTCAGTCGAAGATGAGCACGAGCCAGGCCACGAAGAGAACCACGTGCACCGCGCCCTGAAGGATGTTGGTGCGACCACCCGCGAATGTCACGGTGCTGGAGAGCAGCGTCAGAAAGAGCAGCAACTGGTCCAGTGAGGACAGCCCGAGCTGCACCGTGAGGCCAGTAGCCCATCCGACGCAGATGACTGCCGGGATCGTCAGGCCGATTGTGGCAAGCGCCGAACCGAGGCAGAGATTGACGCCTCGCTGCATCTGGTTTGCTTTCGCAGCCTGAATGGCAGTGACGCCCTCCGGCGTGAGAACGAGAATCGCCACGACAAGGCCCGCGAGTTGCTGAGGTGCGCCAAGCCGCTCGACGCCGGCGTCCATCAGTACGGCGAGTGTTTTGGCAAGCAGCACGACAGGAATCATCATGAGGACGAGCAGTACGGCGTGATACGGAACGGTCTTTATTCCGGGAGGCACATGGGGTTTGTCGCCGACATCCAGATCGTCTTCTTCGGGTTGGGTGAAGAAGTGTCGGTGTCGCAAGGTCTGGATACTGAGAAAGACGCCGTAGAGCGTGACACACATGACCACAAGAAAGACTGAGATCAGCGGAGAGGCGGAGGCGTCTGTTGTGGATGTCGTGTATCGCGGAAGCACAAGACCGAGAATCGCCAGTGGGATAATCACTGAGAGATAGGCGTTTGCGCCCCGAAGATTGAAGGCCGGCTCTCGATGTTTCAGGCCACCGACGATGAGTGTGATGCCGACCAGTCCGTTCAGGACAAGCATCAGCACCGAGAACATGGTGTCACGGCCGAGATCGGCATTGCCGTCGCCGGTCAGCATGAGCGTGGCGATCATCGTGACCTCGATGCCGATTACCGCCAGAGTCAACACGATGGTCCCGAGCGGCTCGCCAAGAAGAATGGCGAGGCAATCTGCGTGACGAACCACGCCGAAGGCAGACCAGAGGATGACCGCGAAAAGACCCGCAAAGAGCAAGATTGACCTCACTGGCGAGGCGGACGGTTCGTTGAACCAGCCGGGAATCAGCCACCAGGTCACGGGTACCAGCATGAGGCTGAATATCATCGCAGCCTCGGTTCGAATGGCCGCAGGAGCTGATTTTGGGGATTTGGGGGACATGATCGGCGTGGACCATAACTATTCTCGGACCGCATGTATCCCAATTCCGCCTTCCGATTGCGAATGTGCGGATCCACGGCAGCCAAAGGGACGTATTTGATGCAGAGTAGAGAGCGGTACGGTTGCGCCTATTCGCGGCGACGGCCATAACAGAGGAGAAGTATCCAAATGTTCAGATTGTTTGCCGCAGGGGCTTTAACTGCGACGAGCCTAACGCTCGCCGGCCCGATCGATCACACTGTCCCAAGCGATACAGAGGGAGTGGAGGCAGCAATAACGACGCTCCAGCACCGCAACCCCGGTATTCGCGTTCATTCGAGTCTGGATGGTCGCGTTGATCGCATCTACGGCAAGATCTTTTCGACCGGTGGCTCGGCGAAGGAATCTGCCGATGCCTTCCTCAATCAGTCTGCTGGCATCTGGGGCCTTTCGCAGCATGATCTGCACGCTGGCGGCGTGCTTCCAAGCGGCGCCTCGCAAGTGCCGCTGATGCACGATCCGGATTCTGGACAAGCCAAGTTCACCGGTACGTACTACGCCCAGTGGGCTGGTGAGTATCGAGTGTTTGAAGGCAGGGTCATGGTGATGACGCTCAATCGCGCCGATCACGGCGCTGTGTTGGCCGCTGCCGACCTTCGTGATCTTGGTGGCTTCGTGCCTACTGAGCCTGCGGCCGCGCTGGTTGGTGAGGCTCGCATAACGAGCCTTGCGAGAGACCTTCTTGGAACAAACGACGCCATGCTCGTCGATGGACCGGAAGTCGTGGTCTTTGCTGGCTACGACGGTGTGACATGCCCGCCCACGATGGCGGTGGAGTTCGTGGCGGAGTCCGCTGGATATTGGGACCCAGATGCGCATCAGAAGCGACGGTTCGTCGTTCGCGCCGATGATGGTCTTGTCCTGCATGACGAGAACAGAATTCTTTCATGCTCGGCGACCGACATGCCGCTTGGCGCCTTGGCTGTGGCCGCGGCAGGAACCGTGACCGGTCAAGTGTCCGCCAATACGACATCTTCGACACGTGCCGATGGGTGCGATCCGGAGTTCCTCTCGCCCCTGCCCTACGCAGCGGTGACTGCGAGCGGAACGACCGTATATGCCGATTCCAGTGGCGAGTTCTCGCACCCGCACTCTGGTGGCATGACTTCGTTCGGTGGAACCCTGTCCGGTCAATGGTTCAGCGTCAACAATGAGGCTGGCTCCACGACTTCCGCAACTGCGAGCGGCACTGCGGGCGATGACATTTCGATCACGTACAACCCGTCGCCCTCGGAACTCGTTACTGCGCAGGTCAACGCCTACAAAGAGGCGAACCTCATTCGCGACATGGTGCTTGATTCACACCCGTCCTATCCCACGATCACCGGCCAGACCGGCTGGCCGATCAATGTGAACCTCGGCAGCACCTGTAACGCGTACTACGACTACAGCTCCATCAACTTCTACCAGTCGGGTGGTGGTTGCAACAACACGGCCTTCTCTGTGATCGTCCACCATGAGTATGGACATCATCTCGTGAGTGTGGCCGGTTCCGGGCAGGGCGAGTACGGCGAGGGAATGGGCGACGTCATGGGCGTCGTTCTGACCGGCGATTCCAAACTCGCTCGTGGCTTCTACACCAACGACTGTAATAACGGTATTCGCAACGCCGACAACTCCTGCCAGTACTCTTCGTCAGGCTGTTCCTCCTGTGGCAGCGAGATTCACGCATGCGGCCAGTTGATTTCCGGCTGCGTGTGGGACACGTGGCTCGCGCTCGAAGCCAGCGGCCCGCTGACGGCGCAGCAGATAATTCGAGACCTTGCTGTCAACAGCATGTTGCTTCATAGCGGCACCAGCATCAACGATTCAATCGCGATCGATTTCGTGTCGTTGAATGATGACGACGGAAACATCGACAATGGTTCACCCCATTACTTCGAGATCGCTGAGGGGTTCGGACTTCACGGCTTGAATGTGCCGGAAATTGCGTTGCTTTCTATCACGGCCCCGGATGGCCTTCCTGAGTTCATCAACCCGAATGGCACCACGGGGGTTCGCATTCGAATCCAGAATATCCAAGGAGATTACGAGTCTGGCACAGGCCGAATCATGATCGGCCATGATGGTTCGTATAACGATTATCCCCTGCAGCCACTTGGATCGGACTTTGAGGCGGTATTCCCCGAAACTCCATGCGGCGACGCCGTTGAGTATTACTTCGGCGCTACGACGACCAGCGGCATCAATGTCTACTGGCCGAGCAGCGGTGCAGGCAGCCCCTTCTCCGTGCAGGCCGCGTATGGCGATCCGATTGTTTCGTTCGACGAGGACTTCGAGACTGATGGTGACTGGACGGCAAGCGGATCTGCTGCCGATGGTCAGTGGACCCACGGCATTCCGGTCAACTGCAGCCGCGGTGATCCGCCCGGTGACTTTGACGGAAACGATCGGTGTTGGTTGACCGACAACAGCAGCGGAAACGGATGCAACAGTGACGTTGATGACGGAACGGTGTATCTCACTTCCCCAGCGATGGATGCTTCAGAGCCAGGTACGCAGTTGTGCTACGCCCGGTGGTTCAGTAACGACTATGGCTCTGCTCCAAATACCGACACGTTTGTCGTGCAGGTATCAGATGACAACGGCTCCAGTTGGATGACGCTTGAGACAGTCGGCCCCGCAGGGGACGAGGTCTCCGGCGGCTGGTACGACGTGTGCTACGTACTTGATTCGGTGGACGGATATGATCCGACCGACTCGCTTCAAGTTCGTTTCTACACATCGGATGCCTCATCGAGCGGATCGGTTGTTGAAGCGGCTGTTGATGCGATCTCGCTTTCGACTCCTGACTGCGACAACGATGTGCCTTGCACCGGCGACATTGACGGCAGCGGTGATGTTGGCGTGGACGATTTGCTGGCAGTTATCGGCTTCTTCGGCTCGGGTGCCGGTGGTGATGTTGATGGCGACGCTGATACCGACGTCGATGACATCCTGATTGTGGTCAGTTCGTTCGGGCCCTGCCCCTGATCGCTTACTTATCCTTGTGACTCAACGGACGCTCCGGCCACGCCGGGGCGTCCGGTCTTTTTTACCGGAGCGACACCGTGATGCCGCCAAGAGCGTATTGGAGAGTCTGGATTGGCGGCTTCGGAAAAAACCTGAGACGAATCATTGGGCAGCGGCCGTTTCTGGGTTACGCTCGGGTGTTCCAATGATGGTATTTGCGTCCATGGCAGCAATTGTAACTAGCCTCGTGTCAACCCAGCACGAGGCTGTGTTCGATGGTGCGCAGACCGGATCGATGCTTCCACTCCACATTGACCGGCCGCTCGCAGGCCGTTCGGCTGATGGAACGATCGTTGAAGCTCATGAGCCCCGATGGGGGCCGGTTCGCGTTGTCGGTGACATGCCAGATTGGGAATACACATGGCAGTGCCAGGGATCAATCCGTGTTCTGATTGGTGGCGTGTGTCAGGACGATCGGACGCCGCTCTTGGTGGCTATCAACAGCGATACTTTGGAACTTTCATTCTTCGTTGGTGAGTTTGATGGCGAGCCACTGTTTGAATGGAATCTTCAGCGGGTGGACGAGACCGGTGAGCATATGGACCTGCTCGCGAACCATCCTCTTCGCAGAGAGAATGAAGTGTTCGCGGTGCGTTCTGGATGCGCTCTTCCTGGGTGCGTTCTGTTGTACTGCGAGCGATCCATCCTGATGGAGGGCGAGTGGGTTGCTGAGGGAGTCAGCGTGTTTGCACTGCAGCAGCGGCCGGGCGGTTGGCAGTTGGAGCATGTGTATGACGGGCCAGCGTTGAGCGATGAATCCAGTGGGCTGGGGCGGAACCGCGGCTGGATCTCATCCATGCAGAATTACTTTCCCGTTCCGTCGGCCGGGGAGATGACAGAGGCCTTTGTTCCTTTTGTCGACTATATGAACCACCAGTCGGGGCAGTACGCGCAGGGTGGACAGTGCTTTTTACTCAAGGCCGTGCGAGACGACGTGACCGACGTGCCATGGCGATTTGAGGGCCCGGTGCTGCTGCATGAGTTCTCTGGGATCGAGCGGCAACATACACATGCTGCAGCTTGGACACCCAACGGCGTGCTCCTCGCGGTCGGCGACGGTGAAAACTCGGATGTCAGACTCCTCACGTGCGACGAGTGGTCCGATTGGACAAACCTCGACCACTGGTCACTACACATGGGAATGCATGGCATTCCAGAAGTCGGGGACGAATCGGGGTTGGCGGCGAACCAGTTCTGGGCCGCTTGTCCCGGTACGGAACCAAACGAGGTAATCGTCGGTGGGGATAACGTATCGACCGCAATCATGTCGGTTCACGTTCCGGACGATCCCAGTGATGGTGTGCGATTCAAAAGACTTTGGGGCAAACAGTTCGGGGATCCATCTGACGAGGGACAGAAACAGACGACATGTTCATCGTTAGTAAGCGTGCAGCCCGAACATGGGGGCGGTGTGGTGGCGAGAGTCAATCGAGAGGGCAGTTTGTTCGGAGAGGAGCACTCACGAATCCTCTACAGCCCTGATCGCAGGCACTTTGGATCGGTTGCGAGGATGACCGATGATGCCGCTGATGTGTCTCCGGTGGTTGCTGTAGGCAGTCGGTTGCTCCAAGGGCGATTCATGGTGCTGGGCGATCGCGGTGTGTGGTCAGTACCCCTGCCGAACGCTTGGCATGTTGGTCGTGGTGTTCTCGTGGAACCCGGAGGCTTCGATCACATGCGCGAGGAGGGTGCGATCACACTGCTTGAAGCTGGCACAGGAACCGAGGTAGAGCCTATCGCCCGCGACGAGACTGACCTTGGTGTACTTGCCGCTGCCGCGCCGGGCGTGGGCGAGGTCTGGCACATCACGCGTGATGAGAGCGCGGACAGCACAATTGCCAGGATGGAGTTCCCGTGGGCCGGTGGCTCGTGCGATCCGCTCCCGGTGCTTGCGAGAACGTGGATCTGCAATCTGGCGCCGGGCGTCCTGTCGATTAATCAGCGAATGAGAACAGACACGGAATCAACAGTCAGGCGCGCGAAACTCGCCACAGCAGGTGAGTGGATTCCCGTGCCGATCATGTCGGAGGTGGAGGACTTTTTGTCCGGTGCGTGCCCACGACTGGAATTCAGGTCGACCGGCAACAATGAAGATGTGGGAGTGATCGACTTTCTCGTCACGATCGACGGGCTCTTTATTGGTGAGTTTGGGCAATGGACACCGGCTTCGGTGGATGACCCCGCTGTTCTTCCAGATGAACAACTCAGCCTGCCGCTTCACGATCTGGGTGAGCGATGGTTGGTGGAGATGGACATGGTGCTGCCCGAAGCAGGGATCGACAGAGGACTGTCTGGTCGACTCGGAGAAGTGACGATTGCAGCGATCCCACTCAAGGGAGACGATGTGCTTCGACTTGTGCTTCGTCCTGCCCTTGAGAAGATGCGTCTTGATGTTGTCCGGAGTGGTGAGATCATCGGGAGCGTGACGCAGGGCGGCATTCGCATCGAGCGGCTCGATACGCTGCATATTGCGATTGCGGGTGGCTCCGGATTTGTGGGCTTCCAGGCGCGAAGTGGAGGCTCAAGCGATCTGAGCGGCAGCCGGTTTTTCGGGAATGCATTGGTGGTATCCGGGGCCCCTACGGCGGTTCGCTTTGGCGGCCTCGCTGGCGGAGACCCCGATGGAGTAGGCATTTCACTCGAAGTACTTCGAGTGTCACAGAACACGGTTACGCCGGATATCGAGTTCGACTTTGAGTGGCAGGGCACGCAGCCACTGCCGCCGTGCGCCGCGGATCTCAATGCCGATGGCGTTGTCGATGTCAACGATCTGCTCATCTTTACGGCCTCTTGGGGACCCTGTGATGGCGAGACTTGTATCGGAGACATGAACGGCAACGGCTCGGTTGGAACCGACGACTTGCTTGTGTTGTTGGAGATGTGGGGCGCGTGTCCGGAGTGACGGTTCGCGTGGCGCTATTGACCGCCGCTGGATGGCGTTGATGACTTGCTGCTGGTGAGCTTGAGTTGGTGGGGCTGATCGGAGTGGACGGCTAGATCGACCAATTGTCGATGATGATCAGAATCTCATTGACGCCGACGACACCGTCGCCGTCAAGATCCTCGGGGCATCCATCACACGCGCCGAACGCGGCGAGAATTGCGAGGAGGTCATCGGTGTTGACCAGGCCATCACCGTTGATATCTCCAAAGGGACCCTGTTGGTGCGTCGCTGTCAGATCGGCGGCAATATCCAGCGTAGCCGACGCGATTGTCGGAGTGAGGTTGAGAAGGACGCCCGCATAGTCTCCGGGCGGGATGATCGTCGGGAGTTCCATTGGAATCGTCGGAAGTGGTTCCAGAGGAAGATCGCCCGACTCGTCAAGCGTTGTACTGGCGGTCATTACCAGCATGTCGGTGGCGTCGCCGATGTAATGGTCGCCATCGATGTCGAGCACGAATGGGAACTGCATTGGAAGTTCGCCAAGCGATTCGGTTGTAATCAGCAAGTCCAAGATGGCTGGCACGGTGACCGTGATGTGGTGTGCTCCTGGAACATCGGCGATGGGGGTCGCCGTTCCGGTGCCGGGGGCGGACTGAGTGATGACGCACGCCGACACGGTTGCCTCACCGAGTGGGATATCGACCGGGGTTCCACCCGGATAGAGCGAGTCGGGGGTAATGCTCCGAAACGTTTCGAAGAGCGTTGTGGCGGTCAGAGTTCCGGAAAGAATCTCCTCTGGCAGAACATTCCATACAAGGTCGTTGATGCTCGCCGAGCCCAACTCATCATCAATGGACAGATTGAGGGGGCCCTGCGGCGAGGTGTCGCCATCAAAGGCGATCATGATGGTGATTGAGATCGGAATGGGATTGTTGCCGCTGCCGCCCCAGACACCGGGCCGAGTCTGGGTGCCGTCGGGGTTGGTTTCTTCATCCCAGTCGCCGACGAGGGTCCCATCCAGCGTCGTTCCCATGGTTCCAGAGAGGTTCAGGCCACCCTCTCCATTGAGGAGGTATTCAGCGGCCGAGGCAGTTGAAACGATGCCTGATAGGGCGACGGCATTGAAAAACAGACGCATTTTGTGGACTCCTCTCACACGAATCCACCCCAGTGTGACATAGATGCGGCTGGAAACCAAATAGGAAAGGTGTTGATCACTTGACCTACTACCCCCTTGGGCCCAATACTGCATACATGAATCACGTTCTGCCCCTGCGGGGCCGTCAAAGGAGATTTCACCATGCGTATTCTTATTCTTTCCACGCTTAGCGTGTCCGTGGGCTTTCTTGCCGCGTGCGACAACTCCGCGCAGTCAGGCACCTTGATCGGAGCTGGCGGCGGGGCATTGGCTGGCCAAGCCATCGGACACAACACTGAAAGCACGCTGATCGGCGCTGGCGTCGGGGCGCTCGGCGGGTACATCGTCGGCAACGAGATGGACAAGAAGCGTAATCGGGAACAGGCCGCCGCTCGGTCGAATAGCCCGGTCTATCAGCAGAATCAGCGAACAGATCAGCTGCAGGCTGAGAACGAACGGCTCCGAGCCGAGATCGAGAACGAGCGGTTGCGGGGGCAACTTGAGAACGAACGCGACTATTGAGAGAGCGCATTATGGCATACCGCTGCGGCAGACTGCCGCAGCGTTGTGTCATGTCGCGACAACAACGCTCTTGAGGTTGACAAACTCGTGAATGCCCGGCGTTCCGAGTTCGCGTCCAAATCCGCTGTCCTTGATTCCGCCGAAGGGGATCCGGGGATCACTTCGAACAAAGTCGTTGACAGCGACGCATCCCGCGTCGATCCTGTCCGCCGCCATGGACTCGCCGCGGTCGCGGTTGGATGTAAACACCGCGCCCGCTAATCCGAGGTCGGTGTCGTCTGCAAGTTCGCAGGCGTGTGACTCGCTGCGAGCGCGGATGAGACACGCGACAGGGCCAAAGAGTTCTTCATCAAAGGCGGGCATTCCCGGCTCGACGTTCTCGAGGAGCGTCGGCGGATACCACCATCCCGGACGATCGGGGATTGATCCACCGAGTCGAAGTATCGCGCCTGCTGCGATGCTTCGCTCAACCTGATCGTGCAGTTGGCTGCGAAGGTCTTCTCGGGCCATGGGGCCGAGCTTCGAATCTGGATCAGATGGGTCAGCCATTTTGATCCCCTGAAGCCGATCGATGACAGCATCGCGGAATCGGTCGTAGACATCATCCACGACGATGAGCCGCTTGGCTGCAATGCATACCTGCCCACAATTGAGCATGCGGCTGGCGACGCATCGTTCGGCGGCGAGATCGATGTCGGCGTCTTCGAGCACGATATATGGATCGTTTCCACCAAGTTCCAAGACGCATTTCTTGAGGTTGGCGCCAGCATCGGCCGCGACAGCCCGGCCCGCACGGTCGCTTCCAGTCAGCGTGACACCTCGAATGTGGTGGTGGGCAATCACGCCGGGCGACTCAGACAGTTTGATCGGAAGATCCACGAAGAGCCCATCGGGGGCACCGGCATCTCGGAAAATCGTTGTGATGTCGGCGCCGCAGCCGAGTGTCGACGGCGCATGCTTGAGGACCATGGCATTCCCTGCCATCAATCCTGGTGCCGCCGCTCGGAACACCTGCCAAAACGGAAAGTTCCACGGCATGATTGCGTAGATGATGCCGAGTGGTCTGTAGACCACTCGAACGTCGGCGTGTTCGATCGGGAACCGATGGTCAGCCAGCATGTCTGCCGCATGTGTTGCGTAGTACTCACAGACAAGGGCGCACTTTCCGATCTCGGCGCGAGCTTCGGTGATCGGTTTGCCCATCTCCTCAGTGCATCGCGTTGCCAGCGCATCGATGCGATCGCGAAGAATCGCCGCGGCTTGCTTGAGGACCGCGCTGCGATGATCCATCCCGGCCTGTCGCCATGTCTCCCAGGCGGCATGGGCGGCGTCGATCTTTCCTGCAGCAGTTGCCGCGTCAATGGCCGGATGCACCCGGGCGAGTTGCCCAGTGGCCGGATTGATGATGGGGAAGCCATCGGTGGACATATGGGGGCTCCTTCCGACCACAAGGGCAGGACGCCACGGTCGCAGGGGCGTGAGTGGCTGTCAAGTGAGTGTTGAAGAACCTCAGCGGCGATTTCGTCGCTTGCCAAAGCCTGCGAGGGCCAGCGCTGCCAGCGTTGCAGGGGCGGGGATCGTCGAGAGGGGGAGTGACGGTGGGATGGCGCTGTAGTCCTCGTTGAATCCGTTGTACCAACCCGAGACGAATCCATTGCTGAGCATGGTTGCGTCGACACTTGACCACGCATCTGTCCAGTCCACGGTGCCGTTGCCTGCAGGAGATGCGGTCGAGTGCGCCCAGTAGTAACTGGTGTCGCCAGTTTCGCCACCAAAGGCAAAGTTGTCGGTGAAGATGCCACTTCCCCAGTCGGTCCAGTCGTATGTCAGACCCGCATCTGCAAGTGCAAGAAGCATGTCGTGTGCGCTGGCCGAACCCGACCAGTTGTATGCGAATGCATGGAAAGTGCCACCGGTTGCCTCGAAGTCGATGACGGCGTACGAGGTATTGTCGCCCGAACCGACAACTGCGGTCACGTCGAGTATGTGGTTCTCGTCAATCAGCAGATCCGCCGATGCGGCGGTAACAGCCAATGCTGCAAGAGTGATTGCGGGACCGATGGTGGTCGAAGTACGGATGAGAGAATCCTCCCAGTCCGTGTCACGCGGACCAGAACGGGGAACGGGCAGGTCTTCCGGCTGTGACCCTTGGCTCGATCATCTTCCCGCGACGAATCGCAGTGATGGCAATCGAGTGTCCGTCCCGCGTTGGCAGGGCGGAGGTCGTACGGCGGCGGCACCGCGGTGGACTTGCCGTGGTGCCTCTCTTGGCACCATTGGCACACCACACTTCCCTCTTGGCCATCCACCCGTGACCCGTGTCGCGGTGAGGATGGAACCTCGTTCCGTGGGCGATGATAGCGTTGGCTGGGTGGCAGTCAATCGATCAGTTGGATCTACCCATCGGCGTATTTCTGACGGTACTTGTCCCGAAGCTGCGTGTGACGGCTCGTGAGATCCACTGGCCGGCCGTCGATCCACGCTTGTTCGACCTCGGTTCGGAGCTGCAACGGGTCGCCCGTAGTAATGATGAGCGTGGCGGCTTTGCCGGGCTCGAGGCTTCCGAGCCGGTCGCCGACTCCGAGGATCTCGGCGGCGTCGATCGTAATGGCGCGGAGGCCCTCGTCGGGCGTCAGTCCATTGGCGACTGCCGTTGCGGCGTGGTGGGGGAGATTGCGAAGATGTGCGGGGCGGTCGCGCGGCGCGATGCAGAAGCGGACGCCCTTGTCTCGCAGGCGCGATGGGAGCGTGTGCGGCTCATCCGGATCACGATTGCGGCTTCGCGGATAGCGATGGACGCCGCGAACGATGACTGGGACGTCGTCCTCAACGAGCAACGTGGCGACCTCGTCGGCTTCTTCACCGCCGAGGATGATGGGGTCGAGCCCTCGCTGCTTTGCCCAAGCGACCGCCATTGCGATCTGCCCTGCCGTTGACGCCTTGATGAGTACCGGCTGCCCTCCTTCAATGGCTGCTCGCATGGCTTCAGCGCGGCTGTCACGAGGGAGCGATGAATCGGCGTCGGCAGCGGCAAGCCACGCTTCCGCGTCTTCGAAGAACGTATCGATTGCTGTTACCTGCTTGGGTGTGCCTTTGACGGTCCGCGGCAAGGACGGCCACTCGATGACGAGTGCTGCCGAGGGCACGATGGCCATGTCCTCCCAGTCCCAGCCGTCGAGTCGAATGACGGCGGCTTGCCCCGGAAGTTTGCCACCATCCGGAACGGTCAATGCAGTGAGTATGCCGGCAGCGCGGGTGACCGGAATCAGATCGCTGTCTGGGTTGATCGCGACGACCGCTCTGGCCTCTGGCGTGTACGAGCCTTGTTCGTTGTGGTCATGCGTGACCTCCGCCATTCCGGTCTCGACGAGACCTAAAATGGAGTCCGCGGCGATGAGGCCTGGATAGACATGCCGTCCATTCAGATCGATGACTTCGGCGTTGTCGATCACTGGTCGGTCGCCTCGGCCGACGAGCGTGATTCGGCCGTTTTCAAAGGCGATCCATCCATCATCGAGAGGCGGTGACGTTACCGGATGAATGGTGCCGCCCACCAAGAGCGTGGTGCCAGCGACCGGAGCTGCTGGAATTTGCCGTGATTGGCCTCTCGCAAAGCCGGTTGAGATCAAGACCGCTGCAACGAGTATCGGGGTGCGTTGGAATATCATCGGAGTCGCTCCGTGTGCGAGTGTTCGGCCGGGATGCCGCAGCATCCGCGATGATCATCAGCCGGATCGGCATAGGGATTGATCGCAAGTTCCGCGGGAGTCGGTTCAGTCGACTCATCAGCCTCCGGATTCGGGCCTGGTGGTTCACCAAGTGAATCATGAAGCACCAGTTTGATCAGCCGGGTTCGTTCATTTGCGTCTCGCTTGGCCAGCGCGGCGTCCTCTTCTCGGTCGAAGTATTTCGTGCCGTCGATCCAGGTTTGGAGGCAGAGGCTGTACGAATCGAGCGGATCTCGATTCCACACAGCGAAGTCGGCGTCCTTGCCAGCCTTGAGCGATCCCGTTCGGTTATCGATGTGAAGTTGGATAGCAGGGTTGAGCGTGACGAATTTGATCGCCTCTTCCGGTGGCAGTCCGCCGAAGCGAACTGCCTTGGCGGCTTCGTCATTCATGCGAGTTGCCAGTTCACTGTCGTCCGAGTTGAACGATACGACCACGCCCTGATCATGCATGATGGCGCCGTTCCATGGAATTGCATCCATGACCTCGATCTTGTAGGCCCACCAGTCGCTGAACGAACTGGCGCCGGCCCCGTGTCTGGCGATGTCATCGGCGACTTTGTAGCCCTCCAGGATGTGCTGCAGGGTTCCGATAGTGATACCGAAGTCCTCGCATGTGCGCAGTAACGCAAGGATTTCGTCCTGCCGATAGGAGTGACAGTGAATCAGCCGGGTGCCAGCGAGGATCTGTGCCAGGGTTTCCAGTTCGTAATCGCGTCGCGGTGGCAGTTCTCGGGCCGCCTGCTCGTCAGGTTGTTGCTCCCACCGCTCAAGCCGCGTTGCGTAGTCCTTCGCCGCTTGAAGGCGATCGCGAATGAACGCCTCGACACCCATTCGAGTGTCCGGATACCGGCCACTTGATCGCTTGACGTTTTCTCCGAGCGCGAACTTGATTCCTGCGGGGGCTCCTTCGAGTGGGAAGTCGCGGGCGGGCCTGCCCCAGCGGATCTTGACAACACTGTTGCGTCCACCGATTGGGTTGGCCGAGCCGTGGAGTTGATTCGCGGCAGTGAGTCCGCCAGCAAGTTGGCGATACCAGTTCATGTCGTCTCCGGAAACGACATCCCCAATACCGACTTCCGCAGTGCACGCTTGGTTGAACTCATTGACGCCGCCGTCGATGCCGGTGTGGCTGTGACAGTCGATGAGCCCGGGCGTGATGTGCCAGCCGGATCCATCCACAATGCGTGGGGAATCGTCCGTGGCCGTTGGCGCATCGGCCATGGGTCCAACCCAGTCGATCTTTCCGTTGGAAATGATGAGGCAGCCATCAGGGATCGTGCCCGCCTTGTCTGCAGTCCAGAGCGTGGCGTGCTCGATGCGAACGTTCTCGGGCTCGACTGGGTTCTCGCGGCCACGCCCGCCGAGCGGGAAAGTGATTTGCTTGGGAATCCCTGTCCATCGCAGGTCCGGTGTGGTGTCCTTCTCTTTGCCGTTTGCGGCCTCGATACCTTCGTCACGCTGAGCGTTGAACTCGATTTCGCCCATCCGGCTGGAGGCCATGCCTTTGGCTGAATCCCCGTCGATCGTCGCGGCGAGTTTCATTTCGCCGCCCCGTGGTCCTTCACCGGTAAACGTGAGTTGCCGGGTCGAGTCATCCCACGATCCGTTCTCGAGCGGCACCTCTTGTTCCATGAACCGAAGCGTGCCCTCAGGGGTGCCGTCATCCGACCGAGTAATGACCAGTTCGAACGGTGGTTGGAAGTCGGGATCGATCATCATTGAGCCGGTCCACATGCCGGTGAACGGGTCGGGAGCTTTGGCATCATCTTCGCTGCGCTCGGTCGGCGCATCGGCTTCCTCAGTTTCCTCGTCGCTCGCAGCCGCCGGCTCATCGATGAGCGTCAACCGCATGGGATGTACTTTCCCGTCCGGGAGAACCGCTCGGCCGACGAGGGCATCACCGCGGATGACGCCCGCGATACGAATCCAATCAGTAAGGCCGAGCAGACGGCCATCGATAGCGGCGGAAATCCGGTGGCCGGCTGCGCTCACTTTCTTGACCTTCGCCTTTTCACCACTCGGAAGCGTGAGGGTCAGTTTTTTCTTGGCGGTGTCGATCGAGGCATCTGCTGTTTGATCCGACACACTGAGCAGCCCGCTTCCGGAGAGTGACACGAGCGGGTCGTCCTCATGATCGGTCCGGCGACCGGAGACCCACGTCTCTTCGATCTCAGTGTCTTCGTCGAATAGATCACCGCTGCACACGACGAGATGCGCTGCCATACCCGGGGCGATCTGTCCGGCGCGATCGGCGATGCCCAGCACCGCTGCGGGGCTGGTCGTCAACTGCATCAGTGCCACGTCGGTAGCAAGTCCTGCTTGCACGGCCTGGTTCATGGCCTTGTGGACATTACTGGGCGTGGTTAGGCCAGTTGTTGTGACGCACGTTTGGATATCTGCGCCATGAAGCCGGCGTAGATTGGTTGGGGCTTGCTCCCACGTTTGCAACTTCTGGAGCGGTACACGGATCGCGGCGTCGATGCTCTCCAATTTGGGCCGTTCGGGGTACTTCACCGGAACGATGACCGGGCAGCCGAGAGAGGCAATGCCGGTCAGGTCGGTGTACTCGTCGCCACTTCCAAGCAGGGCGAGGTCGAAGCCCATTTCGCTCGCCAGAGCGCCCGCCCGCATGGCCTCCTTGGCACTTTGGACATCCACAAGAAGGGGCTGCTGACGATCCACGACACGCCTGAGCGCGGCGAGATCGTCCCGGCGGGACGGTGGCTCCAAGCCGCTGCGGTCTGCGGCGGCAATCGCATCTGAATACCACCGGGCATCGCTGAGTGTTTGCCGCATCAGGGCGATCGATCCCATCAGCGATCCCGGGCCTGCGCCTCCACCCCATCCGCCTCGCTCAAATGCCCCGGCCATGGCGGGCTCACCGCCACAGTCGATGATGTCGCGATCATTCGCTGCCAGCGTTGTTACGACACCAGTTCCACGGAGAATGCCATCTTCGGGATAGATCGCCGCGATGCAGTATCCAGCCTTGCGAAGGCTGGCTCGATCCTTCTCGCTGAGTGGGGCTTGCCGCGATCCGAGATCAAACTCGGGATGGATGCTCGCATTCCAGTGGGTCGATCCGTGCGAGGCGTGTTCAGTTTCCATGCCGATTGCGGGATCGATGAATCCGGCGTAGATCACACGATCTTCGACCGGCCAGATTCGGGCATCGGCGGGGACCACGACATCCGGTCCGACGGCTTCGATGATTCCGTCTCGGATCAGGATTGTTGAGTCTGGCAGGCGTTGTCCCGGCTGCGTGACCACGTCTGCCCCCACCAGTGCATGGACTCGGTGAGTGTGCTCGAATGGTCCGTTCGTGGGCGGGCCGGGTTGGTGCAGAGGTCCGGCGGTAGCCGCGGCGGCAGAGAGGGCCGCTGGCAGAAGTACGCGGTGCATGGGGCATATCTCCAGTATCGCTACGCCCTTTTGGGAGACGCGGCGGGTCGCTGGAGTCTACTGGCAAACAAGTGTGAACGGCCTGCGAGCAGGCAGGAAGCACTCTTACGCGGCTGCGGAGCGTATATGGTCCGGCAGTTCGAGTGCTCGAGCGACCAGCCCACATGGAATCCACCACCAGTACCGCTCACCCTGCATCCGGACGTAAAAGCAATTCTCTGCGTGTCGCCCCTTGTAGATGGCGCGTTGTCCGTTGTGAAGCGTGAGGAGATACATGCGAAAACTCCGTAGGGGGCCTGGGAACGGACTTGTATTCGGGGAAGAGCCCGTTCCAGTTGAGCCAACTACGCAGTTTGGGGCAAATTTGTTTGTTCGATATTCTTGATTGGAGGAATCTACTGCTGAAACGGATATACGGATCCGAGATCCAGCAGGTCGGTGAGTGCCTGGAGGGCATCGCGATTGGCCCTGGCCAGGGTCGGATCGCCGAGATCATCAGGCTTGAGCGACTCGGGATACCACCGCTCTACCCAAGCTCGCAGGGCTGCTTCAAGCGGGTCCGACCAGCGGATGCCTGTGTGGACTGCTTCGAGTTCGGGTCGAGTGAGCGGGACTCGCAGCCGCAGGCATGCAGGCCCGCCTCCATTGTGCATGGACTCCTGGACATCGATGTAGTGGGCCTGCGTGATGGGGGAGTCGCTTTGCACCCAGCCATCGACGACGGCTCGCGCGCGAGCGTGTTCACGTACTTGGCTCGGCGCCACCAGCACCATGCCTTGCGGCGTCTTCAGCAATTGTGAGTTGAAGAGATAGGTCATTACGGTTTCGGGAATCGTCAGCGCGTCGGTGGGTACGACACATGTAACAAGGTCGTCCCCGAGCATGTCAGTCAACGCCTTGAGGGTGGCCGCTGTGTTGAGGAAGGCCTGCTCATGCACCAGCAAGAGGTTTTCGGTTCCAACTGAAATGACGTCATTGTGGAACACGCCTGCGTCGATGGCGTCGGGGCTCTGCTGTGCGAAGAAGGCGTTGTCGATGCGGTGGAGCCTCGCTATTGCCTGGGACGATTCGAGGGTTTGCCTGGCGGGAAAGCGCTGCGGTGCCGGAGCGGCGGGGTCGCGTGACACGCATCCATACACAAAGAAGTTGACAGTGCGGTCCGCGGTGCGGAGCCATGTGTGGTTCGCGGCCCCTTCATCACCGAACTGATCGGCTGCGATCACAGGATCATGGTGTTCGAAGCACGAGGAATCAGCAAAGATTCTCTTGAGAAGTGCAGCAGCCTGGGGTGGCTCGATCGAGCGGTGAAGTTTGCATCGCAAGTTGGCCGGCGTGAATTGAACGCGGCTGCTGCTCGAGTCACACGAGGGAGTCACTGTGGCCGCGTTGGCGGTCCACATGGAAGAGGCGCTGCTTGCCTGCGCAAGCAGGACGGGGTCCTCAAGGTGCGCCGCTGCCAAAACAGCCTCGTCGTCGCCGCAGAATCCAAGCGATCGAAGCAGGTTGATGTCGGGCCTTTCTTGTGGCGGCATGACCGCTTGCTCTACGCCGAGCGATGCGACGAAGGCCATTTTGTCAAGGCCCTGGAGCGCGGCGGCTCGCGGGTGACTGACACTTCCTTCGTTACTCATCGAAGCGACGTTGCCAACCGAGAGCCCGGCATAGTTGTGTGTCGGTCCGACGAGACCGTCGAGTTGCAACTCAACCGTATTCACGCGGAGTCTCGATTCACAACTTGCCAATCGAGCCCCGCTTCATCAAGCAGTTCGCGGGATGTCGCGATGCTCTCCTCCCAGTGTTCGTCGCCCGCGGTTGGTGCCCACGAGACTACGCGGTCAATCCCCGCCTGAATGATCGCAAGGGTGCACGTATTGCATGGGAAGAACGTCGTATAGATGGTGGATGCAACGCAGGACGTGCCGTGCCGGGCACATTGCACGATTGCGTTGACTTCGGCGTGGCAGATCAGGTCGTACTTGGCGGGCCGCTCAAGTCGTTCGGGGCGATCTTCGACGCCGGCGGGAAGCCCGTTGTATCCCGTGGCGCAGATTCTGCGATCGGGTGAGACGATGACCGCGCCGACGCCGCGGGACGGATCCTTGCTCCATGCTGCGATATGTTCGGCAAGCGAGAGAAACCGGAGATCCCATTTGTCGTGCGTCTGATTTGGTGTCATGGTGAGCGATGGTAGCATCGCGGGCATGATTCTCTTTCTGATCTCCTTCTGTATCTACACCGCCTTCGTGGTCGGCGTCGGGCTGTGGTCTTCATCGCGGGCCGGGAAGAGTGACGAGGAGTACTTTCTTGCTGGACGCTCGCTTGGGCCATGGGTCGCCTCACTGTCGGCATCGGCCTCAAGCGAGTCGGGTTGGGTGACACTCGGTCTTGTTGGCTGGGCCTTCGCCAGCGGCGTGCAAGCATTCTGGATTCTTCCTGGAAGCCTTCTTGGCTTTGCTTTCAACTGGTTTGTGCTTGCTGATCGGATGCGAGATGCGTCGGCGAACCTTGGCGCCGTGACGATTCCAGATTTCCTCTCGAAGCGATTCAAGGAGCGGATTCCCGTCATCCGCGTGATGAGCGTCATCGTGATTTTGGCGGCGATGCTGCTGTACTGCGCAGCGCAGTTCGCCGCGGCGGGTAAGGCCTTCGATGTGGCGTTCGAGTCTGTGTCGTATCAGGGGGGAGTGCTGATCGGCGCGATGATCGTCGTTGTGTATGTCACTCTGGGCGGATTCCGCGCAGCGTGTTGGACCGATCTGGTGCAGGGCTTGCTGATGGTCGGTGTGCTGGCAGTCTTCCCGCTGTGGCTACTCTCGGGTGGCGGCGGAGTGAGCGATATACGGGGCGGTCTTGCAGAGGGCGGTGGAACGCTGCTTACCTTTTGGCCGACGGCAGCGGGAGGCGCCTTGATTGGTTTCCTGCTTGGATCCGGCGCTTTCGGTATCAACTTCGGCTACATGGGGCAGCCGCATGTGCTCGTGCGGTTCATGGCTATGCGTTCGCGGCGCGATGTGGCACTCGGTGGTGTGATCTCGATGACATGGGCTGCTTTAGTGCTCTCGGGCGCGGTAGCGACGGGCATCATTGTCCGCTCGGTGGCGGAGCAAGGCGCTCCGTGGGCCGCAGGCATGTTGGCTTCGGGAGACGGCGAGTACGCACTTGTGGCGGCGGCTGTCAATCTGGCGCCTCCCTTGATCGGCGGACTTGTGCTGGCTGCGATTCTGGCGGCCATTTGCTCGACGGCGGACAGTCAACTTGTTGTGGCCGCATCTGCCTTCGCCAACGATCTCTGGGCAAAATTGTTCGCTCGTGAGAGCGGTCACAATCACGCCATTGCCAATAGGGTCACGGTTGTCGCCATGGGGGCCGCTGCGGTGCTGCTTGTCATCGACAGCCAGATCACGATCTACGACTACGTGTTGACCTATGGCTGGGCGATTCTAGGAGCCTCTTTCGGCCCCCAAATCATCCTCGCCGTTTTCTGGAAGCGGGCGACGCTGGCGGGGTGCGGTGCGGGGATGGCGACGGGCTTTCTGGTAGCGCTGCTGTGGAAACTGATCATGGACAACCAGATTCAGGTCGGGGAACAGGATATTGAGGTCTACAACTTGCCTCTGGCCTTTATAGCGGCGCTGTTGATAAACGTGGGCGTCTCGCTGATCACACCCACGCCAAGATCCGTATGATCTGATTCCATGGGTGACGAACTACAGGTACGAATTGTGGCCGTCAGTGGTCCGGTTGGTTTCGCCGAGTGGGAAGGCGTGGTCGCGAGTGATCAGGTGACGATTGGCCGATCGAGTGAGTGCTCGTTGCAACTCGATGACCCCAGCGTCTCCAGATCGCATGCGACGCTTGTGTTCGAGGATGGCGGAATACAGGTTCGGGATGCCGGTAGCCGGGGAGGCACATCGGTCAACATGATGCGCCTTGAGGACGATGAAGTGATTCGGCTTCATGACCGGGACCTCTTGTTGATCGGTCCTTGGAAGATGCTGGTTCATATCCCGGAGGATGTTCCACCTTCACCCAGTGAGGAAACTTGCCTTGACGGAGCAACAGACGGAGACGCGAAGAAGCCCGGTGCAGAAGGTGGCACAAAAGCCGATCGACCTGCGGCCAAGGGTGGCCACGGCGATCCGATGTATGCCACACGCGCAAGTATCTTCATGAAGCTCAAGGCAGATGGAACCTTTGACCGCGAAGTTGGCTGGAACGAGTTTGCAGATAAGTACTCGCGGGTGATCGCGGGGTTTGCCCGTAACGCCGGCCTTCCGGCGCAGGAAGCCGACGATGTGTTGCAGGACGTTCTGCTTGGTTTCTTCAAGGTGTCGGATCGCTTCGAGTACGACCCGCACAAGGGGCGTTTTCGAGGGTATCTCAAGCGTGTGACGCTCAATGCGATCCGTGCGAGATATCGACGGAAGCGGCCAACGACGGGGTTCGATGACACCGTTGATCCGCCGGTTGAGTGCGATTTGGATGCTGCTTGGGATCGGCAGTGGACCGAACAGTTGCTGCAGCGGGCCATGGCCGAGGCCAAGGGTGAGGTCGAGGCGAGG
>JAAERN010000109.1 GCA_024230295.1 Planctomycetota bacterium
ACCGGGAAATTGGCGAGCATTTCGTTCTGCCGATCGACCAGTCTGAATCAAGATGGGACGAAATTACTTTATCATGATGTCAATGCGTAATTCAAGCTCAAGCTTACACGAGCGCAAAAAGAGCGGGAAGGGAAGGGTCATTGCATCGGGCGCAATCTCTCCCCTCGTCCACCTTGTGCTCTCGTCGAGCTTGGTCTCACTCTGATCTTGGGGTGCTCGCATCCACTCGTACCGATTATCGCTTGTGCACTCGCAGCACATCAACTTGTCGGAGTTCATCGTCGCCGTGATCAACTCCCTCTTCGACATCCTCGATCATCTAAATACCTTCAACAAGACTTGGAAACTCTCGAGACTTTAACAGGCCACTGTAGACATCGGCGTCGCGTAGACGGTGAAGACGATGAGCGGCGCTCAGCCGTACAAGACGCGTCCGCCGGCGAGGTACTCGCTACTCCCCTCTACCTCATCTGAATCATCTCCAGTGCCGTACGGAACTTAGGCGCCTCCAGCTCCTTGGTGAAGAGGTCACCGCGATGCTCCGCGGTCTCAGCCTTGATCAGGCGGATGTTCCCCTCGCCCTCCTCCGGGGTCCCGTTGAAGATCTCGCCCAGCATGCCGAGGGAAACCCGTTGCGTACGCGGAAGATGTCGCATGGCGGGCGAGTAGCCCTTGGTGACGGCCACGATTGCCGCAGCGTTGTCTTCCATCACGTCGCAGTCAATGGCCCTCTTGAAGATGGCCTCGAGCAGCCTCTGGAGGGGGATCAGCTCGTTGCGAAGGCACGTCGACAGGCTGACGACCTCGGCCTCCGCGGTGTGCACCGCGGTGCATCCCTGTTTCTTGGCGCCCCACGACAGCGGCATGCTGCGTCCTCCAGCCCCGGCCAACTCGATGAAGAACCCGCTAGTGGACTTCGTGTCCATGGCATCCCCATTGAGGTCGGCGTCCGGCCACGCCACGATCTTCACGGACTGCCAATCCGCCGTAGAGAGGCTGCCGTGCAGCTTGATGTCCAGAGAGTGCTTGAGGAAGCTGAACACACGGTGCAGGCGGCGGTCGCTGTCCTTAGTCCAGCGCGAGATCTGGGAGGACAGCCTGCTGATGATGACGCAGAGGTACGGCATTGCCATCCGGGCGCCGTACATTAGCTTCATCACGCAGTGAGCGGCGTGGTCAGCCATGTTTCCCCTCTCCGCCAGGAGCTTGTCGAGTGCGTCGCCTTCGAGCCTGGGTGCGAACGGGGTGAGGACCTTCGCGAGCGTCTCGCCGGAGAGCTCACAGTAGTCTTCGACTGCGGAACGGAAGTACGCCTCCATG
>JAAERN010000110.1 GCA_024230295.1 Planctomycetota bacterium
GACTCGTAAAGCCGCACACTTCCGTAGCCCTCGATGTTGCTCACGCCCAACCTGTCACCGACGCGGCTGCCGATGCCGGAACCGTGCAGATCCATGCCACTCAATCGCAGCGTTAGTCCTTGCCAGCCAAGAGCTTGGTTAAGGTCTGCATCAATGCCGAATGAAGCCAGGCCGTTGTAGCCAGAACCAGTACGGTCGCCACCGGAGACGTTGCTCATGACCTCCCCGGTGTAATCAAAAAAGAGGTCAACGCCCTGATCATTTTTGAAGGTGGTGAACTCGCCCGCGGTTGCAAACATCGCCGGCAGGATGCCTGTCAAAATAATCAATACTGGTTTCGATGATCGAACCATTACGGTTACTTGAGAGCATCGACGACGGTGTTGATATTGTGCTTGAGCATCCCGATGAACGTGCCGACATCGTACTTCTCGCCGTGCGCCTCATGAATGTCACCCACTTTGCCGCAGGCATCGGAGAACAGCTCGCCGCCGATCCTCACACCCGCGTCCTTGCTCACCCGCTCGATGGCTGCGGGATTGACACTGCTCTCGACAAAGATCGCCTTGATCTTCTTTTGCTTGATGAAGTCCACCGTCTTGGCGATGTCGGCC
>JAAERN010000111.1 GCA_024230295.1 Planctomycetota bacterium
CCGATCCTTGCATCAGCAATACAAAACCGCGCCCGGCTATCTATTGCACGTGAAATCGCTGGTCTTGAATTAATAGCAGAACGTGATCGACTGATTGCTGAATACGGCAACGAGGACAATGTAGGGATGGATCGATGGCTAGAGGTGGTTGTACCTTTCGCCAAGGCTTGGGATCGACAGATCGAGGCTTCTATCAAGTATCGCGATCAACTTCTGAGTTTGGTTGACTACACAAGCATCCTCGTTGCTGAACAGGATGCCTCGATGGCCAATCGTTATCACGATATTGCCATGCGACAGGGATTTGCTCCGGAAATGCGACCCCGGTGGTGTGAAAGAGCACTGAAGATCGCCATGAAACTTGATGATCTCAACGAGGTGACAATTCTTCTGCTGACAGAAATTGCCAACAGCACCTCCCAAGAAATCAGAACAATCCGTGAACAGGCGATCCGCAACCGCATGAAGCGGGACGCAGAACTGACGCGTCAACCAGTCCTCTCACTCTGGGGATTGAATCCCGAAGCTGACAAACCCTGGATTGTCGAAGATTGGGCCGGCCAAGAATATGACGCCCATTCCAAACTGGATGAACGCACTGAATCGGCGCTTCGCTCGGTCCTGACTCCTGCTCAGTTCAACATCCTTCCTTACCGACAAGGATCAAAAGATCAGGACAAGGGCAAAAAAGGGAATGACAAAGGCAAACGGCGTGCCCGAGGTGATCGCAGCGCCAAGGGTCAGGGGGCCGGCAAGTAGGTGGCCTGATTCGCTGGTCGGAGGCTCCCTTCCTGATCTCCCCTTCTCACCGTCACTTGCTGGAAGCAGGCCGAGGCTCGAGTCAATCTGATTCACCCAGCCCCCCTATACTGCATGTTGGCCTATTCAGCGAAAAGGATGCTTTTGATGAATGCAAGTACAACTGCACTCCTATTGATCGGTTATCAGAACGATTACTTCGGCGAAGATGGAATCCTCCGTGGAGTGCTTGAGAGCCCCGAACGGACCGACGAAGTACTTGCCCGCACAGTCAGCCTCATCGACGCTGTGCAAGGGACGCAGATCAGCATCATCGCCACGCCGATCATCTTCAGTACGGATTACTCGGAAATTCGGCAGGCCGGTGGCATCCTCGCGGCCATCAAAGAGGCCGGTGCCTTTCGGGCTGGGGGCGCCGGCGCCGACACCGTGGCCGAAATCAAGGCCTTCGGAGATCGCATTGTTGAAGTGCCCGGAAAGCGAGGACTGAATGCCTTCCCCGGTACAGACCTCGGAGAGATACTCCATAAAGAAGGCATTACGAATGTGATCGTCGCCGGTGCCGTCACCTCGATCTGCATCGACTCGACCGCACGCGCCGCCTATGAACGCGGCATGAACGTGATCGTTCTCGAAGACTGCACCGCAGCGAGAACCGCCGCCGAACAAGACTTTTTCTGCGGAATGATCTTTCCCACCTATGCTTCGGTGCAGAACTCCGCAGATGTGATCAATGGGCTCGTTGGGCAAACGGCCTGAATCGATTCGACCAATGGCTTTGTGGCAGACACAGTTTGTAATGGTTGGTATTCAGCAAGGGATCTTCGGCGATGCATCCCACCTGCGGCAGCAGATCGAATCGCCGGAATCGATCGACGCAGTGCGGTCTTGCATCACGCGATTTGCATCAGCGGTGATGGATGGAGGTGGCACCGCAATCCATGTGAGCATCGATCTTGGAGACGAGGTGCTCGACCACGCAGGAAGGGGGCAGGCATACCTGCAGTCCAACGGCCTGTTGGCGAGTCATTTGCCAGATGGTGAGGTCCATTCGGCGATCACATCGTTGGGGACCAAACTGACCTGCCTGCGAGCGGCACCGGGACGCAATGCCTTTCGTGGAAGTCGACTCGATGACGAACTGGCCCGGCAGCCACGGCAAACCCTTGTGCTGGCCGGACTGCTCATCGGTGGCATTCTTGATGCGACCTGCCGTACGGCATACCAACTGGGATATGACGTACAGGTCCTCGGTGATGCAGTACTTTCCATGGGCCACGCGGAACGAGATATATACCTCGGTGTGGTGATGCCCGAATTCGCGACGGTGACAACGTCCACATCGCTGATGGCAGGTGCCGCGTGAGCGACGTCGGAGCAGAAGGCAAACGTCTGGCCAGCGCGCTTCCTGCAGACATGCTGCCGACCCAGACCTGGCGTCCCTTGGACAGCAACTGGATGGTGTCGCCGATTTCATCAGGCGCCGTCGAGTTGGAGGAGCGGAAACTGCCTGAAGTCCTGGTCGCCGATGGGGAGGGGCATACAAGTGATGTCGATCTGGTGATCGAGCGCACGATCGGTTCCGGCGGACTCGGGGTGGTAGATGCCGCTGTGCAGTCATGTCTGCAGCGGAAGGTGGCCGTCAAACGCGTGCGCCCTGAACGTCGCAGTGCCAGTGCCAATACGCGTCTTCGTCGCGAGGCCTACTTGATGGGCCAGTTGGAGCACCCCGCGATACCGCCCGTTCATCTGCTCGGGAGTACGCAGGAGGGGAATGATCTGCTCGTCATGAAGCAGGTCACCGGTGTCGAATGGGGCGATCTGCTCGATGAGGAATTTGCGAGACTTGATGGCGGGCAACTCGATGCAACAGCGATGCGAAAGCATCTAGCGATCTTAATTCGTATTGGCGAGGCACTGGGTTTCGCCCACAGCCGCGGCATCATCCACCGTGATGTCAAACCAGAAAATGTGGTTGTCGGTGAGTATGGTGAGATGTACCTCATCGATTGGGGCATTGCATGCGAACTTCCCGAGGAAGGCGCCTTCGAAGCGAGATGCTTTGTCGGCACGCCGTGTTATGCCGCGCCTGAAATGCTCTCGCGAGATCCGAAACTCGATGTGCGAAGCGATGTCTACCTGCTCGGCGCGACGCTGTATCACGTGATGACAGGACATCCGCCGCATATGGGAGATTCAATACAGGCCGTTTTTGAGATGGCGCTGCAGTATCCGGTGCCGCCCATGAGCGATGCGTGGCCGGCCCCGCTGAAACAGATCTGCGCCCGGGCTATGGCGGCAGATCCAGATGATCGATATTCCTCAGTGATCTCCATGCTTGAAGACATCCGATACTTCCTCGAGTACGGCGAACTCTCGGATCTGGAATTGCAGTGTGATCAAGAACTCGAAGAACTTGAGTCGCAAATCGTGAATGAACATCTCAATGCAGAAGTCTATGAGACCATCGGGACGAGATGCCGGTTCGGTCTTGAGCGACTGCAGCAGGCATGGCCGGGCAATGAGCGGATTCTGAAGAAGTTGGAACGTTGCCTGTTGCTCTTGTGCCAATCGGCAATATCCAGAAAACGAATCGCCGCGGCTCGAGTGCTGCTCCACCAGTACATTGAACTCGCCGGATGGGAAGGCAACACTGCTGCGCATCGAATGAAAGATCGGATCGATGGACTTGCCGATCAGATGACATCGCGAGGCGATGAGTTGAGCATGAATATTCAGGTAAGGCTCGTCGAGGAACTCGCGTCGCAGAAAAGAGCATACGACGAACTACTCGTCGTATACAGAGAACTCGATAGAGATTCGGGCGACTAGAGTCAGTGCTGCTCAAGCGGCGCGTGGGGGCAGCTCGGCTCCGATCTTCGCAAGTCCCTCGCGGATCTGACTGGGGCCAACAGGCTTGCGGAGAACAATCGGATCGGTGAATTCATTCGTGTTGACGTCTGATGCGCGGTATCCAGTGATGAATAGAAACGGGATGTTCTGCTCGCGCAGCTTCTGTCCGATCGGGGTGGAATCTTCGTGGCCAAGATTGACATCGAGGATGGCGCACGTGACGGAATGGCGTTCAAGAAGATCCAATGCTTTGGCCACTGTGGGCGCGGGGCCCACAACCTCGGCTCCGACCGCCTCTAGGTCCGCCTTCAACTGCAAGCCGACCAAAAAGGCGTCTTCGACGATCAGGATTACTGGATTTGAGCGAGAAGTGGTCATGGCTGGTCAGGCACCGCTTACCTCGGCATCCGCCTTCTTGAGTTGCTCAATCAATGGTGTTCGGTACTCCTTGTCCCGATATCCCATATTTTTGAGTCCGTAAGATCAGAAGTCTAACGATTGTTTCGTAGGGGCATCCAATGGGATGCGAACTTCCATCATTTGGGTCGAAAAATCCACCCTGCCTTGGTTTGGATTCCCCCAATTCGGCTTGTTGCCGCCATTGCTGTATAGAGAGCCGGGGGGCTTCGGCTTGAAACTTCGGCTGGCACATGCTGCAAGATGGCATTGCCCCGCCTGAGCATGCGATGGAACGCCCTTGTTCGCTGACATCGGCTTTCTGTGGCTACCATGTCAGCATGTATGGACTTATCAACGTGGCTGTTCGCGATCTCGTGGTTTCTCAATTCGGGAAAGCTGCATGGATTTCCATATTGGCCAAATCCGAGGTGGATGAGAGTGCGTTTGTCCGGATGGGGCAGAATGACGATGCTGTGACGTACGCGCTTGTAGG
>JAAERN010000112.1 GCA_024230295.1 Planctomycetota bacterium
GGCAAACTGAAGATCGGCCGTTTCGTGCTCGGTGGTATCGCCGGCACGCTGCTCATCGGCGTCCTGATCGGTCAATTCCGTGTCCAGATCCATCCGAGCATTGAGACGTTCTCCTTCGCGCTCTTCATCTACGCAGTTGGCTACCAGGGTGGACCGAAGTTCATCAGTTCGCTCAATCTCAAGAGCCTTGCCCAACTCTCATCCGCCACCCTGATGACCTTCATCGGCCTTGGAACTGTCCTTCTTGCGGCTTGGTGGTTCAATCTTGATCGGGGTACTGCCGCAGGGCTCGCCGCTGGCGGCCTCACGCAGTCGGCCATCATCGGAACCGCCGACTCGGCGCTGGCCCGACTCGACCTTGCGCCTGAGGTCATCAAACAGATGAAGACCAACGTCGCCGTCGGCTACGCCGTGTGCTACATCTTCGGATCTCTCGGACCAATTCTCGTCGTGGCTTGGTTCCTTCCGATGGTGATGAAGTGGGATCTGCGCAAAGAAGCGATCGACCTTGCCAAGAAACTCGCTGGCGGAAAGGCTGAACTCGAACCCGGACAATTCGACGCAGCAAATGATCTTACCACTCGGTTCTTCATGGCCACAGATGCCGGAGGCACTGTTGATTCTTTCAACAAAGCCTATGCCGACACTGCCATTGTATGCCTCATCCGTGACGGCAAATCAATCGACTTCGACGCCGATACGGTTTTGGAATCTGGTGATGCCATTGGTGTGCTCGGATTCACCAAGGCATTCGATCAAGTTTGCCATGACTTCAGCAAGGAGATCACGTCTCCAGACGGTGTCCAGATTGTCGAAGAAAAACGCGAGTTGATCATGAGTGGCGCCAGCAAGTACAAGAGCCTTGCGGACTTCCGCCGCGACGTCTCTGGCGTTGGAAGCGGCGTCTTCCTGCAAGGTGCTAAACGCCGCGGCGACACCATCAACCTCACACCGGATTTCTTGTTTCACGGAGGCGACTCGATTGAACTGGTCGGCCTCCCCAAAGATCTCGATGCGGCGCAGTCAAAGATTGGACACAAGGTGTCGGCTGCAGCCGTTACCGATTTTATCTTCTTCGGAATTGGCATGACCATCGGCATGCTGATCGGTCTGATCACCTTCGAACTCGGGGGTATTCCTGTCACACTCGGAAGCGGTGTGGGATGCCTGCTCTCCGGGCTGTTCTTTGGATGGGTCCGATTCACCAGGCCTCGATTTGCAGCTCTTCCCGAAGGCGCTTCGAACTTCTTGCGTGACTTCGGACTCGCCGTCTTCGTTGCGCTCGTTGGAATCAACGCCGCACCACAGGCCCTCGATGCCATCAAGCAGAATGGCCTGACCCTGCTCCTGCTCGGTGCCGGCGTCACGATCATCCCGCAGATCATCACGTTCTACTTCTCGTACTACGTCCTTCGAATCCGCAACCCGATCACCGCAATGTCGGCGGTGGCTGGTGGGCGCAGTGCCAATCCGGCCTTTGCGGCCCTGCTCGAAAAGGCAGGCAATACCACCCCAGTTGCGACCTTCACGATCACCTACGCCATCGCCAACATCTTTCTCACGCTGTGGGGACCGGTCGTCGTGGGTGCTGTACAGACCAACGCCGTGGTTGGTGGTGGCTAAGTAGAAATGGAGCCCAACCAATGAACCTGTGCA
>JAAERN010000113.1 GCA_024230295.1 Planctomycetota bacterium
CCGCTTCCGGGACCGAACACGATTCGCATGGGTCAGCACCACGAGGCTCCGGTGAGCGACTCGCCGCACCGACCACTCGCCCACTGGGTGAATGAGTCGCAGCAAAATAATGGGCATGCCGATGAAGGGGGCCATGAATGAAGTTGCCCGTACTGCGCCAGGATGATTGCGGCGGCGGAGGTGGTGGGGACGGCGTTCCACCTGCTGCCGGTCGGGGTTCCAGGCGATCTTTTTTGCGAAGTACAGTATCGGTGGGAGCAGGATTCGCTGCTCTTGGTGCCGCCATCTCGCCACTAGCCGATCTCGACACCGACAAGGTCTTTGCAGGCGAAGACTTCTTCCGCGAGCACTACAAGGAACTCTCCTCGGAGAACAAGGCCAAACTCTTTGCCGACATCGAAGCCCAGATCGATCGGCAGTACGGCGTCAAGGCCATAGTCGGTGACCCGCAACCTATTCCGGAAGTTGAGTTCGTGTATGCGCTGAATCTTTCCCGCTGCATTGGTTGCCGTAAGTGTGTGCATGCCTGCGTGAAGGAGAACAACCAGAGTCGCAGCCCGGAGATCCAGTACATTCGAGTGCTGGAAATCCCCATCGGCACCTTTGATCTGGAACGAGGCAATCAGTACTACGACACGGAAACGCCCAAGCCCGGTTACTTCTACATGCCCATTCAGTGTCACCAGTGCGCGAATCCGCCCTGCACGAAAGTGTGTCCCATCGAAGCGACTTGGCAGGAAGCCGATGGCATCACCGTCATCGACTATGACTGGTGCATCGGATGCCGGTACTGTCAGGCGGCATGTCCCTACTGGGCGCGGCGGTTCAATTGGACCGATCCCGGGATCCCTTCGAGCGAAATCAACCCGGACATGGCGTATCTCTCCAACAGGCCCCGCAGCCGCGGCGTCATGGAGAAGTGCACGTTCTGCTTGCAGCGGACGCGAAAAGGGCGGATGCCCGCGTGCCTCGAGGCGTGCCCGACCGGCAGCCGCAAGTTCGGCAATATCCTCGATCCGAACAGCGAGGTATCCCAGATCCTTCGGGACAAGCGGGTCTTTGTTCTCAAGGAAGAGGTCGGGACCAACCCCCGTTTCTTCTATTACTTCGATGAACTCACGCATCGTCTCGGAGAAGGGGGCGAGGCATGAGGGAATACCTGCGATTCCTGTATCGCTGCTTTCGCATGAGTTTCGTCGGAGACTGGCGATACAAGTTGTGGATGCTCCTGCTCACGATCGTGACGTTGCTCGGCGTCAATGCCTGGTGCCGACAATTTGTGCACGGGCTCATTGCAACGGGCATGACCGATCAGGTGTCGTGGGGTCTCTTTATCGCGAACTTCACCTACCTCGTCGGCATGGCGGCGGCAGCCGTAATGCTGGTCATTCCGGTATACGTCTATCGCAACAAGGAACTCCATGATCTGGTGATCTTCGGCGAGTTGTTCGCCGTGGCGGCCATCATCATGGCCCTGCTCTTCGTAGTGGTGGATCTCGGGAGGCCCGACCGCATGCAGCACTTGTTCATGCGATTCAACTTCCCGATTTCGATGCTGACTTGGGACGTCATCGTCCTAAACGTCTATCTGCTTCTCAATCTACACATCTGTGGATACCTCATCTACAGCAGGTATCGAAAACGCGAACTCGGCCGCTGGTTCTATATCCCTTTCATATTCATTGCCATCGTCTGGGCGATCAGCATTCATACGGTGACGGCCTTTCTGCTGGTCGGCCTTGGCGGCCGTCCGTTCTGGAACGCAGCCATCATCGCGCCGCGGTTCATCGCCTCGGCTTTCTCGGCCGGCCCTGCATTCATCATCTTGACGCTCATGGTCATTGACCGATTCACCCGGTTCTCGGTCCCCAAGAAAGCCTATCTCACGCTTCGGAATCTGGTGCTTGTCGCCATGACCATCAATGTATTTCTACTTGTCAGCGAAGTCTTCACGGAGTTCTATGCCGACACAGCCCATGGGGCCTCCTCCAAGTACCTCTGGATTGGGATTCACGACAACACGGCGCTGGTGCCGTGGATCTGGAGCGCTCTTGGGCTGAATTTGACCGCGCTGCTCATGCTGTACCTGCCAATTACCCGCAGCCGCAAACTGCTCGCAACAGCTTGCGTGATGTTGATCATCGGTATCTGGATCGAGAAAGGCTTGGGCCTCATCGTGCCCGCTTTTGTGCCGACGCCGGTTGGAGAGATTGTCGAGTACGCGCCTACTTGGAATGAAATCCTCATCTGCACCGGTATCTGGGCCTTTGGCCTGCTGATCTACACGATCTTTGTGCGCGTCACGATTCCAGTTCTGTCCGGGCAACTGGTCGCGGATCGCATCTTTCATACAACTCCGGAGTCGCCAGCCTCTGTCGCAGGCGACATGACAGACAGAACACAGGAGATACCGTCATGAAATACTCAGCGTATCTGGCGGGCATCGCCCTGACTGCCTCGACGGCCGTCGGCGCGATCACCCCGCAAACCGGCACCCCGCACGGCACTGGGAGTACAGGAGGCGCCTTTGGCCTGCCTACCATCAGTGCAGCGACGAAGGCGTGCATCAAGTGCCATAAGCAGGAGAACCCAGCGATCTATGCGCAGTGGGGCGACAGTCTGCACTTCCGCGCCAACATCGGCTGTTTTGAATGCCACTCGGCGCAGGAAGGCGACGCCGACGCCTTCAACCATCACGGCGAGACCATTTCCGTCATCGTCAGCCCTCGTGACTGTGCTCGGTGTCACGAGTACGAGGTGACCGAGTTCAAGTCCTCCCGTCACGCCAAGGCTGCTCTCATCCTCGGCTCGCTCGACAATGTGCTCGCTGAGGTCGTTGAAGGCAACAAAGGCATGGTCACCGAGTCGTTCCCAATGGGTGTCTCCTCCGCAGCCGTCAACGGCTGCTGGCAGTGCCATGGGAGCACGGTCAAGATACACGCCGATGGCAGCCTCGATCCAGCGACATGGCCCAACAGCGGTATCGGCCGGATCAATCCAGATGGATCCGAAGGTTCATGCACAGCTTGTCACGTACGGCATTCCTTCAGTGCTGCGCAGGCGCGGCATCCGGATACGTGCGGTAAATGCCATATGGGGCCGGATCACCCACAGAAGGAAATATACGAGGAGTCAAAGCACGGAATCCTATTCTTCGCCAACGAAGACGAGATGAATCTGCATTCGCCGAAGTGGATCGTCGGCGAGGACTACTCCGCTGCACCGACCTGCGCAACATGCCACATGTCCGCTACGACAAATCAACCCGTGACCCATGATGTAGGCATGCGGATCAGTTGGAACAACCGGTCAACCCTTTCCGTGCGCCCAGAGGTGAGCGATAAGAAGTTGGGTCTTCCAGGTGCCGATGTGCCATGGCAAGTTCGCCGCAGCAACATGCAGGATGTGTGCAGTTCTTGCCACAATCAATCGTGGATCGACAACTTTTACACGCAGTACGATAGCCTCATCGATCTGTACAACACCAAGTTCGCCATACCGGGCAAGAAGCTGTATGGCCTTGCCAAACCGCTCATGAAGCCGGTCAAATTTTCCAACAAGATTGACTTCGTTTGGTTTGAAATCTGGCATCACGAAGGTCGTCGCGCCCGGCACGGCGCCTCAATGATGGGCCCTGACTACACACATTGGCACGGAACCTACGTAATCGCCAAGAACTTCTACTCTGATTTCATCCCGGAATTAGAGAACCTCGTCGAGAAGGGACTGAGCTCTGGAGATGATGCGAAAGTTGCTGCCGCGAAGACGTTGCAAGCCGAAATTGACAAAGTGCTTCACTCCAGCGATCACAAGTGGTTCATCGGCGAGATGGATCCCAAAGAGGCGGCTGCTAGAAAGAAGGCCGCTAAAGAGTTCGAGAGTCGGTACAAGAAATGATCCCGTGACCGATCCCATGGAGCAACTCGAGACCGATGCCGACGAGGCGCTTCATGAGCACATTCTGCGCACAGCCCAACTCGGCCGGCAGCGACATGCGCCCTTCTCGACGCTCGAGCGTCTGCAACCGCTGCTGGCCGATCGGAATGTGGTGCGGTATCCGGTGGAAGTCGTGTTTGACGCGGATCCACTGCAAGCGGATGAGTTCGCCTGCGCGGAACTCATCGGCAAGACGATCGCAGAAGGATTTCGGTTGAGCGTGCATCCGCACTACGAAGGCCACGCCTCCGCGCTGCCCATCCTGATCGCCTATCACATCCCGAGCATCAACTACGGACCGATTGTGACCGCTGAACATGCCGAAGCATTCGGTTCGACGTTGCTTGGGATGGATGCTGAGGAGTACTACCAACGCGTATGCGCGTTGGCGGACGGAATCGGTTCGTAGCGTGGGGTTCCGCCTATAAAGGCGGAACCCTGCGGTACCTAAATTCCGTCCAGATTCTCTTCAAGCCATGCGCAGTCCTCGTCCTTCTTGATATCTGCGCCAACCGTGCGAGCCTGCTCGATCTGAGCGGCGGCCTCGGCCGATCGGCCATCGGCTTGCAGCGCCCGCGCCATGCCTTCATGGGCAAATGCGAGATCGAAAGCACCGTAGTTATCACGCTGGCACGCCTCGAGGTAGAGCGATGCGTGATACAACGCTGCTTCACACATGCCCGCCTGCGCGCAGCACCTGCTGATCTGCCACTCGCCTCGGGCGAAGTTGATCGGCTCACCAACGACGCCCCAATGCCATCGGCTGGCGTAGGCAGCGCGGACCATTTCGTCGGACTCCTCCCTCGTTCGGTCGTTCTTGTCCAGAAGCGTCCATGTGTAGTTAAAAAGGGACACCGCAGAGGCTCGGTGGGCGGCAGCGTCGATGGCTGCGTGGGGATCTTTATTCATCGGGGCAATATAGAACACGATTTACGGCCATTGACCAACTTCTCGGGAGGAAGATCGGAACCAGCACCCGATGAGGGGCGGATACTAATGTTGCGGCTTGTACAAGCCATTCCCGCATGTAGGATTGACCATGAAGAGGAATCTCCTATGAATTGCATTCTCAACCTTCCAAAAATCTGCTCTGTGGGACTGGTGATGCTGATTTGTGGATCTTCAAGCCTGCAAGGAGGCGCTTTTTCAGTGCTGGTGTCCGAGTCGCCTCTGCTCTACATCGAGGGCATCGCCACTCCGGTCGGGGATGGCACCGCGACGGTCGACTTTGCATGGGTACTGGATACATCGCCTTCGGGAGTGGGCTGGTTGCCGCTCAATACACGGCCGGGCGAGCCTCACGTCGACATGGTTCTCTACATGATCTGCGATGTGGACCCAATCACAGATATGTGCGACACCTACACCAAGTTTGGTGTGTTGGATGTGCTCAACGTCAACTATCCAGATTCACCCGTCCCAAACGGTCTGTCATTCATGGCGGCGACGGCTCCCGGCACGGCTGGCGGCTGGTCGTGGTCCGGATTGCTCTGGGCAGATGAGACAGACATTCTGGACACCATCGGTGGCGCCGGCCCTCCGTCTGCCTCGAGCCCAGGATGTGAAACACCCGCCGATACGCTCGACGAGACGCGGCAATTGATCGAGTTGGGAAATGGACTTTGGCTACTCATCATCGTCCGCGATGGGCAGGTGATCATGTTGGTCTATCAATACGACCCTGAATCCGGCTGTTGGAGTTTTGGGTACTCGCCGAGCATGCCAGGTGGCCCCGGGCCGGGCGATGCCGAACCATGGTGGGGCGGGCCTGTGGATCACACGCTCTCCGAATCATTGGTCAGGGTGTGGCACTACCTTATTCGTCAGGTGGGCGATAATGGACTTGTGGAATGGCCTGATGGTCCGATCGGGACACCTGGGGGTTGAGGGCCGCCGAGTCTCAATCGCCCGCGTCGAGAATGCGAACCCGGCCATCCATGCTCAGCATCGCAACCTGCTGATCATCCCCAATGAAACCAGCGGCCATGACGATGCCAGTTCGCCATGGAAGTGTCGCGAGAAGCATGCCAGTATGGGAATCCAGAAGCGTGACGTCGCCCTCAAGTGCTGTACTCAAGAGCCGCAAGCCGTCGCTGCTCAGTGCAATGTTGCGAATGCGCGTGTGGTGTACTTGTCGGCTCCAGAGTGTGACACCAGATGCGTTCTGAACGCTGACAACGCCATCGGCTTGCCCCAGAGCTACCAAGCCTGCTTCGCTGTCTGTGTTCCATCCCTGTTCGACATGTGTGTCGGAGTCCGGAACGATGTCGCCGCCGGGAAGCCGGCGTCTGGTACGCACGCCTGACGATTCAATCACTGCGGTTCCGTCCGTCTCGATTCGGGCGTGCTCAATGGGGAGATTCCACTGGACCTGCAACTCCGAGTCGCCTCGGCGTCGCCATCGGTGCAATGTGCCGTCCGCGCCCCGCGTGAGGATCCATGCGCCATCGGGGGAAAATCGGACGGACCTTGCGGCCTGATCCTGATGCGCATCGGCGGACCACGACGTTTCGCTCCCAGTGAAGTCGGTCACACGAATTGTTCCACCGGCATCGAGACTTGCAAGCGATGCAGCGTCCGGGGCCAACTCAATGGAGACGATGCCTCGCTCGTGTGTGATGACAGGGAGTTCCTCGCTTGCCATGAGGGTGTCGGTTCGCAGCACCCATGCGTTCGAAGTGCCAGCCGAGGCAGCGCCGACAGCGAGGAGTGCTCCATCCGGGCTGAGCGCGACGACTGCTGGTCCCTGGCTCATGCGAATGCTCCGCCTAGAGCCCGCTGGGTTGGCGGTCCAGATGGTCAGACCGCCAGTGACATCGCACGTGGCGATGGTTTGGCCGCCATCGGAGACCGTCAGTGCTGCGTCGGTGCCGAGCATTCGGTCGGAAATGATGTCGTCGAGGCGAACAGTTCCGTCACGCAGGTCCAGCACCAAAATACGCGTCTTGGCAGTCAGGCTGGCGGGGTCTAGGGGATTGAGTGGGGGTGCTGTTGCGATGGCGACGACTGTTCCGGCATGGTCAGTCTTGATGCCGACGATCTGTGACGAAGGAATGTTGCTGCGGAGGATACGGCGCTCGCTCAATCCATTTGAAACGCCAAGTGTGTTGTCAGCCCCGACGTCAATCACATCGCCAGAGTTAGCAAGTCGGCTGTGTACCCAGTTCGATGGAAGCGTAATGGTGCGACCGTTGCCGCTTGTTGAGGTTGTATGTTCCTTGCCGATCGCGGTGACATGTCCCATGCGATCGACTGAAGCATCGGCCCGATCTGCTGTGGTGAGGTTGACGAGTTTGTCGCTGGCCTTCCGGTTGATCCATGCCCATTCCCAGTGTCGGAGATCTTGAGGGCATGACTCGAGCATCGTCATTGCGCTGGTGGCATCTCCGCGATCAAGTGCATCGGATGCTTGTTGAATAATGGCTCGGTATTCGGCGCGCCGCTTTGATGCCGACTCCGTGGCGGCTGAATCAATGGCCGTTTGCGTCTGTTCCATCTGTGTTGCAATGATGGCCGCTGCAATGACCGCGCCACCGATGAGCAGGGCCGTAGCAGCAGAGGCCACTGGTGCTCGGCGGACGAGCCTTCGCGTTCGGTAGGCAATCGAGGCGGGCCGTGCGCTGATGGGTCTGTGATCAAGGAAGGCTCGGAGGTCCTCGGCTAATGCGCCGGCATTCGGATATCTCCGCGGCGGCTCTTTTTCTAAGGCGTGCAGGACAATCGTTCGCAGGTCACGCGGCGCGGCGAACGATGCCGGGGGCCGTTCGGTGATGATTCGGCTCGCTGCGGCGAGATTGTCGCGTGGCAGCTCGTATGGGAGTACTCCTGCGAGTGCTTGATAGAGCAGTACACCCAGGGCATAGACATCGCTCGTTGGTTCGATACCGGTCAGCCCCGAGATTTGCTCGGGGCTCATCCATGGGACCGTGCCAATGACGGTTCCCTCGGTGGTGGCGAGCGATCTGCTCGCGTGGCCGCCGTGGGCGATTCCGAAGTCGAGGATCTTCGGCCGACCATCCTCCGTGACCAGAATATTGGCGGGCTTGAGGTCACGGTGCACAACGCCTAGGGCATGGGCAGCCTGCACGCCGTCGGCGATTGATGCAATTAGGGACACGCGTTTGGCGAGTGATGGTTGGTGGGCTTCGAGCCATGTTGTCAGCGGCGTGCCTTCGATGAGCTCCATCGCGGCCCAAGGTCGCGAGTCCTCGAGTTCGCCAGCAGCGAGTACGCGGGCAACCGCCGGGTGATCAATGCCCGCGAGCGTCTCCGCTTCGGACTCGAACCGATTCCGTTGCGCGGCGTCGGCCATCGGATCGGCCATAACTTTGATCGCGACAGGTCGGTGGGGACGTTCCTGAATGCCTTCATAGACAACGCCGTCGCCGCCGCGGCCGATGATGCGTACGAGGCGAAATCCGGGAATCGTTTCGGTGACGACCGGCGCGGTGCGTTCTCGCGGCCCGGGGTGCGACGCGGCGTGCCCGGCGTGAAAGTCCGGCCCAAGGGCGGCAGATTCCATAAATCCGTCCGCTTGATCATTGGCCAAGAGGTCTTCGACCTGCTGGCGAAGCGTGTCATCGTTGCAACAGGTTTCGTCGAGGTATGCCGGGCGGGCCTCTGCACCGAGTTCGCGGGCGGCCTCGAAGATCTCGCGGACCCGTCGCCACTGCTGCGGAGTCAGCCCTTCACTGCTCATCCCGTCAGGCGTGATCGCAGCCAGGCGCGAGCGGTGCCCCAGTCGCCTTCGATCGTTCGCTTTGAAAACCCGAGGACCTCGGCCACTTCTCCGACCTCGAGTCCGCCGAAGAATCGAAGTTCGACGACTTGGGCCATTCGGGAGTCCATCTTTCCAAGTTCTCGCAGCGCGTCGTCGAGGTCCAGCAGGTCGACGCCATGCGGTCCGGCAATCGCTAACGCGTCATCCATCGGGATGCGAGCTCGCCCGCCGCCACGCTTCGCCGCAGACTTACTTCTCGCGTGGTCAATCAAAATACGTCGGATGGCCTCAGCGGCTGCGGCAAAGAAATGGGCCCGCGAGTTCCACTGGCGTCCCGACGCATCCAGGCGGACATAGATCTCGTTGACAAGGGCCGTCGCCTGAAGCGTGTGCCCCGGCCGCTCCTCGTTCATCGCCTTCTGCGCGATCCGGCGGAGTTCGTCATAGACCTCGCCGACGAGTTCGTTCGTGCCCCGCTGGGCAGAATCCCCGTCGGAATCCGGGGTGGTTGGGTTGTGCGGCGTTGATGACACAGTCTGGGGTCTGAGTATAGGGGGTGGCCCACTATTCCTTGCGGCCCGAGGAGGGGATTCTCGCCTCTCGGGGTAACGGAATAACTCAGGAGTCTTGCACATGTTGACCATCATTCGAAGCGAAATCCTCCCCTGTCTCGCAGCCATCACGCTTGCGGGCATTCTTGGAGTTGGCGCGGTGGCGAGCGCTTTGGGCTCGCCGTCCGGTGACGGCACTATCGGCAGTTTGCCAATTCAGCAGATACTGCATGCCGCCCCAATCCCCGGTGGCGGGCAGATAGACCCGGTTCCGTGGGGCAATGGCGGCACCTACGGCGGCCCCGGCGACATCGTGCCGCCCGGTGCGGGCGAGCACACGATTGGTATGTGCACCATGGAACTGCCGCCCACGGGCTGCGCGACCGACCCGCAGTGTGATCTTGGCTGGGAGTGGACCTTGGATGACGAGCGATGCGTGTGGCCGCGATTCGGACCCGGTAGCGGGCTGCCCCATGTGGCGCAGGGATACATGTTCACGATTGCCGACGTTGTTGCGATGCTGCAGCCAGGTTCTGGCTGCATTGACTGGCAGGGCAACATTACGATCTGCGTGGATGCTCCATTCGATGTCCACGAAGTGCACGTCTTTCAGTCCGGTTGGATCAATGGCTACGTGCCGACCGCTGCGATCGAAAACGCTGTTTCGACCAAGGTGTGCATTGGAGGCGAGACGGTGATGGCTGGCTGGTCCTTCGAGGAACTGGCCGAAGCTCAGAACTGTGACTTTCCGACCGTCTGTATCACCTTCAGCGCCGAATGCATGATGGCTGCCCTGCGAGACTGGGCCGCCTCCGGGCTCGATCCAAGCCAGTGGGCGGGCAGCTGGCTCTTTTATGTCGACTTCGTGAGCTGCACGCCCTGCGACTGAATTTTGCTCTTCTCTCCTCGTCCTTCGATGCCCCGGTTGACCCATGGCCGGTCACCGGGGTATCGGTGTAGAATGGCCAGTCCGCCGCGGGGCGCGGCGTCACTCGGAGTATCGAAATGAGCGGTTTCCATGATCGAGAGCGAGGCTTCGAAGAGAAGTTTGCACGTGAGCAGGATCAGACATTTCGGGCGCACGCCAGAGCGGACAAGATGCTCGGTCTGTGGGTTGCCGAGAAGATGGGACTCTCTGGCGATGAGGCTGATACCTATGCGATGACACTCGTCAAAGCCGACCTGCGAGAGCCGGGCGACGAAGATGTCATCGGGCAGGCGGTGGCTGATCTTGCTGCTAAGGGGTGCGATGTAGGCTTCGAAGAAGTGAAATCCAAGTTGCACAGCTTTCAGGCGGCAGCGCAGTCTGAGTAGCGGGCAAAAAACGCACAAACGATCATTCCATCGCCGTAGTGGCTTCCTGTAAGGAGCCGTTTGCGAGGTTGTTCTGCGCTGTTGACCCCGGATCCTGTAGGGTATTCGGTCAAGGAGAGATCCATGGCCAATCTGGTTCGCGGTTCAGTGTTGATTTCGATCGCCACAGTGGTAAGTGCAGCAGTGGGGGAGACCGTAGCCTATAAGCAGATCGGCGCCCCGCCATCCGACGTGACCTGCGGTTGGCTCCAGGCCCCCGACCCAGCCGAAGTCGGCGCGCGATCCAGATGCACGCAGATTCCATTTGTAACTGAAGACGGCGCGATAGACATTGCCTTTGACGTGCCGTCGTGCGGGCATCTCGCCGTCGTGCCGATGGGTATTGGATGCGCGGCGTGGAATGTCAGCCTCATTCGCCCTGACGGCTCAATCGCTGTCTCTGGCGTAGACGGCGTATTGCAGCGGACGGACTCGCTTATGCCGATCGCCGATGAGTCGGGAACTCGGTTCGATGTCGGAAATCCGGCGCCCGGCAGATGGACCGCTTCGCTCTCTGGATTACCAAGTGCAGCGCGAGGCGTGCTGCTGGTCCGGGACGACGCTCCCTTCGAACTTCGCAGCACACTGGATACCTACAGCCTTCTTGAGGGCGCACCGGTCACACTCAAGTGTTCGCTGATGGGGATCGATGGTGGTGAGGCACAGATCACATCCTGTACGGCGCAGTGGCGCGGCCCCGACGGTCGATGGCGGCCGATTGACGTGACGCAGCGAAACGGCGAACGGACCGTCACGCTGACACCTCCTGCGGGCGAACATGTGGTGCAAGTTGATGTCGATGCAATCGCAACTGACAGCGGCCAACTTCTGCACCGCACGCTCTTGCATCTGGTCAAGATCGAATCTTCGCCGCCGGTGCTGAGCGGCGAAGTGTCAATGGAATCAATTGACGAGGCCCGCATTGATGTGGCGCTGGGGTGCGCGGCAGCGGGGCCACGCGAAAAACTTCTCGCAGGTGCCGAAGTATGGGCAACGGGCGATCAAGGCGCGACGCTGTGTGGATGGATTGGCGGTATGGCCGCGGTTGATGAGCATGGCGTGCATCTGACGCTGGATACGCGGTGGATTGCTGCGGCCGGCTGCGACGGGGCTGGCGTGGAGTTGCGAGCCGTGAGGCTGGCGGATCCGAAGTCGGCGATCACGTTGGCAAAGGTCGCCTCAGTTTCTCTTGGAACGATCGAAGTTTGCCGCCGCCCGGTTACAGCCTCCGGCCAAGAAGCCATGCACATGGGCAAGCCTGACCGTGGCAGTGTGGACGTGACGCCTCCCGCGCGAGGTGGGCTCGGCGGCGGGCACAATCTCATGCTCGTTCATGGCTACTGCTCGAGCGGCGTGTCGTGGCCCGCGGGACACTTCAGTGGTGATGTGTCGATGTACCAAAACTCGAATCAGAACTTTAGTCACGACGAGTTCGCAATCGACGTGGCGTCGTTCGGCTTGCAATACAAGAGTTACGGCATCGCCGGGCACAGTCAGGGCGGCCAGGCCGCCTTGCACATGTACAGTTTTTACTGGACAGGCCTTGACTGGGCGATGCCTTCGCCGCAGGACGGTGGCCGCATCATTCAGAACCTCGGTGTTCCTTACTACGGCACGGCTTTGGCCGGTGACTTAGCACTGCTCGGAGAGATCTTCGGAGCGGGCTGCGGCGTCAATTGGGATATGACCTATGACGGCGCGGCAAACTGGCTCTCGTATGTCCCGGGTTGGGCGAGAGCGCAGACATGGTCTTGGACGACGACGTTCTATGACGGGTGGGGATATGACTATTGCCATCTTGGCACGGATCTGTTTCTGTGGGATCCAGAAGATGGAGTCGTGGAGTCATTTTCAGGCGAACTTGATGGCGGCAACTTCAGGGGGCTCAAGGAAGGCTGGTGCCACATTCACGGCATGTCCGATCCGGCGCAAGTGGATGACTCCAGTCGGAACAACGAAATCAACGTGGAGGCAGCACGATGAAACAGCACATGATTCTTATCAGTGTTCTTTCAGCGCAGTCGGCAGCAGTCGCCAGTTGGTGTGGGTCCGGAACGGCGAGCATTCCTGATGATGGGCAATCCGTTCGAGTGTGGACCGCGCAGGCCGATGAACTCTCGGACGCCCTGGTTGTGAACGCGAGGCTCTACGTGTCGCTTGAGCACTCATGGGTGGGCGACTTGACCATTGAAATCGCCTCGCCAGATGGCACAGCGGTGACTGTTCTGGATCGTCCCGGCATGCCCGACGGTGGGTGGGTGGGCCCTTGGGGCTGCGGGGGTGATGACATCATGGTGCTCTTCGATGACTCGGCGTCTGAGGCTGCCGAGGACACTTGTACGCAGTTTGATGTGCCGGTTCTCTCTGGCAACAAGCGACCACTTGAGCCGCTTTCTGCCATGTATGGCGTGCCAGCGGCGGGAGCGTGGCAGATCCGTTTCAGCGATGCCTCGCCCATTGATGCAGGTACGGTCTTGATTGCATGCCTCACCTTGGAGACGAGCCCGGATTGCAACGGCAATGGCATTCCCGATATCGACGACATTGCCGGTGGGGGCAGCGAGGATGGCGATCAGGACGGCGTGCCGGACGAATGTCAGTGCGCGGCGGATCTTGATGGCAACGCGGTTGTCAACGTCAATGACGTTCTCATCATGATCGGGCAGTTTGGATCGCCCGGCACTGCCGATCTCGATGGCGATGGACTGGTTGATACGGATGACCTGCTGATACTGCTCGCCGCATGGGGCAACTGCTGAGGATATGAACATCGATCAGGCTCGAACCTTGATGCATGAGTGGGTGCAATCAGACTCGCTGCGTCATCACATGGAGTGCGTGTCTGCGTGTATGCGTCACTGCGCTCAGCGGGTTGCGCCAAGCGAAGTTGAGCGGTGGGGCGTGTGCGGCCTGCTGCATGATTTCGATTATGAGCGGCATCCGACGATGGAGGAGCATCCCTTCGTCGGAATCGCGCATCTGCGAGAACACACCGATGTGGATGAGGAAATCATCGAGGCGATCCTCGGGCACGCGATGTACAGCGGTGTGCCGAGGCAATCCGACATGGCCAAGCATCTCTTTGCGATGGATGAATTGGCTGGGTTTATCGTCGCGTGCTGCAAAGTGCGGCCTGGAGGAATCGAGGGCCTGGCGCCAAAGTCGGTACGCAAGAAACTCAAGACAGCAAGTTTCGCTGCTGCAGTGAGCCGATCGGACATTGCGATTGGCGCGGAGGAACTTGGCATGGAGCCCGCCGAGCACATTCAGTGGTGCATCGACGGGCTACGAGCTTCGGATCTCATCGAATCGTGACGTAGGCCTCAGACGCGAGAATCGTCTCATCCTACGCTCGGTTGAGGTCGCCGATCGAGATCATGGCGGATGTGCGCGCCTTGCATGAGCGGGACGTTGGGGCCGCAATGGTGACGGGGGTGCTCATTTCGATTCATCAACCGTTACAGCAACAATCGGAAAGACGCACTGTGGGGCGCCTCGCGACATCGTTTCGTAGCGGTCGTAATCAAACCGAAGGCCGTATCTGCGGGCGTCGATTCGATCGAACCAGAGCGAATCGAGTCGGCACAGGACGGTTGTTAGCAGTGGCAGATCGTGCGCACGGAAGAAGTCCACGTAGAAACATCGGCTGATCTGCATGTCGACTTCGGCGTCCTGCTCGAGCATGTCCCAGTCGAAACTCGCGCCGAACTGCGTGAGCATGGAGCCGAGTACTCGCTTCACACGGCCGAGGTTCCCCCTGCATGCCCGGAGGACCAATCGCACGCCCAGCCGCATCAATCGTGTATTGAATCCCCGGAGCGATATATCTCCGAGGTACTCGATGGTCTTCTCGTCTGTGTCGAATCGTGGCCGAAGGACCTGATAGGCGGCGAGTATCCAGGCGCTCCACTCAAGGTGTCCTCGCGAAGGAGGGTCGATGACCCGCATCTGGTCTGACACCATGATCTCGCCGGCCTTCCACGCAATCGACCGCATGACAGCGGTTCGCTCCGCGCGATCGAGCTGTAATGGCTGCTCGAGAAGCGACTTCGCAAACGCTCTGCGAATCGCCTTCACGGTGAAGTGGCCGAAAATCAAATGACGCACCAAGCCCGAGAGTTCCTTCTTCATGAAAGGCAGGGTAGCAGTTCGCAATGCGACCACCCCCCGCGTTGCCGGAACAGACGACGCGGGGGGCGGTGCTTCGCAAATCCGTGTCTGATGCAGCAATCGTTGATTTTGCCTCCGAGATTGGATCAGACGTTGTTGCTGTTGATGCCTCGGGACGGCTGCACGTACTTCCCGGCTCCTGATCGGGCATCATGGGGGCCATGCTGCTCACCGCACTTGTTGTTTCGACGGGATCTCTGAATGCGATCCTTGTCGATGAACTCGAGCCGATCTACCCGGATCGGGCGCCGCCAGCATTACGAAGCGGTCTTGATGTACCAAGAGGCGGTATTGCGAGCGCTCATGTGTGGATCGATGGAGTTGATGCGAGGTTGCCGATCGAAGTGTCTGTTCGTGGCGAGCACGAACTTCCTGCGCCGCGCTGGTATCGGCTCCTCGATGTGCCTGTCGAAGAAAACACCGGGTTGGGAAGCAGGACCGAGCGATTCAAGGGTGACGTTAACCCACATGTCATTCGCCGCGCTCCGTTTCGGGTGTACGAAGTGCTCAAGCCCATCGAGGGTCGCGTCGATGATCCGGGAGATCAAACGGCACTGCGTGTGGAATGGACCGCGCCGCTTGATGCGCCTCCGGCGGCGTATGACGTAGAGCTGGTGCTCTCGCAGGGTGACAACCTCACGGTTCTGCCCCTTAGTGTGATCGTGCACGCTGCGGCAGTGCCACCATCCGGCAAGGGCACGCTTGGCTACACCAATTGGTTCAGTCCAGCCAACATTGCCAAGTACCACAACCTTGATCTCTGGAGCGAACCGTTCTGGGACATGCTTGGCAAGTACGCCGCGCTTATGCGCCGCGGACGACAGAACATGTTCTGGGTGCGGTGGCCGGATTTCTTTGATGAAGTGGACGGCCGATGGACTCTCAACGAGCCGCGACTGGTTCGATATATAGACACTTTCACCAACGCCGGCCTGCACTGGATTGAGGGTGCACCTTTTGCCGGTCGCCCCGGCGGCGACTGGGGCAGCCCGGTTCTGGAACTCAAACTGGGACGCCTGCCCATGACTGGCGAAGCGGGCCGCAAGGGCTTCGCTGATCAGTGCACGCAACTTCACGCGGCGATGCAGGCCAACGAATGGTCAGATCGCTGGGTGCAGCATATTGCCGACGAGCCGACCGATACGAACGCTGCTGACTATGCCGTGGCCGCCGAAATGCTCCGCGCACATCTGCCGGATGTGCCGATCTTCGAGGCGACAATGAGCCGCCAACTTGTCGGGGCGGTTGACATGTGGTGCCCGCAAGTGCAGGCGTGGCAGGCGGAGCAAGCATTCTTCGACGAGCGCACGCAGGCGGGTGATCGTGTGTGGGTCTACACGTGCTTGAGGCCGGGAGGCCCCTGGCTCAACCGGCTGCTTGATCAGGAGCGGCTCAGGCAGGTTTATTTTGGGTGGGGGGCTGCAAAGAACGGATGGGACGGCTACCTGCACTGGGGATTCAATCATTGGAAGGCGAATCCGTTTGCGCAGAGTGTGGTCGATCATCCAGCAATGCCGAACACAGACAACCGATTGCCAGCGGGTGATACGCATGTTGTCTTCCCTGGGCAGGAGGGGCCATGGTCCGGGCTGCGGTTCGAGGCGCACCGGATTGGCATGGAAGATCATGCGCTGCTCACCCAACTGGCCCAGCATGATCCGAAGCGTGCGAACTCGATCATGGCAAGAATCTTCCGGGGAGCTGACGACTACGAAACCGATGTGGCCGCGTATCGGGCCTCGCGGCAGTTGCTGTTGAAGTCCCTGGATGAAGGAGTGCATCCCATGCACATCGAGATACTTGGCTTTCCGGGTTGTCCGATGACACCGGAGATGGATCGGTCAGTCCGTACCGCCTGCACCGCGATCGCGCCGGGCGCCGTGGTTGTTTCAACGGATCTCTCAAGCCTTCCCTCGAGCGACCCGAGACTCCGATGGCCCTCGCCCACGGTACTCGTGAACGGTGTCGATCTCTTCGGCGCATCGCCCGCCGCCACGCCCGCGATCTCATGCCGTGTCTACCCAGGGGGGCTGCCTGAACCCGCGGTCGTCTCAGCGTCACTCGCCCAGTTGGTGCGAGCGAGTCACTGATCGTCTTGCGACCTTAGATTCTCCTTCGACACCTCAATGTCGTGGTGTACTTCCGCAAGGCGATCCGCCGCCCACTCGCGATACTCCATCGCCACGCTCGGGTCTGCCACGTCCAAGTCTGTTTGGAACTTCAATAGGGCAGCTGCCTCATCGAGTCGCCCGATCCGGCGGAGCATCTCGCCGCGATACAGCCGATTGAATCGAGGCCACTTTTCATTCTGTTGAAAGCGATCAAGGCTGGGCGCAAGGCGATCAAGTATGTCGAGCGCTGCGGCCGGATGGCCTCCGGTAACACCCAGTTGCCAAGCGATATTGTTGATCAATACGATGTGATTTGGCGGGATGTTCCGATTCCCTTCGGGAGCGAGTCGATCGACGATCGCCGAGAGACTCGAAGACACTGTCGAGGTTGCCGCTCCCGAGAGAAAGTAGAGCGCGTCTTTTGATGACTGGCTCGATACCAGTTGCTCGTATGACATGTCTTGAAGTAGTTCCCCGATGAGTTGGGCGCCTTCGTCGGGGTAGCCGGCTTTCGTGATCGCGTCCGCAATCCCCCAGGCGGCCCCGAGTGTGTCAGGGCTCGATGCCTTGAGTCGATCCCGCTTGATATTGATGACCGCCCGCCCCTCATCCAAACCCTTGGCGGTGTGGCCTTCGGCAAAATCCACAGTCGCTGCGACGATCCGGCTGTCGCCCACCGCTGGGTGATCCAATGGAAACCAATCGGTGAGCAGGTCAATCGACAATTCTGCCTGCGCTCGAGCCTTGGCTGTGGCACCGATCAACAGATAGTTGTGCGCGAGGACCAGTGGGTACTTTCCGGTCGCGATGGCATCGTCCGCAGACTCAACCGATGCGATTATCGCCGGCAATCGGGCGGCGGCATTGTCGAGCACTTGTTCGTGCGTGACGCCGGAGCGCCATACCTCTGCCTGATCTGACGGTGGATCGAGCATGAACTCGACGCCATCGATGATGCCCTGCGAACGGATGCTCTGGCGGTGTGCTTCCTTCAGGGCAGCCGCTTGTCCAGCCGCGAGCAGGCTCAACGCGATGACGCTGACCACGAGCAGACAGATCATTGCAATCGAGAGCACGACCGGAGTCCGGTGGCGGCGGTAGAGAAGTTTGAGGTGATAGCGGAGGGTTGGACGCCTCGCGATGATGGGCTCGCCTTGGAGAAGCCGATGAATGTCCTGGCGGAGCTCAACTGCGGACTGATACCGGCGATCGCGTTCCTTCTCCAGTGCCTTGAGGCAGATGGTCTCAATGTCGCCACGCAATACTCCAACGAGTTCACTCGGTCGTGTCGGTGGATCTTCCCGAACGACTCTGGCGGCTTCGTGAATCGGTCGATCTGCGATGGTGTAGGGGGGACGTCCCGTGAGTAGTTCAAACAGGACGACGCCGAGGGCGTAGACGTCGCTGCGCACATCGATGTCGTGGGGATCGGCGGCGCACTGCTCCGGCGACATGTACTGCATGGTCCCGATGAGTACGCCGACGTCGGTCTGCAGAGTCGTGACCGCCATGTCGCTGTCTGTGGATCGCGCGACTCCGAAGTCGATGATCTTCGGATCACCACTGCTGGTTACCAGAATGTTGCCCGGCTTGAGGTCGCGGTGAATGATGCCTTTCTGGTGCCCGTGGTGGGCGGCATCGCACACGTGTTCAAAGAGTTTGAGTCGTTGGTGTGTGTCGAGATTCTTGTCGATCGCGTATTGGGTCAGCGGCTTGGATCCAGCGAGGTACTCCATGGCGAACCAGGGGATGCCGCCTTCTCCATCGTCGGTCATGCCCGCCTCGTAGATTTGGGCGATTCCTGGATGGCGGAGACGTGCCAGCGTCTGTACTTCGTATTGAAACCTCCGAAGTGCCGAACGCGATGTCACGCCTGATCGCATCATCTTGAGCGCGACGATTCGACGAGGTGATTCCTGCATTGCCTCGTACACAGCGCCCATCCCGCCTATGCCGATGATCCGCTTGATGGTGAAGTGCCCGATCGTTCGGCCGAGCATCGACCGTTCGCCATCGCCCCCTTTGGCATGGCCTCGGAGCATGGCTTCGGAGTGATGTAGAGTTGAGGCCTCAGAGTCGGGCGTTTCGCCCCGAGGGTGGTGGGATCCGGATTGATCGGGACCAGTCATGGGCTTGCCGCAGCATACACGCCTGCCTGCAGCGGGGCCGACTTGGCAGTCCCGAGGCAAAAAACGCTGTAGAGAGTGTCCCTCGCGGTGTAGGCGTGGCAGGCGGAGCCGCGCATTCTTCGACGAGCGGACACGGGCGGGTGATCGTGTGTGGGTCTACACGTGCCTACGCCCGGGAGGCCTCTGGCTCAACAGTGGTGCGGTCTACCAATCACTGAGCAAACCGAGGTCCAGCCTCAGCGTTTCCATACATTCCTGCATCATGGCCTGAACCGATGCCACCCCTCATTTGGCCACGATCCGATGTTTGGAGCAAGAAACCGCTGGAAGTTTCGGTCAATGCTGGACATGCTGCTGTCACCATCGATAATCCGGAGTGCGATCAGCCCTTGATCGGGACCGGAGGAGACTCATGCGTCAAATTTTGATTGGTGAGTATGTGCTGGGACTGTGCAGTTTGGTGGTATCCATGCCAGCGATCGCTGGCGTCAGTGCCTCAGCTCCATCGCGGTGGATGGCGCTCTCGGGATCAACGGAGCAACTGCCGACCCATATCACGATGGAGGCATCATCGCTTGGACTTCCAGAGGGACTCGACCTGGGACTTGTCAGAGGACCTGATCACCTCGCAGCGCTGCAGGTTGTTGTCGTTGGTGCTGACGGGGTCGAACGGCCTTTCGAGGCGCCGCACATCGCGGTCTACCGCGGAGACTTGGCCGGGGCCCCCGGATCTAGTGCTGTGTTGTTTGTCGGGCAAACGATGTCGACGGGGTGGATACGGTTTTCGGATGGACGTCAAATGCCAATTGGGGACGCGCTTCACGGCGCGGCGCACATGGCAGAGCGTCCTCCAGTTCCCATGTGCGCAGTTGATGCGCACCCTTCGATCCGACGGGGTGAGAATCCCCCGGCGATCGGCATTGGTCCAACGGACACCATGCTCGTGCGAGTCGCAGTCGAGACGGACTATGAGTATCGATTGCTCTTCGAGTCGGTTGATGCTGCGGTTGAATACGCCAGTTTTGTGTATGCAGGAGTCGACGAATTGTTCCGCCGCGACATGAATGCGCGGCTGCCAATGACCTTCCTTCGCATCTGGGACACGGAGGACGATCTCTTCAATGAACCGGATCCGCTCGGCGCACTCAAGAATTGGTGGAATCAGAATATGACAGATGTGCCGCGCGAGGCGGTGCAGTTCTTCTCCGGCCGGCGAGATTTGCCCTATGGCGGCGTTGCCTTCCTGTCTTCGCTCTGCAGCAACGGGCACTATTCCGTTGTTGGCTACGCCATGGGATCCAGTGGTGATCTCAGCGCCCCCAGCGCTTTCAATTACGACGTGCACGTGACCACGCACGAACTCGGCCACAACTTCGGAACGCTCCACACGCACTCATACGGCATCGACGATTGCATCAATCTCAACAATACGCCGGTCCGCGGGGGCATCATGAGTTACTGCTCACAGACGGTCAGCGGTGGCAATGCCGTCACGGATCTTCGGTTCCACACCGTATGCCAGACGGAGATGCGGATTCACCTGGCGGATGTTCAGGATTGCCTCGCCCGTGATTGCAATGGTAATGGCGTGGCGGACGAAGCCGACATAACGGATGGATTCAGTCAAGATCTCAATGCAGATGCGGTTCCGGATGAGTGTCAGGACTGCAATGACAACGGCGTTCTCGATCCCGCCGACATTATGGCCGGAAACAGCACCGACCTCGACGAGAACGGTGTTCCGGACGAGTGCCAAGCAGATTGCAATCTGAATGGCGTCCCTGATGTTGCCGACATTCGCAATGGAGTCAGTCACGATCAGTGGGGCGATGGTGTTCCCGACGAGTGCGAAGTGGACTGTGATGGCAATGGCGAGAGTGACTATTCCCAAGTTCAGGCGGAAATGTCACTCGACCTTGATCGCGACCTGGTGCTCGATGCGTGCGCCGATTGTGACCTCGACGGCGAGACCGATGTCGATGAACTCGACGGCGGCTGGGGAGCATGGGTGGCGAGTCTTTCCGATGGTCGCGTGCACCAACTTCATCCGATTGTGGGGACGGTGACTCGGGTCGGCGGTGTTGAGGGCGTTGGCAATCTCTCGTGGGATCTTGTGGTGGCCTCTGGCAGGCGAGTCATCGTTTCAATGCCTATGTCCGACGCGATTCGCGTTATTGATGACCATGGGGAAGTGCTGGCGGAGTGGTCGCCCGGTGATGCCATGCGTTCGCCTCGAGCCATGGCAATTCACAATGGAGTGCTCTTGGTGTGCAGCAGCGGCACGGGGAGCATTGTGGGGTTCGACTTGGCGAGCGGGCTTTTCATGGGCGATATCGTCGAAGCTGGCGCAGGCGAGCTTGCAATGCCCATCGGCATTCATGTGCGAGGCGATGGAACGCTGCTCGTGGCAGACAGCGAGAATGCTATTCATATGTTCGACAGTGAAACGGGAGCATCGCTCGGAGTTCTTGTCGCTTCTGAGAGTATGGGTGGTCTTGATGGGCCGCGTGGAATAGCCAGTACCGAGGATGGTCGTCTGCTTGTGGCGAGCTATTACACGAACCAGATTCTGTCGTATGACATTGAATCCGGCGAGTTTCTTGGTCAGTTCAACGACGGGGGGACGGATGTCGCGCTCACCATGGATCAGCCATGGGGAGTTCGCCGTGGTCCTCGGGGTGGCATCTACGTTGTGCGAGCGAACACGCAGCCGGAGGAAGAACACGAGCATGATGAAATGGAGCCATCATCCGAGGAACATCATCGGCATGTCTCCGATGCCGAAATCGGAACAGCCGAGTTGCACATCAACTCGACGCGTGTCTACATTTTTGATGAAGCCACCGGCAGGTTTCTTCGCTCCTACGTCACTGGGAACGACACCGATATTTTCAGGCCCAGCGGGATCGACTTTATGTCGGGTCACCCGAGCGATTGCAACGGCAATGATGTTGCCGACGACTGTGACATTGTGAGCGGTTTGAGCGAGGATAATGACGGTGATGGTGTCCCTGATGAGTGTGGCCCCGGGCCCTGCGTGGGTGACCTCTCGCTCGATGGCAGCGTCGGTACAGACGATCTTCTGATCGTTGTGGGCGCATGGGGAGCGTGCGCGGGTTGCGGTGCCGATTTCGATCATGATGGACAGGTTGGAGCCGATGACCTGCTGAGGATCGTGGACGTCTGGGGCGTGTGCCCCTGATCGCAGTGGCATTGAGGGCCGATCCTCTGGGGCTGGCCACTCCCGCGGATGTGAGAGACGGAAGATGCGATTTAGCACCGTATAGGCAAGGATGATGCCGAGGCGTAGTTCCCGCACCCAGATTGTGGGGTGAAGGTTTCCAGGATGAACCTCGGCCCGTCGCGGTATCCTCCGCCGCATGATGCTGCCACACCTGCCGCTGTTCATGACCTTGACCGCCGATCCGACCTCGGAAGAAACGATCAAATCTGGCGTGGACACCAATTTTGTCTCCATATTGACGATGCTTGGCATCGTGGTTGGCGCCGCGATCGTGTTGCACGTGGTGTTGAGTTGGCTGCTTGGTCGGCTCGCTCGGCTGTCACGCGGCCGGCTTCGGTGGGGCGGCGTACTTGCAGGTGCGGCGAGGATGCCGGTCGGGCTTGCGATCTGGCTGCTTGCGGCGACGTGGATGTTGGAACACGGCGCGAGTCTGTGGGTCTTCTTTGCACCCGGCGATGGCACGGTGGCGACGGATGTCGACCACTTCGTGGACATGTCTCTTCCTGCTGGCAGAATCATCATCGCTGTCTTCTGCATGACGCTTTTCGCGGCTCGCACGGTGCGTCGCACGCAGCATCTGATCGAAGATCAAGCGCGGGACAGCGGCAGCGAGATGGACATGACGGCGCTGCAGGCCCTCTTTGGGATTGGCGTCGTGCTCGTGTGGATCGTCGGCATCATCGTCGGCATGCAGGCACTCGGCATGAATATGAGCGCCATCCTGACGATCGGTGGCATCGGTTCCGCCGCCTTTGCGTTCGCATCCAAGGATGTCATCGCGAACTTCTTCGGCGGCATCATGGTGCTCTTCAATCGACCGTTTCGAGTGGGGGATTGGGTTGTTGTCAAGGGTGTCGAAGGCGGCATCGAGCGGATTGGGCTGTATGCCACCTACATCCGAACGGGCGATAAGCGGCTGGTCTACGTTCCCAACTCCGTATTTGTCTCAGGCGTGATCGAGAACACGTCTGAGCGAACCAATCGACGGCTCAGCGAGACGATTGGTGTGCGGTACGACGACTTTGATGCGGTCGAGGCGATCATCGCCGACATTGGCGCCATCCTTGAAGCCGACGAGGCTATCGATCACAACCAATCTGTTCGGGTCAGTTTCGGCGGCTACGGCGATTCGGCCATCGACATTGCAATTCTGGCATTTACGACCACGACGTCAATCGCTGAGTTTGTCAAGATCCGCGAACGACTCATGCTCCAAGTCGGCCGCATCGTGCAGAAGCATGATGCCGACTTCGCGTTCCCCACAATGACTGTCGACGTGGCGGCGACTCCGCCGTTGGGGAATTGATGAGTGGGCGCTACCGGCACATGACTCTCCCGCGGCAAAGCCGCACCCTCAACCACACGCCCCCCAACGAGACAGCAGCAGCAGAAGATCGTTGACATTCGTATCACTGCTTCCGTTGATGTCACATGTCCTGGCGAACTCCGCCAAGATGTGCGAGCCGTCGAGATCAAGATGGGCTCGCGTCATGGGGCCCCGCTGAGGCTAGGAGGCAATGGCATCGATCCAAGTCAACATCCACTGTAAAGAGGCATCGCGATGCAATTGATCGGTCTCAATGAACCATGTCATGCCATTTCCCCAAGGCTGCTGCCAGCGAAAATGGGCAGATCGCACGACTGAGTTTCTCGGCGAGTTGGAAACCATGTCACAAGGCCCCCCGAAGGGGGCCTTGTGGTGAAGATCCAAGAGGTCATGGACGAGCCTACTCGTTGTTGGCGTCCTGCTTGTCCTGCTCGTTGCCGATCAACGCGCCGGTTACAGCGCCGGCTCCGCCGCCGACGACCGCACCAACTGGGCCAGCGATCAGAGCGCCGCTGGCTGCGCCGGCTCCGCCGCCGATGAGGGCATCGGTTTGGGTGTGGGTGTCACACCCGGCGAGTCCGGCTGCGGCGATGGTTGTCAGGATCAGGGTGATGCATTTCACGGGTTTTCTCCTTGTGGCGCTCAGACGCCGATATGGGGTGATTGATTAGTGCATTGGACTGGTGGCGGCATTCGCCGGCCAGGGGTTCGTGATGTGGCAGGCGCGACCGGTTCGCGCCACGTAATTCTGATGGTACCTCTCGGCGGCATGAAACTTCTCCGCAGGCTCAACCTGAGTTGCGACGGGACCAGCCAGTGTGCCTGAGGCCTCCAGATCCGCGATCGCGGCTCGGGCGATGGCTTCTTGTTCGGAGGAAGTCGTCCAGATTCCCGATCGGTATTGCGTTCCGACATCGGGGCCTTGCCGATCGACTTCGGTCGGATCATGCATGCGGAAGAAGGCATCCACGAGTTCGCGGTAGGAGATCGTCTTTGGGTCAAAGACGACCTTGACGGTTTCCGCGTGGTTGGTTTCGCCGCTGCAAACATCCTGATAGTTGGTTGGCCCTTCCACGCCCTGCATGTAGCCACTCTCAGCGTCAACAACGCCAACGCCCTTCTGCATGTAGTGCTCAATACCCCAGAAGCAACCGCCGGCAAAGTAGGCAGTTTCCAGCTCAATGGATCTGCTTGCCTCGGGCACTGGTTGTCCTTTCTCAAGGAACGTGAGAGACAGCGAGTTGAGGCAGTGCCGCTCGCCTGTCGGTGGGGGACCATCGGGGAACACGTGTCCGAGATGCGAGCCGCACCGGACGCAAGAGATTTCAGTCCGCACCATGCCGTGGCTGGAATCATCTGTCCGAGTGACGTGTTGGGGATCGACCTCGCAGAAGAAACTCGGCCATCCAGTACCGGACGTGAACTTGTGGTCGCTCGAAAAGAGTGGAAGCCCGCACACGACACAGACGTATGTGCCGTCCTTTTTGTTATCCAGCAGCGTCCCGCAGAAGGCCGGCTCGGTGCCGTCTCTTTGAGTCACTTCAAAGGTCTTGGGGTCGAGTTTGGCTGACAGGGTTTGGCGATGATCAGCGGTCAGCGGGGTGATGTCGTACCCACTCTTTGAGATGGTCGCCATGGTCGAGGAGTCCTTGGACGTAACTTTGTCCGCAGGCGGCTCGGCGCAGGCGGTGGTCAAGAGGAGGGCACAGAGGATCACGGGCAAGCATCGCATGGGAACCATATTAGGGAGTGGTGGCCCCAAGTTCGCTCCGCGGCGCTCCGGCACGATATCCTGCGTCGGTTATGCAGGTCACGCTCCTCAAGACGTTCCGTTTCGAAGCCGCCCACTGGCTGCCCACCTTTGCCGAGGGCCATAAGTGCAGGCGAATGCATGGGCACTCATTCAAAGTGGATGTCGCGGTCTCCGGTGAGGTCGACCCAGCAAAGGGCTATCTGATTGATTACGGGGATATCTCGGTGGCTTGGGCGCCGATCGAGGCGCAACTCGACCACCACCTTCTCAATGAGATTCAGGGGCTGGAGAACCCGACGAGCGAGATGCTCGCGGTGTGGATCTGGGACCGGCTGAAGCCGGTCCTGCCCATGATCGAATCGATCACGGTGCACGAGACCTGCACCAGCAGCTGCGTCTACCGCGGTTGAGCGGCGCATGCGGCGCCTGAAGTACACTGCGGGGCCTCAAAAGGAGGTTTTCCGATGTCGGTTGTTCCAGCGGTTCATGTCATCAATGGTGCTCGAGTCGAGGCGATGGGGGCGGAGTCCTCGTTTGCCGACATCAATCCAGCGACGGGCGAGGTGCTCGCCCAAGTTCCCCTTGACGGCGAGGCGGCAGTCGACGCCGCCGTGAGGGCCGCCGCAGATGCCTTTCCGGCGTGGTCCGCGACGCCTGTCGGAGAACGGTGCCAGGTGCTCTTCTCGTATAAACAGGTCCTTGAATCGCACTTTGACGAATTGACCGACATGATCGTCGAGGAGCATGGCAAGAACGTGCCGGAGGCTCGCGGCGATGTCCGCCGCGGTATTGACTGCATCGAGTACGCGTGTAGTGCGCCCTCACTCATGATGGGTCGAACGCTTCCGAGAATTGCGGTATCGAGTTCCTTCAGCCGCGAGCGTGCCGAGAACATTCCGCTGGACAGCACGATGGAGCGCGTGCCGCTCGGAGTCTGCGCGGGCATCACGCCTTTCAATTTCCCGATCATGGTTCCAATGTGGATGTGGCCGATGGCGATCGCCTGCGGCAACACGTTTGTGCTCAAGCCCAGCGAGAAAGTATCTCTTTGCGCGGTGCGCGAGGTGGAACTCGCCAAGGAAGCGGGGCTCCCTGATGGCGTCCTCAATCTGGTACTCGGCGGTGTGGATGCTTCGACATCGCTCATCACCCATGAAGATGTCAAGGCCGTTTCATTCGTCGGATCGACTCCGGTTGCAAGGAAGGTCTACGCCACGGCGACCGCTGCAGGTAAGCGTGCGCAGTGCATGGGCGGGGCCAAAAACTGCATGATCATCATGCCGGACGCGAATCGCGAAGCCGCTGTTGACGGTGTGCTCGGTTCGGCATTTGGGAACACCGGACAGCGGTGTCTTGCCGGCTCGGTTGCGATTCCGGTGGGCGACGCGGCCGATTGGTTCGTGCCCGCGATTGTCGATGCGGCGAAAGGAATCAAGACGGCCGCTGGCAGTGACGCTGACTGCGGCATGGGGCCGCTCATCGATGCGGCAAGTTGCAATCGTGTGACAACGGCTATCGTCAATGGCGTCGAAGAGGGAGCAGATCTGCTGCTCGACGGACGAGAGGCGTCCATGCCCGATGGTGACTGCTTTGTGGGGCCAACCATCTTTGATCGCGTGACTCCTGGCATGATTCTGGCCGATCAGGAGATCTTCGGCCCAGTACTTTCCATCATGCGGCGCGACACGCTTGATGATGCCATCGAGGTCACGCGGCAGTCGCCCTTCGGCAATATGGCCGTCATGTTTACTTCGAGCGGCTACGCCGCCAACCGATTCCGCACCGAAGCGGGCGCGGGCATGATCGGCATCAACGTAGGTGTTCCCGCACCGATGGCGGTGTTCCCGTTCTCGGGCTGGAAAGATTCATTCTTCGGATCACTTCATGCCAATGGAGAGGATGCAGTTCGCTTCTTTACGGAGTGCCGCATCCTCGTCAGTCGCTGGTTCTGATACGAAAGGACTTCCATGGCTCGCATCACTCGCGCCGCGATCATTCAAGCATCGAACGCGCTCTCGGACTCGACCGACGTGCACGCGATCAAGCAGGCGATGATCGACAAGCATATCCCCTTGATTGCCGAGGCCGCCGAGAAGGGGGCCCAGGTGTGCTGCCTTCAGGAGATTTTCTCCGGGCCGTATTTCTGCGCAGAGCAGGACATCCGGTGGTATGAGACCGCTGAGTCGGTGCCTGATGGCCCGACCGTCAAACTAATGCAGCAACTTGCCAAGGAGCACGGCATGATCATGGTCGTGCCGATCTACGAGCAGGCTATGACGGGTGTGTATTACAACACCGCCGCCGTCATCGACGAGCACGGCGAGTACCTCGGCCGATATCGCAAGCACCACATCCCGCACTGCAACCCTGGCTTCTGGGAAAAGTTCTACTTCACCCCAGGGAATGAGGGGTATCCGGTGTTTCAAACAAGTGCCGGGAAGATCGGTGTGTACATCTGCTATGACCGTCACTTCCCGGAAGGGGCGCGGGCGCTTGGCTTGGCCGGGGCGGAGATTGTTTTCAATCCGTCGGCCACAGTCGCTGGTCTGAGCGAGTACCTCTGGAAACTGGAGCAGCCCGCGCATGCGGTTGCCAATCAGTTCTTCGTTGGTGCCATCAATCGCGTCGGGACCGAGGCGCCTTGGGACATCGGCAAGTTCTATGGCCAGTCCTACTTCTGCGACCCCCGCGGACAGATTATGGTTGAGGGCAGCCGGGATGACGATGAGGTTGTCATTGCGGACCTCGATCTGGACCTCATCGAAGAGGTTCGCAACACATGGCAGTTCTTCCGTGATCGCCGGCCCGAGTCGTACGGGCCGCTGACCGAGAGATGAGTGGGCCACTGAGTAACGCCGATCTCGCGCCGGTTCCGCCCGATCAGCGGACCTGGTCGCGTTGGAATATCGCGGCGCTGTGGATCGGCATGGCTGTATGTATTCCCACATATATGTTGGCGGCGGGCATGATCGCAGCTGGCATGACCTGGTGGCAGGCGGTGCTGACTGTGCTGCTTGGGAACATGATCGTGCTGCTTCCGATGATCGCCAACGGCCATGGCGGCACGAAGTACGGCGTGCCATTTCCGGTGCTGGCGAGGGCGAGTTTCGGAACCGTCGGCGCGCACATTCCGGCGATCGCCCGGGCCGTCGTTGCCTGTGGTTGGTTCGGAATTCAGACGTGGATTGGCGGAGCCGCGATCTACTCCATTCTCGGGGCGCTCGGCTGGATTACGCCTGCGACCGAAGCGGACATCCTGCCGTTTCTTGGAATCTCGATTGGGCAATTCCTGTGCTTCTTCGCGTTCTGGATTCTCCACGTTGTGATTGTGCTTGCGGGGATCGAGTCGATCAAGTGGGTCGAGGCGTACGCAGCGCCTTTCCTCATCGCATGTGGCGTAGCGCTTTTGGTTTGGGCGTTCGTGGCGGTCGATGACACGGCATCGCTCTTTGCCAGCAGTGGGTCCCGCGACGAAGGTGTGTCGTTCTGGACGATCTTCTTCCCACAACTCACCGCGATGGTTGGTTTCTGGGCGACGCTGAGTCTCAATATCCCCGACTTCACACGGTATTGCCGCAGCCAACGCGATCAGGCGGCCGGACAACTTATGGGGCTGCCGTCGACCATGACGCTTTTCTCATTCGTCGGCATCATTGTGACCGGCGCGACAGTGGCGCTCTACGGCGAGGCGATTTGGGATCCGGTGGCTCTTGTTGCTCGAATGGGATCGACGACCGTTGTCGTACTCTCGATGGTTGCGCTTCTGATTGCGACGCTTTCAACGAACCTAGCCGCGAACGTCGTGAGCCCCGCGAACGGTTTCTCGAATCTCTGGCCGAGCCGTATCGGTTTCCGCGGCGGAGCGATGATGACGGCTGCGATCGGCATCATCATCATGCCGTGGCGGCTGATGACCGATCTTTCGGACTACATCTTCGTGTGGCTCATTGGCTACAGCGCGCTGCTTGGACCGATCGCGGGCATCATGCTGTGCGACTACTTCATCGTTCGCCGCACGGAACTCAATGCCGATGCGCTCTACGACCCCGAGGGTGAATACGCCGGTGTATCCGCGGCAGCCATCCTCGCGCTTGTCATGGCAGTGCTTCCGAATCTTCCCGGGTTCATCAATGCAGTCACCGGTACCGCTGGCACCGAGGAAGCGTTTTTTCACGCATTCTTTGATCAGATCTATGGATACGCATGGTTCGTCGGGCTCCCGCTTGCGATGGCGTTCTACTGGCTCTTCAAGCAGTTGCCCATTACCGGAGACAATGGTAAATGACCGATCAACCTGTGTTGCCTGCGTGCTTGCATCAACCACGGTCCTATGACGGCCCGTCCCGCGAAGCGGTGCTTGACATGCGGCGGGAGTTTCTCACGCCCGCGCTGGTTACGTACTACGCTGAGCCAATCATGATCGTTGAAGGCCACATGCAGTGGCTCTTCGATGAAACCGGTCGGCGGTACCTTGACGGTATTGCAGGAATCGTCACTGTGGCAGTGGGGCACTGCCATCCCAAGGTCGTCGAGGCGGTGCGGGAACAGAACGAGCGGCTTCAGCATACGACGACGATCTACTTGAATCCGAATATCGCTGAGTTCGGGAAGAAACTCATATCAACCTTCCCGAAGGATTCTGGACTTGGCGTGTGCTATTTCACCAACTCCGGCAGCGAGGCCAATGAACTCGCCATGCTCATGGCGCGGCTGCACACCGGCAACTTCGACATCTTGGCGCTTCGCAATGCCTATCACGGCCTGAGCAATCAGGCGATGGGTTTGACGGCCCTGCACTCGTGGAAGTATCCGTATCCGCACGGTTTCGGTGTGAAGCACGTGAAGTGCCCCGATCGCTATCGCGGGCCGCACGGCTATGACGATCCAGATGCGGGGGCAAAGTACGCCGTGGAAGTTGAAGACGTACTTCGGTACACCACATCAGGCCAAGTGGCAGGCTTCATAGCCGAGCCGATCCAAGGCGTGGGTGGGACGATCGAACTTCCTGATGGCTACTTGCCTCGCGTCTACGAGCTCATTCGAGAACACGGCGGGTTGTGCATCAGCGATGAAGTGCAGACTGGATTTGGCCGAACGGGCACGAATTTTTGGGGCTTCGAGAACCACGGAGTCAAGCCGGACATTGTCACGATGGCGAAGGGCATCGGCAATGGCGCGCCGCTTGCGTGTTGTGTCGCGCGTGCCGAGATCGCAGACTGCATGAAACAGCGGCTGCACTTCAATACCTATGGTGGGAATCCTGTGTCAATGGCGCAGGGACTTGCAACGCTCGATGTACTCCTGGAAGACAACGTCCAGCAGCATGCCGCCGATGTCGGTGGCTATCTCAAGCAGGGGCTTGAAGAGCTCCAGTCGCGTCACTCCATCGTGGGCGACGTTCGGGGGCAGGGGCTCATGCTCGGCGTCGAGCTCGTGACGGACTGTGATGCCAAGACACCGGCCTCGGCGGAGACTGCCAAGGTCCACGAGCGGGCCAAGGATCTCGGACTCTTGATCGGCAAGGGTGGAGTGTTCGGCAATGTGCTTCGTATCAAGCCGCCGATGTGCATCCAGCGTGAGGACTGCGACTTCATGTGCGAGGTGCTGGATATGTGCCTGAGCGAGGTAGGTTGATGGCGATTCTTATCAAAGGTGGCCGGATTATCACGGCAGATGCGGATCGAGCCGCCGATGTGCTGATCGAAGGTGAGCGGATCGCCGAGGTGGCGGAGTCGATTGACTGTCCGGATGCGGACGTCATCGATGCGAGCGGCAAGTATGTGTTCCCCGGGTTCATCGACCCACACGTTCACATCCACCTTCCATTTATGGGCACGAACGCAATTGACGATCACGCCTCGGCGACGAAGGCAGCGCTTGCCGGCGGTACGACGACTGTCATTGAGATGATCTGCCCCGGCCCCGATGATGAACCTAGGGCAGCCTTTGAGGAGTGGAAGGCGCTGGCTGAGCAAGGCGCGTGCTGCGACTTCACATTTCACCTCTCTGTTGTTCGGTTCGATGAACTCGCCAAGCAACAGGTTCGCGAACTTGTAGCGAGCGAAGGCGTGGCGAGTTTCAAGGTGTTCCTGGCGTACAAGGGCGCGCTTGATATCGCCGATGAGCAGCTCTTCGAACTCATGGAGATCGCGAAGGAACTCGGCGTCATCATCACAGCCCACTGCGAGAACGCCGAGGCCGTCGATGCGATGCAGAAGCGACTCATCGCCGAGGGGAAAACCGGTCCAGAGTGGCACGAGCCGTCGCGGCCGCGATGCGTCGAGGCCGATGGAGTGAGTCATCTGTGCGCCTTTGCCGAACTCACCGGTGCGCACGTGTACATCGTGCATACGTCGTGTGATGCCGCCGTCGAGCAGGCCATGGAAGCGAAAGATCGCGGTGTCAACGTGTTTGTCGAAGCCGTCGCGCCCCACCTGGTGCTGGACAAGACCTGCGCGGAGCGGCCAGATTTTGAAGGCGCGAAGTATGTCATGTCACCACCGCTTCGGGATGCCGAGGAGCACGAGCATCTCTGGAAAGCACTGGCCTGCGGAAAGATGCTCACGATTGGAACTGACCACGCACCGTTCAACTTTCAGGGGCAGAAGGACATGGGACGTGACGCGTTTACGCTTATCCCAAATGGCATACCCGGTATTCAGGAACGCGTCGATCTCATTCACACGCACGGCGTGTGCGAGAACCGAATCGACTTGCAAACCATGGTGCGTGCTTGCAGTACCAACGCTGCCAAGATATTCGGCATGTACCCCCGCAAGGGAGCGATTGCCCCAGGAAGCGATGCGGATCTGGTGATCTACGACCCCGCCTACGAGGGCGTCTTCACCCAATCAGAGAGCGAGAGCCAAGCCGACTACAGCGGCTACGAAGGGACGCCGCAAAGGGGCCGGCCATCGCTCGTACTCCGCCGCGGCGAAGTCGTCGCCCGTGATGGCCGCTACATCGGCGGCGAGGGTGGTGGTCACTACATCGTTCGCGAGCCGACGCACTGAGGATGTCAGTCAGTCATTCGACACAAGACGATCCGACTGCTCGACAAACTTCTCGCCTTCCCACTCGGTGTCCTTCTCCACCATGCCTTCACGCCGCGCTTTAGCCGCTGCCTTGGCCTCGGCTTGTCGGCGAACGAGATCGGCGTGTGTGCTGAAGTATGGCAGGCTCGCCCCCCGGAAGTCGTCGATGGATGCAAACCCGTGCTGGTCCATGAACGCCGAGAGTTGCTCGCACATGTCCTTGACCATGCCGTAGCCGTGGATCATCACGCCGGTGCACACCTGAACCGTATGTGCGCCGAGCAGGATGAACTGGGCGGCATCGTTTCCGGTTTCGGCGCCACCAATGCCGCTGATAGTTCGGCCGGGATACTCCTCGGCGATCATCCGGGCGAGTTCCATGACCATTCGCAGCGCGATCGGCCGCACTGCCTTGCACGAGTAGCCGCCAGGCACGGCGTACCCTTCGACGGTCGGCATCGGGCGGAGCGTTTCGAGATCGACGCCCATGACGCTCAAGATCGTGTTGATTGCCGCGAGGCCGTCGCACCCGGCGCGGAGCGCGCTACGGCCAGGGTCTGCGATGTGTGTGACGTTGGGCGTCATCTTGGCCCACACCGGAATCTTCGCAGATTCCATGGCCCACCCGCTGACCTCTTCGACAATGTCCGGGTTCTCACCCATTGCCATGCCCATTTTCCGTTCGGGCAGGCCGTGTGGACATGAGAAGTTCAGTTCGAATGCATCGACGCCCACTTCTTGGCATCGTTCGACGATTTCAATCCAGGCGTCACGCCGATACTCCTCCATGATCGAGGCGATGAGCATGCCCTCTGGGTGCGCATCCTTGATGGCTTTGAATTCATCGAGCCACGTCACAAAGGGTCGGTCGCTGATGAGTTCGATGTTCTCCCAGCCGAAGACTTCCTTCGAACCCTCTGCTCGCATGCGGGCATACCGCGGCGCGACGTTGGTGACCTTGTCGGCCTCCAGACTGATCGTCTTGGCGACGACGCCGCCCCAGCCTTCGGCAAAGGCCTTGTTGATGACGTTGGCGTTGGTTCCGGGAGGCCCCGAGCCGATGACGAAGGGGTTCTTGAATTGAAGGCCGTTGACGACGGTTGAGAGATCTGCCATGCGAGCGATGATATCAGTGGGGGAGTCGCTCAGCGATTCTCACCGCATTGAGTGCTGCGCCGACGCGAAGTTGGTCTCCAGCTGCGACTATTGAGATGCTCTTTGCACTGTTCTGCCGGAGATGCCCGGCGATGACGTCATCTCGGCCGTCCGCGATGATCGCGGTCGGGCAGCGATCCTCAAGAAACGTGACTGCGTTACTCGATTTGTATGCGTCGAGCACTTCCTTGATAGAAGTGGCTCGGTCCAGCTCCACTGTCAGGGACTCCAGATGTGAGCGGCGAACCGGAACGCGCATGCAGGTGGCGGTGATCGGTGTTCTGGGAAGGTCGAGAAGCCGCCTGGTCTCATCAATGAGTTTCTGCTCCTCGCCTGTCCGCCCGGTCATGGAGTCCACCGGCGATTCGTGTCTGAAGACGTTGCGGCTGAGCGGCTCACCGAGGATTGGATTCTCGGTTGGAGTATCTCCGTCGAGTTCTTGGAGCGCCGCCTGCCCTGCACCAGAGACGGCTTGGTAGGTACTCACGACAATTGATGTGATGCCGAAAGGTCGAAGCGGGGCAACAGCAAGGGACAAGATCGTCGCAGTGCAGTTCGGACTCACCACAAGGCGTGGCGCCGCATCGAGCAAGGTGCCGTTGATGTCGGGAACGATGAGCGGGATATCTGCGTCCGATCGAAAGGCCGAGGAGAGGTCGATGATCGTGGTGTCGTTACTTCGAAGTTCGGCGACGAGCCTGCGTGATGCGTCTGCAGGAGTCGCGAGAAACCAGAGGGGGCAATTCTCGCTCGGTTCCGTGATAATGCACTGCGCATCGACTCCGCGAGTATCGAGGATCGACACAAGTTCACTGCCGACGAGTCCAGTGGATCCGATGACACCAATTCGGGAAAGACTAGGAAGGTGCATGTGAGGTATCGTCTCGAACCAGGCGAGCAGCAACATCGCCGACGAGGGTCCGCCCTGGACTGCTCAATCCAGAGACGATGAACGGTTGCTTCCGCTGCTTCGCCAGCCGCACCGCCTTGGCTTGCACGACTTCGCGTTCCATCTCGATTAGATCGTCCCAGTGCATCTGCTCGAATCGCGGACCTTCTGCTCGAACTGGATCAATCTCATAGATTCCAGGTGCTGCCTGCACCAAGTGGCAGGATGCCCCGAGTTCAGCAGCCAGAAAAATGGCCGTCAAGTCTGAACCGCCGCGTCCGAGCAGTCGAATGTCACCTGCGGAACTCATCCCAGTGAATCCGGGAATGACCAAGGCTGGTGATTCGGCGGCGGCCTTTGCGATCAGCTCAACATCAACCGACACCGGATCGGCATCAAGCGGGTTGCCGGCGGCTTGAAGGCCGATTTCTCGCACGCTCAGGCTGCGGGCGGGAAGGCCTCGCGATTGCAGATGATCGGTCAGAGTTTCCGCCATGTGGCGCTCACCTGACGACACGTGCTCGGCAATCTGCTCGCCGGTCGTGGAAGCGTTGAGCGAGATCGATGCGAAGAGTAAATCGGTGACGCCCGCCGGAGCGCTGACGACCACAATGAGTGTGCCGGGTTCCTTGGCGAGCCCCGCGACCCAGTCCGCGACAGCCTCTACTTCGCGCGATGATCCGAGGATCGAACCGCCGCACTTGATGATTCTCATTGGACTGGCTGCTGGCATGAAGTGCAGCGTACCCCGATCGATTGCTGCGTGTCGTTGAAAGATCGCGTTCTGCCCCAACAGAAAAGGAGGGGCGTCCGCTTCCTGCGAACGCCCCTCCGGTGGGATCCGTCATCGGATCGCGAGATCGGTGACGGAGGTGTGGGCACTGTAGCTTCCGATCAGCAGGGGCCAAACTCGGCAAGCATATTGAGCAGGTCATTGAGATCCACGAAACCATTGCCGTCTGTGTCGGCTTCGCAGTCGTTGGTGCACGGGCCCCACTGCGAGATGAGTACGAGCAGATCTTCGACTGCAACCATGCCGTCGCCATCGATATCACTTTGGCACGGAGCTTCCTCGACTTCGCCGCGTGCAACACACGCGTTTGAAGCGTCGCCGGTCGTCCGGTCAAAGAGCACGATGGAGGCAAGGTGCTCACCGAGATCCATCTGGCCAAGGGCTGTTTCATCGATGGTGACGGTGATCTCCTTGATTTCGCCGGGCATCAGGGTGAGTTGCGAGGGGTAGACGTCGATCCAGGGGCTGTTCCACAGGAACTCGACATCGCGGGGAAGTTGATCCTGCACCTCGACAAGCATCGTGATCGGTGGCAGGGGATCCATGTTGGGATACACGCGGATGAGGGGCCAATCGAAGGGAATGAGGGAGAGTTTTCGAGGCATGAGCCGAAGTGCCGGATCGCCGAAGAGGTGCCATGTCTTGGCATTTCGCGGTCCGGCAGTTGGATAGGCGGTGATCATCGAGTTGGTACCGGATGCGCACCGGGGGCCCATTCGAGGGAGTGTGCCGGCAGCTTCGTGTGCGTTGATGACATCCTGGCCTTCCATCGGCGGAGCCCAGTTTTGGTTAATCGTCGACATGAAGGCCGCGACGGCGCCTGCCGCTTCGCCATCATCGGTTGTGGCGCGGAGCCAAGCCTCGGCGAAGCAGGATCCGGAGTTGAAGCGACCGACGTCGCAGGCGACGCTGATGATCCAGGGCCACATGGACTTGTTGTTCAGACCATTCACGTCGTTGCTGTCGAATCCAGTAGTTGTCCAGCGGTTCTTTAATCCATGGCCTGTGTAGTTGATCAGGCCAACTCCGTTTTCAACTGCGGCGATCGCAGCTGCGTTGGTCCCTGTCGGATCGTATACCTGGGCGATGTCCGTATAGGTACTTGCAAGTAGGTCAGTACGAATGTTGTTGAGATGTACCCAATCCAGCTCGTTTTCGTCGGCATCGCTGCCGTCGCCGTCATTCGAAGCAATGCCCAGTGCGCGGGTCCGGTGCGGACTGAAATTGTCGACCTGTCCCTCGTATGCGAGCGTTCGATCGACCATAAGCGTTGCTTCGGTAGCGCTTGCTGCCGGGAACCTGCCGATGAACACTTCCGGCCTTTGGTCACTGCCGAGGATGTAGCCGTATTCTGGATCTAAGCCACCGATGTCACCCTTCCAAGTCATGGTGTTGGTCGTGATCTGACTGTCGTCGCCAACGAGGAGTACGTAGGTGAGATCGTTGCCATAGAACCCGAAGTTGGGAAGAAGATATTCACTCTTGATGTGATCCCTGATCTGGGCGGGTGTATTCCCGATTGATTCAATGGAGCGACTGGCAGTGATGATGCCTTCGGCATTGCGGTGGTCGACCAGTGGTTGCACTTCGTCGAGCCAGTCTTCTGGGGCAATGACAAGCATCTCGATGCCCAGTGGGCAGATCGGCGTCTCTTCCCAAATATCCCAATTTAGAAACACCTGACCGTACATTTCGCGGAAGCCGAGCCTGCTACTTCGGAGGACCTGTTCGGTCAGTGCATTGGCGACTGCTGGGCCATCCTGTGTGACCTTGATCGTGATGCTTTGAACGAAACGTAATTCCTTCTCCGTTGGGCTGTACATGAATGGAGAGATTCGAAGGTCGACGCCTCGCGTGTTTCGCATGATCCAGGGCTCACCCAGCGTTGCGGGGCTCTCCGGGTAGAAGTTGGGCTTCTGATAGGTGTCGCCGAAGAAGTAGGGGACATCCCGGGGGTCGTAATCGCGGTCGATCGCGCCTCGGTTCGGCGCAATGAGAATGTCGGGAATGGACGTGGTCGTCATGTCCGCAATCGAGACCTTCATGTGGGCGTCGCCTGGAATGCGGAGACTGCGAACGAGTTCAGGCAGATCAGGGTCGCCTGGGTTGGCCTTGGACGCGGTTGTGCCGGGCATGACCGGCTTGTAGTAATCGATGCCGTCGATCTTTACTTCTTCAAGTGTGAAGTCGGGCATGGTGACGCTGATGAGGGTGTAGTCCTTGGTTGAGTCAAGCACTCTGACGTCAGGCTCCTGTTGGGAGGAGCCGGCAAGCGAAGGACCAGCCGTGAAGAGGGCGGTTGTTCCAAGAATCAAGGCCAATGCAAGGTGATGTCTAGGTGTTGGTACAGCATGTCTCATGGATGTAGTTCTCTCGTCTGAAGTTATTGGGGCCACAGCAGCCTTCCCGCCCGTACCTCATAGCGTGGATGAAGTCGTTGCAGTCCACATAGGTGGTTGCTGCCGGCGTTGTGAGACGATCAGGGTTAATTATCTTGAGGTGGACCGCCGGTCACTCACTTTCCGTTGGTGTTTGGCGCTGGCTTCGCAAGCGGCGAGCCTTGTAACACCTTTCGGTGCAAGGGAATAAAGTGATCAGCGGTGGTTTGCTACCCTGCGTGGCACATGAAAACATTTGGACGTATCGGAATTGGGTTTGTGCCGGGTCTGGCATTGCTTGCCCTGGGACTCCTGACGGCGGTGGCGACAGCCGCAGCGAGCGATGACTCGCCAGCGACTTCGCTCGGCACGATCCCCCATGTCGTCACCGACGACATCAAGGCTGGTATAGAACGCCACATTGCAGAGCAGACCCGCCGCGGTGGTGGGTATTTTCTGCTGGAGTTCGAAGGCGAACAACTTCAACTGAAACTCGTCCGTGTTCACATGGAGTATCTCGCCAACCTCGGTCCCCGACGGCATTTCGCCTGCGTCGATCTTGCGAGCAAGGCTGGCAATGTCTACGACGTCGACTTCTTCCTCGAAGGCGATCCCGGCGACATGCAGGTGACCGAGACCACCATTCACAAACTCAACGGGCGGCCCTTCTATGTCTGGAAGCAGCAGGACGACGGCACGTGGGTCCATGCCGAAGCGGACGATGCCTCCCGCGAGTTGCTCGGTGTGGTGGAGGGCACGGACGCCTTCGAGTTCATCTATGAAGGAACGCTTCCGACGCTCGGCGCAGATTCAAGGATGTGGATACCGCTTCCCGAGAGCGATTCGTTTCAAGAAATTTCAATCACCGAGATTGATGTGCCGGGGACGCATCAGGTGCTGACTGACAAGCAGTTCGGAAACAAGGTGCTCTTTGCAGAGATGACTGAGCAGGATGGGGGAAGCCCGTTTTCGATTCGCTTTACCGTGAGTCGTAGGGAGAAGGCTGTGTACTCGGACGCCGGATCCGAGGCAACGTCCTTCCTTTCGGCAGACCAGAACGTGCCCGACACAGAAGCGTTCCATTCAATCGTGGCCGAAGTGTTGCAAGGGAAGAACGGCGGTGATCTGGTCCGCGCCCGTGCGCTCTACGATCATACGATCGACACGATGCGGTACGCGAAGTTTGGCGAAGGCTGGGGGCAAGGCGATGCGGTCTTCGCCTGCGATGCCGCCCGCGGTAATTGCACCGACTACCACTCGTACTTCATCGCGCTTGCACGAGCGGCGGGCATTCCCGCGAGATTCGCGATCGGTGCTGCCGTTCCGTCCAGTCGCGACGACGGTGGGGTCAACGGCTATCACTGCTGGGCTGAGTTCTTCGCCGAGGGAAAGTGGTGGCCGGTCGACATCAGCGAGGCGGACAAGTACACCAGCCTTTCGACCTACTACTTCGGCCACAACCCCGCCAACCGTGTCGAGTTCAGCCGCGGCCGCGATCTGGTCGTCGAGCCGGGGCCACAATCGGGTCCGATCAACTTTCTTGCGTATCCCGTATTGGAAGTTGATGGCGAGCCGGTGCCAGTGAAGCCGAGATTTGGATTCAAACGGTTCACCGAAGTCCAGACTCAAGGATGACCCAAACTGACATAGAACTGGTCAGGCCCACAAGGGCAGGAGGACCAGGTGGCGTATGGTTCGGTCGGTGTGTCTGACCAGTTACTCGTTCTCGACTGATGGGGCCTCGCTGGCTTGATGGTAGACATCGGCAGTTCGGGAACGGTTGACGTCGGAGATCAACTGAAACTTATCGCATCATGGGGTGGCTGCGGCTGAGTTGCGATTCGGTGCTCAGCATGATGACTTCTCATGGACTTCGACCATATGGTGAGAGCCCTTCCCGTTTCCTTAAAGTGGAAATGGGAAGGGCTCCCAGGAGTTCAGATTGTGGAAGTCAGATCAGTGCGTATGTGCGGTTGCTTCAGTGAGCGCTTCGATGGCCCACGCCGTTTTTCAGAGTGCCATGGAAATGCAGGTCAA
>JAAERN010000114.1 GCA_024230295.1 Planctomycetota bacterium
CCGACGTGGACGCGGAATTTCCGGTTTTGATCAACGGGGCGGTCAGCGAGGACTCCAGAGGCAGAAAAGTCGAGACCTTGGGAGTGATGCAACACGCCTTTCAGCTCGCCGAGCGGCATGTCCACAAAGAGCTCAATGTTATCGCGGCCTTTCTGAGCGACGATGTAGATCGCATCAAGGCCCTGATGCAGAAGCACGCCTGGCCGTGCGAGGTGGTCACGGTTCCCGGCGGGATCACGAATCCGCTGGTGCGGCGTCTCGGCGTCCTTTCTGCGGATCGCGTGCCCAACATCGTCCTTCTCCGGCCTGACGGCACCATCGTCTGGAAGCTGTCGGGGCTGGTGCATCCGCAAGTGCGGAGCGAGGGCATTGGGGAAACCCTGGGTGTTATCAGCCGCGCGCTCAAAACGCAGATTGATCGCTACGAAACCGAACGCTCGGTTGCCAAGTTGGAGCAGGGGGATCACGAGGAGGCCGCCCGGTTGTTCTCGGGTCCGTTCCCTCCCCCCGAAAGGCCCAATCCCGACGGATGGACCGCGCCTCGTTTTCACGGCCGCGCGCTGGCACGCATCCAGTTGAAGAGTTGGGAGGCGGCACTGGCGGATCTCGATGCTGCCATCGAAGCGCACCAATGGGTATTCAATCGCAAGAATCCATGTGTGTGTCATCGTGTGGCAGACCTGCTGTTCACCAAGGCGACGGTCCTTGAGCAACTGGGGCGGGGACAGGAGGCGGAGGAGGCGCGGCAGCGCGCTGGCGCTGCCAAGTTCAACCATCCCGCAACACGTTACGGACGGCTCCACGATCGAATCGAGGCAACAAAAGCGAATGAGAAAAAGTAACACCGTGACGGCCTCGATAACCCGCATACTTTTGGCCGCATTCCTCCTCGCAGGAACTCTTGCTGATGTAGCGAAATCGCAGGAGTCTGCCGGCAACATCTCCGAAAGCGAGATCGCCGCACTGAAAAAGAAATTGGCAGAGGCAGGTGATGCGTCTTCATCGACGAGGATACGTCGCGCTTACAAAGGCGTTGTTCGAGATGGGGAGAAACTCTTGAAGTTATCCCCGACGGCACCCAACCGCTACCGGGTTCTGGACATCGTGTTTCGGAGCCTGAAGCGCCTGCTCGCCATGGATAACTCAGACGAGAATCGCGACTCCCTCCTCGAAACCTGCGCTAAGTTGGCCGGGGCGCCTGACGAGGTGGCGGATCTTCGCCTCGAGGCAGATCTGCTGCTGTCGGAGAGAGCGCTCTCGAGCAGGAACGCGGATGTGAAGGAGCGTGCCGAGGTGCTTCAGGAACTGATTGCACGTTACCGCGACACGCCGGGTGAGGCGAAGAGCCTGATGATGGCATCGCAGATCGCGCCGAAGCTAGAGGCGTTCGATCTGGAGATTCGCATCCTCCGCGCCATGCAGGAGCGCTTTGCAGATCATCATGGCGTCATCGAGTTCCGCCGCAAAAGTCTGGCTGCCGGCCGGATCGAGGCGCTGTTCCGTGGGACCTTCACTCGTGCGGACGGAACCTCACTGAACTTCCCGGTAGACCGTTTGGGACATCCCTGCCTGATGGTGTTTTGGACGAAAAAGACGGAGGGCTTTGATGTTGCCCTGAAAAAGATCAACGAGTACCAGGACGAACATCCGGGGCGCTTCGACTACTACAGTTTCAATCTCGACGGGCTGCCGGACGCGGGGGAGGCGACGCTGCGTGGTCTCGGGTTGAATTGGACGGCGTTGCAACTTCCCGGTGGGAAGAACAGCC
>JAAERN010000115.1 GCA_024230295.1 Planctomycetota bacterium
CCAGTCAGAAGTTGGTGAAGGCCTCGTATGAGCCCGGAGCGTCGATTGACGAGCTGGCTCGCTCTGCGGGAAAGAAAGCCAACGCCCTCTACCAGCAGCTCTGGCGGTTGCGTCGGCTTCTTCGGAAGTGTGTCGAGGACGCTATGGGTAACGATGCCAACCAGTCCGAGCCATCGGTGTCGCCATGAATGAACGTGAACAGGAACTGATTCGCGATTACCTGGATAACCGCATCACCCCGGACGGGTTGGAGCGGCTCAACCAGTTGTTGGAAATCGATGCCGACGCCCGCGCAGAGTTCCGCGCTATGGCGACGCTTGAAGAAGGCCTGCGAGATCTCGCGATTGTGAGCGAGTTTACATATCCCAAACACGAAGCGGTTGAACAGAAGCACGTGCCGCCAAGGCGTTCGAAGCGTTCGTATCGCGTCAAACATTTTGGAGTCGCCGCGTTGTGCGTGGCTTGTCTTGTTCTGGTAGTGCTGCTTTCGCGGCGAGACGATCACGAAAAAAAATGGGGCGATGCGATCGCCGAAATCGAATTCCTCAGCAGCGATGCCGCGTTTTCTGCTGAGCATCAGCTTCCAGACACCGAAGGCAGCCTGCTGGGGAAAGGTTGGCTGCGACTCGAACGTGGTCACGCGCGTATTCTCTTCCGTAGCGGAGCCATGGTGGACCTGGAAGGCCCCGCTTCACTGGGCATCGACACATCCATGCGATCCTATCTCGATTTCGGCATGGTGAGCGTATACGCGCCGGAATCTGCCAGAGACTTCGTCGTCGCGAC
>JAAERN010000116.1 GCA_024230295.1 Planctomycetota bacterium
ACAATTCATCACAGCAGGGTGTCCACTGAGCCCCAGGTAGTTGTAGCTCGCAAAACTTATCAGCTCGTTCCCATCCACCACCGTATGATCGCGGACGATACCATCGTGCACAGTGAAGTAAGGGTTGGGGACGCCCGTCATCAGCATTTGCCGCATCGTCGATTTCAAACGTCGATATTCGGCGAACTGCTCGAAACTGTCCTCAGGCTCGACATCGACGGTTGGGGCGACAGCCACTTGGTCGGCAGCATTGGCATTCACCTCAGCATCCACTACTTCACCTCGAAGCAGGGCGGCCGCTCGAGCCTCGCCACCCGGTGGCAAGTAACGCTCAATTGCTAACGCTGTCTGCCCGATCGTCTCGATGTCATCAAGCACCTGCTCGGGGAACCTACCGCCAAAAGTCTTCTCAAGCTTGCGGGCAATCTCCAGACGCTCCAAGCTATCCAGCCCAAGATCCAGAACAATATTGGTCGTCGCTTCCAGAGCCACCGCTCGCTCACCAGCAACTCGACGCACATGATGCTTGATTGCCTCGATTACA
>JAAERN010000117.1 GCA_024230295.1 Planctomycetota bacterium
GGTTGCCAAAGCGAGGCGAGATGCCCCCCCCTGTGGAGGGCGATGCCTGAAACCGAAGCCATGTATCGGGCCTGAGATCGAGGGCGACGACGGCATCTCTGCCATCTGGCTTTAGGTCCGTTCCCGCTTTTCCCTGCAGGCTGCTGATCAATCTCCAGCGTCGCTTGATTCGCCGTGGCCCCCCAGGTAGATGGTTGCGTAATAGTTCGGATTCGCTCAGGGGCCCGACCCATAGCAGTCGGCAGAGTCCTCGTTCGTCGACGATCAGATGCAACGGCTGACCTAAATCGAGCACTAGCTCAGATAGTCGTTCCAAGGTGAGCGGATCGGCGCCGCTCGAGCTGGGATGCCTCCTCTGACTCAAACGTTCGAGCTGACGGTTCAGTGAGGGGCGTAAACCATTGGTTCGGCCTGCTAGGTGAGCCTGCTTCAAGAATGATCCAGCCAGGCGCCTGCAGACCTCAAGCCCAAGGAGAGCCCTGGCATCCGAGCGAGGTAAGTGAGTCGCCTCATGCGATAGGCGAGAGGGCCGGCGAGGGTCAGTCCCATGCCTGTAATCGAGGCATCTCCCATCCCAAGGCTGAGCATCTCGCCAAGATCTTGAAACTGAAAACTGGGAACAGCCTTTCCCATTCGAATGGCCTGAAGCGTTCGGGCCGCCGCCGTTCCTTGCTGGAGTGCCGATCGCGCAGAGCGGGGCCAAGGGGCGTCGGCATCGTTGTGAGAGGCAATGTCTCCAAGGACGACGACATTCGGGTCTGTCGTTAATTGCAACCTATCGGCAACAGTGAGAGA
>JAAERN010000118.1 GCA_024230295.1 Planctomycetota bacterium
GTGCATACCCGCGGTATGACGGAAGCTGAAGGTCGGCGGTTACTCGCGACACGAGGTTTCCTGTCGGAAGTAGAAATCCCCGGAACTTGGCGTCGCGCGCAGACGACGTATGGCCGGCTTTCGGCATACTTCCTTGGTCATCGGCAGGTAAAAGGCATTGTGGATGCGGTCGCCCAACACCAGCGGACATGGCGCATAAGTCAAGTGCATGATGCGGTACTCGCACACGGATCAGTGCCGCCTCGGGTGCTCCCCTCATTGGTTGGGTTGGAATAGTCGCTAGGGTGGTGCGAGTCGCGCCGACTAGGTGAGCCGAAAAGAGGAGCCACTATGGCAAGCATCGAAGTTATCGTCGCCCGAGAGATTCTTGATTCGCGGGGGAATCCGACAGTCGAAGTTGAAGTCGGTCTGGACGATGGATCTATTGGCAGGGCAGCGGTGCCTTCTGGCGCCTCGACTGGAGCCTTTGGAGCCGCCGAGCGTCGAGATGAGGATTCAGATCGTTATGGCGGTAAAGGAGTCGTCCAAGCATGTGTCGCGGTTGAAGATGAGATCGCACCGCAAATCTTGGGTTTCGATGCCTCAGAGCAGCGACTCATCGATCAGGCGATGATTGA
>JAAERN010000119.1 GCA_024230295.1 Planctomycetota bacterium
AACAAGGGCATTGTGACCCGCGAGATCGAAGGGCGTGACGCGAAGGGCCCGAACCGCATGTATGCGACGGTCGAATCGGACCGCGAAGATGGTTCGGATCAGGCGGATCACATGGCCGCCACGAAGGCGATCGAATTGCTCAGGGAGCGAAAGGCAGCCGGCAAGCCGTTCTTCCTGGCCGTCGGGTTCGTCCGACCTCACTTTCCGATGGTCCAACCGAATAGCTTCTTCGATCTCTATCCGCAGGAGCAGATGAAGATCCCGCCCCAGATCAAAGGCGATCGGGACGACATCCCGAAGGCTGGTCACGGGTCTGATGGGAAAGGGCTCAACGAGATGGAAGAGAGTCGCCGCCGTATGTGGCAGGCCTATTACGGGTCCGTTTCGTTCATGGATGAGCAGATCGGTCGACTATTGGACGAGTTGGAGCGTTTGGGTCTGACGGACTCGACGGCGATCGTCTTCACCACCGACCATGGCTACCACTTAGGCGAACATGGATTCTGGCAAAAGGGGAACCTGCATGAAGAGGTCGTCCGAGTGCCGTTTATCATCCATGCCCCCGGGATGAAGCCGGGCCGAACCTCCTCGCTGGTTGAACTGGTGGACTTCTACCCGACCTGCGTGGAACTGCTCGGTCTGCCGATTCCAGAAGGCCTGCACGGCAAAAGCCTAGTCCCCGTATTGCGTGATCCAGCAGAAACCATTCGCGACACGGCCCTCTCTAAAGCCACAAGCCGAGGGGCTATACGTTTCGCAATATGGCACTACATGAAGTACAATAAGGGA
>JAAERN010000120.1 GCA_024230295.1 Planctomycetota bacterium
GGCGAAGCGGCACCGGAGCTTTCATTGGGTGAAGCGGACATGCTCTATGACGCGCAGAGCGCGAGCATCACACTGGATGGCGATGCATCGGACTGGGCCGACCTGGAGTTCAAGAGCCAGATCCCGTTTGAGAAGGGCGGAGAGTTGGTGTTATTCGAGGAGTACGGCGGAGGCACATGGAGTGGCCCGGAGGATCATTCGAGCGCCGTGGCCTTTGCATGGGACGCATCGAACCTGTACATCGGAGTTGTCATCACGGATGACACGCACCAGAACGGTGGGAGTGGCTGGAACGGTGATTCGATCCAGATGGTATTTGCCAACGCGGCGCAGGACACCGTGACGCACCTGTACAACTACGGGTTGAGCGATGACGGGGATGTGGTGATTCACAACGAGAAGGGCGATGGCGGAACCGAGGCATCGATCACACGAGACGACGACACAGCAACGACACTGTATGAGTTTGCATTCCCAGCGGCTTCGCTTGGGTTGGATGCATACGAGAGCGGGATGTCGATCGGCGTGGGCGTGTGCGTGAACGACGGAGACACACAGGATGGCCAAGGCGGCCAGAAGGGCTGGAGTGGCTGGGGTCCGTACGCAGCGGTGTACGGCAAGACCGCCAGTGCGACAGGACTTGTGACCTTGACCGGCGAAGCGGCACCGGAGCTTTCATTGGGTGAAGCGGACATGCTCTATGACGCGCAGAGCGCGAGCATCACACTGGATGGCGATGCATCGGACTGGGCCGACCTGGAGTTCAAGAGCCAGATCCCGTTTGAGAAGGGCGGA
>JAAERN010000121.1 GCA_024230295.1 Planctomycetota bacterium
CTTCCACACCGACCAGTATCGCTACGACGGCATGGAACTCGACCCGATCTGGGCGCCGTGGGCCAAACGTTTCCCAGAGAAGGCTGGCAACCACGTGGCCGACGTCGATCTATATGCCGTGCGCAACGGCTGGCTTCCCTTCTACCCGCAGATCGACAAGAAGAATCCGATCGAACTGCTCAAGGAGGCCCGAGGTGCCGGTGCCGACAACGATGAGAAAGTCGGCAAGTATGTTGCCGAGCAGTTCAGTCAGGGCAAGGAACGATTCGCGCTTGAAGACGTCGATGCTGACGACAATCACCCCAAGGTTCTCTGGGTGTGGCGCGGCAACCTCATCGGAACGAGCATGCGTGGCCATGAATACGGCCTCAAGCATTTCCTGGGTACGCACAACAACGTGCTCGGTGAGGATCGATCCAAGGATCTCATCAAGGGAATCGACTGGCACAAAGACGCCCCGACGGGCAAACTCGATCTCTTGGTCAGTGTGAATCTTCGCATGGACTCGACGGCAAACTACGCCGACATCGTCCTGCCGACCGCGCACTGGTACGAGAAGTACGATCTGACATGCAGTGATCTGCACTCGTTCTTCCACCCGTTCACGCCAGCGCACGATCCGCCATGGGAAGCCAAGGACGACTGGAACGCATTTAAAGCGTGCGCCGCAAAAGTCAGCGAGTTGGCTGCGAAGCATCTGCCTGGCGAGTTCGAAGATCTCGTCATGACGCCGATGATCACCGACTCGAAGGACGAGATGGCTCAGCCGATGGGCGAGATCAATGACTGGCACGCCGGCGACGTCGAGGCCATCCCCGGCAAGACCTTCCCGAAGGTCAAGACGGTGGTGCGGGACTACACGAAGATCCTTGACAAGTACACGACCTTTGGTCCCCGTGTGTGCGCCCCTGAGGGATATGGGTGCAAGGGGATCAATGGCGACTTGACTGAAGTCTGCGAAGACCTCAAGACGAGTTACCTCGTCGGCGAAAAGGATGGCTATCCATCGCTCGAGAAGGCGCAGCAGGTCGCGGAAGTGATTCTGCGAATCTCGCCCGAGAGCGATGGCGAAGTGTCACACATGATCTTCAAGAACCTCGAGAAGCGATGCGGTGTGCCGCTGGCGCATCTCGTGGAAGGCGACACTGAAGTACATCATCACTATCCCGACCTGCAGTCGCAGCCGCGTCGAAGTATGACCTCGCCACACTGGTCTGCGATTGAGGGACCCGGCAGGACTTACGCGCCATGGACGCTCAATATTGAGACGCTCAAGCCGTGGCACACGTTGACCGGTCGTCAGGAGATTTACTACGATCACCAGGCCTATCGCGATCTTGGCGAGGCACTGCCGACGTACAAGCCGCCGGTTGACATGGTCAAGATCGGCGACTGCCAGCCTGACAAGGCGGCGTCCGGCAAGTCGAAGGTCTTCCGCTATCTCACGCCTCACGGCAAGTGGTCGATCCACAGCATGTTCTGGGACACATGGCAGATGCTCAACCTGTTCCGAGGTGGCCAAGTTGTCTGGATCAACGACGAGGATGCCCGAGAGATCGACGTCGTCGACAACGACTGGGTCGAGGTCTACAACGAGAACGGCATCTGCACTGTGCGCGCCGTCTTGAGTGGGACAATTCCGCGAGGGAGCGTGATCTTCTATCACTCCTCCGAGCGGCACGTCAACGTTCCGTTCTCCCCGCTCGCACGCGAGCGAGGAATGTCCGATCTTCGTGGTGGCAACAACAACGCGCCGACGCGAGTGATGATGAATCCCTCCACGATGATCGGTGGCTACGCCAACTGGACCTACTTCCTCAACTATCAAGGCCCGAGTCCGTCGGAGCGAGATTGTGCGGTCATGATCCGCAAGATGCCGCTCGCAGCCGGCAAGCAGAAGGTCATCTACGAAGACAAGGACATCGCCAAGCTTCCGTGATGGTCACGCTTTCGATGAGACACAACTGGAGATCCTGCTGATGCAGATCAAACAACAGATGGGCATGGTGTTCAACCTCGACAAGTGCTTGGGGTGCAACACCTGTACGGTGGCCTGCAAGAACGTGTGGACCAACCGCGAAGGTGCGGAATACATGTTCTGGAACAACGTGGAAACGAAGCCGGGCATGGGCTATCCCAAACGATGGGAAGACCAAGAGCGGTATCGCGGCGGCTGGAAGCAGTCCAGCGGAAGCGGCCCAAAACTGCGAATTGGCTCTCGCTTCTGGACCATGATGAACCTGTTCTACAACCCGGTCATGCCGCAGATGGAAGAGTATTACGGCAAGGGGCCGGTGACGTACACCTACGAGGATCTCCATTCGGAGAAGTCGACCAAGTACTCGCAGCCCGTGGCGAGACCGAAGTCGATGATCACCGGCGAGGAGAACGTCGATATCACGTACGGCGTGAACTGGGAAGACAACGGCGCCGGCGCGACCTATGAAGGCAGCGGTGGGGCGGAGATGAACTTTGAGGGCATGAGCGAGGAAGAGAAGAAGTCCTTCCTCTCCTTCCGCGACTCGTTCATGATGTATCTGCCTCGCATCTGCAATCACTGCATGAATGCGGCCTGCGTAGGCGGTTGCCCCAGTGGTGCTGGCTACAAGCGTGAGGAAGACGGCGTCGTTCTCATCGACCAGAACCGGTGCCGCGCTTGGCGTTACTGCGTGTCGGCCTGCCCCTACAAGAAGCCCTACTACAACTGGCGAACCGGCAAGATGGAGAAGTGCATTCTGTGCTATCCGCGTCTTGAGACCGGCCAGCCGCCAGCCTGCTTCCACTCGTGCCCTGGGCGTATCCGCTACATGGGTCCGCTTCTCTACGACATGGACCAAGTCGCCAATGTCGCCAATGTCGACGAGAAGGATCTCATCCAGGCTCAGCGAGACATCATTCTGGATCCGCACGATCCTGAAGTGATCGCAGAGGCCCGCAAGCAGGGAATCAGTGAAACATGGCTCGAGGCATGTCAGCGATCACCCGTCTACCGAATGGTCAAGGACTGGAACATCGCCTTGCCTTTGCATCCTGAGTTCCGAACGCTGCCGTCCCTGTTCTACATTCCGCCGGAGAGCCCGGTCAAGACGACGCCGGATGGCGCCGACACGCTCAACATGGTGAACGGCAAGGCTGTGCTACCGAAGATGGAAGACTTCCGGATTCCGGTTCGGTTCCTCGCCAACCTGTTCTCGATCGGCGAACCAGAGCCGATCGAAACCGCCTTGCTCCGACAACTCGCGGTTCGCGGCTACCGCCGCTCAATTCGCGTCGAGGGCAAGCCCGACACCGATGTCCTTGCCGAAGTCGGATTGACCGAGCAGGATGCGAAGGACATGCACCGCTTGCTCGCGCTTGCTCACTACCACGAGCGATTCGTCGTTCCGACGACCAAGCGTGAACGTACGGACAACGCACCGTTCATTGAGCGTGGCTATCAGGGCTTTGCCGAAATGGCCCCAGGAAAGCGTCCCGTGCGGCGCGATACGTTCCACGGGTCTCGAGAGGAAGTCGGGAGCTGACCCATGGACAATCATGACATCATCTCGGTTTGGCGGCTTCTCTCGGAGTTGGTCCTGAGTCCTCGCGATCGTGACGACGATCGTCTCAAGGAGTTGCGAGAGGCACTCGACGAGGAGTACGCCGGCATCGCCTACGGAATCGATCTCTTCATGAACGATCCGGAATGCCAGAGCGACTCGGAGTACCTCCAGACGCTGGAACTCAATCCGCCAGTGCCGCTCTATCTGGGATCGCATCTCTTTGATGAGCCCTCGACGTGCAACGGCATTGGTAGTGGGGCCCGCAACCCGTACATGCTGGAGCTCACGGGTATCTACGAACACTTCGGGTTGGATCTCGATGGACGTGAGATGCCCGACTTCCTGCCGATCATGCTGGAGTTTCTGGCGATCAGTCTGGAACGCAGCAATCGTGACACGATCGGCCTGCGGCGGCGCTTTATCGAGCGTTGCTTCCTGCCCGGCATCGAGGGCCTGGAGAAGGCGATGGTCAAGTTCGAGAGTCCGTATCTCGTTCTCCTGCCGTCCATCCAAGCCACTGCGGTCGAGGATCTTCGCCGCATGGGCGACACGCCTGCGTGGCAGCCCGAAGGTGAGATTGGAGCGACCGTTCGACTTCCGATCATCGAGGGAGCGAACGCATGAAAGCCACTGCCATCGATACATGGGGATTCATCGGCGCTCTGCTGGCTGTCTCCGTGATCTCGTTTGTCCTCGTTCGGTACGTCGCGCACGGGCCGAGCGATGGGGCGGAGGCCTACATGGAAGCGCTTCTGGACCCACCTGCGTCGGCTCCCGCGCCCGTGATTCGAGTCGTGGCACCGTCGGTCGTCGCGAAGGCCGCGCCTACTTCTACGTCGAGTGCTTCTTCGGCGTCCGCTGCCAATGCATCGGCCCCGACTTCATTTGTTGACACACTGCGATCCAGACAACCCGGTCGCCACAGTTACGACCGTAGCCAATTGAGAGCGAACCAATGAACAACTTTCTTTGGGGTGTTTTCCCATACATCTGCATCGTGCTCTTCTTTGTAGTGCCCATCGTCAGGATGGTGTTCAGACCGTACTCATGGAGTACGCGGGCGAGCGGCATCTTTGGTCGCCGACTCCTCGGTGGAGCCTCGACGCTCTTTCACTGGGGCTTGGTGCTCCTGCTGGCAGGCCACCTCTTCGGCCTGTTTGGAGGCTTGGTCGGCTCCGAGTCATCTGTAACCGCTTTCTTCTGGCTCGGCATAGTCGGCGGCTTCATGGTGCTGGTGGGATCGATCTTGATGCTCTGGCGACGCATGACAAATTCCGAAGTCGCAGCCATGAGCCAGTTTGAAGACTACGCCATTCACATCTTCTTAATAGCCATCATTGCGATTGCGCTCTTCCAGGTTCTTGCTCACAAGATCTTCGGAATTTCCTACACAGCTTCCGCGTGGTCGGCGAGCCTGTGGACCTTCCACCCGCAGCCGGAACTCATGGAGTCTTCGAGTCTGCTTACCAAGTGGCACGTCTTCCTGGCGCTGTGCTTCTTCGGATACTTCCCCTTCACCAAGCTCGTCCACTTCTGGACCTTCCCAGTCAACTACTTCGTGCGGCCGTACCAGTCGATGCGAACGCAGAAATACCGATTCCAGCGCCACTGGGAGTTCGCCTTCCGGAGCGACAAGTCGTGGCTCTTCTACATGCTCTGCCTAGTTGCAGCCGGCTGGATCGTGGCGGCCTCGATGCTCGGCCAGCCTCGCATGGCGGGTGCCGATTCACCCACGCTGGAATTGGTGGACAAGAATTCGGGCATGATCGCAAACGGTTCCGGTACGTGGCTCATGGGATACCCCCTTTACGTCAGTCAGTGTGCCAGATGCCACGGGATCGACGGGAAGGGCGACGGGCCCGGCATGCACTCGCCGACGTTCGCTGCTCTGCCGCGTGATCTCGTGCACCGAAACGGGCACAAGGGTGCTCGGTACCACTTCGTCTCCACCGACAATGGAATCGCTTCGGATGACGACCTCTTCAGATCGATTGCATTCGGCCTTGAAGGATCCGGCATGCCGGCCTTTCCAGATCTCACCAACGAGCAGATTCTCTCCCTGGTCGACGTGCTCAACGAGTTCCGGGCAGACGGGCCCCAGCCCGGTGTGGCGCTTGCCGTCGGCGAACCGCCGGCCGCGAGCCCGGCCGTGCTTGCCAAGGGTGCGGAACTGTGGGCGGCGAACTGTGTCGAGTGTCACGGTGCTGACGGTAGCGGCGGCACCAAGCAGATCATCAGTTGGCGTCAGACCGGACCGGAGTCGTGGGAGGAGATCAAGCCCGCTCGACTCGACCGCGGCGATATCAAACTCGGCTCTTCTCCGAAGGACTTGTATACGCGAATCACGCTGGGCGTTCCCGGCGCGTATGGGGACAGCAACCTGATGTTTGCGTTCCCACAGTTGACCGAAGATGAACGGTGGGCGCTGGTCCATCATGTCCGAGAGAAGATTCTCCCCAAGAGCGTGTCAAGCACAGACTGATGCCTGCGGCACAGGGTCAGACGGGCGGAAGGGGCCTGGAGACCGACCGTGAACGTAAGCCGATACTTGCATGCCCGATATGGACTGAGGTATTGCGGGCGCGTGGTGCAGTGTGCCACGCTGTGTTTTTCTCATAGCGTGCCACCGCAGCGATATGCGATAACCAACGTAGAGCAAGCTTGATGGATATTCAAAACAAAGCGACCTCAATCAATCTATTCAGCCTGAAGACCAGGCCAATGCGGGCCTTCCACATGATGTGGTTCTCCTTCTTCCTGTGTTTCTCTGCGTGGTTCGACGGCGCGTCGCTACGAGGGAAAGCTCTGCCGACGAGAGTTCGAAATGTCCAGTGACTTGGACAGAAAGAGTTGGTGGATTCTTACTGCCAGCACGCTGTCATTCACGATTTGCTTTGCAGTGTGGATGCTCAATGGCGTTCTGATCACCTTCCTCGTGGATCACGGGATCTTCAAGTGGGGACCAGCAGAGATGGGCTGGTTGATCGGCATTCCGGTCCTGACTGGTGCAGTCTTCCGGCTTCCACTTGGCGTCGCGACAGACCGATGGGGTGGAAGACTCGTCAATACCGTGTTGCTACTGGTGACGGCGGTCCCGATGTTCCTTTTGGGCTCCTGCAATACCTATTGGCAGTTCTTCTTTGCAAGTTTGGGCTTCGGGCTTGCCGGTTCGAGCTTTGCGGTAGGGATCGCCTATACGTCCGCATGGTTTCCAAGGCGTCTTCAAGGAACGGCCCTTGGCATCTTCGGGTCGGGTAATGCAGGTGCCGCACTGACCGTGCTGATTGCCCCGTACTTGCTCGGGGTGTTTACCGCCGGGGGAGAAAATCCAGAGGGGTGGCGATGGCTTCCGAGGATCTATGCCGGTGTGCTGGTCGTGACGGCGATTGTGTTCCTGCTCACCACGACAACCAGAATTGCCAACGGCGGAGGAGGGCGGACCCTCGTGCAGCGGCTCCGTCCTTTGGCATCGATGCGTATTTGGCGATTTGGCCTGTATTACTTCTTTGTCTTCGGCGGCTTTGTGGCCCTCGCCCAGTGGCTGGTGCCCTACTACGTCAATGCATATGGCACGACGGTTGTGCTGGCCGGTATCTTGACCGCGATTTTCAGCTTTCCTTCTGGCGTCATTCGAGCGCTCGGTGGATGGATGTCCGATCGATGGGGGGCCAGGCCTGTGCTGTACTGGGTGTTCGGTAGTTCGATCATCTGCTGCGCACTGCTGATCGTTCCGCAGATGGACATCCACGCTCCTGGAAGCGGTGTGATGGCACGGCGAGCGGGCGTTGTGAGCGAGGTCACGGCGAACTCGATCGTGGTGGAATCGGACGGTTTTGACCCCGTTACGTACGAGATGTTGCCGAAGGATGGCGATCTTGTTTCAGAAGACGAACGCTGCTCTGGCACGTTGGTCTTCCCGAGAGGGATGTCCTGGCACGAGCCGACCGTGGAGGCTGGGCAGCAGATTGGCAAGAAAGAACTGATTGCTCGCGGCGTCACCCACATCTTCTTTCAGGCCAATATCTGGATATTCACGGCGCTCTGTTTCATCATTGGATCGTTGATGGGCATCGGCAAGGCTGCCGTCTACAAACACATTCCTGAGTACTTCCCCGAGGACGTCGGTGTGGCCGCCGGGATGGTTGGTGTGCTGGGGGGCCTCGGTGGTTTCGTGCTCCCCGTGATCTTCGGCTATTTGCTCCGCGGAACAGGCCTTTGGACGACCAGTTGGATGTTCCTGCTGGTGGTCGCCTGCATCTGCTTGATGTGGATGCACCGGGTCGTTCGGAGGGTCACTCGCGAGCACGCCCCAGAACTACTGAGGCGAATCGAATAGGGCCAGCCGTGAGGTTACGAACCATGCGTTTACTTGAAAGGATCTTTCCCAATGCCTGAACTCGCTAAATGGGAACCGGAAGACAACCAGTTCTGGGACAGCCAGGGAAAGCGGATCGCCAACCGCAACCTCTGGCTTTCAATTCCCAACCTGCTGCTTGGTTTCTCGGTCTGGATTTACTGGGGGATGATCGCCAAGTACATCCAGGAGATCCATTTCGGCAGTGGTGGGGGGTTATTCAACTTCACCTTCATGAACGACGGCCAGCCGTATGACGAGGCCGGCTACCGGGCATTGCTCTTCACCCTGCCCGCAGTGGCGGGACTTGCCGGGGCGACGCTTCGAATACCAAACTCGTTCATGATTGCCATCAGTGGCGGCCGGAATGTGAAGTTCATGACTTCGCTGCTGCTCATACTCCCGGCCTTGGGCGCAGGTATCGGACTGCAGGATCACACAACGCCATTTTGGGTGTTCATCATTCTTGCGTCCCTTTCTGGTGTGGGCGGGGGCGCGTTTGCATCCTCCATGTCCAACATTTCGTTCTTCTTCCCCAAGCGAATGCAGGGATTGGCTTTGGGGCTGAACGCTGGGCTCGGCAATCTCGGCGTTAGCGCGATGCAATTCCTGATCCCGTGGGTCATCACCTTCCCACTTTTCGGCGCGCTCAGCGGAGATCCATACTCATTCGAGTCCGAAGGTCTGCAAACGAACATGTGGATTCAGAATGCCGGACTCGTCTGGGTTCCAATTCTGGTCGCTTTGGTCATTCTTGCATTCCTACTCATGCACAACATGCCTTTCCACAAGCACGGCGGCACGCCGGTGGCGGTGGCCAAATACATGTGGCTGACGATCCTGGGCTACTTTGGTGCTGCAGCCGGCATCTTCCTGCTCGTCATTCCCTGGGGCGGCTTCCCGATGTTGGTCAAGACCTTCTTGATCGTGGTGGTGGCGATCGTGATCACATTGCTCGGGATGCGATTCCTGACGCCACGAGAGACGAAGGCCAGCCTGCAGAGCCAGTTCGGCATTTTCCGCGAGAAGCACAATTGGATTATGACCTGGCTCTATGTGATGACATTTGGTTCGTTCATCGGCTACGCGAATGCATTCCCCAAACTCATCGATGATGTGTTCGGGGTGGTTCAGACCGGCGTCAACAAGGGGGATTCCACAGGCCTGTCATCGGCGGGGTATATCTGGATCGGGGCGGGCGTGGGCGCCTTGCTTCGTCCTGTAGGGGGCTGGATATCCGACAAGTGGGGAGGGGCGCGGGTGACGCACTGGGACACGATCATCATGATTGCTGCCACGATTGGTGCCGGGTATTTCGTCTCGTTGGCGATGCAGTCGGAGAACCCTAAGCAGTACTTCGTCCCATTCCTGCTGCTCTTCATTCTTCTGTTCGCCACTACCGGCATTGGGAACGGCTCGACCTTCCGCATGATCGGCGTCATCTTCGATCGCGACATGCGGGGACCGGTGCTCGGGTGGACCTCGGCGGTCGCCGCGTACGGGGCCTATCTCATTCCAAAGATCTTTGGAACTCAGATTAAGGCCGGAACTCCCCAATATGCCCTTTACGGTTTCGCCGGCTACTACCTGTCTTGCCTGATCGTGAACTGGTGGTTCTACGCCCGAAAGGGCGCGGAAATTAAGTGCTGATTCATCATTGATCCCGTTGTAGGAAGGCTCACCATGTCTGTCATTCAAACCACACCGAACCATGATGAAGCGCACGATCCGAATCTTGCGCATCACTTCGAGAGCATGCAGCAGCAGCACGACGCTGGCAAGCTCGGCATGTGGCTGTTCCTGGCGACCGAGATTCTGCTTTTTGGTGGACTCTTCTGCGCCTATGCAGTGTTCCGGGCCAATCATCCCGCACTCTTCGTGTGGGGTGAGCAGTTCATGGATGAGAAGTTGGGTGTCGCCAATACGGCCATCCTACTCATCAGCAGTATGACGATCGCCATGGCGATCACGTACATTCAGCGCAACCAGCGCCGCATGGCCATGTTTGCGGTGGGGGTGACGTTCATCTGCGCCGCAATGTTCATGGCTATCAAGTCGGTGGAATACGGCCATAAGTTCGAGGAGAAACTGCTCTGGGGAAACGGCTTCTACCAAATGCCAGAGGGCGGCCATGGCGGTGGCGCGGCCGGCGGCGCAGCAGCTGCGACGCCAGCGGGCGCCGGTGATGTGGCCAAGGGCCGGAAGAACTGGGATAGCACGTGCCGGTCATGCCACGGGGCTGTCGGCGAGGGTGTCGAGGGCCAAGGCATGGATGTCCGCGCGAGCGCCTTTATTCAGGACCTCGACGACGATGGGCTGCTTGCGTTTATCAAGAAGGGGCGGATGCCCTTTGATGCCGACAATACGACCGGCATTCAGATGCCACCCAAGGGTGGCAATCCGCTGCTGAAGGACCAGGATCTGCGTGACATCATCGCGTACATGCGTACCTTGCAAGTGCCGATTGATCAGGCGCCTGGTGATGATGCCGAGGAACCAGCCGCGGATGCCGCTGCCGCCGATTCGACGGAGACCGCTGAGGCAGTAGCACCAGCACCAGCAGCGGCGCCACCGCCCGCCCAGGCGAGCAACTGGCTGCCCAAGTCGTCAATTCCACTGGCGCCCGATGGACCGGCCGGAATGACTGACCGCCTCATTGGTGATGTCGAATACACAGTGCATCGTCCGGTACCTCAGTTCGATGCCACGCGGCCCGCAAACGCGCACCTCTTCTTCGGGATCTACTTCCTGATGACCGGCTTGCACGGATTGCACGTGATTGCCGGAATGATTGTGATGCTCTGGCTGCTTTGGCGTCTCGGCCGCGGTCACTTCGGTCCTCGGTATTACGCGCCAGTCGAATGTGGTGCGCTCTATTGGCACATTGTGGATGTCATCTGGATCTTCTTGTTCCCGCTGTGGTATTTGATTGCGTGAACGGGGGGTCAGGTCGCAAGTGGCCCTTTGCCCGATTGAACGGTGCTCTTGTCAAATCATCTTCACTCCCCGCTGCCAAGAGTCAGAGAGGGGTTGCTGAGGTGCAATCGGACACGCAGGGTCGGAGCGGCTTACCATGTTCTCTATGATCATTACAACCTTTATCGTTTCAACGCTGCTTGCTGCGCCCTCTCCGCATCACACGTATGGTCTGACCCAAGCAACGCCGCGGATGGATGGCACGATCCGCGTCGCCTCCTACAACATGCTTAACTACTTTGATCAGGCGGACGACCCGCTGCTTCAAGGTGAGTACGACGACTTCGGGACGAACCCGGGTCCGACGACATTTGAGCGGTGCGAAGAGCTCGCGAGGGCCATTCGCGCCGTTGATGCCGATGTGATTGCGCTTGAGGAAGTGGAGTCCAAGGAGGCCATCACATGGTTCCGTGATCGGTTTCTTTCGGACATGGGGTACGACCACATTGCGTCCGAGGATGTCGGCTATTACCGAGGCTGCGAGCAAAGCCTGCTGAGTCGTTTCCCGATTGTGGAAACGCATACTTGGCCAGATGCGGATCTTTCCAAGGTGCGGCGAACTGGTGGCGGTTGGGCCGAACCGTCGGACAATGGAGGCGATGCGAAGTTTCAGCGGAGCCCGCTCTTTGCGACGGTACGGACACCGGGCGGCTATGAGCTTTCGCTGTTTGCGGTACACCATAAGGCGGGCCGTGATCGCTGGAAGCGAGAGAGCGAAGCGTTGCAAATCATGGACTACATCGCCCAGTTGATGAAGTCAGATCCGAATCGAAACATCATCGTGCTGGGCGACTTCAATGCGCAGCCGTGGGACCGCTCGATGCAGGTGTATTTTCGAAGCGGGATGGTTGATGCCATGACGCTTCGAGGGGCCAATATCGACTACGACGATGCCTCACCGCTTAGAAAGACGCACACGAGTGGTCGTGTTATCGACTTCGTGCTGCTCAACCACGCGGCGCTCGGTGAGTTGGTTGAGGGCAGTGGCTTTGTGCTTGGCACAAGCGCCGAGGACTACGACTGGCGGAACGATCCAATTCCAGCCGGATATGCGTCGGATCACTATCCGATCGCCATCGACCTCGTTCCGCAGGATGGCGCCGGCGACACAATGAAAGCCCCGGCTTGGCCCGCGTCATCGACGAGAACGGCGCTGCGGTCCGCGCCCAAGCCTCGAACGAGTTCGCCCAAGCCATCTGCGCCGAAGGGCAAGGCGGCATCGAGTTCCTCATCGGGTGGCGACGGTTCGTTTGTCGCATCCAAGCGGAGCAAGAAGTTCCATAAGGGCAGCTGCGGGCAGGCGAAGCGCATCTCCGAGAAGAACCTCGTCAAGTACGACTCGATCGAGGATGCGGAGAAGGATGGGAAGACTCCAGCCGGATGCTGCAAGCCCGGTTCCTGATCCTCGCCATCCACAAGGTAAAAACAGGCCCGCCGAGTGCTTGAGCACTCGGCGGATCTTCTGTTGTTCCTGAGAGGAGGAACTGGAGGGGAGAGTCTGTTGATTCAAGCGTGGCTAATGTGTCCGTCCATGCTGGCGAGTACGTACCGCAGGTCTTCGACGTTGACCAGGCCGTCGTCATTGAGGTCGGCGAGGCATGACTCGTCACCGCATCCGCCCCAACAGGAGACGACGGCGAGGATGTCGTTGACGTTGACTTGGCGATCACCATCGACATCGCCAGCCTTGATGGCGGTAATTGAAACCTGAGCGGCGGCGGAGCTGCTGTCGAAACCGGAGGCGTTGGCATCGGCGTCATGTTGCGTTTTGGCAGCGAGCGTCCATACGCCGGCATCCAGACGGGTGATTCGTGTGCCAGCAGACAATGTGTCATCGATGATGTTCTCGAAGTCAGGGGTGTCCCAGCCGGCAGGACTTGCTTGGCTGCCCATCTTGATGCCGGCCAAGGCTGTTCCGCTGGTGGTGTAGTTCCAGTCGATTCGAACGCGGGTGCTGTTCGCAACTTCGAAGTCGAGGCGAACGTTGGCGTCGTGCTGGCTGATGATGGGCTCTTGCAGTCCAGAAGCGGAACCTTCGCCGCCGATGCGGAGTTCAAGCTGCCGATCCACCGCGATGAGTTTGACGTTGGCCATGGCGTTGGCTTCATCGCCCGAGTCGGTGCAGGAGACGTCCTTGCTGACGCCGTGAAGCAGCGAGGCGAGTGTGATTGAGGTGGTGTCGTTGGTGCGGCAGAGTGGGTCAGACCAGTGTCCGATGTTGGTCAGCGTATGAATCGATCCTTCGATATCGACCGGCTGAAAGACCATGCCGTCGAAAGAGTCGATGTCCGAGGGGCTGGCCATGGCGGGCATGGCGGTGACGAGCGTGACGAGCATGGTGCTGAAGATGGTGGTGCCGAGGTTCATGTCAGTGGTCTCCGGTTGAGGGGAAGATCTTGGTTCTGTCATGTATCCGAAGCCATTCCCTAAACCTGTCAGCAAAAACGCATCCAACCAGCGGAGCGATTTATCTGTCTACGCAACAACGACTTGCAACTTTCAAAATCGTAAGGCGTTGTGGGGCAAGGAGATAATTGTCTGGTAGGTCGTTGCGCGGCTCTGGCAGGCCGCTAGCGGTCTGCTAGGGGCAGTTTCCCCAGCCTGCGATGACCTTGAGGAGGTCGTCGGCGTCGAAGGGGCTGCCCCAGTTCGCCGTGACGTACAGCAGATCGTCCACGCCTACAACACCATCGCCGGTGTGATCCGCAACGCACTCACACACATCTGGGATACCGTTTTCATTGGCATCAGTATGTGTCCCCTCCGCGATGTCGCACGAGTCGAGGACGAGGTTCCCGTCGCAGTCATCATCGGCGGGAGGTGCGAAATCGAAACCAGTTGGTCCCGGGATGAGTTGCGAGAGGATGTAGTACCGCCGCTTGAAGAGGCCGGTTGCTTCTTCGTAGACTTGCACCGCAGTATTCGCTTCGTTCGTCGATACATACACGTCGCCGTCTGGGCCGATGCGAACTGACCATGGGCTTCCAAGTCCCCAGTAGCCCTCTTCGAGTCCGCCGCGATCCCAGCGGCCGAGCGAATCACCGGTATCACGATCGAATTCGTAGATAGCGTTGTTCTTGCTGCTTGTGATCAGAATGGTGCCGCTTGGTCGCTCGGCCATGCCGCGAATCCAGTCGAGATCGACGGCGTCAGCAGAGATGAGTTCCCGTACGAAGTTTCCATCGCCGGTGAATTCCAGCACCGCATCCTCATCGGTGCTGACGAGGATGTTTCCGTCAGAGAGTATGAGAATGGCACGGGGATCAAGCAGGCCGCCTTCGCCGCTGGCAATCAGTGTGCCGAGGTGTGTACGGCTCGCCACATCGAATCGTTCGACGCTGCTGGTGCCGCGTGAGACGACAAGCAGTTCGCCCGCGGCGTTTGTCGCCATGCCGTCCGGCCCGAGAAGTCCCTCCGTGAGTTCGTCAATGTAGGTGCCGCTGGGCCGGTCAAAGATGGAAACACGATTGCCGGTGAAATCAGAGATAAACACTTCGTCGTCGATCACCCGAAGGTCATTGGCTGCTGTGACGGAATCACCCGAGGCCGAGGTGATCGGAACGCCGCTGGAGGCGTGAAAGCCCTGTGCTTCGCCATTGGTCGTGCCCGCAATCCACAAGGCGCTTCCGCCGGCGAGTTGCAGGTGATCCGGTGTGCCATCGCTATCGCAGTCCTCACACGCATCGAGGATGGCGTTGCGGTTGAGATCGAGGTCCATGTTGCTCTGAATCTGGTTGTAGTCGCTCTGTCCGTCGCTGTCGCAATCGGTTTCGCACTCATCCGGGACGCCATTTCCCCACAGGTCGATGCTGGTGCCTTCGGAGATGTCGAAGGTGTCGGGTTGGCTGTTGCCGTTGCAGTCGGGCTGGCACTCATCAGGAACACCATTTGCGTCGAGGTCGAGACTGCTTCCATCGGCGATGTCAACGTCATCGAATATTGCGTTGCTGTTGCAATCTTCGCATTCGTCCGGCACGCCATTGGAATTGATATCGACACTGGCCCCGGACGTGATGTCGATCGCATCATCATCGCCGTTGCCGTTGCAGTCCGGAATCAGACATGGAGACTCGTCGACATGCTCCCGCATGGCCGCCTGCGTGATTTCGTGGAATCGCAGATCGATGTTGGCGTTGCCGCCCGTGGTTGTGTGGCAGTAACTCATGATCGAGCCGCGGTTGATATCGCCACCGGCGCAGTTGTCGATTTCGTAATCGTGTGTGTGGTACGTGCCGCAGTTGTGCCCGAGTTCATGAGCCGCAACGTTGATGTCCCAGTTGCCGAAGGCTGGTTCGGTCGCCGAGTAGAAAGACCCCAGCGTGTACCCGGATACAGAGTAAGCATGGTCGCCGCAGGTTGCCGACACCCAGGCGACACCGCCGTATGGAAGGTTGGTGCGACCTGTCAGGAACTGGGCGAGATCGCGATCAATGTCACCCATGTTCTTGTTCCAGTAGTCTCTGAACGGCACGAGTGGATCGTCATCGTTGAACAGGTCGTCGGACGTTTCCCAGAGGCGGGACCACACGAGCACCATCTCGATGTCGACATCGCGTTCGTACACCATTGCCACGGCGCCATACATCGCCACGAGGTACTCCGCGGCTGCGATCGTGTCGCCCGAGAACAACTCCAGATACTCAAAGTCGGTTTCCACGGCGAGGTCGAGTCGGAGCCGATCTTGATTCAGATCGAGGCTGCGAAGCGGCGGGGGAGCGGCGCCGAGCGTCGCCCCGCAGACCGGCACCCCCAGCGGCGGCCGCTCGCCAGCGGCGAGTTGGTGCCAACTGAGATCGGTGGCGGCAAGGCCGCGGCTGCCATCGCCTGGGGTCAGCGCCCATGAGCCATCCGGCAGGCTGGCCGTGCCGATGACGCCATGCGGGCTCATGGCGAGGAACACTTCACTCTCCGGCATGCCAGCAGATCCGCGGAGCAGGATGACCGAGGTGGGATCAAAGGGCATTAGGCGATCTTTGCCGCCGCGGCTTCCGAGCAGAAAGCGAGTTTGCTCATCGGTGACGGTGAACCGCTCAAGTTCGAATTGGCACGTCTGCTCGCCGATGCGCATGGTCAGCGTGATGTCGTCCAGCGGCAACTGACTGGCCGCAATCGCGTCGAACGTGTAGATGCCCGGTTTGCTTTCGTGCGGAACGAGGGGAGAGGCTGAGCCAATGCTGGCTGCCATCACAGCGATATTCAGAATCATCATGGTCCTCTCATTGGACCAGCGGATGAGGTGCTGAGCAAGGGGTTTGTCGGGATTCCTCGCGTTTCTAGGGGGAGGCTTTCAGCCCTGAGGGGGCGTTTCTTCGGCATCGTCCTGGGCGATCGTTGGCGTTTCGCCCTCGACAGTCAATCTGGCGGGATGCCCGAACCAACTGTTGATCTCAGCCTCTCCGTAGTGCTTCTTGATGACTGCTGTCACATCCTCCATGCTGCCATCAGCCGGGATCCAACCGCGGTAGACATCGGGAAAATCGTGAGCACAGTTGTCGCATTTGTTGGTGCTGTGGAATCGGATGGGGCACCAGAATGACTCGACGTTGCGAAGCATTTCCGAAGCCAGCGACCACACACCGGTCATCCAGTCACAGTACAGGCACCAGATCAGGTCA